>SPQJ01000037.1 GCA_004570425.1 Bacillus sp. AZ43
CCGGGCGACTTGAGCTTGGGGCACTCGTCGAGCGCCGCCCCCGCGGCGGTGAAGGCCTTGACCAGGGCCTCGTTGCGCTTGCCGCCGAAGTGGACGATGACCAGCGTCAGGTCGGGGTCGGGGTCCTCGTCCGCGCACTGGGCCCCTCCCCCGAGCTGCCCGCCGGCGCCGCCCGCGGCGCGCTGGTCGGGCTGGGGCTCGGCCTGGTGGCCGCGCTCGCCGTCGTCGCCGCGGTCACGGCCGTCCTCGTCACGCGGCTCGACCAGGTCGGCCGCGGCCAGGCCGCACACGCGCTGGGCCGGGTGCCGTGGCTCGCCGTCGTCACCGCCATCACCGCGGTGACCCTCGTCCCGCTGGTCACCGGCGACCGCGGCGAGACCGGCGGCCGGGTGGACGTCCTCACCCTCGCCGTCCCGCTGCTGGTCACCGTCGTCGTCGCCGGCGCGCTCGGGGCCCTGCTCCCGCGCCTCGGCCGGCGGGCCGACGCCCGGCTGCGCCGGCTGCCCCCGGGTGGCCACCTCGCCGTCCGGCGGGTGCTGGCCGGCTCGGGCACCGCCCGGCTGGTCGTCGTGACGACGGCGCTGTCCCTGAGCCTGGTCGTCTACGCCGGCGCGCTCGCCAGCTCCACCGACCGGACGATCGACGCCAAGGCGTCGGTGGCCACCGGCAGCGACGTCGTCGTCGACCTCCCCCGCGCCCGGGTGGTCGACGGCCCGCTGCCGCCGGACTCGATGGTCGTCGGCACGGAGACGAGCGTGACCGTGCTGCCCGGCGAGACCACCGCGAACGTGCTCGTCGTGCGGCCGGAGCAGGTGCCCGGGGTCGTCCGCTGGAACGAGGCCCTCGCCGACCGCCCGCTCGCCGAGCTGATGGGCGCCCTGTCCGGCTACGACGGCGACCGGGTGCCGGTGGTCGTCGCCGGCGAGCTGCCCGGCGGGGTCCTGGAGGGCACCGACGGCGAGCTGACCGTCGACTTCGGCTACTTCGACCTGCCGGTCGAGGTGGTCGGGCGGGCCGACGCCTTCCCCGGGCAGGGCGAACGGCGGCCGCTGATCGTCGCCGACGAGAACCGCTACGCCGCCGCGCTCGAGGACGCCGGCCGCGACCCGTCGCTGGTGACCACCCGCCAGCTGTGGGCCCGCGGCGACGTGCGCGGGGTGCTGGAGAGCCTGCCGGCGGCCGGCATCGCGCTCGACGAGATCGATCCCGAGGCCGACGTCCGGAGCGCGGCCGAGTTCGCCGACCGGCCCGAGCTCTCGGCGCAGCGCTGGTCCCTGGACTACCTGCGGGCGGTGGCGCTGGCCGCGGGCGCTCTCGGGCTGGTCGGGCTCGCCATGCACGCGATGGCCCAGCAGCGCCGGCGCACCGTGGCCGCGCTGCTGCTCACCCGCATGGGCATGAGCCGCCGGTCGTCCGACGCGGCCGCGGGCCTGGAGATCGGGCTGCTCGCCGGGCTGGCCGCGGTCGTGGCCGTCGCGGTCGCGCTGCCGGTGTCGGTGCTGGTCCTGCGCCTGCTGGACCCGGTGCCCACGCTGCGGCCCGACACCCTGTTCGCCGTGCCGTGGGGGAGCATCGCCACGGTGCTCGGCGGCGTCGTCCTGGTGACGGTCGGCAGCGCGCTGCTGGTGGGACGCGCGGCCCGACGGGCGACGGGAGGGCAGGTGATGCGCGATGCGGCATGACGTGCCCGCGGCCGTCTGCGAGGGACTGGTCCGCATCTACTGGTCGCCCAGCGGTGAGGTGCACGCGCTCAAGGGCGTGGACGCCGTCGTCCCGGCCGGGCGGCTGACCGCCATCACCGGCCCCTCGGGGTCGGGGAAGAGCTCGCTGCTGAGGATCCTCGCCGCCCAGGACCGGCCCACCGCCGGCCGGGCCGAGGTCGCCGGCAGCCCGCTGACCGGGATGCCCGCCCGCAAGCTGCGGGCCCTGCGCCGGCGGCACATCGGCTACGTCTTCCCGCGGCCGCCACAGAACCTGCTCCCCCACCTCACCGCCCGCGAGCACCTGGCGGTGGCCGGGAAGCTCCGCGGCGTCGGGAGGACGGAGGTGGCGCGGGAGACCGGGGAGCTGCTGGACCTGCTCGGCATCGCCGACCGCGCCGAGCACCTGCCCGGGCAGCTCTCCGGCGGCGAGCAGCAGCGGCTGGCCTTCGCCCAGGCGGTCGTGGGGCGGCCGGCGCTGGTGGTCGCCGACGAGCCGACCAGCGAGCTGGACAGCCGGACGACGGCCGATCTGCTGGCCGCGGTCTCCGAGCTGACCCGCACCGGCACGACCGTCGTCATGGCCACGCACGACCCGCTCGCCGCGGGCGCCGCCGACCAGGTCATCCACCTGCGCTCGGGCACCGTGGCCCACGAGGAGGTCGGCGGACGGCGGCTCGCGGTCATCGACGGCGACGGCCGGGTGCAGCTGCCCGAGGAGGCACTGGCCCGGTTCACCGCCCGCCGGGTGCTCATCGACGTGACCGACGACGGCGTCGTGCTGCGGGAGCCGTCATGACCCTGGCCGCCCACGAGGTGCACAAGACCTACCGGCGGGGCCGCGAGCGGGTGCACGCCCTGCGCGGGGTCTCGATCGAGGTGCGGCCCGGCGAGGTGGTCGCGCTGCTCGGGCGCTCCGGCTCGGGCAAGACGACGCTGCTCAACTGCCTGCTCGGGTGGGAGTCGCCGGACGCCGGGACGGTGGCGGTGCCGGGGCAGGAGTGGTCGGCGGTCGCCGTCGTCCCCCAGCGGTTCGGGTTGCTCGACGAGCTGACGCTGGCCGACAACGTGGCGCTGCCCGCCCGGCTGGCCGGGACGGCCGACCCCACGGATGCCGCCGTCGAGACGCTGGAGACCCTGCGGCTGGGCCACCTGGCCGACCGGATGCCCGACGAGGTGTCGCTGGGCGAGCAGCAGCGGACCGCGCTGGCCCGCGCGCTCGTCGTCCGCCCGTCGTTCCTCATCGCCGACGAGCCCACCGGCCGCCTGGACGAGGACCTCTCCGCCCACGTCCTGACGACGCTGCGCGAGGTCTACGCCGCCGCCGGGACCGGCGTCCTGATCGCCAGCCACGACCCCGTGGTGGTCGCCGCCGCCGACCGGGTGGTCCGCCTCAGCGACGGCGCCGTCGTCCCCGGCTAGCCGACGCTCGCCGCCAGGTGCGGCTCGATCGCGGCCATGATCGCCGCCTTCGGGCGGGCACCGGTCACCGAGGTCACGCGCTCGCCGCCGACGAACAGCGCCAGGGTGGGCATGCCGAGGACGTCGTACTCCCGCGCGGTCAGCGGGTTCTCGTCGACGTCCATGGCGACCACCCGCAGCCGGCCGGCCTGCTCGGCGGCGATCTGGGCCAGCACCGGCGCGATCATCCGGCACGGCGGGCACCAGGTGGCGGTGAACTCGAGGAGCACCGGCGTCTCGCTGGCGAGCACGTCGTCCCGGAAGGTGGCGTCGGTGGTGGTGGGCAGCGTGCCGGCCATGCGGTTCTCCTCGGGGTGGGGGCTAGCGGTTGACCTGGGCGACGAGGCGCTCGCGGGGAGCGGTCTCCTCGCCGCACTCGCAGACGAGGCGGGCGGTGACCCGGCCGCCGCAGCCGCCGTGCCGGTAGACGACCTCGGCGTCCCCGGCGGCGCCGAGGTGCCGGTCGCCCCAGTCCGACATCGCGGCCAGCAGCGGCAGCAGGTCGTAGCCGGCGTCGGTGAGCACGTACTCGACCCGCGCCCGGCTGCCCGGCAGCTGGTACGGACGGGTGGCGAGGATCCCGGCGTCGGTGAGCCGCCGGAGCCGGTCGGAGAGCACGGTGCGCGGCGCGCCGGTCGCGGCCTCCAGCTCGTTGAACCGGCGCAGGCCCAGGGAGACCTCGCGGACGACGAGCAGCGCCCAGCGCTCACCCACCAGGGCCAGCACCTGCGCCACTCCGTCCGCCACGGTCCTGAGTATGGACTCAGGACTCAGCCGTGTCGAGCCTCCGTCACTCGTACTCGGGGCCGACCGCACCCGTCTCGACCTCGCCGACGCGCCGGTAGGTCGTGATCAGGACCCCCGTGGAGGAGACCGCGTGGTGGCCGAGCCGCCAGGTCCGGGGGATCGCGCCGTCGCCGAAGAGCCGCTTGCCCTCACCCAGCACGACCGGGAAGACGGCGAGCCGCAGCTCGTCGACGAGGTCCTCGCGCAGCAGCGTCTGGATGAGCCCGGCCGAGCCGTGCACCTGGAGCTCGCCGCCGTCCTGCGCCTTCAGCGCGCGGACGGCCTCGCCGACGTCGCCCCGCAGCAGTTCCGCCGTCTCCCACTCCACCGACTCGAGCGTGCGCGAGGCGACGTACTTCTTCTTGAAGTTGAGCCCCTGGGAGACCGGGTCGTCGCTGATCATCTGCGGCCACGACGCGTAGAAGATCTCGTAGGTGGTGCGCCCGATCAGGAAGTCCTGGGCGCCGGTGAACCACGTGCTCATCTGCTCGCCGAGCACGTCGTCGAAGAAGGGCGGCAGCCAGCCCTCGTGCGAGAACCCTCCGGACGGGTCCTCCCCCGGACCGCCGGGGGCCTGCATGACCCCGTCCATGGTGACGAACGTGGTGACGACGAGCGGACGCATGGCGACTCCTCCAGGTGGTGGGCGCCCCGGGCGGGCGTCCCCTCACCTGGACGACGAACGGCAGCGCCGCTCATCGACATCGACCGCACGTCTTTCTCAGTCGCCCGCGCGGCGGGGACTCCCTCCCTGCCGGTGGGGGTGCGCCTTCGCCCCGTACATCGCCCGGTCCGCTCGGGTGATCAGCTCGTCGGCGTCGTCCCCGGGACGGCCGACCGCGACGCCGACGCTGACCCCCACGACGAGCGGCTCGTCGGGCCCGGGGAACGGGGCGCGCACCGCCTCGGCCACCCGCTCGGCCAGCGCGACGAGCTCGGCCCCGGACGCGCCCGGGCACAGGATGACGAACTCGTCACCGCCGAACCGGGCCACCAGGTCGCCGGGGCCGGCCAGCTCGGCCATCCGGCGGGCCACCTCGATGAGGAGCGAGTCACCCACCGCGTGCCCGTACCGGTCGTTGACCACCTTGAACTGGTCGAGGTCGCAGAACAGCAGCCCGCAGCCGGGGCCGTCGGACAGCCGGACGTGCAGCGCGTCGAACAGCGCCCCGCGGTTGGCCAGGCCGGTGAGCCCGTCGGTCTGCGCGCGCTGGTGGAGCAGCGCCTCGCGCCGGCGGTCGTCGGTGACGTCGAGAGCCACGCAGCCGATCGCGTACGGCCGGCCCTGCTGGTCGACCAGCACGGTGTTCCGCATCGCGACGCGGCGGCGCTCCCCGTCCCCGGTGAGCCAGTCGCCCTCCTGCGGGTGGGCGACCCCGGTCGCCATGGCCCGCTGGACGGCGTCCTGGGAGAGCGCGACGTGCTCCGGGACGACGTAGACGTCCCAGAACCGCCGGCCGCGGAGCTCGGCCTCCGTCTGCCCGGTGAACTGCTGCAGCGCCGGGTTGGCCAGCAGGATCCTGCCGTCGCCGTCCACGATGCAGACCAGCGCGTCGCTGGCGTGCACGAAGTCGCGCAGCAGCTGGTCGGCCTGGACACCTGCCAGCGGCTGAGCGTTCACCGCCACGCCCCCCGCCGTCGGTCCGGTCCGGCTCCCGGGTGCTTCCTCGACGATTCTGTGGTCATGTGGGCAGGAGGCCGCAAGTGTGACCGCAGGTACGGGTCACCTGAGGGTCCCCGCCGGCCCCGGGTCGTCCCGGCGTGAACGGATCCATGTTGGGGCGCAACCGGGTGGTGCGCGACACGGATTCCGCGGTGCGACGACCGTCACGGTCACGCGCCGGCAGCGCGCTCCACGGCGGCGAGCATCCCGGTGAACGCCGCCCGGTCACCGACCGGCAGGGCCTCGAGCATCCGGTCCAGGGTCGCGACGTGGTCGGCCACCGCCGCGTCGACCAGCGCCTTCCCCTCAGCGGTCAGCTCCACGAGGGCGAACCGTCCGTCGTCCGGGTCGGAACGGCGGACGACGCAGCCGCGCTCCTCGAGCCGCTGCAGCCGGTGGGTGGTCGCGGCGGGCGAGAGGACCATCGCACGGGCGAGTTCGCCGGGGGAGAGGCGGAAGGGCGGCGCGGACCGGCGCAGCGAGGCCAGCAGGTCGAACTCGCCCCGGTTCAGCCCGTGCCGTCCCAGGGTGGCCTCGATCGCCCGGGACGCCGCGGTGTGCGCCCGCGTGAGCCGCGCGAAGACCGCCATCGAGGCGGGGTCGAGGTCGGGCCGCTCGCGGCGCCACTGCGCCACCATCTGGTCCACGGCGTCATCCCCGGGCTCAGACACAGAAAGAGTTTGACATCGAAATACCCGCGGAGCCATCATTTCGACGTCGAAATAACCGCACGGGGGACCGACCCCTGGAGGACGACATGGCTTCACCGCTCACCACCTGGTACGACGCCCTGGCCGCCGGCGACATGGCCACCGCCGTCACCGCGCTGACCGAGGACACCGTGCTGCACGTGCCCGGGCGCAGCTCCAACACCGGCACCTACACCGGACGCGAGGGCGTGCTGGCGTTCGTCGGCCACGCGCACGAGGTCACCGGCGGGACCCTCGACCTGACCGTCCACCGCGTCCTGGACGACGGCGAGTGGGGGGTGGCGCTGTGCACCTACACCGCCACCCGCCCCGACCGGGACCGGCCGCTCGTGAACAACCTCGCCCACGTGGCGCGGCTGCGCGACGGGCAGATCGCCGAGTCGTGGCTGCACAGCCGCGACCAGTACGCGGTCGACGAGTTCTGGGGCGAGAAGACCGCCGTCCCCGCCTGACCGCGCACGCTAGGCGACCAGTTCCACGGAGCGCTCGGCGGAGCCGACCAGCCGGGCGTACCGCCCGCCCAGGGCCATCAGGTCGTCGTGCGACCCCTGCTCGACGACCCGCCCGGCGTCCAGGACGGCGATCCGGTCGGCGTCGCGCACCGTCGAGAGGCGGTGCGCGATGGTGATCGTCGTCCGCCCCCGGGCCGCCTCGTCCAGAGCGGCCTGCACCGCGCGCTCGGTCTCGTTGTCCAGCGCGCTGGTCGCCTCGTCGAGGACCAGGATCCGCGGATCGCGCAACAGCGTGCGAGCGATGGCCAGCCGCTGCTTCTCCCCACCCGAGAACCGGTGGCCCCGGGCGCCGACGACGGTGTCGTAGCCGTCGGGCAGGGCGGCGATCACGTCGTGCACCTGCGCGCGGCGCGCGGCGTCCCGCATCTCGGCGTCCGTGGCGTCGGGCTTCGCGTGCAGGAGGTTCTCGCGGATCGTCCCGTGCAGCAGGTAGGTCTCCTGCGCGACGACGCCCACGATCCCGGCGAGGTCGGCCAGCGTCAGGTCCCGGACGTCGACGCCGTCGACGGTCACCCGACCCGTGGTCGGGTCGTTCAGCCGGGCGACCAGCGAGGCGAGCGTGCTCTTGCCCGAGCCCGTCTCCCCCACCAGCGCCAGCGTCATCCCCGCGGGCACCGTCAGGTCGACGTCGGCCAGGGCCGGCCGGACGCCGTCCGGGTAGCTGAACCCGACGCCCTCGAACCGGACCTCGCCGCGGACCCGGTCGAGGCGGACCGGGTCGGCCGGGTCGTCGATGTCGACGGGGAGGTCGAGGTACTCGAACACCCGGCTGAACAGCGCCATCGAGGCGGTCAGCGAGACGCCGATGTCGAGCAGCTGCATCAGCGGGCGGAACAGGGCGCCCTGCAGGGTGGTGAAGGCGACCAGGGTGCCGATCGTCATCCCGCCCGACGTCGCGGGCAGCCCGGCGGCCAGGTAGATCAGGGCCGGGATCCCGGCGAAGACGATGCTCATCGTGGCCATCCGCCAGCGGCCGGCGAGCTGGGAGCGCACCTCCAGCGCCACGAGGTCCTCGGAGGTGCCGGCGAACCGCCGCGACTGGGCGGGCCCGGCGCCGAGGGTCTTGCCGAGCAGCACCCCGCTGATCGAGAGCCCCTCCTCGACCTGCGAGTGCAGATCGGCCAGGGAGCGCTGCCGCTGCGCGGTGATCGTCCGGCGCATGCGGGCCACCCGGCGGGTGAGCACGATCGCGGGCGGGAGCACGATCAGCGAGAGCAGCGACAGCCGCCAGCTCAGCGCGGCCATCGCGACGACGGTGCCGATGACGGTGGTGGCGTTCGAGGCGAACGACGTCGCGGTCGAGGTGACCACCGACTGCATGCCGCCGATGTCGTTGGTCAGCCGCGACTGCACCTCGCCGCCCTTGGTGCGGGTGAAGAAGCCGAGCGACTGCCGCTGCAGATGGGTGAACACCGCCGTCCGGAGGCCGTGCATGACCCGCTGGCCGACCGTGGTCGACAGCCAGGTCTGGACGACGCCGAAGATCGCGGTGACGACCGTGACGGCGAGCATGCCGCCGACCGCCCACAGCAGCAGCAGGACGTCCTGCTCGGGGATCGCCTCGTCGATGACCAGGCGGATGAGGAAGGGGGTGGCGAGCGCGACCGCGGACGACGCCACGATCAGGGCCACGACCACCGCGAGCTGCCACCGGTAGGGCCGGAACAGCGCTGCGACGCGGCCCCACCGCACGGGAGACCGCTCGAGCTGCGCCTTGTCGGCCGGGTCGGGGCGGGCGCCGCTCCGGCCCCCACCACGCATCTGCTCGTCGATGCCGACCACCTCCTCGTTCCGGATGCTGAGGTTACCTCACGGTGTGGTAACCGCGTCGTCGTCGATACCATTCCGCCGTGGACGACGGCGCGGCTGACCTGGGCGACCTCCTGATGCGCGTCGCCCGCACCCAGCGCCGGCGGTTCCGCGAGGTGCTCGAGCCGTGGGACCTCTCGCCGCACCAGGCGCGCGCGCTCATGGTGATCACCGGCCATGACGGCGTCCGCCTGTCCGACCTGGCCGAGCGCCTGCGCATCGCCCCCCGCTCGGCGACCGAGGTGGCCGACGCGCTCCAGGAGCGCGGGCTGGTCGAGCGCTCCCCCGATCCGGCCGACCGGCGCGCGGTGCTGCTGCGGCCCACCGACGGGGGCCGGCGGGTGCGCGACGAGATCGCCGCCGCCCGGGCGGCGGACGCCGCCGAGCTCTACGGTCGCCTCTCCCCCGACGACCGCGCCACCCTCGCCCGCATCCTGCGCTCGCTCGCCGACTGACCGTGCACTGTGCGGGCTCATCCCGGCCGGATGGGCCCGGTGGGTGCACACTCGCCGCGACCATCTTCCGGTAGAGGTATCTCATCGCTAAGGTATCGGCCATGACTGCTCGCCGGGTCCGCATCGGCATCGACACCGGCGGGACGTTCACCGACGTCGTGGCCGTGGACGAGGAGTCGGGTCGCACGACGACCACCAAGACGCCGTCCACCCCCGCCGACCCGGCCGAGGGCTTCCTCAACGGTGTCCGAAAGGTCCTCGACCTGATGGACCTCGACGGCAGCGCGGTCACCGCGGTCAGCCACGGGACGACGGTCGCCACCAACCAGCTGCTCGAGGGCAAGCTCGACCGCATCGGGTTCATCACCACCGAGGGCTACGAGTCGGTCCTCGAGATCGCCCGCCAGTCGGTGCCCGACGGCTACGGCAACAGCTACTTCTGGGTCAAGCCGCCCCGGATCGTCCCGGCCGACCTGGTCCGCACGGTCCGCGGCCGGCTCGACCACACGGGCACCGAGGTGCGGCCCTTCGACGAGGACGACGCCCGCGCCGCCGCCCGCTTCTTCAAGGACGCCGGCATCACCACGGTCGGCGTCTGCTTCCTGCACGCCTACGCGAACGACGCCCACGAGCGCCGGATGCTCGAGGTGATCCGCGAGGAGCACCCGGACGCCGTCGTCAGCATCAGCTCCCAGGTGCTGCGCGAGTACCGCGAGTACGAGCGCTCGGTGACCACGCTCGTCGACGCCGCCGTGAAGCCGAAGGTCGGCGCGTACGTCACCAACATCCGCACGCGCCTCGACGAGATCGCCCCCGGCGTGCCCTTCTACGTGATGAAGAGCAACGGCGGCGTCCTGTCGGCCGGCGAGGTCGTGCACCAGCCGATCACCACGATGCTGTCCGGCCCGGCCGCCGGCGCCCTGGGCGCGGCGCTCATCGCCGGCACCGCCGGGTTCGACCGGGTGCTCACCTGCGACGGCGGCGGCACCTCCACCGACGTCACGGTGGTCATCGACGGCGAGCCCGCGCTCACCACCGAGGGCTCGGTCGGCGACTACCCGTCGAAGATCCCGATGATCGACGTCGTCACCGTCGGCGCGGGCGGCGGCTCGATCGCCTGGCTCTCCCCCGAGGGCACGCTCAAGGTCGGCCCGAAGTCGGCCGGCGCCGACCCCGGGCCCATCTGCTACCCCAACGGCGGCGACCAGCCGACCGTGACCGACGCGCACGTCGTCCTCGGCCGGATCCCCCCGCACCTGCTCGGCGGGGAGATCCCGCTGTCGAAGGAGAACGCCGCCGCCGCCCTCGAGGAACTGGGCACCTCGCTCGACCTGGACGTCGAGCGCACGGCCACCGGCATCCTCGAGATCTCCGCGTGGAACCAGGCCAACGCGCTGCGCCAGGTGACCGTCGCCCGCGGCCTCGACGTCCGCGACTTCACGCTCACCACGTTCGGCGGCTCCGGCTCGCTGCTGGCCTGCCGGCTGATGGACATCCTCAACCTGCCCCGCACCCTGGTGCCCCCGAACCCGGGCAACGTCAGCGCGTTCGGCCTGCTCACCGTCGACGTCCGCAACGACTACGTGCAGACCGTCGTCAGCAAGCACGTCGACCTCGACCTCGCGCGCGTGCAGTCGGTCTTCGGCGACCTGGAGGCCCAGGCGCGGACCGCGCTGGACGGCGAGGGCTTCGGCCCCGACGAGCAGCGGATGCAGCGCACCGCGGACCTGCGCTACGTGGGCCAGGCCTTCGAGGTGCGGGTGCCGGTCGCCGACGGCGAGCTCGACGCGGCCGCCGCGGAGGAGGTGGCGCAGGCCTTCCACGCCGCGCACCGCCAGCTCTACGGCTACGACTTCGCCGACGACCCGCGACAGGCCGTCGAGTGGGTCAACCTGCGGGTGAGCGGCATCGGCCCCATCCGCCGTCCCGACATCGTCCGGCTGCAGCCGGGCGAGGGCGGGACGGACCGGGCCGTCACGGGCTCCCGGCGGGTGTTCTTCGACGACTGGGTGGACACGCCCACCTACGACCGGACCAGGCTCGCCCCGGGCGACGTGGTCAGCGGCCCCGCGATCATCGAGGAGTTCGGCTCCACCGTGCCCGTGCACCCCGGCTTCGCCGCGACCGTGGACCACTTCGGCAACCTGCTGCTCACGAAGGAGAACGCCCAGTGACCCAGCAGCAGAAGGTCGACGCCGACCCGGTGCTCGTCGAGATCGTCGCCGGCACGCTGGCCGCGATCGAGAAGGAGGTCGAGACCTCCATCGGCCGCACGTCGCGCTCGCCGATGATCCGTGACGCCCACGACTTCCGCGCCGGCATCCACGACCGGAAGCTGCGCAAGCTCACCGGCCGCTCGTACTCGGCGCTCGTGCACCCGGTGGTGCGCGACTACCCGATCGAGACGATGAACGTCGGCGACGTCTTCTTCCACAACGACGTCTACCTGTCCGAAGGCGGCATCGGCCACCTGCCCGACCTGTGCGTCACGGTGCCGGTGTTCGCGGCGTCGCCGGAGACCGGCGAGCCCGAGGTCGTGGCCTTCATCCAGGCGTTCGGCCACCACGACGACATCGGCGGCGCGGTGCCCGGCTCCATGCCGTCTGCGGCGACCAGCGTGTACGAGGAGGGCCTCATGGTCCCTCCGATCAAGCTGTGGGACCGCGGCGTGCCGAACGAGTCGGCGCTGAAGATCATGACGCGCAACTCCCGGATGCCCGACTCGCTGGCCGCCGACCTCGACGCCGAGTGCTCGGCCTGCCTCGCGGGCGCCCGCCGCCTCGGCGAGCTGTTCGACCGCTACGGCGTCGCCGCCGTCGAGGCCTGCTTCGAGGCGATCCTCGCCGGCTCCACCGAGGTCTACCGGCGCGAGATCCTGTCGCAGATCCCCGACGGCACCTACGTCTGGGAGGACTACGCCGAGCACGACGGCGTCGAGGAGCCCCAGCTGCACCGGCAGCGGATCACCCTGACCATGGATTCGTCGAAGGACGTCCCGCTGGTCATCGACTTCACCGGCACCGGCCCGCAGGCCAAGGGACCGATCAACCACTGCGGCGACTACGCCGACGGCAACTTCCTCAAGAAGTGGCTGGCGCCGATCCTGCGCAACCTCGCGGCGACGCCCGAGCGGATGGCGGAGCTCGACGTCAACGAGGGCGTCGTCCCGCTCATCGAGATGCGGTTCCCGGAGAAGGGGACGCTGCTCACCCCGATCTTCCCGGCGCCCACCAACGCCCGGACGTTCGTCATCCTCCGGCTGCTCGGCGTCCTGGCCGGCGTGCTCGCGAAGGCGACCGGGGGCCGGATGCCCGCCGACCAGGAGACGATCCGCTACACCGGCGTCTACGGCACCGACTTCGACGGCGAGCCCTACCTCATGCGCGAGGTGCTCGGCGGCGGCTCGGGCGGGCGGTACTACGCCGACGGCGAGGACACCATCCACGTCGTCCCCGACTCGCGGAACCTGCCCACGGAGTTCACCGAGTCCCGGTTCCCGCTGCGCGTGGAGCGGCTGGGCCTGGCCATGGACTCCGGCGGCCCCGGGCGCTACCGCGGCGGCTGCGGCTACGAGAAGCACATCCGGGTGCTGCGCGACGCCCACTTCATGTCCATCGCCGACCGCTCGATCCTCGCCTGCTGGGGCGTCAAGGGCGGCAAGGCGGGACGGCCGTTCCAGATCACCGTCGACCCGGGCGGTCCCGACGAGCACGACGTCGACGCGCTCGCCGACGCCGAGCCGCTGAAGGCCGGCACGGTCGTCCGCATCCGGACGACGGGCGGCGGCGGCTGGGGCGACCCGCTGGACCGGCCGGTCGACGAGGTGCTGCGCGACATCGCCTGGCGAAAGGTCTCCGTCGAGGGCGCGCGGGTGGACTACGGCGTCGTCGTCCGCGAGGACGGCACCGCCGACGAGGCGGCCACCGAGCAGCTGCGCCGGGAGATGCGGGACGCCCGCACCGGCGAGGAGCCGTTCTTCGACCGCGGCCCCGGCTACGCCACCCTGTCCGGCGGCGCGGCGTTCAACGAGTTCGACGTCCTCTAGCGAAAGGACCCCGCTGCTCACCGGAACCGGCGGAGCACCTCGGCCGTGTGCGGGTCCGCCGGCAGGAATGCCTCGATGCTCAGCTCGGCGGCGGTGAGGTCGACGGCGGTGCCGAACGTGGTCACCGTGCCCAGGAAGCTCAGGACGTCGTCCCCGGCGCGGATGCGCAACGGGACGGCGATCCCGTCCGGCGGCGTGCGGTCGGTGCCGCCGGGCAGGGCCGCGAGCTCCTCGTGCAGCGCGCGCAGCTGCGGATCGCCGGTGAGGTGGGCTTCCCGGTCGAGCCGGTGCAGCACGTGCCGCCGCCACTGCGGCAGGTTGAGGATCCGGGGCGCCACGCCGTCGGGGTGCAGGCTGAGCCGCAGCACGTTGGCCGGCGGCGCCAGCAGCTCCTCGGCCGCCCCCTCGGTGAGCAGGGCGACGCTGCTGTTGCCCGCCACCAGCTGCCAGGACCGGTCGACGACGACGGCGGGGTAGGGCTCGTAGGCAGCCAGGACGAGGTCGATCGCCCGGCGGACGGCGGCCATGTCCGGGTCGTCGAGGGCCCGCCGGCCGTAGAGCGGCGCGAAGCCGGCCGCGAGCAGCAGGTCGTTGCGCTCGCGCAGGGGGACCTCGAGCTGCTCGGCCAGGTGCAGGACCATCTCACGGCTGGGCCGGGCGCGACCGGTCTCCACGAAGCTCAGGTGCCGAGACGAGACGCCGGCCTCGCTGGCCAGGTCGAGCTGGCTGAGGCGGCGGCGCTGGCGCCAGTCGCGAAGCAGGTCTCCGACGTGCCCGTCCCGGGCGAGTGCGCTGGTCACGACGGCGACGCTAGCGACGAGGCGGCCGGCTGTCGCTTACCTGCGAGGTAATCGACGGGCCTCTCCGGCACCGGCACGGTTGTCGCCATGACCACGACAACCGCATCCCCCCGGTCCCTCCGCAGCGGCGGGCTCCTCCGCCCGGCCCTCCTGCTCGACGCCGTCGTCACCGGCGCCAACGGCGCGGCCTACCTGCTGGCCGCACCGCTGCTCGACGACGTCCTCGGCCTGTCCACCGGCCTGCTCCGCGGCGTCGGCGCGTTCCTCGTCGTCTTCGCGGGCGCCGTCTGGCTGACCGCGCGGACCCGCCCGCTGAACGTCCCGGCGGTCGAGGCGGTGATCGGCGCGAACGCCCTCTGGGTGATCGGCAGCGCCGCCGCCGTCGTCACCGGGTTCGGCTCCCCCACCACCCTCGGCGCGGTCTGGCTCGTCCTCCAGGCCGTCGTCGTCGCGGCGTTCGCCGCCCTGCAGCTCGCCGGCCTCCGCCGGCGCTGACACCTCCACCAGGAACAGAGAAGAAGGAGAACGACATGACCGCCACCCCCGAGCTCGCCGGCCGCTACCTCGCCGCCTGGAACGAGACCGACCCCGAGGCCCGCCGCGCGGCGATCGCCGACGTGTTCACCGCCGACGTGCGCTACACCGACCCGATGGCCGACGTCCAGGGACGCGACCAGCTCGAGGCCACGATCGCCGCCGTGCAGCAGCAGTTCCCGGGCTTCGTGTTCCAGGCCGCCGGGCCGGTCGACGCCCACCACGACCAGCTCCGTTTCACGTGGCACCTCGGCCCCGAGGGCCAGGAGGCGCCGATCGCCGGGTTCGACGTCGCCGTCGTGGACGCCGACGGCCGGATCCGCCAGGTGCTCGGCTTCCTCGACCGGGTGCCCGCCGCGGCCTGATCGTCAGCAGGCCCGATCGCCCGGGGCCGGGGCGCGGAACTCCAACCGCACGCCCTCGCCCCGGGCGATCAGCAGCGCGGTGCCGTCCTCCCGCGTCCAGGTGGCGGGCAGCAGCACGTACTGGTCGCCGGTCTGGCGGACCAGCCGCAGCCCGTCGTACCGGAACCGGTAGGCGGCCTCGGGGTCGCCGCACCGCCGCTCGGTCACCCCGTCGGCGCCCAGGCTGAGGCTCTGCGCGCTGTAGAGGACCGCCTCCGGGACGTCCGGCAGCGCCCGGTGCAGGGTGATGGCCCCCCGGGTGCCGACGCCGTACGCGTAGCCGTCGGCCGCCCAGAACAGCCCGATGGTCACGAGGAGGAAGGCCGCCCCCCACTCGGCCAGGCCGGTGGTCGCCGTGGGACGGCCGTCCGGTCCGGTCACCGGCGGGAGGAAGAGACGGACCAGCCGGACGGCGTAGACCAGCGCGATCACGCCGACGGCGAGGCAGAGCCCGCCGATCGGGGAGTTCGCGCCGAAGACACCGCCCTCGGCGACCAGGTCGAGGAACGCCAGACCGACGAGGACCACGCCGGTCACCGCGGCGAGGGGGACGAGCACCCGGACCGCCCGGCTGCGCGCGTGCTCGGGCACCCGGGTGAGCAGCAGACGGTTCAGCCACAGCAGCAGGAGGGCGAGCAGGCAGGCGACCGCGATCGGCACGAACAGGCCGTCGATGCCGGCGAACAGGAAGTCGTTCGTGGTCAGGTCGAGGACCGTGAAGTTCACGCGGAAGTAGCGGTAGTACCCGGCGCTGCGGCTGCGCCCGAAGTAGAACAGCAGCCCGGTCAGCAGGGACGTCTGCGCGAGGACCGCACCGAAGACCTTCAGCAGCCGCGGGAACGCCTCCCGCGCACCGAGCTCCTCGGCCGCCGTCTCGACCGGCCCGGCGAGCAGGCCCGGCGCCCGGCCGTCGGCGGCCGGGACCTCCGTCGCGGGGCCGGCTGCCACGCCTACTCCTGACCGGCCCCGGGCTCGGGTTCGGGCTCCGGTTCGGGCTCGGGTTCCGGTTCCGGTTCCGGTTCGGGCTCTGGCTCCGGTTCCGGTTCGGGCTCGGGCTCCGGTTCGGGCTCGGGCTCCGGGCAGCGCACCGACACCGTCACGGTCGCCCCCTCGGTGAACAGGTCCCGCTGCTCGGGGTCGGGATTCGGCCGGGGCGGCGGGTCGTACTCCATCGCGGAGATCGGGCAGTCCTCGGCGCTGCCCTCGGGGTCCGGTTCCCCGGCGACGACGACCGGACCGACGAGCGTGCACTTGCCCTCGACCTCGCAGACCTGCCCGCTGCCCTCCCGGAACTCGGCGTAGGGCACCCCGCGCTCCTCGAAGACGAGCAGGTCGCCCGGGCCGCCCGGGTTGCCCCCGCCGTCGTCGCCACCGCCGCCGCTGCCGTCGCCGCCGTCGTCACCCGGCCCGCCCGGCAGGCCACCACCGCCGTCGTCGCCGGGGTCCGGGCCGTCGGCCCCGTCGTCGGCGTCCGGGGCGTCGCCGTCCTCGTCGGTGCCCGGGTCGCCGGACGCCGTCGAGGACCGGGAGGCGGCCGCCTCGGCGGCGGCTTCGTCGACGCCGGGGCCACCACCTCCGCAGGCCGCGAGCAGCCACGCACCGAGCGCGGCGAGCAGGCAACGGGCGAACCAGGACCGGGTCATGGCGACCTCCTGCGGCCGATGGCCGGGGCACTCACGGTTCCCCCGACCTGTGCACCGGTCAAGAGGGGCCGGCGGCGCCCTCCGGATACAGCGTCCGACTCAACTCCGCCGGCGCCACCAGCGGCGCCGGACCGGCGGAGCCTCGACGGGTGGCGCCGGGCGGGGCGGGTGGCCCTCCCGCCACTGCAGCGCCAGCGCCTCGACGTCGGCCAGGCCCGGGACAGGGGACCAGCGGCTCTCCTGCGGACGCCGCCAGAACTCCCGCACCCGCGCGTTGTAGTCCTCGGCCAGCGCGCGGACGGCGTCCTCGGAGGGCAGCGCGGCCGCCCGGCGGGGCAGGTCGTCGCGCTCCTTCCGCAGCGCCAGGCCGGGCGGGAGCATGCCGAAGACGTCGAGGTTCTCCTTGCGCGCCTTCTCCAGCACCCACTCGTAGCCGGTCTGGTCGAGGGCGCGGCTCGACAACGGCTTGCCCGCCCCGGCCAGCCCGTCGAACTCGCCGCGGGCCATGCCCTGGGCGATCTGGCCCTCCACCCAGGTCTCGAAGGACATCCCCGGGGGCTTGCGCTCGGTCATCGACGTCCATCGTGACAGCGGTCTGCCAGGCTCGGCACATGCGGACGACGAGCAGCCGGGAGGTCTACCGGAACCCGTGGACGCGGGTCCGCGAGGACGTGGTCGAGTACCCCGACGGGACGACCAGCGTCTACGGAGTCGTCGAGCGGCCCGACTTCGCCCTGGTGATCCCGGCGGAGCGGGACGGCTTCTGGCTGGTCGAGCAGTTCCGGCACCCCATCGGCCGGCGCAGCTGGGAGTTCATCCAGGGCACCTGGAGTGCCGGCGCGGACGGCAGCCCGGAGGAGCTGGCCCGCGCGGAGCTGGCCGAGGAGACCGGCCTGCGGGCCGGGTCGCTCGAGCACCTGGGCCGGCTGGACCTTGCCCCGGGCCTGATGACGCAGCGGTTCGACGTGTGGCTCGCCACCGAGCTGACGCCCGGGCCGACCGCCCGCGAGGCGTCGGAGGCCGACATGCGCACGGCGTTCGTGACCGAGAGCGAGCTGCGGGCCAGGATCCGCGACGGCCGGTTCACCGACGCCCCCTCCCTCGCGGCGTACGGCCTGCTCCGGCTCGCGGGGTGACCGAGACCTCACGACTCTCCCCTCACGTGAGGGTCGGGTCTGGGGGAGACTGGCTCGCGACCGCGCCCGCCCGGGCGCTCGCTCCCCCGCGCGTCGCGCACTTCCCGGAACCGGTGGCATGCCCTCAGCTCTGCGTCCGTCCCGTCCCGCCTGGCTCACGCCGTCGGTGCTCCGCACGGAGGTCCTCGCCGGCCTCGTCGTCGCCCTCGCGCTGATCCCCGAGGCGATCAGCTTCTCGATCCTGGCCGGGGTCGACCCGCAGGTCGGCCTGTTCTCCTCGTTCGTCATGGCGGTCGTCATCGCCTTCACCGGCGGCCGACCGGCCATGATCACGGCCGCGACCGGCGCGATCGCCCTCGTCGTCGCACCGCTGGCCCTGGAGCACGGCGTCCAGTACCTGTTCGCGGCGGTGATCCTGGGCGGGATCTTCCAGATCCTGCTGGCCGCGGCCGGGGTCGCGCGGCTGATGCGCTTCATCCCGCGCAGCGTCATGGTGGGCTTCGTCAACGCGCTGGCGATCCTGATCTTCACCGCGCAGTTCCCGCAGCTGATCGACGTCCCCTGGCTGGTCTACCCCATGGTGGCGGCGGGGCTGGCCATCATCTTCCTGTTCCCGCGCCTGACCACCGCCGTTCCGGCACCCCTCGTGGCGATCATCGTGCTCACCGCGATCACGGTGGCGGTCGGCTGGGACCTGCCCGACGTCGGCGACGAGGGCGACCTGCCCGACAGCCTGCCCTTCTTCCTCCTGCCCGACGTGCCCTTCACCCTCGAGACGCTGGGGGTCATCGCTCCCTACGCCCTCGGGATCGCGTTCGTCGGGCTCATGGAGTCGCTGATGACGGCGAAGCTCGTCGACGACATCACCGACACCCACTC
Source organism: Bacillus sp. AZ43 (assembly GCA_004570425.1). Taxonomy (GTDB): domain Bacteria; phylum Actinomycetota; class Actinomycetes; order Mycobacteriales; family Geodermatophilaceae; genus Blastococcus_B. The sequence continues at coordinate 18,538 of SPQJ01000037.1, forward strand.
CGACAAGACCCGCGAGTCCTGGGGTCAGGGCGTGGCCAACATCGCCTCCGGTTTCTTCGGCGGCATGGGCGGCTGCGCGATGATCGGCCAGACCATGATCAACGTGAAGGCATCGGGCGCCCGCACCCGCCTGTCCACCTTCCTCGCCGGCGTCTTCCTGCTGGTGCTCGTCGTGGTCCTCGGCGACGTCGTGGGCATCATCCCGATGGCCGCGCTGGTCGCTGTGATGGTCTTCGTGTCCATCGCGACCTTCGACTGGCACAGCCTGCGGACCATCCACCGGATGCCCAAGAGCGAGACCACGGTGATGCTCTCGACCGTCGCCGTCACGCTGCTCACCCACAACCTCGCCATCGGCGTGGGCGTCGGCGTCCTGGTGGCCTGCGTGCTGTTCGCCCGGCGCATCGCCCACCTGGTGGACGTCCATCGCGTCGTCGAGGCCGACGGCACGGCCCGGTACGCGGTGGACGGCGCGCTGTTCTTCGCGTCCAGCAACGACCTGTACACCCAGTTCGAGTACGCCGACGACCCGGCCGAGGTGGTCATCGACCTGTCGAACGCCCAGGTGTGGGACGCCTCGACGGTCGCCGCGCTGGACGCCATCACGCACAAGTACGCGACCCGCGGGAAGACCGCCACCATCGTGGGGCTCGACGAGCACTCGTACGAGCGCTACGAGCGGCACAGCGGCACGCTGGCCGGCGCGCACTGATGAGGGGCGGCTTGCTCCAGATCGGGCAGGTGGCCGAGCGCACCGGGCTGAGCCTGCGCACCATCCGGTTCTACGAGGAGAGCGGCCTGGTGCCGCCCACCGGCCGGACGGCGGGCGGCTTCCGGCTCTACGGCGAGGACGCCGTGGCCCGCCTCGAGGTGATCAAGCGGATGAAGCCGCTGGGTTTCTCGCTGGAGGAGATGCACGAGCTGCTCGCCCTGCTCGACGACCTCGCGGCGGCTCCGGGCGACGCCGTCCTGGTCGACCGGCTGCGGATGTTCCACGAGGCGGCCACCGCGCGGGTGCACGCGCTGGCCGAGCAGCTCGCCGTCGCCGAGGGGTTCGCCGCGGATCTGGCCGCTCGCCTCGGCTGACCACGGGCGGTCACGACCGGCCCTCGAACGGGTGTGACCTGCGCCGCCGGCCGTGCGTCCGCGCCGGTCAGCGGCGAGGCTGTCCGGGTGCCACTGTCCGCCCCCGGCCTCCCGGGCCTGCCGCCCGAGCTGTCCGGGCCGGTCGCGGTCGAGCTGGCCAAGCCGGTGCGGGAGATCCCGGCGCCGCACGCCCTCCCCGGCGGCTGCGTGTACGAGCCCAAGTGGGACGGCTACCGCCTGGTGATCGTGCGCTCCGGGGCCACGACCCGGGTCTGGTCGAAGCAGGGCCGCGACCTCACCGACCGGTTCCCCGACGTCGCCGCCGCCGCGGTCGCCCAGGTGCCGGCCGGCACGGTCGTGGACGGCGAGGTCGTCGTGTGGAACGGCTCCCGGCTGGACTTCGGGCTGCTGCAGCAGCGGATCGTCAGCTCCCCCGGCCGCGTCCGCGCCCTGGCGACCGCGCACCCGGCGTCCTACGTGGCCTTCGACCTGCTGGCCGCCGGCGGCGAGGACCTGCGGTCCTGGAAGCTGTCCCGCCGGCGGGCCGCCCTCGAGGAGATGGCCGCCCGCTGGGCGCCACCGATGCAGCTCTCCCCGGCCACCAGCGACCCCGCCGAGGCCAGGGCCTGGTTCGACGACTTCCGCGCGGCCGGCGTCGAGGGCCTGGTCGCCAAGGGGGCGGGCACCCGGTACGCGCCCGGCCGTCGCGAGTGGCTCAAGGTCAAGTCGTGGGAGACCACCGAGGTGGTCGCCGGCGGCGTCATCGGCACGGTCGAGCGGCCCAGCCAGCTCGTCGCCGGCCGGTACCGGGAGGGCGAGCTCGTCGTCGTCGGCCGCAGCACACCGCTCTCGCCCCGGCAGTCCGAGGAACTGGCCGCGGTGCTCACCCCCGCCACCGGCGACCACCCGTGGCCCGAGCGCATCGGCACCGGCCGCTTCGGCGGCGGCCGGCTGTCGGTGGCGCTCACGCGGGTCGAGCCGACCGTCGTCGTCGAGGTGAGCGCGGACGCCGCCCTGCAGGCCGGGGTGTTCCGGCACCCGCTGCGGTTCGTCCGGGTCCGGCCGGACCTGGAGCCGGCCGACCTGCCCCCGATGCCCTGACCGCGGTGTCATCCCCCGTGCGGGGTGGGCGGGTCAAGGTCGGCCGCGGAGCTGTCGATACCGGGCGCATGAGCACGCCCACTCCCAGCGCCGGTGCCGCGTGGCGGCACGCGGCACTGGTCGTGCTGGGCATCTGCCTCGTCGTCACCGTCGTCCCGGACGGTCCGTGGCGTCCCGCCGCCGAGATCGTCCTCTACGCCCTGAGCTTCGCGGGTGTGCTGACGGGCCTGCGACGCCACGGGGCGCCGCTCGTCGTCGCCTGGACCGGGCTGGCGTGCGGGCTCGCGTTCTTCGCGCTGAGCTGCCTCGTCGAGGTCCTCGCGCTGGCCGGAGTGGCCACCGGCCTCACCACGCCCCTGGAGTCGGCGCTCGACGTGGCCGCCTACGCGGCGCTCGCCGTGGGGGCGCTGGGGGTGATCCTGAGCGGTCGCCGGCGGCGGGACTGGGGATCGTGGACCGACACCGCGACGCTGGTCGTGGCCACCGGGCTCATCCTGCTCGCCGTCCAGGCCGATCGGCACTCCGACGGGACCGACCTGCTCGAGGTCCGGATCGGCACCCCGCTGCTGACCGCCGTCCTGCTGATCGTGTGCGTGCCGCTGGCCCTCTCGGGTCGCCGGACCGTGACCAGCACGGCGCTGTTCGCCGCGGCCGCCTTCGCGGTCGCCGGGTACGGCGGCGCCATCCTCATGGATTCCACGCTGCGCGAGTCCGCGGTGCTCGACCCCGTGTCCCTGTTCCCCCTGGCGGCGCTCTGCCTGGCCGGGCGGCACCCGTCGGTCGCCGAGCTGGGCGCCGGCGGGGCGACCGACCAGGGCGGTACGACCGGCCGGATCGTCGCCGTGGGCGCCGCGCTGCTGGTCAGCCCGGCCGTGCTGGTGCTGTGGACGGTGGGCCGCGGCGGCATGGGCCTCGTCCTCGGCTCCGGCAGCGCGCTCCTGACCGCGATGGCGCTGTGGCGGCTCACCGCGCTGAGCCGGGAGCGCGAGCGCACCCGCGCCGCGCTCGTGGCCAGCGAGGCCCGTCTGCAGCTGCTGCTCGAGAACGCCGCCGACGTCATCGCGATCATCGACGGGGCGGGCTCGGTGGCCTACATGAGCCCCGCCGTCCAGTCGCTGCTCGGCCGGCCACCGGCCTACTACCTGGGCCGGGACGCCATCGCCCTGGCCGACCCCCGGGACCAGCCCCGCCTCCGCGCGGCCGTGGCCGCCGCCGGGTACTCCGGCGAGGGTGGAGCCGGCGTCGTCGACACCGACATCCGCGTCGAGCACGCCTCCGGCGGCACCCGCTGGGTGGAGATGCGGATCAGCGGCCGCGTCGACGCCGTCGGCATCGAGGGCTGGGTGGTGAACTTCCGCGAGGTCACCGACCGCAAGCTGTTCGAGGACGAGCTGCGCCGCCAGGCCACGACCGACCCGCTGACCGGGCTGCTGAACCGGACGTCGTTCTCCGAGCGCCTGGAGTCGGCCACCCGGCTGATCGACGCCGCCGCGCCACCGGCGGTCCTGTTCGTCGACATCGACGACTTCAAGACCGTCAACGACACCCTCGGCCACGCGGCCGGCGACGAGCTGCTGGTCACCGTGGCCGCGCGGCTGTCGGCCGACGTCCGCGGGAACGACGTCGTCGCCCGCCTCGGGGGCGACGAGTTCGCCGTCCTGCTGGCCGGCGCCGACGCCGACCGGGTGCGCGAGGTCGCGGACCGGCTGCTCACCTCGGTGCGGGCACCGATGACCTTGTCCGGGACGAGCCTCGCGGTCACGGCGAGCATCGGCGGGGCGCTCGGCATCGTCGGCGACACGGCGGAGGCCCTGCTGCACCGGGCCGACGCCGCCATGTACAGCGCCAAGCGCTCGGGCAAGGACTCCCGCGCGCTCGCCGACGCCGCCAGGGGCTAGGCCCCGCTCGGCTCCTGCGGCACACGGCCCCGGGCCACCAGCAGCCGCCGCAGCAGCCCGGCCAGCGCCTCCTGGTCGGCCTCGGACAGCCCGTCGAGCAGCGCCCGCTCGGTCTCCAGGTGGTCGGGCAGCGCGGCGTCGAGCGCCCGCCGGCCCGCATCGGTGAGCGTGACGACCACCGCCCGGCCGTCGGCCTCGCTGCGCTCGCGGGTGATCAGCCCGCGCTCCTCCAGCCGGTCCAGCCGCTGGGTGATCGCGCCGGAGGTGACCAGCGCCGTGCGCATCAGCGCCGTCGGGGTCAGCTGGTAGGGCGCCCCGGCCCGCCGCAGGGCGGCGAGGACGTCGAAGGACGGCGCGTCGAGCCCGTAGCGGGCGAAGGTGGTGCGCTGGGCCAGGAAGACCTCGCGCTGCAGCTGGGTGATCCGGCCGATGACGCCCATGGGCGAGCAGTCGAGATCGGGACGCTCCCGGGCCCACTGCGCCAGGATCCGGTCGACGGCGTCCTCCACGGCGCTCACCGTAGTTCGTCGCCCGCGCCGGGCCGGTCGCGCGCGGCGAGGTGCTCGGCGAAGGTGCGCGGTGGGCGCCCGAGCAGGGCCTCGAGCACCAGCGGGCTGCCGGTGAAGCCGTGGGCGCGGTAGTGGTCGAACATGAGCCGGGTGCAGTGCGCGGCGTAGTCCTCGACCGGAGGCACCGGTCCGTCGGGGACGGCGTCGACGGCGCGGACGGCGCGCCGCAGCCGCTCGGCCATCAGCTCGGCGATGCGCGGCGCGGTGAGCGGCTCGGGACCGACCGCCTCGAAGGTGCCGCCGTCGAGCCCGTCCTGCGTCAGCAGGACCGCGGCGGCCTCGGCGACGTCGCGCAGGTCGACCAGGGACTGCGCCTGCTCCAGACCCCACGGGCTGGCGAGCGTGCCGCTGGCGGCGACGCGGGCGATCTGCCCGTCGAAGTTGTCGGCGTAGGCGCAGGGCTGGAGCACCCGCCAGCGCAGCCCGCTGGCGTCCAGGGCCTCCTCGACGCGGTCCTTGGCGGCGTGGTGCGGCATCGAGCGCGCCTGCGGGCGGAGCACGGAGTGGTAGACCACCCGGCCGACGCCGGCCCGGCGGGCGGCGGCCAGCAGCGCGGTCGCGCCGGCCGCCTCGCCGGGGTCGAAGTTGGGCCAGATCAGGTACAGCGCGTCGACGCCGTCGAGCAGCGGCTCCACCGCGCCGGCGTCGGCGAGGTCGGCCGCGACCACCTCGGCGCTCAGCGCCGCGAGCCCCGGGTAGGACCGGCTGCCGCCGACCAGGGCGCGGACCCGCTCGCCGCGAGCCCACAGGGCCCGGACGACGGCGGCACCGGTCCGTCCCCCGGCCGCCGTCACCACGATCACCCCGGTACCTCAGCAGTGAGGAACCGCGCCGTCAAGGAACGGCCCCGAAAGGTCAGCGGAGGCGGGTGCTGAGCCGGACGCTGAGCCCGGCCGGGGAGGGGAGGACGTCGACGTGGTCCCAGAGCTTGCGGGCCAGCCACAGGCCCATCCCGCCGGCGGAGAGGTCCGGCCCGTGGGCCGGGACGAAGCCGCTGATCGGGTCGCCGTAGGAGGTCCCGGCGTCGGAGATCACGCAGACGATGCGCTCCGCGTCGGCCCAGACCCGCGCCGAGACCGGCCGGGCCCCGTGCCGGAAGGCGTTGGCCGCGATCTCGCTGGCCGCCAGGTGCAGGTCCTCCTGGAGTTCCTTCCCGGGCACCAGGGAGGCGATGACCGCACCGAGCTGGTGGCGGAGCCCCGCCAGCGTGCGGGCGTCGTCGACGGCGAAGACCGGGTCCCCGTCCTCGACCGGCTCCCGGGGCAACGGCAGCGACGGGATGTAGGAGCTCGGGTCGCGGAACGCCGGGTTGGCCGTCCAGGACTGGCCCTGGACGAGGACCGGGTGGGTGTGGCCGGCGCTCTCCACGACGGGTGCGGGCAGCCGGCGGCTGTCGTACATGCACACGCAGGACACCGGGGCGTCGCCCGTGAGCCGGTTGAAGACCGACTCGAACCGCTGGCCCTCGCGCCAGTCGGCCGCCTCGCTGCCGAAGTCGACGTCCGCCAGGATCCGCAGCCGCCCCGACCCGGCCGACGTGGCGCGCTCCAGGTAGCGGCTGCACGTGCTCAGGGCGTCGGGAGCGCGTGCCCCGAGCAGGCTGAGCCGCGTGTCGAACTCGACCGCGTGCACCCGCTCGCCCAGCTCGCGGGAGATCAGGGCGACCGTCTCGGGCGGGCAGGTCAGCGCGACCAGGTCACCCGCCTGCAGGCCGGCGTCCAGGAAGGGCAGGGCCACGGCCAGCAGCTCGGCCTCGCTGCCGACCACCGCAGCGGCGTGCGCACTGCTCATGTGCTGCTCGCGCCCGTCCCGCTGGCTGGGGAGGACAGCCGGCGACGAGCACTCCGTCGCTGATCGGTCCACCAGCCCCCCGCGTCGTCCTCCGGCCGGTCGGCGCCGGTCGCTTGAACGTTCATTCTGAGCCATGTGCGCAAGCACCGTGCAACCGGGGCGGGCACGATCAGACCGCGTGCGGCTCGCCGCGACGGGCGCCGCAGGACGCGGTTCCGAGCCAGCTGTGCGGTGCCCCCTGGTAGCACCAGCCGAGCCGGGGACGGCGGGCGCTCACCCACAGCGCCGGCACCCGCTTGTCCCCGGCGCGCGAACCGGCCAGGGAGAAGCAGTTGCGGCTGCGCAGCACACCCGGGTCGGACACCAGCACCGCCAGGCCCTCGGCGATGGTGAGCGGGGATCGCCCGGCGGCGGCCAGCCGGGGCAGCACCTCGCCCGGAGGCACGTCGAAGGTGTCGGCGCCCAGGTCGACGTCGAGCAGCAGGTACGGCGAGGCCGGCACGTCGAGCTCGGGCAGCGGGCGGAACGCGGCGAGGTCGTCGTCGGACATCGTGGTGAAGCCGGCGCCCCCCACCGTGTGGACGGTCTCGAGCACCGGCACGACCGGCAGGTGGGGGAAGACGACGACGAACGGGATGCCGTCCCGGTCGCGGGGAACCGGCGGGAGCAGGTCGCGCAGCGGCTCCGCGCAGGCCCGGAAGCAGCTCTCCGCCAGCTCCATCGCCTCGGGCAGGCCGGTCATGACCAGCGCGTCGACCTGCCGGTCGAACTCGAGCTCGGCCTCGGTCGGGCAGGCGGCCACCGGTAACGCGCTCATGCGAGCCCTCTCGTACGGGCCGTGCGAGGGTCAGCCGGCCGGACGACGGTCGGCGGCCCCTCCGGTTCCCCCGGGCCGCCGGCCAGCAAGACTATCCAGGTCGGCACGCTCCGGCCCGCCGGAGGCACGAACGTCCGCGTCGTCGACCGCACCGCAGTCCAGACCGCGCAGCACCACGCCGGCCAGCGCCCGGGCGGTGGCCGGCTCGTCGAGGACGCCGGCGTCGACCCGGTCGAGGTAGGCGGCCAGGCGCGCGCACGCCGCCGGCAGGGCGGCGCGGAAGAACGCGTAGGTGGCGACGTACCGGGTGACCAGCTGCGCCGGGTGCAGGTCCCAGCCCTGGTAGAGGCCCCGCACGAGTGCACGGCGCACCAGGTGGGCGTGCAGCTGCCACGCGTGGTGCACCCGGTCCCGGTCGCCGACGGGCAGCACGTTGGTCGAGCCGTCGACGGCGTGCGCGCCGGTGCCGGCCACGGCGACCTGCATCAGGTTCTTGGCGAAGTCGGCCGCCGGGTGGTTCGACGCCTGGTACTCGGCGGCGATGCCCAGCGCGGCGCTGTAGTCGTACGTGCCGTAGTGCAGGCCGATCAGCCGCGGCCCGGCGATGTGCACCATGCGGGCGAGCGCGGCGGTGCCGTCGGCGCCGAGGACGGCCTGCGGCGTCTCGACCTGCAGCTCCAGGTCGAGGCTCACGCCGTGCGCCGCCTGCAGCGCGTCCAGGACGGTGAGGAACGCCCGCACCTGCTCGACGTCGGTCACCTTCGGCAGCGTGACGACGGCGCGGCCGCGGTCGAGCGCGCCCAGGAAGAGGTCCAGCGACCGGACGCCGCGCCGCCGGGTGGGCGCCTCGAGGGACTTGCCGCGGATGCCGACCGACGGCGGGGCGGTGCCCGCAGCGGCGTCGGCGGCCAGGGCCGCGGCCGCCGCGAGCACGTCGTCGTCCTCGTGGTCGGCGGACCGGCGGTAGCCGTCCTCGGCGTCGACCCGGAGATCCTCGATCGGCTCGTCCGCCAGTTTCGCCCGCACCCGGGGCAGGACCTGCTCGACCAGCTCGGGGTCCAGGCCCAGGTCGGGCAGCCCGTGCTCGTCGAGCGCGTCGAGCGCGGCCGCACCCCACTCCCCCGCCAGCCCGGGGACGACGGCGTCGGCCGGGACGTAGCAGGTGTGCACGGGCTGCCGCTCCGGCCACTCGCCCGGGTACCGCGCCAGCCGCAGGGCGTCGGTGGGCGTCAGGCGCCGGTCCAGCTCCGCGTACAGCTCCTCCGGAAGCGCGCCGTTCATTCCACGAGCCCGTAGGCCGGCAGGGTCAGGAAGTCCGGGAACTCGTCGGCCAGCGCCACCTGCTCGAACAGCGCCCGGGCGTCGTCCAGGCGGTCCAGCTGGCCGATCGCGGCGACCTCCTCGTCGATGACCCGGCGGACGAGCTCCTCGGTGACGACGTCACCGGTGTCCAGCTCGACGCCGGCGTGGATCCACTGCCAGACCTGCGAGCGGCTGATCTCGGCGGTGGCGGCGTCCTCCATCAGCCCGTGGATGGCGACGGCGCCGTTCCCGCCCAGCCAGGCCGCCAGGTAGCGCAGGGCCACCTCCACGTTGAGCCGCAGGCCGGCCAGCGTGCGCCCGCCGGGCACGCCGGGGACGTCGAGCAGCTGCTCGGGCGTGACGTGGACGTCGTCGCGGAGGCGGTCGAGCTGGTTGGGCCGGTCGCCCAGGACCTCGCCGAAGACCTCGCGGCAGGTCGGCACCAGATCGGGGTGGGCGACCCAGGACCCGTCGAAGCCGTCGCCGGCCTCGCGGGTCTTGTCCTCGCGGACCTTGGCCAGGGCGCGCTCGTTGGCCTCGGCGTCGCGCCGGCTGGGGATGGCGGCGGCCATGCCGCCGATGGCCAGGGCGCCCCGACGGTGGCAGACGGCGACCAGCTGCTCGGTGTACGCCCGCATCATCGGCGCGGTCATGGTGACGGCGGCCCGGTCGGGCAGGACGAACTGCGGCCCGGCGTCCCGGAACACCTTGATGACGCTGAACAGGTAGTCCCAGCGCCCGGCGTTGAGCGCGGCGGCGTGCGACCCCAGCTCGTGGAGCATCTCCTCCATCTCGAACGCCGCCGGGATGGTCTCGATGAGCATCGTGGCGCGGATCGAGCCCGCCGGGAGGTCGAGCACCTGCTCGGCGTGGTCGAACACCAGCGCCCACAGCCGGGCCTCGAGGTGGCCCTCCATCTTGGGCAGGTAGAAGTACGGGCCGCTGCCGCGGTCGAGCTGCTCCCGCGCGTTGTGGAACAGGTACAGCCCGGCGTCGACCAGGGCGCCCACCGTCGGCTCGCCGTCGACCAGCAGGTGCCGCTCGGGCAGGTGCCAGCCGCGCGGGCGCGGGACGATCGTCGGCAGCTCGCCGTCCTCCCGGAGCCGGTACTCCCGGCCCTCCGGGCTGGTGAAGGACAGCGTGCGGCGGACGGCGTCCTTGAGCACCACCTGCCCGCCGACGACGTTGCGCCAGTGCGGGGTGTTGGCGTCCTCGAGGTCGGCCAGCCAGACGTTCGCGCCGCAGTTGAGCGCGTTGATCGCCATCTTCGGCTCGGTGGGCCCGGTGATCTCGACCCGGCGGTCGACCAGGCCGGGCGGCGGCGGGGGCACCTGCCACGCCCCCTCGCGGACGGCGGCGGTCTCCTGCCGGACGTCGATCCGGCGGGCGGCGGCGATCTCGGCCCGGCGGGTGGCACGGGCGGCCAGCAGCGCATCGCGGTGGGCGCCGAAGCGGGTCTGCAGATCGGCGACGAAGGCCAGCGCCTCCGGCGTCAGGATCTCCTCGCCCCGGTCGACCGGCGGGCCCTCCACGCGCACGTCAGCCATCCGACGACCCCTCCCTCGACCAGCGGAACTGGCATCCTCTCACCGTGGCCACCCTCGACGACTTCAACGACGAGCCCGCCGACCAGGCCGTCCAGGACCTCCGGGCCTGCAACGCCGCCCCGCGCTTCGCCGCGGAGGTCGCGGCCGGACGTCCCTACCGGGACGTCGAGACGCTGGTGGACCGCGCCGAGGAGGTCGCCCGCGGCCTGCCGTGGGACGACGTGGCGATCGCGCTGGCCGCCCACCCCCGGATCGGCGACCGCGTCGAGGGCGGCTCGGCCGAGGCGGAGTCCTCCCGCCGCGAGCAGAGCGCCATGGACGACGCCGACGCCGAGGTGCGGCAGGCGCTGGAGGAGGGCAACCGCCGCTACGAGGAGCGCTTCGACCACGTCTTCCTGATCCGCGCCTCGGGCCGCTCCCCGCAGGAGATGCTCGCCGAGCTCGAGCGCCGGCTGGGCAACGACGAGGAGGCCGAGCGCGCCGAGGTCACCGAGCAGCTGGCGCAGATCACCGCGCTCCGCGTCCGGGCGCTGGTGTCATGAGCGTGTCGACGCACGTGCTGGACTCGGTGCTGGGGCAGCCGGCGGTGGGGATCGAGGTCCTGCTGTTCGCCGGCGACGAGGTGCTCGCCGAGGGCGTGACCGACCAGGACGGCCGCTGCCGGCTCACCGAGCAGCCGACCGCGGCGGGCCCGCACCGGCTGGTCTTCGCCACGGGGGCCTGGTTCGCCGAGCAGGGCCGCGAGGCCTTCTACCCGGAGGTCACGCTGACGTTCTCGGTCACTGAGCCGGCCGACCACCACCACGTGCCCCTGCTGCTCGCCCCGTTCGCGTACTCGACCTACCGGGGTTCCTGATCCTCTGTTCGGCCATCTGCAGGGTCCCGCCGCAAGCTTGCGAGTGGCGGGTGGCAGGTGGTCCTTTCTGGGAAACATCTCGGCAACGTCGATCAGCGAAGGTGCGCGCATGGCGATCGTGCTCGGCCCCAACCAGTACGGGAAGGCGGAGGTCCGCGTCGTCGCGGTCGACCGCGGCACCCCCCGGCACACGTTCTGGGACCTCAACGTCAGCTCCAGCCTGCGCGGGGACTTCGCCGCCGCCCACACCGCCGGCGACAACGCGCACGTGCTCACCACCGACGCGCAGAAGAACACCGTCTTCGCCTTCGCCCGCGACGGCATCGGCACCCCCGAGGAGTTCGGGCTGCGGCTGGCCCGACACTTCGCCGGCTCCTACGACTGGATCTCCGGCGCCCGGGTCGCCGTCGAGTCCTACGGCTGGGAGCGCATCGCCGTGGGCGGCGCCGAGCACGACCACTCGTTCCGCAAGACAGGCGGCGAGGTGCGGACCGCCGTCGTCACCGTGGACGGCGACGACGCGCACGTGCTGGCCGGGCTGACCGACCTCGTCGTCCTCAAGACCACCGGCTCGGAGTTCTGGGGCTTCCCCCGCGACCGCTACACGACCCTCGCCGAGACCGACGACCGGATCCTGGCCACCGCCGTGACCGCCCGCTGGCGCTACACGGGCACCGACCTCGACTTCGACGCCTGCTTCGCCGGCGTCCGGACCGCGCTGCTGGAGACGTTCGCCTCGACCCACTCGCTGGCGCTGCAGCAGTCGCTGTACGCGATGGGCGAGGCGGCGCTGGAGCGGCACCCCGAGGTGGCCGAGATCCGGCTGTCGATGCCGAACAAGCACCACTTCCTGCAGGACCTCTCGGCGTACGGGCTGGAGAACACCCCCGAGGGCGGCGCGGTGGTCTACCACGCCGACGACCGGCCCTACGGGCTGATCGAGGGCTCCGTCCTCCGTGACGACGTCCCGCCGGCCGACGTCGCCTGGCAGGGCACGCCCGGCTTCTGCTGAGGTCAGCCGGCCTCGACGCCGATGCCGCCCATCACCACGACGGCGTGGATCCGCACGTCGGCCGCGTGCTCGTCGTGGGTCCGTGCCACGACGCCGTCGCCACCCATGCCGCCGATCCCGCGGAACCGCCACCAGACCCGCCAGTCCGCCGGCACCCGGACGGCCGCCCCGCACATCAGCACGCGCAGCGTGAGGTCGATGCCCTGCTCCGGCCGGGGCAGGCCGGTCAGGTCGATCTCGGCGCCGGACATGGCCATGTCCACGCGGACGCGCGACAGCTGCGGGTTGACCGGTCGCAGCTCCAGGCCGAAGTGGGTCAGCGTCCGCCGAATGCTGCTGGACGACTCGTCGCCCTCGTTCTTGCGCCAGGCGGTCAGCCAGCCGAGGGCCGCCACCACCGCGTGGAACGCGATCCAGCCGACGATCCACGGCCTGACCGTGCGGAGCAGCGGAGCCGGCGAGCGCCTCATGCGTCGAGCCTGCCACGATCACGGCCGTGGGCGACGAGCGCGAGACGCTGACGTACGAGATGTTCGGGACGGCGAGCCGCGAGCTGGCGGAGGAGGTCGCGGCCTCGGGCTACGAGCCCGATCTGATCCTGTCGATCGCCCGCGGCGGGCTCTTCCTCGCCGGGGCGCTGGGCTACGCGCTGGACGTGAAGAACCTGTTCACGATGAACGTGGAGTTCTACACCGGCGTCGACCAGCGGCTCGAGCTGCCGGTGGTGCTGCCGCCGACGCTGGACCGGGTCGACATCACCGGCAGCCGAGTGCTCGTGGCCGACGACGTCGCCGACACCGGCAAGACACTGGAGCTGGTCCGGGACTTCTGCGCCGGCTACGTCGCCGAGGTGCGGACGGCGGTGATCTACGAGAAGCCGCAGTCGGTGGTGAAGGCCGACTTCGTCTGGCGGCGGACCGACCGGTGGATCGACTTCCCGTGGTCGACCCTGCCGCCCGTCGTCCGCCGCAGCGACCGCCCCGGCCACTGAGACGACGGCGACGGCGGTGGGGAGACCCCACCGCCGTCGCGTCTCAGGCCGATCCGGCAGCGCGTCGACGCGCCGGGAACCCCACGGCCGAGCTGGAGCGGGCTCGTTCCTCCCGCCGTTGCCGCGTTCTTCGGCCGATGGCTGGAACGACTACAGCGGAAAGTCGAGAAATCCGCACTTTCCGCGGGATCAGCGCCGGGTCGAGACCGTGACGGTGAACTTCGGTGTCTGCTCCGCGACCCGCGTCGGCCCGACGACGCGGGAGAGCACCGGCTTGTAGCGCAGCGCGCTGTTGTAGACCGTCCACAGCTCGCCGCCCGGCCGCAGGACCCGTGCCGCGGCGGCGAACAGCCGGTCGGCGACGGTCGTGACGACGGCCGCGCCCACGTGGAACGGCGGGTTGAGCACCACCAGGTCGACGCTCGCGTCGGGCAAGGACGCGGCGGCGTCGTCCCGGACCACCCGGATGCGGCCGGCGAGGCCGTTGGCCTCGGCGGTGGCGCGCGCCGAGGCGACCGCGGCCGCCGACTGGTCCGCTGCCACGACCTCGAGCCCGGGCCGGCTCCGGGCCAGCGCGACCGCGAGGACGCCGGTGCCGCAGCCCAGGTCCACCGCGGTGCCCGAGGTGGGCATGCGGTCCAGGCCGGCCAGCAGGGCGCGGGTGCCGATGTCGACCTTGGTGCCGGCGAACGCGGCTCCGTGCGCGCAGACGGTCAGCCCCAGGTCCGGGTGCTGTTGGCGGCGCGGGAAGGACGACGGCCCGGGGCGCGGGCCGCGCGCGACGAGCACCCGCGACTTCTGCCGGGCCAGGGTCGCCGAGACGTCGGCGAACGAGTCGCGCAGGACGTCGTTCATCGCGTGCGTCATGTGCTTGACCCGGCCCCCGACCAGCAGCGTGACGTCGGGCGCGGCCACGGCGGCGACCGACTCGGCGATCTCTCGCAGGGCGTCGAGCGCCTTCGGTGCCTGGACGAGCACCACGCGGGCGCCGGCGGCCACCTCGGCGAGCGGCAGCGACCGGTAGCTGCCGGCCAGGCCGGTCCGCTCGGCGTTGCGGGCCAGCGCGAGCTCGCCGACGAGCAGGTCCTGGGCCACGCGGACGTCGCTCGCCCCGTGCAGCGCGACCGCGCCGAGGGTCAGCGCCCCGTAGGCGTCGTCGACGACGGCGACCTCGCCCGGCCCGGCGAGTGCGAGCGCCGCGGCAGCCTCGTCGAGCAGCAGCCGGTCGGTCGCGTCGACGGCGACCAGCTCCGGCGCCTCGACGTCGGGCTCGCGTCGCAGGTGGGAAAGGAGCCCCTCCTCCCCGCCACTCGCGAGCCCGCGGCGGGACCCGACAGGGGGCCGGGTCGACAGCGGTGCGGCTTCCTCCGTCACTCCGTGCTGTCGACGCCCAGGCCGATGGGGCAGGAGACGCCGGTCGAGTGCACCGGGCAGTAGCCGTTCGGCACCTTGTAGAGGTACTGCTGGTGGTAGTCCTCGGCGTAGAAGAAGTCGCCGAGCGGCGCGATCTCGGTGGTGATCTCGCCGTACCCGGCGGCCTTCAGGCGCTCCTGGTAGGCGTCGCGGGTCGCGCGGGCGGCCTTCTCCTGCTCGGGCGAAGCGTAGTAGATCGCCGAGCGGTACTGGGTGCCGATGTCGTTGCCCTGGCGCATGCCCTGCGTCGGGTCGTGGTCCTCCCAGAACACCTTGAGCAGCTGCTCGTAGGAGATGACCGCGGGGTCGAACACGACCAGGACGACCTCGGTGTGCCCGGTGCGCGCCGAGCAGACCTCCTCGTACGTCGGGTTGGGCGTGTGGCCGCCCGCGTAGCCGGCGGCGGTCGAGTAGACGCCCGGGGTCTCCCAGAAGACCTTCTCCACGCCCCAGAAGCACCCGGCCCCGAAGACGGCGGTCTGCATGCCGTCGGGGAAGGGCGGCTGGATGCGGTTGCCGTTGACCGCGTGCACCTCGGGCACGTGCGGCAGCGGGTCGGGGCGACCGGGCAGCGCGTCCTCGGGCGCGACCGGCTGGGTCTTGGCACGGGAGAACAACATGCTCCGAGCGTAGGCCGGTCGTGCAACACCGGTCCCCCTTGCCTCGGCGGCCGCTGCACCCCTAGCCTTGTTCCATAAGCCGAGACTTATGGAGGTTGCCATGACGACCATCGACCCGGTGCGCACCGCCGGACTGGTGACGCGGGAGGTCCGCAGCGGCGCCCGTGACGGCGTGCCGACGAGGATCGCCGTCGCCCGACGCACCTACCCCGCGGACCAGGCCGACCTCTGGAACGCGCTGACCGACGCCGAGCGCATCCCGCGCTGGTTCCTCCCCGTCACCGGGGAGCTGCGGGTGGGCGGCCGGTACCAGACCCAGGGCAACGCCGGCGGCCTCGTGGAGCGCTGCGACGCACCGGACTCCTTCGCCGTGACCTGGGAGTTCGGCGACCAGGTGTCGTGGCTGGAGGTCCGGCTGACCCCGGCGCGGGGCGGTACGACGCTGGAGCTGGTCCACGAGGCGCCGGTCGACCCGGAGTTCTGGCGTCAGTTCGGTCCGGGCGCGGTCGGCGTCGGATGGGATCTGGCGCTCATGGGCCTGGGGCTGCACCTCGACAGCGGCGAGGCGGTCGACCCCTCCTTCGGGGAGACCTTCGCCGTCTCGCCCCAGGGGGTCGACTTCGTCCGCCAGGCGGCCACCGGGTGGGCCGACGCGGCGGCCGCCGACGGCGACGAGGCCGGCCCCGCGCACGAGGCGGCGGAGCGGACGGTCGCCTTCTACACGACCGTGCCCGAGGACCCCTCGAACGCCGGGTGACCGGGATCTTCGAGGCGCTGGGCGATCCGACCCGGCGCCGCATCCTCGTCCTGCTCGCCGGCGGCGAGCAGCCCGCGGGCGCGGTGGTCGCCGCCCTGCGGGAGCAGGCCGCCATCTCCCAGCCCGCCGTCTCCCAGCACCTGCGGGTGCTGCGGGACGCCGGGCTGGTGACGGTGCGCGCGGACGGGACGAAACGGCTCTACGCCCTCGACGCGGACGGCGTCCAGGCGGCACGGGCCTGGCTCGCCGATCTCGTCGACCCCCTCCGCCCGTTCGCCCAGCCGCTGGACGCCCTGGCCACCGAGCTCGTCCGCGGCCGTCGCGAGCGCCGGACCGCGCCGCACCGGCAGCACGACCGGGGCAGCCGCCCCGCCTGAGCCCGGGGCCGGCCGAGCGCCGGCCCCGGGCCCACGGCACCATCGCGGTCGTGCCCGTGACGACGCGTGAATGGCAGCTGGCGGCCCGGCCGCACGGCGAGCCGACCCCCGACGACTTCCGCCTGGTCGAGCTGGAGCGCCCCGACCCGGCCGAGGGGCAGGTCGTGGTCCGCATGCTCGTCATGTCCGTCGACCCGTACATGCGCGGCCGGATGAACGCCGGGAAGTCCTACGCCGCGCGCTGGGAGATCGGGGAGACGATGCGGGGCGGCGCGGTCGGCCGGGTGGTCGAGTCCCGCTCCCCCGACGTCCCCGAGGGAGCCCTGGTGCTCGCCGACGCCGCCTGGCGCGACGTCGCCGTCCTCGACGCCCGGCACGTGCGGGTGCTGCCCGAGCTGCCCGGCATCCCGCCGAGCTACCACCTGGGCGTGCTCGGCATGCCCGGGCTCACCGCGTGGGTCGGGCTCTTCCGGCTGGCCGAGTTCCGGGAGGGGGACGCCGTCTTCGTGTCCGGCGCCGCCGGCGCCGTGGGCAGCCTGGTCGGCCAGTTCGCCCGCCTGCACGGGGCGTCGGCGGTCGTCGGCAGCGCCGGGACGAAGGAGAAGGTGCGCTGGCTGACCGAGGAGGTCGGCTTCACCCGCGCCTTCGACTACCACGACGGCCCGGTCGCGCAGCAGCTCGCGCAGGCGGCGCCGGACGGCATCGACGTGTTCTTCGACAACGTCGGCGGCGAGCACCTCGAGGCGGCGATCGGCGCGTTCAAGGAGTTCGGCCGGGCAGCGATCTGCGGGTCGATCTCGGGCTACAACGCCACGGAACCGACGCCGGGACCGCGCAACATGTTCATGCTGGTGACCAAGAAGCTGAGCCTGCGGGGTTTCATCGTGGGCGACCACGCCGACCTGCGCGACGAGTTCACCGGCCGGGTCACCGAGCTGGTCGGCTCCGGGCAGCTCGTCGTCCGGGAGACGGTGCGCGACGGGCTGGAGAACGCCGTCGACGCCTTCCTCGACCTCCTCCGCGGCGGCAACACCGGGAAGATGGTCGTCCGGCTGGCCGCCTGACGGCGCCGGGACGGCGACCCGCGCGTCTACCGGCCCGGCGACCGGGTAGGGCGGCCCGGTGGAAGAGATCCTCGCCGACGTCGTCAGCGTGCTGGTCACGATCGTCGAGGCGTGCGGAGCCGCGGTCATCATCACCGGCGCCGTCTGGGCCTTCGTCCGTTTCCTCCACGTCGGCCTGCGCCGCCGCACCAGCGCCGCGTTCGTGCCCGTCCGCCTCACCCTCGGCCGCTTCCTGGCCCTGGGACTGGAGTTCCAGCTGGCCAGCGACGTCCTGCGGACAGCCGTCGCGCCCAGCTTCGAGGAGCTCGGGCAGCTCGCCGCGGTCGCGGCGATCCGGACCGCGCTGAACTACTTCCTGTCGAAGGAGATCGCCGAGGAGCGCCGCCAGGTCGCGGAGGACGAGGCCGGTGGTCGTCCCGACGTCACGGACGCCGATCACCGGGGCCGCACCGCGTGACCGGCGTCCTCGAGCAGGTCGCCGGCCTCCTCGCCGGAGGCATCGCCGCCGCGGCCCTGCTGGCCGGGGCGATCGCCCTCGCGAGCACCCGCCGCCCGGCGGTGGCGCTGCCGGTCCTCCTGGACCTGCTCCTGGCGGCCGGCCTGGTCCGGCTGGCCGGCGACCCGGGCTGGGCGGCGCTCCTCACCGCGGCGGCCGTCGTCGCACTGCGACGGCTGATCGGCGCCGGGTTGCGGGCGGGTGGACGAGCCTGGACGGTCCCCGGTCGCCCGCCGACCCCCCGGCGGACCGGCGCCCCGTGACCGTCGGGACGGCAGGTCGTCGGGGCACTTTCGCTGCGGACGTTGGCAGCCGTGCCCCTCGATACCTCCCCCGCGGCTCCTCTAGCGTCGGCGATCGTGATCGACTGGACCGCCTCGCCCGCCGACGCCGCGGCGCACTTCGCGCACCGGCTCTCCGTGGAGACCGACCCGACCGACGTGCACACCGCCATGCGGTCCGGGGACCCCGGCTTCGTGCTGCTCGACAGCCGCAGCCGCGAGGCCTGGGACCGCGGGCACGTCCCCGGCGCGGTGCACCTGCCCGGCCGGGAGATCGTCGCGCGGGCCGAAGCGGAGCTGGACCGGTCCGTCCCGGTGGTCGCCTACTGCTGGAGCCCTGCCTGCAACGGCGCGACGCGCGCAGCGCTGGCGCTGTCCCTGCTGGGCTTCCGGGTCAAGGAGATGATCGGCGGGTTCGAGTACTGGGCCCGCGAGGGCCTGCCTGTCGAGACGGCCGACGGCGTGACGTCTGCGCCCGTCGATCCCCTCGTCGCCCCGGTCGCATGCGGCTGCTGATCGGCGCCGCCGTCGCCGTCCTGAGCCTGTCCGGGTGCGCCGAGGACGCCGTGCCCGACGTCCCGCAGGCGCGCGACTGCGACGCCGCCCGACCGTCCACGTCCGGACCGCGGGCCGACGACGGCAGCGGGGCCGAGCTGGTCCCGGCCGATCCCCGGCCGGTCTCGATGACGGTGTGCACCTACGACCCGATGCGGCCCGACGAGGCCCCGACCGAACGGGCGTTCAGCGGGGACGAGGTCCGCGCCACCGTCGACGAGCTCAACGGGTTCCCGCCCCTGCGGCACCCGGACGAGCACGTCTGCAACGCGGCGGCGTGGCCCGGAACCGTGATGCTGGTCGAGCACGCGGACGGCACGGTCACCGCGCTCACCGTGGACCGCTCCTGCGGCCTGGTCACCGATGGCGACGGCGCCGTGCGCATGGGGGTCCCCGCCGTCCTCCCGTGAGCGGTCAGCCGAGCTCGGGTGCGGGGTCGTCGGCGAGCCGGGCCCAGAGCAGCTCGTCGTGCTTCACCCCGTCGCCGTACCGGTAGGAGCGCCGCAGCCGGCCCTCCTGCGTGAAGCCGGCCTTCTCGGCGACGCGGCCGGAGGCGGTGTTCTCGACGGCGTGGCACAGCTCGATGCGGTCGATCGGCAGGGTGACGAAGCCCCACCGGCAGGCCGCGTCGACCCCGGCCGCGGCCAGCCCGCGGCCGCGGGCGGCGGGTGCGGTCCAGTAGCCGATCTCGGCGTCACCCTGCAGCCGGTCGATCGAGTGCAGCGTCACCGACCCGAGGACGGCGTCGTCCTCCGGACCGACGACCGCCCAGGAGGCGTGGTCGCCGGTGCTCCAGTCCAGCCGTCGGCCCAGCAGCACCAGCGCGTCGGTCCGGGAGGCGACCCCGCCGCCGTTCCAGAGCTTGATGTCCCGGTCCTGGAACGCGGCCCAGACCTCGTCGACGTCGTCCTCGCGCCAGGGCCGCAGCCGGAAGGCCCCCGCCTCCAGCTCGACCGGCTCCAGGGGTTCGAACGGCGGCGGTTCCACCCCGCCGATGGTGCCTGAGCGCGCGCTACTCCGCGGAACCGGGCTTCAGCATCGGCTTGTGGCTCTTGCCGGCGATGGCGTCGGGCAGGACCGCCGACAGCTTGCCCATGAGCTTGCTGGTCACCGAGCCGGCGAACACCGACGCCTCGCCCTTCATCAGCCCCTCGAACCCGTGCTTGGCGACCTGGGCCGGGTCGTCCTTGCTGTCGCTGGCGCCGAGCTTGGTGTCGGTGGCGTCGGCCCGGTCGAAGAACTCGGTGTCGGTGGGCCCGGGCAGCAGCGCGGTGACGGTGACGCCGGTGTCGGTCAGCTCCTCCCGCAGGCCGAGGGCGACGAACTGCACGAAGGCCTTGGTCGCCGAGTACACGGTCTGGAACGGCTCCGGGGCCTGCGACGCGACCGACGAGGTGAACAGGATCCGGCCCTCGCCGCGGGCGACCATGTCCTGCGCGACCCGCTTGGCCAGGTGCACCGTCGAGGCACAGTTGAGCTCGACCATGTCCAGCTCGGCGTCGAGGTCGGTCTCGACGAACGCCCCGGCCACGCCGACGCCGGCGTTGAGAGCGGCGGCGTCCAGCGGGCGCCCGGACCCGCGGTACGCGGCGACCAGCCGCTCGACGTCGGCCCGCTTCCGCAGGTCGACGCTCACCGGGGCGACGGTCGCGCCCATCGCGCGCAGCTCCTCGGTGGCGTCGTCGAGCTCGACGTCCTCCGCGGCGATGATCAGGTCGAAGCCGTTCTCGGCGAACTGCTTGGCCAGCTCGCGACCGATGCCGCTCGAGGCGCCGGTGACGAGGGCGAGCGGGCGGGTCGGTGCGGTCACGGGTGCCTCCTGGCGGATCGGGAACGGCCCCGTCCCTTCCCCGCGCGCCCGCGCCTCACGCGTCAGACGGGGACGGAGACCCCGACGCCGCCCCGGGTGTCCGCGCCGTAGCGCTCGATCTCCCGCTCCAGGTGCAGCGGCGCGGTCATCGCGGCGCCCTCGGTGACCTCGGGAGTGATCAGGTGGGCGGGCAGCAGCCAGGAGACCTCGAACTCGATGCCGTCGGGGTCCTGGGCGTACAGCGCCTTGGTGGTGGCGTGGTCGGAGGCGCCGGCCAGGGCACCCGCCTGCAGGAGCACGTCGCGGATGCGCGCGAGCTCGGCGAGCGTGTCGACCTCCCACGCCAGGTGGTAGAGGCCGACGGTGCGACGGCCGGCCTCGGAGGGGCCGGCGCCGGTGCCGATGGCGAACAGACCGAGGTCGTGGTCGTTGGTCGAGCCCTCCGCCTGGAGGAAGACGGCGCGGCCGGGGATCTCCATCGTCACGCGGAAGCCGAGGACGTCGCGGTAGAAGGCGAGGCTGCGCTCGACGTCGCGGACGTAGAGGACGGCGTGGTTGAGGCGCTGGACGGGCACGGCGGGCTCCTTCGGGAGGTGTCGCCGTCCAGTCTGCACCCGTTTATTTGAAAGTTCAAGCAAACGGTCAGGACAGCCTCACCTCTGGCCCGCGGGGGCCACGGGTCGGCCCGGGCGTGACACCCCCGGCGGGCAGGACAGGAGCGACCACCCACCGTGCCACCGCCTGCGAGGTCGCCGTGTACCTGTCGAAGACCGAGGCCGCCGTCCTGCCGACGACCCTGACCGCCGTCCGCACGGCCCCGCGGTCGGCGCCCGAGGCGCCCGAGCGCCGGATCTGGCCGCTGCTCGGGCCGGCCTTCGTCGCCGCCGTGGCCTACGTGGACCCCGGCAACTTCGCGACGAACTTCTCCGGCGGGGCGGCCTTCGGCTACACGCTGCTGTGGGTCATCGTCGCGGCCAACCTCATGGCGATGCTCATCCAGTCGCTCACCGCGAAGCTGGGGCTGGCCACCGGGCGCGACCTGGCGACGCTCTGCCGCGAGCGGCTGCCCCGCCCGGTCACGCGCGGCCTGTGGCTCCAGGCGGAGGCGGTGGCGATCGCGACCGACCTCGCGGAGATCGTCGGCGGCGCCGTCGCCCTCAACCTGCTGTTCGGCGTGCCCCTGCCGATCGGCGGCGTGATCACCGCCGTGGTCGCGTTCGTCCTGCTGGCCGCCCAGTCGCGCGGGCACCGGCCGTTCGAGCGGGTGATCACCGGGCTGCTGCTCGTCGTCGGGCTCGGTTTCGGCTACACGCTGCTCTTCTCCGGTGTCGACCTGGGCGGGGTCGCCGGCGGCATGGTGCCCTCGTTCGACGGCGCGGACAGCGTCGTGCTGGCCACGGGCATCCTCGGCGCCACGGTGATGCCGCACGTCATCTACGTGCACTCCGCGCTCACCCCGGGCCGGTACGGCGACGCCGTCACCGCCGGCCGCACCGAGCAGGGACGACGCCGCCTGCTCCGGGCGCAGCGCCTCGACGTCCTGCTCGCGATGGGGCTGGCCGGGCTGGTCAACGCGGCCATGCTGATCATCGCCGCGCAGCTGTTCACCGGCGGGGGGCAGGCCGACACGCTCGAGGGCGTGCACGCCGGCCTGGGCGACCAGCTGGGCACCGGGGCGGCGATCGCCTTCGCCGTGGCGCTGCTGGCCTCGGGCTTCGCGTCGTCGTCGGTCGGCACGCACGCGGGGCAGGTCGTGATGGCCGGGTTCCTGCGCCGGCACATCCCGGTCCTCGCCCGCCGGCTGATCACCCTCGCCCCGGCGCTCGCCATCCTGGTGCTCGGCGGCGACCCGACGACGGCGCTGGTGTGGTCGCAGGTCGTGCTGTCGTTCGGCATCCCGTTCGCGCTCGTGCCGCTGCTCTGGCTCACCAGCCGGCGCGACCTCATGGGCGGCTGGGTGAACCGTCGCGTCACCACCGTCGTCGGCGCGCTGGTGGCGGCGCTGATCATCGGCCTCAACGCCCACCTGCTGATCGGCCTCGCCCGCTAGCTCCCGACGGGAGGCGGGTAGGAGGCGCGGGCTAGGCTGGGCAGTGCAGCACCACAACTGAACACACATTCACAGCAGGGGAGCGCTTCGGCGCTGAGAGTGCGGGACACCGCAGACCCTCGAACCTGATCCGGGTCATGCCGGCGCAGGGAGTCTGGAGGAATCCATGGCCGATCAGGCCGTCAGTCCGTCGTCCTCGGAGACCGGCAGCCGCCGCTGGCGCACCGTGGACATCGTCGTCACCGCCGTCCTGGGCGTCGCCTTCGGCGTCGTCTTCTGGGCCTGGGGCCTGCTCTGGGCCGCCCTCGACGCGCCGTTCAGCGCGTTCCCGCCCGGGCAGGCGGTCATGTACGGCGTCTGGCTGCTGCCCGCCGTGCTCGCGCCGCTGGTGGTGCGCAAGCCCGGGGCGGCGCTGTTCGCCGAGCTCCTCGCCGGCATCGTCAGCGCCCTCCTCGGCTCGGCCTGGGGGACGCTGACCATCGTCTACGGCCTGCTCCAGGGCGCGGCCGGCGAGGTCGGCTTCGCCGCCTTCGGCTACCGGCGGTACGGCTGGCCGCAGGCGCTGCTGGCCGCGTTCGGCGCCGGTCTCATGGCTGCCTTCCTCGACCTGCTCAACTACTACCCCGACTGGTCCGGGGGCTGGAAGACCGCCTACGTGCTGCTCGTCGTCGCCAGCACCACCGTGATCGCCGGCGCGGGCGGCAAGGCGCTGACCCGGTCGCTGGCCGCGAGCGGCGCCCTGTCGGCGTTCGCCTCCGGCCGCACCCGGGTCTGACGACGGACGACGACGCCTCCCGGTCCGGCCGCACCCCCTCGGGGGTGCGGCTGGCCGGCTGGGGCTTCCGGTACGCGAGCCGGCACGCCTGGGCGGCCCGCGACGTCGACCTGCGGGTGGCCCCGGGCGAGCGGGTGCTGCTCACCGGCGCCTCGGGTGCGGGGAAGTCCACCCTCCTGCACGTGCTGGCCGGGCTGCTCGGCCCCGACGAGGGCGAGCAGACCGGCGAGGTCTCCGTCGACGGGCGCGCGCCCCGGGCCGCGCGGTCGCGCACCGCGGTGGTGTTCCAGGACCCGGACGCCCAGCTGGTGATGACCCGCGCCGGGGACGACGTCGCCTTCGGCCTGGAGAACACCGGGCTGCCCCCCGAGCGGATCTGGCCGGCCGTGGATCGGGCCCTGGCGCAGGTGGGCTTCCCCTACGGCCGCGACCACCCCACGGCCGCCCTGTCCGGCGGTCAGAAGCAGCGGCTGGTGCTCGCCGGCGCCCTCGCCGGCCGTCCTGGGCTGCTGCTCCTCGACGAGCCCACCGCGCAGCTCGACCCGGCGGGCGCCGTCCTGGTGCGCGAGGCCGTCGCGCGGGCGGTGGCAGACCGCGGCACCACCCTGGTCGTCGTCGACCACGACGCGGAGGGATGGCTGCCGCTCGTCGACCGGGTCGTCGAGCTGCTGCCCGGCGGCGGCGCGGTCGGGCACGGCCCGGGCTGGCGGCCGGCGCCGTTGCGGTCCCCCGCCCGCGCCCCGTCGTCCCCCGGGCCGGTCCTGCT
>SPQJ01000070.1 GCA_004570425.1 Bacillus sp. AZ43
GCCGACCGGCGCAGCGGGGCGCCGTGCTCGCCGGTGCGCTCGGTCAGCGGCGGCTCCCAGAGCGCGAAGGTCGCGCCCGGGCGCGGCGACCCGTCGGCGGTGACCGCCTCCACGGGCGCGCCGACGAGCCGGGTGGCCGCCGCGGCCGGATCGGCGACCGTGGCCGAGGCGAGGACGAACACCGGCTCGGCGCCGTAGCGCCGGCAGATCCGGCGCAGCCTCCGCAGCACGTGGCCG
Source organism: Bacillus sp. AZ43 (assembly GCA_004570425.1). Lineage (GTDB taxonomy): Bacteria > Actinomycetota > Actinomycetes > Mycobacteriales > Geodermatophilaceae > Blastococcus_B. Next base: position 238 of record SPQJ01000070.1, read on the forward strand.
ACGTGGGAGCCGAAGACCCCGCGGTAGGCGTGGCACTCGTCGATGACGACGTAGGCGACCCGGCGCAGCGTGCTCGACCACTTCTGGTGGGCCGGCAGGATCCCGCGGTGGAGCATGTCGGGGTTGGTGACGATCCAGCGGGCGTGCCGCCGGACCCAGTCGCGCTCCTCCGCTGGGGTGTCCCCGTCGTAGGCGGCGGGGCGCACCGACGGGTCGGCCAGGGCCGCGACCGACGCGAGCTGGTCGCGCGCCAGGGCCTTGGTCGGCGCGAGGTAGAGGACGCAGGCCCGGTCGTCCTCGGCCAGCCGGGTCAGTGCCGGAAGCTGGTAGGCCAGCGACTTGCCCGAGGCGGTGCCGGTGGCGACGACGACGTGCCGGCCGTCGCGCGCGAGCTGCGCGGCCTCGACCTGGTGCCGGTAGGGCGCCCGCACGCCGCGCTCCTCCAGCCGCGACCGCAGGTCCGGGCTCACCCACTCCGGCCACGGGAGCGTGCTGCTCGCCCGGACCGGGACGTGGTGCACGTGCGTGACCGGACGCTCCTCGTCCGCGGTCCCCGCGAGCACCGAGTCCAGGAGGTCGGCGCCCGGGAGCACACCGGGGGACTGCAGCGTCGTCACCGCTCCACTGTCACACCTTCTGCCGACAGGCGGCGGCCGGGAATCCCATCGATGTGACCCGCATGACGGAACGTCTCGGCCATCGGCACCGGATGTGATCTCGCTTACACTCCGGCAGCGTTCGGTGCGCGGGGGTTCCCGGCGTGCCGGGCGGAACCTCCGCCGATCCGGGGAGCACCGACGCCTCCCGGCGGCTGCCGACCGCATTGGAGGAACACATGCCCGACAGCTCGCTGTCCGGCGGGGACATGGCGCTGGTCGCCGTCGCCCTCGTCGTCTCCCTGGCCGCCCTCGCCTTCGCCGCCTACCTGGTCCGGGCCGTGCTGGCCGCCGACCAGGGCACGGTGAAGATGCGCGAGATCGCGCAGGCGGTCCAGGAGGGCGCGGCGGCCTTCCTGAGACGGCAGTTCCGCACCCTCGGGGTCTTCGCCGTCATCGTGTTCCTGCTGCTGCTCGTGCTCCCGGTCGCCGAGGGCGGCTGGGAGACCCGGACCGGGCGGGCGGTCTTCTTCCTCATCGGGGCGCTGTTCTCGGCCTCGGTCGGGTTCATCGGGATGACGCTGGCCACCCGCGGCAACGTCCGGGTCGCCTCGGCCGCGCGCGGCGGGGGCTACCAGCCGGCCTTCCGCATCGCGTACCGCACCGGCGGCGTCTGCGGGATGATCACCGTCGGTCTCGGCCTCTTCGGCTCCGCGCTGGCCCTGCTCCTCTTCGACGAGACCGCGCCGGTGGTCCTCGAGGGCTTCGGCTTCGGCGGCGCGTTGCTCGCCATGTTCATGCGCGTCGGCGGCGGCATCTTCACCAAGGCCGCCGACGTCGGCGCCGACCTGGTGGGCAAGGTCGAGGCGGGCATCCCGGAGGACGACCCGCGCAACGCCGCCACCATCGCCGACAACGTGGGCGACAACGTGGGCGACTGCGCGGGCATGGCCGCCGACCTCTTCGAGTCCTACGCCGTCACGCTGGTGGCGGCGCTCATCCTCGGCCAGGTCTTCTTCGGCTCGGTCGGGATGGTCTTCCCGCTGCTCGTCGCCGCCATCGGCGTCATCGCCTCGATCGTCGGGATCCTCGCCTCCAACCCCGGCAAGTCCGACGCCAGCGGCATGGCGCCGATCAACCGGGGGTTCTTCACCTCGGCGGCGGTCTCGCTCGTCCTGGTCGCGGCCGCGTCCTTCATCTACCTGCCGAGCACCTCCGACGGCGTCGACACCGACGTCAGCCCGCAGGTCCTCGGCTTCGTGGCGGTGCTGATCGGCGTCGTCCTCGCCGCCGCGATCCAGCAGCTGACCGGCTACTTCACCGAGACCAGCCGCAAGCCGGTCAAGGACATCGGCCGCAGTTCGCTGACCGGGCCCGCGACGGTCATCCTCTCGGGCATCTCGCTGGGCCTGGAGTCGGCGGTCTACGCCGCCGTCCTCATCGGCGGCGCGGTCTACGGGGCCTTCCTCATCGGTGGCGGCGCCGCGCTCTACGCCGTCGCGCTGGCCGGCTGCGGCCTGCTCACGACGGCCGGCGTCATCGTCTCGATGGACACCTTCGGGCCGGTGAGCGACAACGCGCAGGGCATCGCCGAGATGTCCGGGGACATCGACGACGAGGGCGCCCGGGTCCTCACCGACCTCGACGCCGTCGGCAACACCACCAAGGCCATCACCAAGGGCATCGCCATCGCGACCGCCGTCCTGGCGGCGACCGCCCTGTTCGGCTCGTACAACGCCCAGATCGGGGTGGCCCTCGACGAGGCGGGCGACACCCTGGGCGACGCGTTCAGCCTGGTGAACCCGAACAACGTGGTGGGTGCCGTGATCGGCGCCGCGGTGGTGTTCTTCTTCTCCGGCCTGGCCATCAGCGCGGTGTCGCGGGCAGCCGGGCGCGTGGTGTTCGAGGTCCGGGAGCAGTTCCGCACCCGGCCCGGGATCATGGACTTCAGCGAGCGGCCGAACTACAGCGCCGTCGTCGACATCTGCACGAAGGACTCGCTGCGCGAGCTGGCCACCCCGGGCCTGCTCGCCGTCCTCGCGCCGGTCGCCGTGGGCTTCGGGCTCGGTTTCGGCCCGCTGGCGGCCTACCTCGTCGGCGCGATCGCCGCGGGCACGCTCATGGCGGTGTTCCTGTCCAACTCCGGCGGCGCCTGGGACAACGCCAAGAAGATGGTGGAGGACGGCGCCTACGGCGGGAAGGGCAGCGAGGCGCACGCCGCGACGGTCATCGGCGACACGGTGGGTGACCCGTTCAAGGACACCGCCGGCCCGGCCATCAACCCGCTGATCAAGGTGATGAACCTGGTGGCGCTGCTCATCGCGCCCGCGATCGTCAGCCTGTCGGTCGGGGACGACGCCAACACGACCGCCCGGGTGCTCATCGCCGTCGCGGCCGTCGCGATCATCGTGGCCTCCGTGGTGGTCTCCAAGCGCCGGTCGGTGGTCGTCGGCGGCGCCCCGAGCGCAGCGTCCGATGGCAGCAGCCTGACGGTCACCGCTCCCTGAGCCCACGCGCCGATCCTCCGGCCGGCGAACGCCGGCCGGAGGATCGGCGCACGAGCTGTGGACGGCGCCGTCCGGTGTGGACGGTGGCGCACGCGGCGGTGCCCGGCGCTCCTAGCGTCCGCCTCCTGCCCACCCGGGCACCGGACGCACAGGGAGCCGCGCATGTCCTCGCCCAGTCCCACCGACCCTCTCCTGGTCCGGCCCGACGACCTGACCGGCCTGGCCGGCGAGCTCACCGCGCTGGCCGCCGAGCTGTCCGAGGACGCCGATCTGTGCCGGGCCGCGGCGGGGTCGCTGTCCTCCGCGCTCGGCGGTGACGAGGGGTGGACGGCGGGGGCCGCGGCCGTCGCCTGGGCCGGTCTCGACGAGCTGCTCGCCGCCCGGACCGCGGCCCTCGCGCGGGCGATCACCGGCGCCGTGCAGGCGTACGTCGGCCACGACACCGGGCTCGCGGGAGCGCTGGAGGGTCCCCGGTGACCGCGCCGCCCCTGCCGGCCGCCGCGCGCCTGGCCGTCGTCGCGGGCTGGGACGCCGGCCCGGTCGCCCGCGCCGCGGCCACCCTCCGCGCGGCGGCGGAGCGGTTGCCGGGCTGGCGGTCCCGGCTGGAGGGAGTTGCCCGGTCGCTGGACGGCGGGGAGAGCTGGTCGGGTCCGGCGTCCCGCACCGCGGCCGCGGGGGCCCGGGAGCTCTCCGCCGTCACGTGGAGCGTCGAGGTGGCGCTGGTCGACTCCGCGGGCAGCTTCCGCAGGCTGGCGCTGGAGGTGGACCGGGCCGGGGAACTGGCCCGCGAGGCGCTGGTGCGCCACGACCGGGCCCAGGGCGGCGACGTCGCGGCCGAGGCGGCCCTCCTGCACGCGGCCGCGGCCGCGACCGCGGCCGCGGATGCCGGCGAGCGCCTCGCGCGGCTCGGTGTCCGCGACGCCTTCGTCCCCGTCGACTTCGCGTCGCTGGCGGTGCGGGCTCCCCGGGCGACCGCCGGGGACGCGCCGCCGGGCCCGCCAGATC
>SPQJ01000038.1 GCA_004570425.1 Bacillus sp. AZ43
CCGCGCCCGGTGCCCGCCGACGCCCTGCTGGCCGAGCGGGCGCTGGACGGCGACCCGCTGGCCCGCGCCGCCCTGGCCGACCGGGTCGCCGGGCCCCTGCACGCGGCGGGCGGCGAGGTGCTCGAGACGGTGCGCGCGGTGCTCAGCAGCGGCGGCAACCTGGAGGCCAGCGCCCGCGCGATCTTCGTGCACCCGAACACCGTGCGGTACCGGTTGAAGCGGGCGGCGGAACTCACCGGCTTCTCGGCGACCGACCCCCGCGGGAGCTGGACGCTGCAGGTCGCCCTCGCCCTCTTCGAGCTCGACCGGGAGCGCTCCCTCTGGCACTGAATGGTGTGAATGCACCACCAGCGCCCGCGTGGAGGCCGCGACAGTGCGCGGTTCTTGGAGGGTTCCTACAAAGATCACCGCTGTGCTTTCGTGCCGGACGCCGCCCCGCCGCCTGATGATCACTGACAGGGTGGACGCGTGCTGGCCGTCCTCGCCCCCGGACAGGGTGCGCAGAAACCCGGAATGCTCACCGACTGGCTCGACCTCCCGGGGGCCGAGTCCTTCTTCCGCTGGGCCGGCGCGATCGCCGACGCCGACCTGCTGACCCTCGGGACCGCCGGCGACGCCGAGGCGATCAAGGACACCGCGATCACCCAGCCCCTCGTGGTGGCGATGAGCCTGTTCGTCGCCCGCGAGCTGGGCGGCCTGCCCGGTCCGGTCACCCACACGCCGCACGCCGGCCGCGACGTCGTCATCACCGGGCACAGCGTCGGCGAGCTCACCGCCGCGGCCCTGGCCGGTGTGCTGTCGGTCGAGGCCGCGATCGCGCTCACCGCGGTCCGCGGGCGGGCCATGGCCGCCGCGTGCGCGCAGACGCCGACCGGGATGTCCGCCGTCCTCGGCGGCGACCCCGACGAGGTGCTCGCGGCGATCGCCGAGCACGGCCTCACCCCGGCCAACATGAACGGCGCCGGGCAGATCGTCGCCGCCGGGGCGCTCGACGGGCTGGCTGCCCTCAAGGCCGCTCCACCCGCCAAGGCCCGGATCATGCCGCTGTCGGTGGCCGGGGCCTTCCACACCGACTACATGGCGTCCGCGCGCGCCGAGCTCGAGGGCCTGGTCGGGGGCCTGCGCCCGGCCGAGCCGAGCCGGTTGCTGCTCTCCAACGCCGACGGGCACGCGGTGGCCACCGGCGCGGAGGCGCTCTCCCGGCTGGTCAGCCAGGTGACCAGCCCGGTCCGCTTCGACGCCTGCCTCGCCACGATGCGCGAGCTGGGCGTGACGGCGGTCATCGAGCTGCCGCCGGCCGGCGCGCTGGCGGGCCTCGCCAAGCGCGAGTGGAAGGGCGCCGGGATCGAGATCCTCGCGCTCACCGGGCCCGCGGACCTCGACCGGGCGCGCGAGCTCATCGACGCCGAGCGCGGCCGCGCCGAGGCCGAGCACCAGCCCGACTGGCGGGTCGTCGTCTCCCCCGTCCGCGGCACGGTGAGCCCCGCCGCGGTCGAGGAGGGCACCCACCTGCCGGCCGGCACGCCGCTCGGCTGCATCCGCAGCCGCCGCGAGGAGGTCAATGTCTCCGCCGGCTACGACGGGGTACTGGCCGAGTGGCTCGTCCACGAGGGCGACCTCGTGGACGCCGGCGACCCGATCGCCCGGCTCTACCCGGAGGTGTCCCCGTGACTCGCATCCAGCTCCAGCAGGGCGCGCCCGGTGCGCGCATCCTCGGCCTCGGCGCCTACCGGCCGCGCCGGCGGGTCACCAACGACGAGCTCGCCCGGACGATGGACACCAACGACGAGTGGATCCAGAGCCGGGTCGGCATCGCCGAGCGGCGCTGGGCCGCCGACGACGAGACCCTCGTCGAGATGGCGGTGGCCGCCGGCGGCAAGGCGATCGCCGCGAGCGGCCTGTCGCCCGACCAGATCGACATGGTGATCGCGGCCAGCGCCAGCCTCCGGGTGCCCATCCCCGGGATCGGGCCGCAGATCGGCCACCGGCTGGGCATCAACCGCCCGGGCGCCTTCGACCTCAACGCCGGCTGCGCCGGCTTCTGCTACTCCCTCGGCATCGCCGACGACGCGATCCGCACCGGCTCCGCGCGGAACGCGCTCGTGGTCGGCGTCGAGCGGCTGACCGACGTCACCGACCTCACCGACCGCAGCACGGCGGTGATCTTCGCCGACGGCGCGGGCGCCGCCGTCGTCGGCGCCTCCGACGAGCCGGGCATCGGCCCGGTCGCCTGGGGCAGCGACGGCGACCAGCACGCCGCGATCGCCATCCCCGAGGGCCGGCCGAGCCTGACGATGGCCGGCCAGGCGGTCTACCGCTGGGCCACGACGAAGCTCACCGAGGCGCTGCTGCAGGCGATGGAGCGCGCCGGCGTCGGCCCCGACGACATCGACGTGTTCGCCCCGCACCAGGCCAACCTTCGCATCGTCGAGTCGATGGCCAAGCGGCTGAAGCTGCCCGAGCGCACGGTGATCGCCCGCGACATCGTGCAGGCCGGCAACACGTCGGCCGCGTCGATCCCGCTGGCCCTCACCGCGCTCATCGAGTCGGGCGAGGCGAAGTCCGGTGACCTCGCGCTCGTCCTCGGCTACGGCGCCGGGCTGACCTTCGCCGGTCAGGTCCTGCGGCTGCCGTGACACCCCACATGCCCCGGGACACCCGGTCCCGGACGTCGGCGGGCCCGCCCCGCCTCATCCGAGAGAGAGGACCCATCGCGTGAGCAGCACCCAGGAGATCCAGTCCGGTCTGGCCGAGATCCTGGAGGAGGTCGCCGGTGTGACCCCCGCCGACGCCACCCCCGAGAAGTCCTTCACCGACGACCTCGACGTCGACTCGCTGTCGATGGTCGAGATCGCCACCGCCGTCGAGGACAAGTTCGGTGTCGCGATCCCCGACGACGAGCTCGGCAACATCAAGACCGTCGGCGACGCCATCAGCTACATCGAGAAGAACCAAGGCTGACGAAGACCCCCGGCCGCCCGGCACCACTCCAGGAGGAACCGCCATGAGCACGCCCGCCACCGACGTCGTCGTCACCGGTCTCGGTGCCACCACGCCCCTGGGCGGCGACGTCGCCAGCACCTGGGACGCGCTGCTCGCCGGGCGGTCGGGGATCAGCCGCATCACCGACGACTGGGTCAAGGACTACCCGGCCCAGCTGGTGGCCCGGCTGGCCGCCGACCCGGCCGAGCAGATCGACCGCGTCCGCGCCCGCCGCCTCGACCGGAGCCAGCAGGTCGCCGTCGTCGCCGCGGAGGAGGCCTGGCGGGAGTCCGGCGCGGCCGACGCCGGGGTGGCCCCGGAGCGCATCGCCGTCGTGTTCGGCACCGGCATCGGCGGCGCGCTGACCCTCCTCGGGCAGGACGACGTCCTCGAGGAGAAGGGCCCCAAGCGGGTCTCCCCGTTCACCATCCCGATGCTCATGCCCAACGGGCCGGCCGCCGCCGTGGGCCTCGCGATCGGCGCCAAGGGCGGCGTGCACGCGCCGGTCAGCGCCTGCGCGTCGGGCGCGGAGGCCATCCGCTGGGGCTTGGACCTGCTGCGGTTCGACCGCGCGGACGTCGTCCTGGTGGGCGGCACCGAGGCCTGCGTGCACCCGCTGCCCATGGCCGGTTTCGCGGCGATGCGGGCGATGTCCACCCGCAACGACGAGCCCGAGCGCGCCTCCCGTCCGTTCGACAAGGCACGCGACGGCTTCGTGCTCGGCGAGGGCGCGGCGGCGCTCGTGCTCGAGCGGGCCGACGCTGCGAAGGCGCGCGGTGCCCGCGTGCACGCCCGGCTGGCCGGTGCCGGGGCCACCGCCGACGGCTACGACCTCGTCGCCCCGCACCCCGAGGGCGAGGGCGCCGGGCGGGCCATCAGCGCGGCGCTCCGCGACGCCGGGCTGAGCCCGTCGGACATCGGCCACGTGAACGCGCACGCCACCTCGACGCCGGTCGGCGACACCGCCGAGGCGGCCGCCATCCGGAACTCGATCGGCGAGCACGTGCTGGTGAGCGCCACGAAGAGCCAGACCGGCCACCTGCTCGGCGCGGCGGGCGCACTGGAGTCGGTGTTCACCATCCTCGCCCTGCGGGAGCAGGTCGTGCCCGCCACCGCCAACCTCGACGACCCGGACGACGACGCCGCCGTCCAGGCGCTCGACATCGTGCGCCACGAGCCGCGGCGCACCACTCTCTCCGCCGCCGTGAACGACTCGTTCGGGTTCGGCGGCCACAACATCGCGCTGGTCTTCACGACAGCCTGATCGAGGAGCCCGAGGTACCCGTGACGACAGTGCAGGCCGCCCCCGTCCTCCCCTCCCCCGACCCCCGCGACCCCGAGGACCGCCTCCAGCGGTTCTTCGACGACGGCTCGATGCAGCTGCTGATCTCCCGTGACACGTCCGGGGTGCTGTCCGCCCGGGGCACCGTGCAGGGCAGCCCGGCGATCGCGTTCTGCACCGACGCCACGGTCATGGGCGGCGCCATGGGCGTCGACGGCTGCCGGCACATCGTCGACGCCATCGACACCGCCCTGCGCGAGCGCGTGCCGGCGGTCGGCATCTGGCACTCCGGCGGCGCTCGGCTGGCCGAGGGGGTCACCGCGCTGCACGCCGTGGGCGAGGTCTTCGAGGCGATGGTGCGGGCCTCGGGGCGGATCCCGCAGATCTCCGTGGTGCTCGGCCCGGCCGCCGGTGGCGCCGCGTACGGCCCCGCGCTCACCGACCTGGTGATCATGGGCCCGGCCGGCCGCGTCTTCGTCACCGGCCCCGACGTCGTCCGCTCGGTCACCGGCGAGGACGTGGACCAGGAGAAGCTGGGCGGGCCCGACACCCACGGCCGGCGCAGCGGCGTCGTCCACGTCGTCACCGACTCCGAGCCCTCGGCGCTGGAGACCGCGCGGATGGCCGTCGACCTGCTGGCCGACCAGGGCACCTTCGCGCCCGCCGAGGACGAGGAGGACGTCGACCTCAGCGCCCTGCTGCCCGAGCAGAAGCAGCGCGCCTACGACGTCAAGCCGCTGATCGCCGGCGTGCTGGACGGCCCCGGGCTCGAGCTGCACCCGCGGTTCGCGCCGAACATCGTCACGACGCTCGGCCGGCTCGCCGGGCGCACGGTCGGGGTGATCGCGAACAACCCGCTGCGGCTCGGCGGCTGCCTGGACTCCGCGTCGGCGGAGAAGGCGGCACGGTTCGTGCGGATGTGCGACGCGTTCGGCGTCCCGCTGGTCGTGCTCGTCGACGTCCCCGGCTACCTGCCCGGCGTCGGCCAGGAGTGGGACGGCGTCGTGCGCCGCGGGGCGAAGCTGCTGCACGCGTTCGCCGAGGCCGTCGTCCCCCGGGTGACCCTGGTGACCCGCAAGTCGTTCGGCGGCGCCTACATCGCGATGAACGCCCGCTCGCTCGGCGCCACCACGGTCTTCGCGTGGCCGGGCGCGGAGGTCGCCGTGATGGGGGCGAAGGCCGCCGTCGGCATCCTGCACCGCAAGAAGCTGGCCGCCGTCCCGCCGGGCGAGCGCGAGGCGCTGCACGCGCAGCTGGCCGAGGAGCACGAGCGGATCGCGGGCGGGGTGAACCGGGCGCTGCAGATCGGCGTCGTCGACGAGGTGGTCGCGCCGTCGCAGACCAAGCGCCGGCTGGTGGCCGCGCTGGCGGCCGCCCCTCCCGGGCGTGGAGCCCACGGCAACATCCCGCTCTGACGAAGGACCCCGCGCCCCCACCGCTCGCACGCTCGCGGCGAGCCCCTGCACGGGGCCGCTCCAGCACGTCACCACGAGAAAGGTCGTCCGGGCGCCGCTTCCCCGACGGCGCCCGGACGACCTGGCTCTCAGGCTACGACGACTTCCCCGACCGGCACGAGGCGTCGTAGCGGTTCCGTGACCTCAGACCACCTGGTGCAGCCAGGTCACGGGGCTGCCGTCGCCGGCGTGCCGGTAGACCTCGAGGTCGTCGTCCCACGCGGCACCGAGGAGCTCGTCGACGCCGTGCCGGAATGCCTCGGCCGACGTGGCGGTGGCCGCGAGGTGCCGCAGCTGCTGCTCGCTGATCATGATGTCGCCGTTGGCGCTGGTGGGCGCCCGGAAGACGCCCTGACCGGGCACGTAGGACATGCGCTCGCCGTCGTTGCCGTGGCTGGCTTCCTCGGTGACCTCGAAGCGCAGCATCGGCCACGCCCGCAGGGCAGCCACCAGCCGGGCGCCGGTACCGGGCGAACCGGTCCAGGCGACCTCGGCACGGTAGGAACCGTGCGCCGCGGGCTGCTCAGCCCACGACAGGGAGACCGGCGCGCCGACGACGCGTTCCAGCGCCCACTCGACATGCTGGCAGAGCGCCTTCGGGCACGCGTGCACGAAGACGACACCCTGGGTAGACCGTCGCTGCACGGGGCACCTCCATCGACTCGATCGGTCTCGTCTTCCCCTACGGACCCATCGAATTCGGTGACGCGCTGTGTTCGGCAGTGACGGAGCAGGGCTCCCGCGAACAGTTTGCACGATGAGGTGCCCATCGCGCCAGCCCGGGTGGTGCGATTGGGGCCAATGTGACGGAAGGTCACCTCTGGTACGTCTTATCGCTGGTCAAACGCCTTTACCACGACCATCGCCGCCGCGTCCACCGGTTGTGGCGCGTTGCCCGAGGGCTCGCCACGAGCCCCCTGCGGGCGCGCGGGCGACCGCCGTGCGCGTGTGAGGTACGTCGCGGTACCGAACACGGAGAGTGACCGGCGCGGTCAGGCGAGCGAGGTGGCCCGATTGCCGCCGGCGGTCTTGGCGCGGTACATCGCGGCGTCCGCGCGGTGCATGAGGTCCTCGACGTCGTCGCCGGGCTCCACCTCCGCGACGCCGACGCTGGCGGTGACGCCGTGGGCACCGCCCACCTGGGCGACCGCGGCGCACAGGCGCTCGGCGAGCATCTCGCCGGAGAGGGTGACCGACGTGTCGGCCAGGACGGCGAACTCGTCACCGCCGAGCCGGGCGACGGTGTCGGTCTCCCGCACCGCACCGCCCAGCGCGATGCCCACCGCCTTGAGCAGGGCGTCGCCCGCGGCGTGCCCGCCGGCGTCGTTCACCGCCTTGAAGCCGTCGAGGTCGACCAGGCACACGACCGTGTGGTGTCCCCAGGCGGCGTCGTCCACCGCGCTGGTGACCCGATCGAGGAAGGCCCGCCGGTTGGGGATGCCGGTCAGCGGATCGGTCGCGGCCAGGGTCTCCTGGGTGCGGATCAGCAGGACCTGGCGGTCGTAGGCGGCCCAGGAGTTGGCCGAGGCCATGGCGCAGATCAGCGTGATCGAGGCCAGGATGCTCAGGAAGAACAGGCCCGAGGTGCTGACGTCGGGGAGCTCGACGAACAGCAGGTAGCCGGCCGTCATCACCGTGCCCATCGCCACGACGCCGTACGGCGAGTACGCGACGGCCATGTAGGTGAGCGTGATGAACAGCAGTCCGTCGAGGGGGCTGGCCGCGCCGCCGTCGAGGCGGGTCGCGATGATGACGACCACGGTGGTCGCGATGCTCCAGGCGTAGAACAGGCTGGGGCCGCGCGAGTCGCGCATCATCGCGTGCAGCGGCAGGAGCAGCAGGCCAGGGACGGTCAGGATGACCGCGGCCGCCAGGCCCAGGATCACCGGGTTGTTGCGGCCGGGCGTGTCGGTGAGCAGGACGTAGCCGACAGCGGACCAGGCGGCGATCTCGGTCAGCAGCACGCCGTAGCGCACGTGGCGGACCCAGTAGGCGGCGCGCTCGTCGTCGTCGGCCAGCGACCGGTAGAGCCCGGCGCGCAGCGCGGCGGCGAGCCGGCGCAGGCGCCCCGGCCGAGGGGCGGGCGCGGCGCTGGCCCGGCGGTCCCCAGGCAGTCGGTCGGTCACGCTCCTGCGATCGACCCGGTCGGCCCTCGTCTTGACCCCGTCCTCACCCCCTGGGGTGAGGACGATTGCCGAGCGGACGTGGCGCGTGCCACGTCCCTCTCGCGCGCCCGGATGCCTGACCAGGGCCGATGCGGGTAGGGCGCCTCCGTGGCACGACACCAGGGCATGGCCGACGCCGGTCGCGAGGAGATCTCCGGCCGGGTGCTGGCCGCGTGGGACGCCTTCATCGAGCGCGCCGAGACCGTGGACATGGACCGCCCCTCGCGGCTGGCCGGCTGGCGGGCGCACGAGATCTGCGTGCACCTGGGCTGCTGGCCCGACCACACCGCCATGGCCGACCTCATCGCCTCGGCGCGAGCCGGCGGTGCCGGCACTCCCCCGGACGTCGACGCCACGAACGCGCGGGTCACCGCCGCGCACCGCGACGCGTCGCGCGAGGAGGTGCTCGACGCTCTGCGGCGCAACCGCGAGGCGACGGCGCGGTACCTGGCCGACGAGCCGGTCGAGCTCGACACGGCGCCCACGGTGTCCGTCGTGGGCAGCATCCCGCTGCTGAGCGTCGTCCTGGGCCAGGCGTACGAGCTCGCCGTCCACGGGCTGGACCTCGTGTCCTGCGGCGCCGCTCCCCCGCCCCGCGACGTCCTCCGGTCGGGCCTCGCCGCGCTCGCCGACGTGACCGGCGGGCTGGCGGCGTCCATGGGCATCGACGGCCAGGTCACCCTCGCCACCCCCGAGGGTGGCTGGACGTTCACCTCCGCCGGCGGCGGGTGGACCGTGACACCGGCCGCGCCGGGACGCATCGACGGCCCGGCGGTCGAGGCCGACGCGGGGCTGCTGCTCGAGGCGGCGTCCGGGCGGATCAACCCGGTGCCCGCCGTGGCCCGCCGGAAGCTGAAGGTGCACGACGTCGGCGGCCTGCTGCAGCTGGCGCCGATCGTCCAGGCGGTGCCGGGCATCCCCGGTGGACCGATCCTGCAGCTGGCCGCCCGGACCGTCGGCGGCGCCGGCGGCGTCCTCGGCCGGCTGTTCCGCCGGGGTTAGACCGGCTCCGGACGGCGCCGTCGCCAGGCCAGGACACCGAGGCCGGCCAGAGCGAGGACGACGGCGACCGCTGGCACGACCGTGGCCTCCGTCGCCCATCCCGCGAGCACGCCGGCCGACGCACCCACACCGACCTGGACGACGGTGCTCGGGAGGAGGCCGATCGCGGTCGCCACCGCGTACGGGGCGAACCGGACGGCGGTGAGGCCGGAGCCGTAGCTCAGCACGACGAACGGGACGACGGGCATCAGCCGCCCGGCGAGCACCGCCCAGAAGCCCCGGTCGACCATGAGCCGGTCGAGCCGGTCGAGCCGTGGGCCGGCGATGCGGTCGACGGCGGGCCGGCCGAGCGCCCGGCTGAGCCCGAAGGCCGACAGGCCCCCGAGCAGCCCGCCGGCCATGGCCACGGCCAGGGCGGGCCCGAACCCGAGCACGACGCCCAGCAGGACCGACACCGCCGAGCGCGGGACCGGGGCCAGCAGCACCAAACCTACGGCGAGCACGAGCACCGCCCAGCCCGCTCCCCCGGCGTCGTCCAGCCGGGTGCGGACGGCCTCCCCGGTGGGCAGGTCGACGGCGAGGGCGACCACGCACCCGGCGAGCACGAGGACGCCCAGGACGGCGGCGCGCGCCCAGGTGCCGTCGGTCCTCACCGGGCCATCCTCGCCCGGCCGCGCCGCCGCGGTCAGCAGCCCCCGCCGAGCGAGATGCCGCGGGCGCTCAGCCACGGCACCGGGTTGCCCCGGTTCGCGTAGAGCCCGCCGGTGTGCACCTCGAAGTGCAGGTGCGGGCCGGTGGACTGGCCGCGGTTGCCGACCTCGGCGATCTGGTGGCCCGCCTGCACCACCTCACCGGCGGACACGAACATCTGGTTGACGTGGCCGTAGAGGGTGATCGACCCGTCGCCGTGCTGGACCGCCACGGCCAGGCCGAACCCGCTCGCCGGGCCCGCCTGCAGCACGATCCCGTCGGCCGGCGTGTAGACCGGCGTGCCGATCGGCGCGGCGATGTCGATGCCGGCGTGCAGGGTGCCCCACCGGGTGCCGTAGCAGGAGGTGACCCGGCCGGTGGTCGGGGCGACGGCGCCCCCGGCCGCGGTGATGCTGGGCCCGGCCGCCTGACGCTGGGCCGCGGCCGCCTCGGCCCCCTGCGCACCCAGCAGCCGGGTCTCCGCCTCGCGGAGCTGGGCGTCGAGTCCGGCCTTCTCGGCGGCGACGGCCTCGACGGTGCCCTGGGCGGCGGCGAGCTGCTCGGTCACGGCGGCCTCGGCCTCCTCCGCGGCGCGGGCCAGCTGGTCGCGCTCGGCGACCGCCGTGCGGGCGGCGCGGTCGGCCCGGGCCTCCCGGACCTCCACCTTCTCCATCTCCCGGAGCACCGCGGCGCGCCGGTCGCCGAGGTGGTCGAGCGTGGCCGCCTGCTGGAGCACCTCCGTCGGGCTGTCGGCGTCGAGCAGGATCGCGACGTCGCCGAAGGTGTCGTCCCCACCCATGTAGGCCTCCCGCCCGATGGTCGAGACGTCCTCCTCGGCGGTTGCGACGGCGGCACGAGCCTCGGCGAGCTGGTCGGCGGTGGCGTTGGCCTCCTCCTGCGCGGCGGCGAGGGCGGCCTGCGCGGAGAGGGCGGCGCCGCTGGCGGCCTCGGCCTCGATGGTGAGGCGCTGCAGCGTCTCCTCGGCCGCGGCGACCCGGGCCTGGATCTCGGCGACCTGGGCGGCGAGGGCGTCGTGGTCGGCACGGGCGTCGGAGACCCGGTCGCCCGGTGCGGCGTGGGCGGCGGGCACCCCGAGCAGCGCGACGGCGAGGGCGCCGGCGACGACGGCGGCCCGGCGCGTGCGCTTCCGGGGACGGTGCGGGTGGGCAGGTGCGGGCTGAACGGTGTGGTGCAGGGTCGCCAAAGCGACACGTCTCCTGTCTTCGCGGCCGCCTACCGAGTTAGCTGACGGGTTCGGGCCGGAAGCTGCCCTACCTGCCCGGCGTCCCCGTGCGCGGGCAGGACTCACCCCAGGACTGCGGTGGGTCCCCGGTCCGCCCGGCCATCGGGACGGGCGGTTCGGCGGTGTCCGTCCGGTGCCCTCTGGTTTCGAGGGTCGGATCCCGGCCGGACCTCGCACGACGGTACGGGTGCGCCAACCGATTGTCACGGCAACGTAACGAAGCGCAGGTCAGCCGCTCGCCCCCTCGCCGGCGCACCCTTCCGGCCGGTCGCGAGGCGCCGATCTGGCAGGCTGTCCCGCGCGGGGGCGGTAGCTCAGCCGGTCAGAGCATGGGACTCATAATCCCTGGGTCGTGGGTTCGAGCCCCACCCGCCCCACCGGTCGCCGGCCTGCGGCTTCACCTGTGCGGGACGGCCGCCGCGGGCCTACCCCTGCCGGCGCACCATCTCGGTGATCCAGACGGGCGCGTACGGGGACGTGCAGCCCGGCGACGTCGGGTAGTCCTCCAGCACCCGCAGCCGCTCGCCGATGTCCATGGCGCGGGCACGGTGCTCGGGGTGCTCGATCCCGATGTGGGCCAGGCACTCGTTCATCGCCCACTGCAGCCGGTCCGGGGCGTCCTTCATCCGCGCCTCGACGATGTCGAGCAGGCCGGCGAGGTCGAGCCCGTCGACGTCCTTCCGCACGCGCTCGGAGGTCAGCGCCCAGCCGGCGCTCGCGACCACCGGGTCCGGATCGTCGAACCAGGCCACCCGCAGCTCTTCGGCGTGGGGGTTCTTCTTCACCACGTAGTTGACGAGCCAGTCGTGCACCTTGGGGCTGCGGGCCTCGCGCAGCATGGCGTCCAGCTCGTCGCGCCCGAACGCCTTGGGACGGCAGATCAGCAGGGCGAGCAGCCGCGCCGCGGTGTCGCCCGTCCGCCAGAGCTCCCGCGCCAGTTCCTGCTGCGTCTTCAGCCGCTTCGCGACGGCGCGCAGCTTGCCGAGGTTCACCCCGTGGTCGTCACCGTGCCGCTCGTTGACCTCGCGCATCCGCGGGTCCTCGAGCCCGGCCAGCTCGGCCATCACCTCGGCCAGGGTCGTCCCGGCCACCGTCGTGTCGGTCATGTCGGTCTCCTGTCCGTCACGGGCACGTGCAGCCTAGGGCGAGCTCGCGACACCACCAGCCCCCTCACCTTCGGTTAGTGTGCGATCACTTTCAGCGGCGGCGTCTGAACGGCAGGCCAACTCCTCCCGCACACGCGCCGGCGGCGATGGACCAGGCGCGCCCGTCCGGGGACGCTGGGTCCGTCGTTGCACGGTCGGGGGGACACCGATGGGCAAGCAGCAGAGGACCGGCGCGGGCCGCTCGATCCACGTGATCGGGACGGCCTGCGGCACGCTCACGGTTGCCGCGGTCGTGTCCGCCGTCTACCCGGCCGTCGCCTCGCTCCCCCGGGCCGACGCGCGCGCGGCCACCCCCGACGAGCGCATCTGGCCCGCCATCGACGACACGCCCCCGACCGCCGGGCCGCTCGAGGTGCCCTCCATCGGCGTCGTCGTCGACGACTTCGACGCCCGTCTGGCCGAGCTGGACGCCGCCCGCGCCGCGGAGGACGTCCCATCCCGACCACCGCCGCCGCCGGACGAGGACGCCGGACCGGAGGAGTCGCCCGAGCCGCCGGCGGCGCCCCCGGTGGACGAGCCGATCCCGGCCGCTCCCGAGGTCGCCGGGCCGCCGTCGGTCGCCGCGGACCCGCCCCCGCCGGACACCGGCGACGAGGCGCCGCCTGAGACCACCCCCACGGTCACGCCGTCGGCGACGCCCACGCCGACGCCCACACCGACGCCGACGCCGACGCCGACACCCACGCCTAGCCCGACCCCGACGCCTACCCCGACACCCACGCCCACCCCGACACCCACCCCGACGCCGGAGGTCCCGGAGGACGAGGTGCTGGCCCTCGGCGAGCGCTACGAGAAGAAGGACGCGGCCGGCGACGTCGTCTTCTCCCTCACCCTCGTCGGCGTCGCCGCCGACCAGGTCTGCGCGGCCGGCGCCGTCCCGGCGGAGAACGGGCACCTGATCGGCCTGCGGGTCGAGGTCGTCGACGCCGGTGCCGACCCGCCGATCGGGGCCGCCGACTTCCGGTTCGTCGGCGCGGACGGCACCACCACCGCCGACGTCGACACGGACGCCTCGACCGCCTGCCTGGACGACGCGGCGCGCTGGCCCGCCGGGCACCCCGGTGCCGGCGCCCCGGTCGCGGGCACGATCGTGCTCGACGTCCCGACCACCACCGGCACGATCGTCTACCGCCCCGCCGACTGGCCGGCGGCGCTGCGCTGGACCGTCTGACCGTTCCAGCGGCCGGACGCGACCGTGGGGGCCGGGACGCTCGTCCCGACCCCCACGACGCGTGCGGTGCTACTTGTTCTTCTTCACCACCGAGTAGTCGTAGGTGGCGTCGAGGACGGCGAGGTCCCCGGTCGGCAGGTTGGACACGGACACCACGAAGTCGCTGGCCTGGCCGTTCGCGCACTTCGTGTTCAGCGTGTACGTGCTGATCCGGTCGCCGGTGAACCGGTAGACGACGTTGCCCGCGTCATCGGTCAGCTCGCCGGCCGTGGTGCTGCCGGGCGTCAGGTCGCAGGTCGAGATGACCTGGACCGTCCAGTTGTTGTCCTGCTCGCCGGTCGTCTCGATCCACTCGTCGGAGGAGACGGCCGCCGGGGCGCCGTCCACCGTGACGTCGTCGATGAACCAGCCCGTGTCGAGGTACGCGGCGTCGGTGGAGTAGCGCCACCGGACGTCCGTGGCCCCGGCCGGGACGGTCACCTCGTACTGCACGTACTGCGGCTCGTCCTCGAAGTACACCCCACCCGAGGTGCCGGTGATCCCGTTGCCCTCGGTGTTGTTGCCGTGCGGGTTGTCGTCGGTCGACACGACGGTGTCCGTGCCGGCGAGCTCCACCGGGACGGTCACCCACACGCCACCGACCAGGGCCTCGACGAAGCCGTAGTCCCAGCCCTCCTCGATGAAGTGCCAGTTCCAGAAGGCCACGGTCTCGCCGCCGGACACCGGGGTGTCGAGGCCGAGCTCGGTGTCGGTCTGGCTGGCGTAGCCGCCCCACCAGTGCGTCTCGCCGGTGTGCGGCGCCACCTGGGCGGCGTCCTCACCGTCGAACTCCAGCGCCACCCGCGGGCCGGGGTTGCGGAACTTCTCGTAGGAGACGCCGAAGGGCAGCGCGGTGCCGTCGGGCCGGTTCTCCGCCCGGCTCCACTTGGCCTCCGGCTGCGCGCCGGCGTAGCTGCCCCGGTCGTCCCAGAACTCGTCGTTGGCGATGTCGACGGTGTAGCCGCCCGACGCCGGGCCGAGGTCGAAGTTCTCCAGGTCCCAGAGCGCCGACTCCTCGTCGTCGAGGTACATCGTCACCGCCCAGTCCTGGAACAGCTCCGCCGCCGAGCGCAGGCCCGCGCCGGTCCGGGCGTTGAACTCGTCGATGGCGTTCTGCACGCCCTCCATGCCGTCGGCCTGCTCCGCGAAGACCAGCTTGATCAGCAGGTCGCCGGCGGCGGCGTCGTACTCCTCGTCGGGGGTCAGGCCGTCGCCGTTGCCACCCGCCTGCTCCCAGAGGTAGGCGAAGTAGCTGAAGGAGGCACCGTAGTTCTCCAGACCGCCGCCCCAGCGGGTCAGCGAGGTCTCCCGGTGGAAGACCTGCTGGTACGTGAGGTGGCTGCCGGTCATGTCGTAGCCGTTGAGGAAGGCCGCGACGTCGGCCAGCCCCTCGTCGACCCAGGACAGCTCGCCGGAGTCGGAGTAGTTCATGAGCAGGTGCTCGAGCTCGTGGGCGATGACGCCCTCGTACAGCTCGGGGCTGTCGTTCGCCGGGTCGCCGTCGCTCCACGGCGCGCTGCTGGGGTCGGCACCGACGCGGTTGGCCCAGTCGAACGAGTCGAGGACGATGACGTTCATGCCCAGGCTGTCGATGAAGTCCGGGGCGAAGTAGCCGGCGGTGTAGCTGGTCTGCGCGCAGTCGTAGTAGTTCTCGTCCTGGACGTTGTAGACGAGGGTGACCAGCGAGTCGCTGTTCTCGTCGGCGGGGTCGGCCAGCCCGATCGGCCCGAAGTGGGCCTCGTTGACGGCGACGATCTGGTCGCGCAGCTCGTCGCCGAGCAGGTCGATCTGCTCCTGGCTGACCTGGTAGTCGGCCGGGTCGTGGGTCGCGCAGGGCACGAACTCGTCATCGGGAGCATGGTCGAACGCCGGGTCCATGCTGTGGCCCTCGCCGTCCTCGTCCGTGGGCACGTAGACGTAGACCGGCGTGCCCTCGGCCGTGGTGTCGGAGTACCGCAGCTCGAAGGGCTGGTAGTAGGTGCCACCGGCGGCCGAGTCGTTGATCGGGACGACGATGCGGGTGTCCCCCGCGTCGCCCGACGCCGCCGTCTCGTCCTGGTGGTCGGCCATCGCCGGGGACGCCAGCCCGACGACGGCGAGTGCGGCCGCGGCGGACCCCGCCGTCAGCCTCCTCGTGAAGATGCGCATGTGTCTGCCTCTCGACGCCCGGTCCCCGGAAGGCCCGGACCCCCTCGTGAGATCGGCGGCGACGCCGCCCGGTCCGGCCGATCCGGACTGATGAGGAACGTAAACAAACGGCCTGACGCTTTGCAGTAGTGACTTCACCGTCCGCAACTGGTAGTGGAGCCGTCCGGCCTGCGCCGTCGGGACGGCTGCGGCAGGCTCGCCCCATGACCACACCCGCGTCCGGCGACCCGCAGCCCCGCGACATCGCGCTCGAGCAGGAGACGCCGGAGATGGAGGCCGACCTGGAGGCGCAGAGCGAGCCCGAGGACGGCGGGAGGACCGACGCGTCCTGACCTGCGCTCCGGGGTAGGAACGGGCCCGTGAGCGCCGACACCGACCCCCGCATCCGGGTGGTCGCCGGCCGGTACGCGCTCGGCGGCGTCCTCGGGCGGGGTGGCATGGGCACCGTGTGGCTGGCCACCGACCAGGTCCTCGCACGGCAGGTGGCGCTCAAGGAGCTCACCTTCTCGATCCACGTCACCGACGAGGAACGCGCCATCCTCCGCGAGCGGACCCTGCGGGAGGCCCGCGCCGCCGCCCGGCTGGACCACCCGCACGTCGCGACGGTCTACGACGTCGTCGAGGAGGGCGGCAAACCGTGGCTGGTGATGAAGCACGTCGCCGCTCCGAGCCTGCAGGAGATCCTCGAGCAGCGCGGCCCGCTCCCGCCGCCCGACGTCGCCCGGATCGGCCTGGACGTGCTCGACGCGCTGGAGGCCGCGCACGCGATCGGCATCGTGCACCGTGACGTCAAGCCGGCCAACGTGCTGGTCGACGGCGACGGCCGGGCCTGCCTCACCGACTTCGGCATCGCCACCACGACCGGCGACTCCAGCCTGACCACCCAGGGCGCGCTGATCGGCTCGCCGTCCTACATGGCACCCGAGCGCGCCCACGGGGAGGAGCCCCGGCCGCCGGTCGACCTGTGGTCGCTGGGCGCGACCCTCTACGCCGCCCTGGAGGGGCGCCCGCCGTTCGACCGCGGCGAGGGGATGGCCACGCTCATGGCGGTCGTCGCCGAGGACCCCGCGCCGATGCCGCACGCCGGACCGCTGGAGCCGGTCCTGCGCGAGCTCCTCACCAAGGACCCGGCACGCCGGGGCACGGCCCGGAGCGTCCGGCCGCAACTGGAGGCGGTCGCCGCCGGACGGGCACAGGCGCCCTTCCGGCCACCTCCGCCGCCGGCCGCACCACGGGAGTCCCGCGCCCGCGTCCCGGGCAACTCCATGGAGCGGATCGACTCCGACGACCTGCGCAGGCTCGCCTCGGCGTCCAAGGCGCTGCTCGGCTCCGTCGCCCGGGACGCCCGGGAGGTGCTCGCCGACCGGCGTCAGCGCAAGGCCGGCGAGCGCAGGGGCACCGCCCACCCGGTGGCGGCGACCCCGCCCGCCGCTCCCCCGCGCCGGCGGCGGTTCAAGCGGCGCTGGGTGGTGGTCCCGGTCCTGACCACCGTGGTCGTGGTGCTGCTCCTCCTGGTGGGCGCGGCGGTGGCGCTGGCCGCCGTCCTCGGCTTCTTCTGATCAGCGGGCGGCGGCGAGCCGCGCGGCGTCGATCCGCTCGCCGGCCACGTAGTAGAGCGTCGTCCCCTCGGGCACCGGGGTGTCCCAGGCCGGGCTGACCACCAGGCCGTCGTCCGCGCGCATCGCGAGCAGGGTGGCGCCGAACGTGCGGCCGAAGAAGGTCTGGCAGTCGCCGAACGACCGGTGCGGGAAGCCCCCCGGCACGCGCATCGAGTACGTGTTGCCGTGCCCGCCACTGCTCATCAGGTCGTTGTAGACCTGCGTGATGCCCGGGTCGGTGGCCTCCTCGGTGAGCAGGAACGGCATGTGCCACTGGACCACCTGGACGCCCGCGTTCACGTACCGCAGGTTCTCGCGGCGGCCGAGGTCGCGGACCGCGGCCACCAGGTGGACGTCGGGGTTGGCGTGGTCGACCGCCACGGCGACGGCCAGGGTCTCGTTGTCGTCCCGCCCGTCGATGACCACCGTGCGCGCCCGGTGGACGCACGCCCGGGTCATCACGTCCTCGTGGGTCAGGTCGCCCCGGACGAAGTGGACGGCGGGGTGCTCGGGCAGCGGGTTCTCCGGGACGTCGTCCCAGGCGCACAGCGCGACCTGGAACCGGTTCTCGGCGGTGAGCTCGGCGACGATCCGCTCGGTGCGGCCCGGCCAGTACCCGAGCAGGACGACGTGGTCGGACAGGTCCAGCGGAACCACACCTCTCAGGCGCCGGCCGCGGAGCGACTGGAGCGCCGCGGCCAGCTGGGTGAACAGGAGCGTGAGCGTCACGATGCCGCCGACGATCACGTAGGCGCCCACGATCCGGCCGCCGGTCGATGCGGGGAAGACGTCGCCGTACCCGACGGTCGCGGACGTGACGAGGAAGTACCACCAGTAGGTGCCGGGGTCGGCGATGGCGCTGTCGGCGGGCTCGACCAGGGCCATCACCAGCCAGCTGGTGAGGAAGACGAACAGCGCGACGACCAGCGGCAGCCGCCAGCCCTTCAGGCGCAGCCGCAGCAGCCGGGACAGGCGCTGGATCAGGAACGGCACCGGCGCAAGCTACCGCTCCCGCCGCTCGCGCACCCGGAATGTCGGCCCCCACCTGCACAGTGGCCGCATGACCAACGACGAGACACCCCTTCTGGTGCTCGGCGGCACGGGCACCGTCGGCAGCCGCGTCGCGGCTCTGCTCCGTGCGCAGGGCATCCCCACCCGCCCCGTCGGACGGCGCACCGATCCCCCGTTCGACTGGACCGATCCCGGCACCTGGGACGACGTCCTCGCCGGAGTGCAGCGCGCATACCTGCTCCTGCCCGACGACGTCGCCCTGCCCGACGGCTTCCTGGAGCGGGCCGCCGCGGCCGGCGTGCGCCGGGTGGTCCTGCACTCCGACCGTGCCGTGGAGGTGATGGGCGTCGCCCGGCTCCAAGGGGCCGAGAGCGCGGTGCGGGCCTCCGGGCTCGAGTGGACCGTCGTCCGGCCCGACTGGTTCGCCCAGGACTTCGAGACGTTCTTCCGCGAACCCGTGGTCGCCGGCCTCCTGTGCGTCCCGGTCGGCGAGGCGAAGCAGGGCTTCGTGGACGCCGACGACATCGCCGGCGTGGCCGTCCAGGCGCTGACCACCGACGACCACCTCGGCGAGGTGCTGGAGCTGACCGGCCCGACGGCGCTGTCCTTCCGCGACGCCGTGGAGCGGATCGGCTCGGCCACGGGGCGGGCGATCCGGTTCGACGGGACACCCGACGCCTACCGCGCCCAGATGTCGGCGGCCGGGCTCCCCGACGAGGTGGTCGGCTCCCTGGTCGAGGGCTTCGCCGCCCTCGCGGCGCGTGGCGACACCACGCCCACCGGAGTCGTGGAACGCGTGCTCGGCCGGCCGGCCCGCAGCTTCGACGACTACGTGGCCGACGCCGCCGCGCGCGGGGTGTGGAGCTGACGGCCCGCCGTCCTAGGCGCGGCCGGCCACCACCCGTGCCGCGAGTTCGGTGAGGAGCCGCTCGGGCTCGGCCCGGCAGCGGTCCACGTCCGGTTCCACCTCGGTCAGGGCGTGCGCGCCGGCGAACCCCGCCGCCGTCAGGTCGGCAGCGGGCAGCGCCACCGTCCCGGCGAGGGCCAGGCACGGCACCCCGGCCGCCCGCGCGCGGCGGGCGACCTCGGCCGGCGCCTTGCCGCGCAGCGTCTGCGCGTCCAGCGACCCCTCGCCGGTGATCACCAGGTCGGCGTCGGCCAGGGCGCCGTCGAGGCCGATCAGCTCGCAGACCAGGGCGGCGCCGGAGGTGATCCGGGCGCCCAGCAGCAGCGCGCCGGCTGCCGTCCCGCCCGCTCCCCCGCCCCCCGGCACGTCGACGTCCACCCCGAGGTCGCGGCGGACGACGGAGGCGAAACGGGCCAGGGCGGCGTCGAGCACCGCCACGTCGTCCGGTGCCGCGCCCTTCTGGGGGCCGAAGACCTGCGCCGCCCCGGTGGGGCCGGTCAGCGGGTTGTCGACGTCGGAGGCGACCACGAGCTCCACCTCCGGCAGGCGGCGGTCGAGCCCCGCGAGGTCGACCCGGTCGAGCAGTGCCAGACCGCCTCCGCCGGGCGGGACGTCCCGCCCGGCGGCGTCGAGCAGCCGCGCCCCCAGCGCCTGCAGCATCCCGGCGCCCCCGTCGGTGGTCGCGCTGCCGCCGATGCCGAGCACGATCCGGTCCGGCGCCAGGTCCAGCGCGGCCCGCACCAGCTCCCCGACCCCGCGGGTGCCGGCGGTCGTCGGTGCGGGCGGTGCGAGGCCGAGCCCCGCCGCGGTGGCCAGCTCGACCACGACCGACCCGCCGCCGACGGCGATCGTCGCCCTGACCGGCGTCCCGCCGGGTCCGGACACCAGGATCTCCCGCGGCCGGTAACCGGCGCGCAGCGCGGCGGCCACCGTGCCCTCCCCGCCGTCGGCGACCGGCCGCAACACCACCCCGGCGTCAGGACGCACCCGCGCGACACCGGTCCCGATCGCCGTGGCGGCACGATCGGCCGCCAGGGTGCCCTTGAACGAGTCGGGGGCGACGACGATCCGCATGCCGAGCAGCATGCCGCGACCGGCCGTAACGTCCCCGGCGTGACCGTGGCCAGCCCCGACTTCTACGCCCTCGACGAGCTCCTCGAGCCCGCCGAGATCGAGATCCGCGACCGCGTCCGCGCGTTCTGCGAACGCGAGGTGACCCCGCGGATCAACGACTACTGGGAGCGGGCGGAGTTCCCCTTCGAGCTGGTGCCGAAGCTGGCCGAGGTGGGCATCGTGGGCGGCACGATCGAGGGCTACGGCTGCCCCGGGATGAGCGCCATGTCCGCCGGGCTGGTGGCCGCGGAGCTCGCCCGCGCCGACGGCAGCATTGGGACGTTCAACGGGGTGCACTCCTTCCTCGCCATGCAGTCGATCGCGCTGCTCGGCGACGAGGAGCAGCGCGAGCGGTGGCTGCCGGCGATGGCCCGGCTGGAGACGATCGGCGCCTTCGGCCTCACCGAGCCCCGGCACGGCTCGGACGCCGTCGGCCTGGAGACCTCCGCCCGCCGCGACGGCGACGCCTACGTGCTCAACGGCCAGAAGAAGTGGATCGGCAACGGGTCGATCGCCGACCACGTGATCATCTGGGCCCGCGGCGAGGACGGGGCGGTCGGCGGGTACGTCGTCGACAAGGGGACGCCGGGTTACGAGGCGACCGTGATGACCGGCAAGACGGCGCTGCGCGCGGTGTGGCAGGCCGAGATCACGCTGACCGACGTGCGGGTGCCGGCGGAGAACAAGCTGGCCGGCTGCCACTCCTTCACGGACGTCTCCCGGGTGCTCGACCGCACCCGCTACACGGTGGCGTGGCGGGCGCTGGGGCTGGCGACCGCCTCCTACGAGCTGGCGCTGGCCCACGCGCTGCGCCGCGAGCAGTTCGGTCAGCCGATCGCGGGCTTCCAACTGGTGCAGGACAAGCTGGCCCGCATGCTGGCCGAGATCACCTCGATGCAGCTGATGTGCTGGCGGCTGTCGAAGCTGGCCGACGCCGGACGGATGACCGCGGCGATGGCGTCGCTGGCGAAGATGAACCACGCGGCGAAGGCGCGGGCGATCGTCGCCGACGCCCGCGACATCCTCGGCGGCGACGGCATCCTCATCGACCACCACATCGCCCGCCACCACGCCGACATGGAGGCGGTGTTCACCTTCGAGGGCACCGACTCGGTACAGGCACTCATCGTCGGCAGGGACATCACCGGCCTGTCGGCGATCAGCGGGCGCAAGCCGTCCCGCTGACGCGGCGCGCGCTCAGCGGGCTGGAGTCAGCGGCTTGGCGGCGGCGGTGATCCGCCGGCACTCGGGGCAGGCGGTACGGCCGCTGCCGACCCGGGCCCACTTCTGCGATCCCCAGACCTGGACGATCGCGCCGCAGAGGGCCAGCTCGATCTCGCCGTCCAGCTCGGCTGCCGGGCGGTGCGCCTCGACCGCGTGCCACGGGTGACTGTGCTCGGTCGACTGCCCGTGCGACCAGCGATCCGGTCGCGCGAACCCGACGGCAAACCTGTCCACGCCTGCCCTGTGCCCCGCGTCAAGATCGCTCAACCACCAAGATCGGAAAATTCCGTCCGGAGTTGTTCTGTTCGTGTGGAGGGGGCGGGTCCCGGGCAGAACCACGCCGACGGCGTCGTCCCCGAGGAGCAGTCCATGACCGAGACCCAGCGTGACGTGGTGGACCTGCTGTCCGCCGACCACCGCGAGTTCGACCGCATCTTCGCCGAGCTCGAGCAGCTGAGCGGGCGGAGCGGACCGGACGACGTCCGGCGCAAGCGGGAGCTCGTGGACGAGGTGACGATCGGGCTCGCGAAGCACTCGGTCGCGGAGGAGACGCAGGTCTATCCGCTGGTCGAGGAGCAGCTCGACGAGGAGGAGGCGCGGCACTCCAAGGAGGAGCACGCCGAGGCCGAGGAGGTCATGAAGCGGCTCGAGCGGATGGACGCCGACGACCCGGAGTTCGACGCGGTCGTCGCGCAGCTCATCCAGGAGATCCGCCACCACGTGGAGCACGAAGAGGGCCGCATGTTCGCCGAGCTGCGGGCGCGGCTGACGCGCGAGCAGCTGGTCGAGCTGGCCGGGAAGGTCGAGACGGTCAAGAAGTACGCGCCCACCCGACCGCACCCGCTCACCCCGAACGAGGGCGTCGTCCGCACCGTCGCCGGACCGCTGGCGAGCCTGCTCGACCACCTGCGGGACGCGGTCAGCGGCCGGGGCAGGAAGAGCGACTGACCGCCCCACCACGCGCTCGGGCGGGTTACCGTCAGGGAGCCGCCGAGCGGAGGGAACAGGGCGCATGGATCCGGTCAGCCTGCTGGTGGGTGGCGCGCTGCTCGCGGTCGGGTTCGTCGCCGGGCGGCTGGGGCGCCGCTCGACGCCCCCTCCCCCGCCCATGACCCCGCTGTGCGGGTGTGGGCACACGCTCAGCCAGCACGACCGCGAGACCGACACCTGCCACGCCGAGCTGCGCCGCGACACCTACGACAAGCGTGGCCGCTGGTCGGGCGTGACCTGGGTGCCGTGCACGTGCCGGCAGTACGTGGGACCCCGGCCCATCGACGAGGTCTTCGCGCCGCGGCTGCTGCCGCCCGCGGCGGACTGAGCGCTCCCGATGACGGCCGAGGCCACCGTGGAGCGCCGGGCGCCCGCCCCGGAGCCGCGCGACCCCGTCGGCACGTTCATGCGGGCGCTCGGCGAGCTGATGGTCACCGCCGGCGCCGTCGTCCTGCTCTTCGTCGTCTACGAGCTGTACGTGACCGACCTCCTCACCGGCCGGGCGCAGGACGAGGTCACGCAGGAACTGCGCGACGAGTGGGGCGGGCAGGCCGCGACACCGCCCGCCGAGCCGGCGGACGTGCCCGTGGGCGAGGCGTTCGCCTTCCTGCACATCCCGCGGCTGGGCGACCAGTTCCCGCGGGCCGTCGTCCAGGGCACCGGTCAGGAGGAGCTGGCCACCGGGCCAGGCCACTACGTCGACACCGCCATGCCCGGCCAGCCGGGGAACGTCGGGATCGCCGGGCACCGGGTCGGGCGGGGCTCGCCCTTCCTCGACCTCGACGACCTGCGGCCGGGCGATCCGATCGTCATGGAGACGGCGAACGCCTGGTACGAGTACCGCGTCCTCGGCGATCCCAGCAGCGGCGACCTGTCGGTGGCGATCGACGGCGTGCCCGGGCGGCGGATCGTGGCGCCGGAGGAGATCGGCGTCATCGCGCCCGTTCCCGGCCAGCCGGGCGCCGCACCGGCGGCCTCCTACCTGACGCTCACCACCTGCCATCCCAAGTTCTCGGCGCAGGAGCGGCTGATCATCCACGCCATCCAGGTCGGCACGCCGCTGGCCCGGGCCGAGTACCCCGCCGGTCCGCCGTCACTGGCCGAGGCGGTGTCGGACTGACGGCGGCCGGAGGCGGGCATGAGCGGGCGATGGCATCCCGACCCGACGCCGGCGCCGCCCGGCGCCGCGCCCTGTTCCTGGCCGCGACCGAGCCCGCCCGCGGCCTGGCCAGCGCGGGGGCATTGACCGCCGCCCTGCCGCTGCTCCGCCTGGCGCCGCGCGGGGAGCCGCACCCGGTGCTGGTGCTGCCGGGGCTGCTGGCCTCCGACGTGTCCACCCGGGTGCTGCGCACCTGGCTCGGGCGGCTGGGCTACCCGGTCGTGGGCTGGGCGTTGGGTCGCAACCGCGGCCCCAGCCAGGAGATCGAGGACGAGCTCCCACGGCTCGTGGACCGGCTCGCCGGCGAGCACGGGACGGCGGTGAGCATCGTCGGCCAGAGCCTCGGCGGCATCTTCGCGCGCCGGCTGGCGCGGAAGGCACCGCGCCAGGTGCGGCAGGTGATCTCGCTGGGATCGCCGTTCGCCGCGACGCAGCCGTGGGCGACCGGCCCCCTCCGCCCGCCCCGCGCCTCGCTCACCCGACCTCTGCCGGTGCCGAGCACGGCGGTCTACTCCCGCTGGGACGGCGTCGTCGACTGGCGGGCCTGCCGGCAGGAACCGGGGCCCCGCAGCGAGAACGTCGCCGTCCGCAGCAGCCACCTCGGGATGGGCGTCGATCCCGCCGTGCTGTGGGTGGTCGCCGACCGGCTCGCCCAGCCGCGGCACGACTGGCGGCCGTTCCAGCGGCCCGCCCGCTTCGGGCTGGGCGCGCTGTTCCCGCCGGAGGCCTGACCGACCGGGCATGCCACGGGCCCTCGACGGCGTTCCCCGCGCCGATTCTCCTGGGCCCGCCCGTCGCGGAGGGCCGTCCTGTCCGTGCCGGGATGCGCTCAGGGGCGCCGGCCGGCCACCAGCACCGCGTCGTGGACCGTGGCCACGTCGCCCTCGTGCGAGCCGGCCGGCCGCTCGACGGTGTCGGCCACCCGGACGTCCCACGCGTCGCCGTCCAGCGACTCCGCGATCTCCTCGGCGGTGAAGAACATGCCGGGCACGTTCGGCCGGTTCGCCCCGTGCTCGAGGTCGAGCGCGTGGTGGCCGGCGATCACGAGCGTCCCACCTGGGGCGACCGCCGCGGCCGCCGCCGCGAACAGCCGCCGGCGGGGCTCCTCGGGCAGGTGGATGAACTGGGTGGAGACCAGGTCGAAAGCGCGCTGCTGCGGCGTCCACTCGGTCAGGTCGGCGTGCACCCAGGTGATCCGCCCCGCGACCTCCGGCCCGGCCTCGGCGGCGTGCGCGGCGGCCCGCTCCAGGGCGACGGTCGAGAAGTCGACGGCGGTGACGCGCCAGCCGCGGGCGGCCAGCCAGATCGCGTCGCCGCCCTCGCCGCAGCCGAGGTCGAGCGCCGTGCCGGGTGCCAGGTCGGAGGCGTGGGCGACCAGCTGCGCGTTGGGCCGGCCGCTCCACACGTGCGCGTGGGCCCGGTAGCGCTCCTCCCACCACTCCGCGTCGAAGTGCAGCGCGTCGCGGCGCTGCTGGACGGCGATCCGGGTGTCCTCGGCGTTGAGGTCGGCGTTGATCGCCGCGGCCACCTTGACCGCCGTCGCCGCGGAGCCGATCACCTGCGCGTGCAGCTCGGTGACGTTGCCGGCGACGTGGACCCCGGGGACGGCGGTGGCGCCGGTGTTGGGCTCGGCGGCGATGTAGCTGCCGACCTCGACGCCCATCATCTCCAGAGGAGTGGGCTCCAGGCCGAGGGCGGCGAGCAGCCCGCCGCGGGCCACCATCCGGGTGGCGACCACGAGGGCCTGCCGTGCCACGACGGCACCGTCGGCCAGCCGGACCCCCGAGAGCTGCCCGTCGGTGGTCTCCAGGCCGGCGACCTCGCCGTCGACGACGGTGATGTCGCGGGCGGCGAGCTGCTCGGCCTCCTCCTCGGTCGGGGCCGGGCCGGTGTGCCGGAAGAGGACGACGTCGTCGCTCCACTGCCGCCACATCAGCGCCTGGTGCACGCCGAACGGGCCGCCGAGGACGCCGATCGCGCCGTCGCGCACCTCCCAGCCGTGGCAGTACGGGCAGTGCAGGACGTCGGTCCCCCACAGCTCGCGCACGCCGGCGACCTCGGGCAGCTCGTCGACCAGGCCGGTGGCGACCAGCAGACGCCGGGCGCGGACCGCCCGCCCGTCGTCGAGGACGACGCGAAAGCCGCCGCCGTCCAGTCGTTCCACCGCGCTCACCCGGCCGTCGGTGACCTCGCCGCCGTATCGCGCCACCTCCGCGCGCCCGTCGGCCATGAGGTGCGCCGGCGGGGTGCCCTCCCGGCCCAGGGAGTTGTGCACCCCGGCGGCCGGGGCGTTGCGCTGCTCGCCGGCGTCGACCACCAGCACCCGTCGTCGCGCGCGGGACAGCGTCAGCGCACCGCTGAGCCCGGCGGCCCCACCGCCGATGACGACCACGTCGTACTTCTCGTCCATGTCGTCTCCTCCGTTGTCGGGAACGCGGTCGACTGTGCGCCCCACCCTGCGGTTCTGACAACTATCGTTGCCGGTATGGCAAACGAGTTCGGCGATGTCCTGGCGGCCGTGGGCGCCCGGCTGCGCGACTTGCGGCAGCAGCGGGGTGCGACGCTGGCGGAGCTGTCGGCGACGACCGGGATCTCGGTGAGCACGCTGTCGCGGCTGGAGTCCGGTCAGCGGCGACCGACCCTCGAGCTGCTCCTCCCCCTGGCCCGCGCGCACCAGGTGCCGCTGGACGAGCTGGTCGACGCCCCCGAGACCGGTGATCCGCGCATCCACCCGAAGCCGTTCACCCACCACGGCATCACCGTGGTCCCGCTGACCCGCCGCCCGGGCGGTCTGCAGGCGTTCAAGCAGATCTACCCGCCGCGCTGGCCGGGGCGGGCGCCGGAGCAGCAGTCGCACGAGGGCTACGAGTGGCTCTACGTCCTCAACGGCGAGCTGCGCCTGCTGCTCGGCGACAACGACCTCACGCTGCGCCCCGGCGACGTCGTCGAGTTCGACACCCACGTGCCGCACGCCTTCGCCACCGGCGACCGGCCGGCGGAGGTGCTGTGCCTGTTCGGCCCCCAGGGCGAGCGGGTGCACGTCCGAGCCCGGCCCGCCGGCCGGGGCTGAGGGCTACCGCGGCACGTCGTCCAGGATCCGGCCGCGCGCCACGAGCTCGACCACCAGCCAGACGGCGACAATCTCGGCGACCAGCAGGCCGATCAGCACCAGGAGCTGCGCGGCACCGGCCTCCAGCGGCGAACCGCCGCCCAGCAGGACGCCGACGAAGGCGCCCGGGAGGGTGACCAGGCCGACGGTCCTGGTCTGGTCCAGCGGCGGCACCAGCGCGGTCGCCGCGGCCGGCCGGACGACCTCGAGGACGGCGTCCCGGCGGAGGAGCCCGAGGGACAGCGCGGCCTCCACCTCGCCGCGGCGGGAGTGCAGCTCGTCGCGCACCCGCTGCCCGGAGAGCGACGCGGCGCTCATCGCGCCGCCGATCAGGATGCCGGCGACGGGGATGACGGCCACCCCGCGCAGCGGGACGGCCCCGCTCGCCACGACCAGTGCGGCGACGGGGAGGGCGCCAGCGGTGACGGCCAGCGCCACGGGGAGCAGGCGCCGGCCCCGGTCGGGTGCAACGAGCCGCTTCCCGGTCGCGCGTCCGGCGGCGGTCACCGCGGCGATGGCGACCATCAGGGCGACGAAGGCGGCCGACAGCCACAGCGAGTCGACGACCACCAGGAGGACAGCGGACACCGCGGCCAGCTGAGCGGCCGCCCGGAGGCTCGCCACGGCAACCGGCCGCTCCCGGACCAGGCCCGACCAGCGCCCGGCCAGCGCGGCGAGCACCGCCAGGACGACCAGGACGGCGGCGAGCCGCGGACCGAAGTCGACGACGGAGGCCCCCACGGCGGGAGATCATGCCGGTCGCCGGCTCCGGTCCGCGGCAGCGGGCCGGTCAGGCCAGCTTCAGCACCGCCATCGTCTGGGCGGCCATGCCGGCCTCGCCGAGCGCGTTCGGGTGGACGACGACGGGGTTGGTGGTCTGCAGCACAGGCTCGATCCAGCGGACGCCGATCTGCTGGCAGGCGTCGTGGCCCTCGGAGACCTGCGCCATGTCCACGAACGTCACACCGGTCTCGGCGGCGGCCTTCGCGACGACCTCGTTGAGCGTCGCCTGCAGGCTGCGCAGGTAGGGGACGTCCCCCTCGGCGATCGGCAGCTTGTCGAAGCAGCTGCCGGTCGCCGGCACGATCCACGGGTAGCCGAGGATCGCGACCTCGGCGTCCGGTGCGGCATCCCGCGTGGCCTGCAGTGCCTCCACCAGGGACGGGTAGGTGACGTTCCGGACGGTGTCCTCGAACTGGGAGCCGTACTGGTCCTTGCAGGGACTGCCCTTGCCCAGCGTGGACGCCCCTGCGGTGCCGCAGGCGATGATCGAGTTGATGAAGACGCCGCTGTCGTTGCCGCCGATGGTCATCGTGACCAGATCGGTCTCGGCCGAGAGCGCGGCGAGCTGCGGGGCGACCCCGCGGTACTGCTCGGCGAAGTAGTCACCGGTGTCCGCGCCGCCGCAGGTGACGTCGGTGAGCTGCGCTCCGATCTGGGCGGCGATGACGTTCGGGTAGTTGCGGAGGGAGCGCAGGCACTGCACCGGCGCGGTGGGGTCGGGCGGCAGCACGCCGGACGCGGCGCTGTACGAGTCCCCCATCGCGACGTACTGCACCGGCTCGACCGGCTTGGGCTTCTTCGGGGCGGCCTGCGCCGACGGCGTCGTGACCAGCACGCTCAGGACGGAGGCGAGGACACAAGCAGCGAGACGTCGCACGGGATCTCCCGGTGGCCGGAGGGACTTGCCCGCTACAACGGCCGAGGACGTTCCCGGTTACGCGGGTCACAGGTAGCTCTACGGGCCCACACCCGCCCGGGTGGTCGCGGCCTCGTCCGAGAGAGCCAGGAGCTGGGCCGTGTGGCCCGGCAGCTCCACCTCGGCGAGGCCCACCAGGAGATCGCCCAGCGCCACCGCCTGGTCGAGGAGGACCTCCCCTCCGGAGACCAGCCGGGCGGGCACCGGTGAGTCGAGTTCGTGCGCGGTCAGCGTGGGGCGGAGGGCGCACAGGGCCTCCCCCTGGGCGCGGATGCGATCCCGGAGACCGGCGCTGCCGCCGGCGAGGCGGACCAACCGCCCGATGGTCCAGCCATCACTGGCGATGCGGTTGTCGTAGAGGGCATGGGTCCCCGACGCCACGGCAGCGACCGTGGCCAGGGTGGTCGCGGTGACCAGGCTGACGTGGGCCAGGACCTGGTCCGCGTCCCACTCGTCGGCCGGCCTGTCACCGGTGTCGGCGGCGGCCACGGTGGCGGCCGCCTCGAGCAGATCGCGGTAGGCGGTGGCGAGCAGTTCGCTGTCCGACATGGGGTCGTCCTCCTGGAGTGTCCGTGGGCGTCGTCGCGGAGCGGGTGACCGGACGGCTGTTGGTGGTGGGGTGGCGGTCCCGGTCGTCGTCAGCAGCACCCCTCCTCGCGCTGCCCCGACCCGTGCCGTCCCCCGTGGGCCAGGCGCCCGGGGCCGGTGCCGAGATCGTCGGATCGCCCCTCCGCCAGGCGGGGCCATTGCGCTATCGGGCGGCCGTCGCGGCGATACGGGTTCGCGCCCGCAACCGCCCACTCCTGTGGCCACCCGGCCGGGGAGTCCTCCCACGCCTCCCGCCGGCCGTACACGGTCAGGTCGAGCAATCCGTAGGTGTTGTCCATCGCCTCCACCCCGCGGCGCGTCGTCCAGTAGGTCTCGAACACCCGATCGCCGTCGCGCAGGTAGCAGACGAGATGCATCAAGCCGATCTGACGCCCCACGAGGAGCGCGTCGAGAGACGGCAGCGCCGAGAACCACGGGACGTCCCACCCCATGAAGTCGCGATAACGCACGCCGGCCTCGTACGGGGCCTGGCTGAAGACGGCGAACGTGACGTCCCGGGAGTGCAGCTGGGAGAGCTCCCGGACCTGACCGGTGTAGAACGTGCAGCCCTCGCACTGGTGCGCCGCCGAGCGACCGCTGTGCCACATGAAGTAGTAGGCGATCAGCTGCTCGCGCCCGTCGAAGGCGTCGAGGAGGGTGAGCGCACCACCAGGGCCCTCCAGCAGCAGCGTCCCGTCGACCTCCACCACCGGTAACCGCCGTCGTGCCGCGGCGATCGCATCGCCTTCGCGGGTGTGCGCCTTCTCCCGAACGCGCAGCCGGTCCAGCTCGGCCTGGAAGGCGGCCCGGCCGACGACCGTGGGCCGGACAGGCGCGCTCCGGCGGGGCGCCGGCCTCGCGGCCTGGGCGCCTCCGGCGGACCCGGCACCCGCATCGTGCCGGTTCACGACCGCTCTCCTGTCCGTCCGCGAGGTCCGGGGGCAGGGACCTCCCCGACCTCGGGCACGCGGGCGAAGCCGATGGCGGCCGTCACGACTCCGAGCAGCGCCAGGAGGCCGACCACGGTGAAGGCCACCTGGAAGCCGCGGAGCCCGGAGCCGGCGACGAGCGCGGTCGACACGGCGGCGACACCGGCCGCTCCGCCGATCTCCCGCATGGTCTCCACGAGGCCGGAGGCCAGCCCCGCATCCGACCGCGCCACCCCGGCCAGTGCGCCGAGCTGCAGGGCCGGGCCGCAGAACCCGAAGCCGACGCCGGCGAGCAGGAAGGCGGGTAGCAGGTCTGCGGCGTAAGCCGCGTCGGCCGGGAGCCTCGCCATCCAGCATGCGCCGACCGCGACGAGCCACAGGCCGATGAGCAGCACCCTCCGCGTGCCGACCCGGGCGACCAGGCGGGCCCCGGCCACGGCGGATGCGAAGACGGTGACCGTCGTCGCGAGCCACGCTGTCCCGGCCCGGGCGGGCGAGTAGCCCAGCACCTGTTGCATCAGGAGAGATCCGACGAAGATGAACGACAGCAGGGCGCAGAACGCCAGGAAGGCGGTGACGTTCGCCGTCACGAGCGAACGGTTCCGCACCACGACCGCCGGCACGAGCGGTCGAGCCGACCGCGCCTCGATCCGCACGAAAGCCGCCAGCAGCGCCACGGCGACGGCGAACAGCGCCACCGTCGAACCGGAGGACCAGGCGTGCGTGGCGCCGTGGTGCACCGCGTAGACGAACACCAGCAGTCCCGCGGTGACCGTGGTAGCCCCGGCGGTGTCGAGGCGCTCGAACGGGTCGCCGCTCCGGTCCGGGGTCAGGAACACCACGGCCGTCGCGATCAGCAGCACCCCGATCGGCACGTTGACGAGGAACGCCCAGCGCCAGCCGGGGCCGGAGGCCAGCAGCCCGCCGACGACCACGCCCACGGTTCCGGCCAGCCCTCCGACGCCTCCGAACAGTCCGATGGCCCGGTCCCGCGCGGGCCCCTCGTCGAACGTGACGGCCAGCAGCGACAAGGCAGCCGGTACCACCAGCGCTGCGCCGAAGCCCTGCACGCCCCGCGCCGCGACGAGGAGACCGGCGTGCTGCGCGGCGCCGGCCACGAGGGAGGCGCCGGTGAACACGGCGAGGCCGGCCAGGAAGACGCGTCGACGTCCGACGCGGTCGGCAAGCCGTCCGCCGAGCAGGAGGAACCCGCCGAGCAGCAGGCCGTACGCGACGACCACCCACTGCACGGTGCTGTGCCCGACCCCGAGATCGCGCTGGATGGACGCCAGCGCGACGTTCACGATGGCGGTGTCGAGACCCACCATCGCCATGGCGGTGCAGGCGAGGACGAGGACGAGGCGCCCGGAGGCGGGCGCCGTCGCAGGTTGCCCGTGGGCGGTAGCGCCCCGGCGGCCCACCGCTCGGCGGAGTGCGGCTCCGTCAGGGGCGGTCGTGTCGCACGGCTGATCGCTCATGGCACCTTCCTGCCGCTCCGCTCGTCGTGATCAGGTGGTGATCGCTGCTGTTCCGGGCGCGCGGCACCGCCGCGGTGGAGCGCGTGGGCTCCGGTCGCGGTGGTGCCCGCGCCGTCGATCCGTGCCGCTCAGGGCCGGATCGGTCGATCCGGCTCGTCCCGCTCGGCCAGTTCCTTGATGCTCCGCAGTCGCGACTCCCACGACCGGCCGATCCGATCGAGCTCGCGGGCGAGCGCGCTCAGCCGGGCGCCGACGGCGATGTGGACGACTTCGCGTCCACGCTGCTCGGACTCCACCAGCCCGACTTCACGGAGCACCTCGAGGTGCTTGGCGATCGCCTGCCTGCTCACCGGGAACACCCGGGCCAGCGCGGAGGCGGACTGCGCACCCTCGCCGAGGCGGGCAAGGATGTCCCACCGGGTCGGATCGGCGAGCGCGGCGCACACGGTGGACAGGTCCGATGCCCTCATGCCCTGGCGTCTCCGCCGGCCTCGACGAACGCCTTGGCCGCCGCGAGCTCGTCCGTCCAGCCGCGCGCGTTGCCCTCCCGCTCCTTCAGCCACACGGCCGGGTCCTCCGACAGAGTGGAGAAACCGCTCTCCACGACCCGGAGCGTGACCCCGCCACCGGCGCGCTCGTCGACCCAGAACTCGACGAGGGTGCCCTCCGACGAGTTCCGGAACGGGGTGCCGAGCCAGCGGAACGCCGCGTACCGGGGCTTGTCCAGTCGAACGGTGCGGAAGCGGAACTCACCCAGCGTCGGATGCGCCACGACCGCGACGTCGCCCTCGTAGCGGAGATCGGGGTCGGGGTCGACCGTGCCGTCGTTGATGTACCAGCCCGGTCGGACGACCAGGTCCCAGACACGGGCGGCCGGCGCGTCGATGTCGATCTGCCGGGCGACCCGGTCCAGGTCGTCCAGCTCCGTGGCGGTGTGCGTGGCGTCCGTCATGGGTTCCTCCCGGTCTCGTTGATCTGCAATACGATGGTTGCACATCGGCCTACGTCCGTGCAACTGTTCAGTTGCACTTTCCGGGGAGCGTGGCTCAGCCGAAGGGGGACGAGCCCGGTGTCGTACCGGCACGGGTGTACCGGGAGGGGGCCTCCGGCGGATACGACGAAGCCCCTGAGGGGCGTCTCCGCCGGTCAGGGGCCTGGGGTGGCTCCCCCGACTGGACTCGAACCAGTAACCCTGCGATTTGATCTTGAGGCGATTGCTCGCGTTGGCACGCGTTGAACACGCAGGTCAGATACGGTGCGGAGCGTTGGCTGCGACGGTTGCGAGCGACTGGTTGCGAGAGTATTGGGTGCCTAAAGAGTGCCTGTCACAGTGGCTCGCCGGCAGCTTCGATCACCGGGTCCGGCGCCTCGGTGGGCCGCCGAAGATCCACTCTTCGCCACTGACTTCACCCCTTCCTCGACGGGTGTCCCACCGGGGCAGCGTGACACCCCGCGCGGCTGACATCCCGTCGTCGCGATCGAGACAGAAGCAGAGTTCCTCGTAGCCACTCCCCCACGGACCAACGAAACCCCACGACGCGACACGACTCGCCTCGACCGGAGCTTCGCTAGACATCTGATCCATCGCCGCCGGACCCGACTTTTCGGCGGGGTGTCACCAAACGGCTCCGAAAAGCGCCTTCTCCCGGTGAGAGCAACTACTCACCAGCGGAGCAGGGATGTGCGGTCAGCCGAGACGACGGACGGCGGCAGCCCCTGCGCTGGCACCGTCCCACGTCTCCCCTGCTTGCTGCGGCGTGCTGCAGGACCTCGTCGACTGCTACAGCGGCGACACCCACCGTCTGCTCACCGACCTGGCCGACGTCATCGGCGCCAGCATCGCCTACGTCGACCGGCCCACCGTCGAAGCGCACCTCGAGCGGCCCCTGTCCGACCGGGAGTGGGCCGTCACCGCCCAGCAGTTCACGGCCATGGCCTTCGACGACCACGTCGGAGACGCCGGCAGCCTGCGCACCGACTGGATCGAGGACGTCCTGGGCAGGGCCGGCGTACCCGGTCGTGGCCACACCGGTCAGCCCGTCGCCGCATCTCCATTGGCCGGGGCATGAGCGCCACCCGTACCTGCCCGGCCTGCGGCTACAGCAGCACGTACGCCAGCGACGCCCTCGCCGACCTTCACCACGCGCGCCATTCCTGTGCGAAGCACCAGCGGGCCACCGAGCGAACACGTCGCCGTGTCCAGCGCGCTCAGAGCCGGGTGAGGCGGGACTGCACCCATCCGCGTGCTCGGCATGTGCACGGAACCCGTGCCGCCTATGTCAAGGACCGCTGCCGATGCACCGACTGCACCGCCGCCAACACCGCGTCCGGCCGTGCCGTGCACCGCGCGCAGACCTTCGGCCGCTGGCGGCCGTTCGTGGACGCGGCCCCGGTGCGCGAGCACCTCCGCGCGCTACGGGCCGCCGGCATCGGCGTCGAGCAGATCGCCATGCTCGCCGGCCTCTCCACCAGCCACGTCCGCGAGCTGGCCAACCCCGGGCGCGACGGCAACCCAGGCATCCGGCGGGTCCGGCCCGAGACCGCCCACCAGGTCTTACGCGTTCGCGTCGACGAGGCCAATCGTGCACCGCGCAGTCACGTCGGCGCCACGGGCACTCGTCGCCGGCTGCAGGCCCTGATCGCCATCGGATGGCCCCACGACGAGCTGGCCGCCAGGCTCGGCCGAAACTCAGCTGGTCTCCGACGCAGCATGCTCAGCGACGCCGTCACCGCGCGAACCGCCCAGGACGTCACCGCCCTCTACGAACAGCTGTGGAACCTCCGCCCACCACACTCCACCGACGACCAGCGCGCCGCCGCCGACGCCGCCCGCGCCTTCGCCGCCGAACGCGGCTGGCTGCCACCTCTGGCCTGGGACGACATCGACACCGACCCAGAGCCTCAACACCACGCTCGGCGCGTAGAGAAGGACGACGACCTCGACGAGATCGCCATCGAGCGCGCCCTCGCTGGCGACGGCGTCCGCCTCGAGCACCTGACCCCCGCTGAGCAGGACGAAGTCGTCCGGCGCCTCACCGAACGCGGCGAGTCCATCCGCGACATCGCCCGGCAGCTTGCCACCACCAAACGAACCATTTCCCGCCGGCGCGCATCCATCAACGCCGCGTGATCATGTGCGGCACGGCGTCGTTGAGGGGCAGCGCCGGCACGGCCGCCGCCCTGTACGGCACGCCATGAACTCCGGCGATCGGGTGGCGGACAGTCAGCTCGGCAGGAGGACAGCGAGCCAGACGCCCGACCAGATGCCGAGAAGCAGGGACGCGACGGCGGCCGTATGGAGAACGACGATCGGCTCGAGCACGACACGCTGCGCCGTTCCCGCGGAGGTGCCCGGCCCCGTCCCCCGGGTAGCCGCCGTCGTGCCTTCGCTGGCGGCGACTCCCGTAGCGGCGGGAGCGATCCAGCGCAGGTAGTAGAAAAGGCTCGCTACCGTGTTGATGGCTGCTACGACCACCAACCAAGCAAGCCCGCCATCCCAGGCCGCCGCGAAGACGGCGAGCTTGCCGACGAAGACCGCCGTGGGTGGAGTGCCGACGAGGCCGAGCAGGCAGACGACGAGGCTGACGACGAGCCATCGGTGGCGTCCGACGGCGGTCGCCCAGTCGGTGATCGTCCGGGCCGCCGGGGCCGCCGCGACGGCGGCGAAGGCGCCGATGTTGGTCACCGCGTAGCCAGCCAGGTAGATCGCCAGGGCCGGAACGGCGAGATCGGTGTGGGCCGCGACGGCGACGACCATTAACAGGTAGCCGACCTGGCTGACCGTGGAGTAGGCCAGCAGGCGGAGTACGTCGGTCTGGTTGAAGGCGGCCAGGTTGCCCAGGGTCATGCTGGCCGCGGCGATGACGCCGACCAGGAGTGGCACGTCGAGCGGGACGTCGGCGAAGGGCTCGGCGAGCAGTCGGAAGGCCGCTGCCACCGCGCCGATCTTCGGGATCGTGGTGATGTAGGCGGCCATCGGCGGAGTGGTGCCGGCCGTGACGTCGGGAACCCAGAAGTGCACCGGGACGGCACCGGCCTTGAAGGCGACCCCGGCGAGCACGCCGAGGACGCCGACTGCAAGCAGCGCGGGTGGGGCCTGCGGCAGCAGTTCGCCCAGCTCGGGATAGCCGGTGGTGCCGGAGGCGAGCACCAGGGCGGCGACGCCGACGAGCATCAGCACGCCCACGAAGGCACCCATGAGGTAGTACTTCATCGTCGCCTCGACACCTGCGGAGTCCTTGGCGAAGCCGGCCAGCGCGTACAGCGGGACGCTGGCCAGCAGATACGCGGCGACGAGCAGCAGCAGATCACCGCTCGCGGCCAGCGCGATGCTGCCGAGCCCACCGAGCAGCATGAGGACGTAGGCCTCGGTCTCCCGCGGGTGTCCGGCCAGCGAGGCCGACGCCAGCCAGACCAGGACAGCCACGCCCAGCGTGACCACGATGCGCACGACGCCAGTGGTCGTGTCGACGACCCAGGTGCCCTCGAACACCCGCTCCGCAGGCTCCGGCAGCGCGACAGCTGCGGCGATCGCACTGGCCAGGCAGGCGGCGGTGACCAGGAGCCGGACCCGCCACTGCCGGTGCTGCGGGGTCCAGAGGCCCAGCAGCAGGCCGCCGACGGCGCCGAGAAGCAGGAGCAGTTCGGGAAGCAGAGCGAGCACCCGCTCGCCACCTCCGGACATGCCGGTCACCGGCCCACCAACTCCACCACCGCCATGGCGGCCGGCTCCAGCACGTCCAGCAGGACCCGCGGAACCAACCCGAGAATCACGGCGAGTACCAGCAGCGGGACGACCGAGGCCACCTCGTGACCACGCAGGTCCTGCATCCGGGTCGCCGTCCGCGGCCGGACGGCGGTCGCCGTCGTGCCGTCCGCACGGTCCGGATCCGGGCCCTCCGCCAGTTCGTCGGGGTCTGCGCCGGATGGGACGACGGTGTCGCCGGTGAGCAGCCGCTGCAGGGCCAGCAGGAAGAGTCCGGCGGTCACGAGGATGCCGACGACGGCGATCACCGTGGCCACCGGCGCGGCCTGCAGGGCTCCGGTGAACACCTGGAACTCGGCGATGAACCCGGAGAACCCGGGCAGCCCCAAGGAGCCGAACGCGGCGACCGCGAAGCAGGCGGCGAAGACCGGCGCCGGCCGGGCCAGTCCACCCCAGCGGTCGAAGGCGTAGGTGTGCCCGCGGGACCACAGCACGCCGCTGAGCAGGAAAAGCGCGGCGGTGAGCAGGCCGTGGCTGACCATCTGGTACATCGCTCCGACCGTGGCCACGGTCCGCGCTCCCTCGTCAGCGGAGGCCAGGAGGCCGGCCGCGCCCAGCCCGAGGAGCACGTAGCCCATGTGGTTGACCGACGTGTAGGCGATCATCCGCTTGACGTCGGTCTGGGCGAGGGCGACGAAGGCGCCCCACAGCACGCTGATCACCCCGACGACGACGGCGACCATGGCCCACCGCTGCCAGGCCTCGGGCAGGATCGGCATCGCGATCCGCACGAACCCGTAGGTGCCGAGCTTGAGCAGGATGCCGGCGAGGACGGCGGACCCGGCGGCGGGGGCGTCGGTGTGCGCGTCGGGCAGCCAGGTGTGGAACGGGAACAGCGGCGTCTTCACAGCCAGGCCGATACCGATCGCCAGCAGCACCAAGCCGCCGGCGACCGGGGAGTCCGCGAGCGGAGGGTTGGCTGCCAGCGCCACCATGTCGAAGGTCCGCTCCTCGCTGCCGAGGAACAGCCCGATGAAGCCCACCAGCAGCGCCAGGGACCCGATGAAGGTGTAGAGGAAGAACTTCAGCGCGCTGCGCCGGGCGTTGCCGTGTCCCCAGCCGGCGATGACGAAGTACATCCCGACGATGGACAGGTCGAAGAAGACGAAGAACAGGATCAGGTCCAGCGAGGCGAACGTGCCCAGGCAGGCTGTCTGCAGGAAGAGGAACAGCGCCGCGTAGGTGTGCGGCCGGTCCGGCTCGCGCAGCGAGTAGATCGCGCAGGCCAGGAACAACACCCCGGTCAGTGCCAGCAGCGGCAGGGAGAGCCCGTCGACGCCGATGTGGTAGCCGGCGTCGACCGTGGGAATCCACTGCAGGTCCACCTCGTACGCCAGGCCGTCGACGACTCCCGAGGCTCCCTCCCCCGGATCGAAGCCCCACCACATCCAGCCGATCAGCGCCAGGTCGACAGCGGCGGCGGCGATCCACAGCCCGATGGCCGTCCGGCCGCTGAGCCCGCGGGCGGCCAGCAGCACGCCGGCGGTCACCAGCGGCAAGAAGATCACAACGGTCAGCAGCACGATCTCGACACCTCCTCGCTGACGCTCGTCGGCACCGAGCTCGACGACGCTGTACCCATGCGTGACCTCACAAGTTCGGTCACGGGCGCACCACGAGCAGGAGGACGAGCAGGAACCCGAGACCGATGACGGCCTGGGCGTAGTACTGGTGCAGCAGCCCGGTCTGCGGGCGACGGGCCGCGCTTCCGGCGCGGCGGAACGCGGTCGCCGTCGCACGGACCGCGCCGTCCACCACTCCGACGTCGAGCCGCGCGGACCCGGCGGCAGCACGGCGGGTCGTCGAAGCGACACCCGACACCGCCCGGTCCAGGACGCCATCGTCGGCACGTGATGCCCATCCTGCGAGCCGTCGCACGCCGACAGCCACGCCTACCACCGTCCGGTCGATCAGCTTGTCGTCCACGGTGGCCAGCGCGCGCGCCACTGCCATCGCCGGCCATGGCGAGAGCAGCCGCCCCAGCCCGGCCCACGAGGCGAGCGGACTCCGCGAGAGCTGCTCCATGACGGCAGGGCGCTCCCGAACCACGGCGACGGTCAGCCCCAGGACCACCAGCGCGAGCGCCCCGGAGAACACCAACTCCCCCACCCCCGGCGAGGGCTCACCCTCCGCGCCCAGGACCGCCTTGAGGCCCTCGGCCACAGCCGGCAGCGCAAGCACACCCAGTCCGGCGGCGAACACAGCCAGCACGCCTGCGACGACAGTCGTGAGCGCCGGGATGCGCCGGGTGCCCGGTTCCTCCTCGTCGAGAGACTCCTCCCCTGCCGGCCGGGCGAGGACGACGGCCAGGATCCGACCGGCGTAAACCGCCGAGACCGCAGCGGCGGCCAGGCCCACCACTTTCAGCGCCATTCCGTCGACCCCGGCGAGGACCTCGTCCTTGGTGGCCCACAGCGACAGCGGTGGCACGCCGGCCAGCGCGAGGGCGGCGACGGTGGCCGCTGCCCCGATGCCCGGATACCGGCGGGCGGCGCCCCGCAGGCCGGCCAGGTCCTTGGTGCCCAGCGCGGTGAGCCAAGCGCCTGCGGCGACGAAGAGCCCGGCCTTGACCGCGGCGTGCGCGACCAGCTGTGCTGTGCCGCCCGCGGTGGCGCCCACCCCGGCGGCGAGCACGACGAAGCCGATCTGCGCGGCGGTGCTGGCCGCCAGCAGCTGCTTGAGGTCGGACTGCGCCACGGCCACGGCGCCCAGGACGAGCGCGGTCAGCACACCGGCCCATGCCGCCGCCGTCGCGGCCCAGCCGGTCGCGGCAAGCAGGGGCTGCATCCGGATCAACAGGTACCCGCCGGCGGCCACCATCGTGGCCGAGTGCAGCAGCGCGCTGACGGGGCTGGGGCCCTGCATGGCAGCCGACAACCAGGCGGAGAAGGGCAGCTGCGCGGACTTGCCGAGCGCGGCGACGAGGACCCCGGCGGCGGCGACGTCCGCCCAGCCGCCGTCCGCTGCGGACAGGTCGGCGAGGGCCAGGCTGCCGGTCGCGGCCAACGCGGCCCCCGCGGCGACGTACAGGCCGAGGTCCCCGGCCCGCGTGGTCACGAACGCCCGCGTCCCGGCGGCCAGCTTGCCCGGCTCTTCCCAGTGGTAGCCGATGAGCGCGTAGGAGGTCGCGCCCATGACCTCCCAGGCCAGGAGAAGCGTGGGCAAGGTTGCCGCGGTGACCGTCGCCAGCATGGCCGCGACGAAGAGCAGCAGATAGCCGAAGAACCGTCCGCGTGCGGCATCCGCCGGCAGATCCGCGACGGCGAAGACGGTGACCAGCAGGGCGATCCCTGCGATCAGCAGCACCAGCACGGCGGAGAGCCCGTCGACGACCAGGCGGAGATCCCCACCCTCGACGATCCCGAGGAAGGGCACCGACAAGCGCGGTCGGCTCCCGGCCACCAGCGCTGCCAGCGCTGCGGCGGCACCGATGACGGCCACGGCCAGCGGGCCAGCGGCGCGGTCGGCCCGCCGTCCGACGGTCAACAGCCCCGCCCCGGTCAGGGCGGGGAGCAGCACCAGGGCGGCGAGGGCGACACTCATCCGCGCAGGTCCGTGGCCATGTCCACCATGTCGACCTGCCGCGCCCGGTAGATGGCAACGGTGACAGCGAAACCCATGGCCATCTCCACCGCCATCACCACCAGAGCGACGACAACCAGCACCTGGGCATCGGGCAGCTCGGGGGCGAGGAAGTACCAGGCCGCTCCCCCGGCCAGCAGCACACCGTTGAGGACCAGCTCCAGGCCCATCATCACCATGACGATCGACTGCTGGGACAGCGCGCCGAACAGACCGACGGCCACCAGGGCGACGGCGATGGTCAGCACGATCTGCAGCACGAGCTCGGCGGTCACCGCGGCAACCCTCCGGGCACCGGATCGTCCGGCCGCGACGCCTTGAGGTCCGCACCGAACCGGTCGTAGCGGCCGCGGGCGGTGGCCAGGACGGTGCCGGCGAGGATCGTCGCGAACAACGAGATCCCGATCACCAGCATGACCAGCATGTGGCTGCCCATGATCGCCTCGCCGAGCTGGCGGGTGCTGTCGGCGGGGCGGGACGGGTTCCGCGTCGGCCAGTCGATCGTCCAGATACCGACGGTGAGGACGACGAAGGTCGCGGCGCCGATCACTGCTGAGCCCTTGGCGTTGTGCACCATCGTCATCGGCATGAGCCCGGCCGGGTTCATCATGAACATGATCATGAAGACGGCCATGACCGCCATCTCCATCGTCATCATCAGCGCCGTCACGACGGCCAGGTAGACCAGGTCCAGGGCCAGCAGCACTCCCGCCACCGCGAGGAACGACGCGAGCAGCGCGAAAGTGGCCCGCGCCATGGAGTCGACGACGAACACGGCGATGCCCGCGGCCACCGACAGGGCGCCGAGCACGGCGACCGCCGCGATCGCCCACGCGGACAAGTCGCTCAGCATGCCGTCCCCCTCATGCGTAGAACCCGTTCAGGACGAGCACGGCGACGATCAGCGCCTGGAGGAGAGTCAGCGGGACGAGGACCATCCAGCCGACCTCTACCGTGCGGTCGGGCCGCAGCACAGGCACCCGCCGTCCCGCCCAGACCAAGGTCGCGATGACCGCCAGAGTCTTGA
This sequence comes from Bacillus sp. AZ43, assembly GCA_004570425.1. Lineage (GTDB taxonomy): Bacteria > Actinomycetota > Actinomycetes > Mycobacteriales > Geodermatophilaceae > Blastococcus_B. The sequence continues at coordinate 40,522 of SPQJ01000038.1, forward strand.
CCAGGAACCACACCGGGCCGGGCAGCCAAGGCCCGGCGTCGCCGCCCAGGAACAGCGCGGTAGCCATGGCGGCCGCAGCGCCTAGGAACACCGCCCGGCCCACATCGACGAGCAGCCGGTCCACCCCAGACAGCTCCGAGGTGACGCCCCCGGCGATGTCGGGCCCTGCGGGTGCGGCGAACGGACCCCAGAACGCGAAGGCGGCGGCGCTGGCCACGAAGACGACGAAGGCGACCGGCATCGTCACCACGAACCACAGCCCCTCCTGCGCGGTGACCACATCGGTCGTCCGAAGGGAGCCGGCCGCCAACCCGGCCGTGATGAGCGCAAACATCAGCGGCAGCTCATAGGCCAGGCCCTGGGCGAGAAACCGGTACCCCCCGGTCAGGGCATGGACGGCGTTCGGGCCCCACCCGAGCAGCCATACCGCGGCCCAGAGCAGCGCCTCCATGGCGTTGAACCACACGAGGTCGGCGCTGGTGGACCACAACGTCCGGCCACCCACGGGCACCACCGCCAGCGAGAGCAGCGCCAGCGTCGGCACGGCGGCGCAGCCCAGCCGCCACAGCAGCCGGTCCGGCGCCAGCGTCGTCCGCCGCTGCTCTAACAGCAGACGTGCACCGTCACGAAGAGGTGCGGCGACCGTTCCCAAGGTTTCGCCGAGAACGACGGCGCGGTCAACCGCTGCCACTACGAGGCCCAGGACCAAGCCGACCGCCACGACTCCGAGAACTGCCGGTGCCAGTCCCCACGCCTCGGCCAAGGTCTGCTCAGGCATCTACGTGCTCCGATGCAGGCGCCGTCGACACGGGGCGCAGGTCGAGGCTGGCCACCATCAGCCGCGCGCTCCCGATCTCCGCGCCCTCCACCAGGGCCGCGACGTCGGCCAGTGATGTCGCGGGCAAGCCTTCGACCGGCTGCCCCGACGCCATGTCGCACCAACGCCGGACCCGGCCCAGGACATCTCCCCCGGACCCGCGCCCCCCGATGCCGCCGGCCGTCCACGCCAAGGTCCGGGACCGGCTCACCCGCCGCGCCACGGCCTCGGCGAGCCGCTGCGCCTCCTCTCGATTGGCCCGCTCGGCCATCTCGTCCCGGGCGCGGCGCGTATCTCGGGCAGCCGTCGGCCAGCCGCTCACGTCGAGGAAGCGGGCGAGCCGGTCCAGCGCCGCCGCCTGGGGGGCGCGCTCCGGTTCTGCGGCCGGGAGGGTGTCGGCATCGAGCCAAGCCAGCTCTGCGGAGGTGAGGACGTCACCCTGCAGGTTCGCCCGCAGCACCAGACCTGTCGGCCAGCCCGGAAGCACTGGCCCGAGCGCGACCTCGAGGACGTCGAGCTCGAGGCCGTCCCGGTCCGGGCCGGTCGAGGCCATCGCCAGCCCGGCCACCTCACCACCGTGATGCATCCCGTGGTCCATGCCCTCGTGACCACTGCCGTGGTCCATGCCCTCGTGACCACTGCCGTGGTCCATGCCCTCGTGACCACTGCCGTGGTCCATGCCCTCGTGACCACTGCCGTGGTCCATGCCCTCGTGACCACTGCCGTGGTCCATGCCCTCGTGACCACT
>SPQJ01000039.1 GCA_004570425.1 Bacillus sp. AZ43
CCGCTCCAGGAAGACAGTGCCGTCGCCGAAGGCCGAGGCAGCCTCTCGGCGGGCACCCTCTACCGCCTCGGCCAGCTCCCCGGGACGGCGGACCTCCCGCATGCCGCGGCCGCCGCCGCCGAAGGACCCGCAGCCGGCCTCCCGCCCGGCCGACGACGAGCGGGTCAGCGAGCTGGTCGGCCTGCTCTCGGCCCAGCAGCCCGAGCCGGAGGAGCCCGTCTACTCGCGGGCCACGTTCCCCCGCGCCTCCGTCCCGCGCGCGGGCGCCGTCGCCCGCGCCACGGACACGCGCCTCGACGACGAGGAGCCCGAGCAGCCGGTGCGGGGCGGTGGCCAGCGCGTCATCCCCGCCGCCCCGGCCGCCCCCTCCCCCTTCACCGCTGCGCTGGCGCGGATGGTGGCCGGGGACCAGGACGTCCGCCAGGCCGTCGAGGACGCGCTGGGCGAGCCCGCGCAGACACGTCCGGACGACGATGCCGAGCCCTGGCCGGTGCGTCCCGAGCCCGTCCGACCAGCAGAGACAGCGGTGCCGTCGCCTCCGGCGCACCAGGAGGAGGAAACGGTGGGAGATCAGGTCGTCGCGCCGCCCTCCACGTCCGACCGACCGGTCGAGGTGCCCACCTGGGCCGTGCCGGAGGTCGCTCCCGCGTCGGTGTCCCCCCGGGAGGAGGCCATCGCCGACCTGCTGCGCGGCGCCCTCGCGCAGGGGCACTCCGACGAGGCCCTCGCCGGCATCCTCCGCAGGGTCCTCGCGGGCGACTCCCCGCAGGCCGCCCTGCCCGAGCCGGCGGCCGCCCCCGAGCCGGTGTTCGCCGCCCCGACCATGCCCGTCCCGTCATTCGAGGCGCCCCTCGCGGCCGAGCCGGAGCCCGTGGCTGAGGCACCCGTCGACGCGGCACCGGACGCGCCGGTCCTCGAGACGCCCGTGCTCGTGGCCCCCGCCGTGGAGCTGCCGGTCGTGCCGGAGCCCGCCGTCGTCGAGGCGGTCGTGCCCGAGCAGGCGGTCGAGCCGCCGGCCGCGGAGGTCGCGCCGGCCCCTGCTCCGGTCACGCTCTTCGGCGCCACGGGCTCCATGTGGGGCACGCCCTCGACGTCGGCCTCGCTCTGGGGCGAGCCGGTGGCCCCGGTCAGCACCCGGCCGGCGGACACCGACGCTCCCATCTGGGCCGAGGTCGCGCGCCAGGAGAGCTCCCCCGCGCCGCTGTTCGACGAGACCCCCGAGGCGGAGCCGGTCGCCGTCGACGAGCCGGCCCTCGACGACGTCGCGGCCGACGACGTCGAGGCCGACCTCGTGGCCGAGCCGGCCGCCGAGCCCGAGCAGGAGCTCGCGGCGGCGGTCGAGGAGACCGCCGAGGACATCGCCGTGGAGGTGGCCGAGGAGCCGGAGCTCGCCGGGTTCGCCCCGCTGCTGGCCCGCACCGCCAGCGACCCGGCTCCGATGATGTCGCTGGACGCGACCACGGTCATGCCGCCCCTGTCGCTGCTGCCGCCCCTGCCGTCGTCCCGGGGCCGTGGCCGCCCGCCGGTCCCCCCGGCCACCCGCCGGCCGAGCGCCTCCGCGCCGGCCCCCACGGGTCCCGCGCCGTCCGTGCCCGAGGCCGTCGTGCCCGAGCCGGCCCCCGCCGCCGCGGTGGTGGAGCCCGAGCCGACGCCGGTCCCGGCTCCCGCCACCCGTTCGCTGGCGACGGTCACCCGGCTCCCCGTGGCCCCGCTCATGGCGGGCCCGGACATCCCCGAGCTGTTCGAGGACCTCGAGGCACCCGGGTCGGCCCCCGAGCCGGCGGCCCCGGCCGTCGTCGTGTCCTCCGGCGACGTCGCGGGCCGGCTCGAACTGCTCGGCCTGCCGGGCGAGCTGCTGGGCGACACCTTCACCCAGGACGTCGCCGAGCGCGGCACCTACGCGGCGCTGACCCGGGCCCTGGCCCTGCAGCTGCCGAAGGCCCCGGAGCTGCCGCTCGGTGCCGGGGACGCCGTGTTCGTGGTGGGCCCCGGCGCGGACGCGCTGCGCGCCGCCCGGACCCTGGCCGCCACCCTCCACCTGGACCCGGACTGCGTGCAGTGGGCGACCCGGGGTGACCTGGCCGGCCTCGCGCCGCGCGACAGCCGGATCACGTCGGTCGACGCCGCGATCGACCGCCGTCAGGAGGCGCTCGCCAGCGGCACGGTGACCATGGTCGCCGTGGACGCGCCGCTGCGCAGCGACGCGTACTGGATGGCGCAGCTGGTCAGCGTGTGGGCGCCGGCCGCGGTGTGGGCCGTGGTCGAGGCGACCCGCAAGCCGGAGGACCTCGAGCCCTGGATCGACGGGCTCCCCCGGGTCGACGCGCTGATCGTGCAGGACGCGGATCTGTCCGCTGACCCGGCCGCCGTGCTGCGCCGCGTCGACGCTCCCGTGGCCTTCCTCGACGGCGTCCGGGCGACGCCGCACCGCTGGGCCTCGCTGCTGTGCGAGCGGCTGGAGAGCACCACGACATGAGTCCGTTCCGCTGGGACGTTCTCCTCGTCGGGTTCGTGCTGGCCCTGCCCGTGCTCGCGCTCGGGCTGCGCGGGGATCTGTCGACCGAGGACATGATGACGCGCGTCCTCTGGTGCCTCGGCGCCGGCTGGGCCGTGGTGGCCGTGTTCCGGATGGCGACCACCCCGCCCGCGAAGCCGGCCCGCCCGGTCCGGCCCGCGGCGTCGCACCCGGACGCCGAGCGCGCCGAGGACCCGGAGACCTCCCCCGCCGCCTGACGTCCGGTGCCCATCCACAGCACCCGGCGTCGTCCACGACTCGGTGGTCCGCTGCCCGCCGCGGGAGCTCACGCCCCAACGTGGCGTCCGTGGACGATGACATGGCACACGGGTTCCTGGTGCGGCGCCGGGATGCGGTGATCAGCGGCTGGTCGGACGAGGAGATCGCCCGGCTCCTCCGCGGTGGCTCCTGGCACCGCATCCGCCGCGGCGCCTACGTCGATGGTCAGCTACCGGGCAACGCGTCGGTGCGCCACGCGCTCCTCATCGACGCCACGGTGGGCCAGCTACGGCGGCCCGCCGTGGTGAGCCACCAGTCGGCGGCGGTCCTTCTCGGACTGCCGTTGTGGGGAGCCCGTCTGGACCGCGTGCACATCACCCGAAGGCCCCCAGCATCGAGCCAGGCCTCCGGGCCCTTGCGGTGCCACGTCGCGCGGTTCGGGGACGACGAGGTGACGACCGTCGGCGGCATCGCGGTCATCGACGTGGCACGAACCGCGTTGGACCTCGCACGGAGCCTCCCCTTCGAAGCCGCTGTGGTGGTGGTCGACGCAGCCCTGCATGGAGGGCATGTCCTCAAGGAGACCCTGCAACGTCGCCTGCTCGACATCGCCGGAACGCGCGGGAGCCGGCATGCCGCACGCGTCGTCCGCTTCGCCGACCAGCGCAGCGAGAGCGTCGGGGAGAGTCGCAGCCGCGTCGTCCTGGCGCAGCTCGGGTTGTCCCCCTCCACGCTCCAGCTGGAGCTCGACCGGGGCGACGGCGTCTGCATCGGCCGGGCCGACTTCGCCTGGGAGACCGAGCACGTGATCGGTGAGTTCGACGGCCGGGTGAAGTACGGGCGTCTGCTCCGCCCGGGCCAGCAACCCGGTGACGCGGTGTTCGAGGAGAAGCGGCGCGAGGACGCCATCCGGGACGAAGGCTGGGAAGTCACGCGCTGGACCTGGTCGGAGCTGACCACACCGCAGCGCATCGGGCAGCGCGTGCGGCGTGCCCGAGAACGGGGCTCCCGGCGAACGCGGTGACCGCATTGCGGGTGCTGTTCGCTGATTGCCAGTGCTGGAGCAGTGCCAATGCAGGAGCAACACCCGCAATGCGGGAGCCGCTGTCAGAGCGGGAGGTCCTCCAGCATCTCGGTGACCAGGGCGGCGATCGGCGAGCGCTCGGAGCGGGTCAGCGTCACGTGCGCGAACAGCGGGTGGCCCTTGAGCGCCTCGATGACGGCGGTGATGCCGTCGTGCCGGCCGACCCGCAGGTTGTCCCGCTGGGCGACGTCGTGGGTGAGCACCACCCGGGAGCCGGCGCCCAGGCGCGAGAGCACGGTCAGCAGCACGCCACGCTCCAGCGACTGCGCCTCGTCGACGATCACGAACGAGTCGTGCAGCGACCGCCCGCGGATGTGGGTCAGCGGCAGCACCTCGATCAGCCCGCGCGAGTCGATCTCCTCGATCACCGCCGGCGAGACCAGCGCGCCGAGGGTGTCGTAGACCGCCTGCGCCCAGGGCGACATCTTCTCGTTCTCGCCACCGGGCAGGTAGCCGAGCTCCTGCCCGCCGACGGCGTACAGCGGCCGGAAGATGACCACCTTCTTGTGGGCGCGCCGCTCCATGACCGACTCCAGCCCCGCGCAGAGCGCCAGGGCCGACTTGCCGGTGCCGGCCCGCCCGCCGAGGGAGACGATGCCGATCTCGGGGTCGAGCAGCAGGTCCAGCGCGATCCGCTGCTCGGCCGAGCGACCGTGCAGCCCGAACGCGTCGCGGTCGCCGCGCACCAGCCGCACCTGCTTGTCGGGCATGACGCGACCCAGCGCCGAGCCCCGGGAGGACAGCAGGACCAGCCCGGTGTGCGGCGGCAGCTCGGCGGCGGCCGGAACGAACGTCTCCCCCGCCTCGTAGAGCTCGTCGAGCTCGGCGTCGTCCAGCGACAGCTCCGCCATCCCGGTCCAGCCGGCGTCGACGGCGTCCATCACCCGGTACTCGTCGGTGTCCAGCCCGACGGCGGCCGCCTTCACGCGCAGCGGCACGTCCTTGGTGATCAGACAGACGTCGCGGCCCTCGGCGCGCAGGTTGAGCGCCACCACCATGATCCGGCTGTCGTTGCTGTCGTTGCGGAACCCGGCCGGCAGCGCCGAGGGGTCGCTGTGGTTGAGCTCGACGTGCAGCGTGCCGCCGTCCTCACCGATGGGCACCGGGGCGTCGAGCCGGCCGTGGGCCACCCGCAGGTCGTCGAGCATGCGCAGCGCCTGCCGCGCGAACCAGCCCAGCTCCGGGTGGTTGCGCTTGTCCTCCAGCTCCCCGATCACGACGAGCGGGAGAACCACGTCGGAGTTCCCGAAGCGCAGCAACGCGCCCGGGTCGGACAGCAGGACGGAGGTGTCGAGGACGTACGTACGGCGAGTGCTCACGAGGCGTCTCCCGTGGGGCGCACGGCGCGCCCCGACTCGATGGCGGCCGGGCCCCGGCGCAGGGGCCGGGTGCCGGCCCCCCTGGTCGACGAACTCGTCAGCACCAACCGGGCCTCCCGTGAACGGCGGGGGTGAGTCCTGCCGTTCACCGCGGACGCTAAGCCCGCCCACCGACAAAGGCGCGGTCACACCACGCCGTGCAACCCGAAGTTCACCCGACGGGGTACCGCGGGCCACACGGGCACCAGGTGGAACGGCCCCCGTGCAGGGTCCCGGTGCGAGCGTGCGAGCGCCGGGGGCACGGGGTCCTTCGTCAGCTGGACTCGCGGCGGAACCGGCGGACGCCGAACACCCAGCCCAGCACCGCCAGCAGTACCGTGAGCACCGCCCCCCACCACGCGGTGGAGGTGCCGTAGCCGCCGACGAAGAACTCCCGGACGCCCTCGACGACGTGCTTGAGCGGGTTGACGTCGCTGATCCCCTGCAACCAGCCGGGTGCCAGGGACATCGGCAGGAGGATTCCCGACAGCAGCAGCACCGGCAGGACGAAGGCGTTGAGCAGCGGCGCGAACGCGTCCTCGCTCTTGAGCGTCAGCGCGAGCGCGTAGGACACCGACGCGAACGCGGCGCCCAGCAGTGCGATGACCAGCAGCGAGAGCACCACCCCCAGGAACGGGGCGCGCAGGCCGAGCGGGATCGAGACGAGCACCAGCAGGGTGCCCTGCACCAGCAGGACGACGACGTCGCGCAGCACCCGCCCGAGCAGCAGCGCCGTCCGGCTGGCGGGCGTCACGCGCTGGCTCTCGATCACGCCGGCGCGGTACTCGGCGATCAGCCCGAACCCGACGAACAGCGCCCCGAAGATGCCGAGCTGGACGAGGATGCCGGGCACGAAGATCTGGTAGGCGTTGCCCGACCCCAGCTGACCCGACAGCGGCTCCAGCAACGGGCCGAACAGCAGGATGTAGAGGATCGGCTGCATCAGGCTGATGACCAGCCAGGCCGGGTTGCGCAGCGACAGGCGCATCGCCCGCGCGAAGACGGTGTACGTGTCCCGCAGCAGGGTCCGCATCAGACCGCCACCTCCTCGGCGGGCGCCGGAGCACCGGCGTCCCGCAGCGACCGGCCGGTCAGGCCGAGGAAGACGTCGTCCAGGCTGGGACGGCGGCTCTCGATCCCGCTCACGGAGATCCCGTCGCGGTCCAGGCCGCGGACCAGCTCCACCAGTGCCGCGCCGCCGTGCGGGACCCGCCCGACCACCCGGTCGTCGAGGACCTGCGGCGTCTCGGCTCCCGGGAGGGCTCCGACGAGCCGCGCGACCCCGGCCGCCTGGTCCGCCCGCTCGACGGTGACGGTGAGGACGTCGCCACCGACCTGCGACTTCAGCTGGTCGGGCGTCCCCTCGGCGACGATCGCGCCGTGGTCGATGACGAGGATCCGGTCGCACAGGGCGTCGGCCTCGTCGAGGTAGTGGGTGGTCAGGAAGACCGTCGTCCCCCGTTCCTCCCGCAGCCCGCGGATGTGCTCCCAGAGGTTGGCCCGCGCCTGCGGGTCCAGCCCCGTGGTGGGCTCGTCGAGGAAGACCAGCTCGGGCACGTGGATGAGCCCGACGGCGATGTCCAGGCGGCGGCGCTGGCCACCGGACATGGCCTTGGGCTGGCGCTCCCACAGCCCGTCGAGGTCCAGCTCGGCGAAGAGCTGGCTTGCCGCGCTCGGTCGCCTCGGCGGTGCTCATCCCGTACAGCCGGGCGTGGTCGACGACCTCCTCCCCGGCGCGGGCCTCGGGTGCGGCCGCGCCGCTCTGCGAGACGTAGCCGATCCGCCGGCGCACCCCCACGGGGTCGGCGATCAGGTCGCAGCCGGCCACCGTCGCCGTGCCGGCCGACGGCTCGAGCAGCGTGGTGAGCATCCGCAGCGTCGTGGTCTTCCCGGCGCCGTTGGGGCCGAGGAAGCCGACGATCTCACCGGCCTCGACGTCGAGGTCGACCCCGACGACGGCGTGGACCTCCTGCTTCTTCTTCCGGAAGGTGCGGGCGAGCCCGCGGGCGTGGATCACGGGCGACAGCATCCGTCAGGGCACCGACAGGAGTCGACCGCATTCGCCGACGGCGAAGCGGTCAGCGCCAGGGGTCGCGGCGCCGGGGCGGTACGGCCGGCCGCTCGACGGTGTCGGTGCGGTTCGACGGCGGGATCGGGTCCCAGGCGTCCGGCGGGCGGGCGCCGCGCCGGGGGCGGAGGGCCACCACCGCCCACAGCGCGGGCACCAGCAGGACCGGCCACTGCAGCGCCAGGTCGCCGACCCAGAGCAGCCCGCCGAGGAGCAGGGCGAACAGCCAGCTCGCCGTCCACAGCCCGAGCATGCGGGCCTCGCGCGGGTCGTGACGGGTCATGGCTCAGCCGGCCCGGAGCTCGGCGGCGACGGCGCGCGGCGTGAGCGGCTCGTCGAGGAGTCGGACGAAGCGGTCGGCCACCGGCTGGTCCGACGGCCGCGCCGCCAGCCAGCGCGAGAGCAGGTCGAAGCCCTCCACGTAGGTGGAGATGTAGGCGCGCCACAGCGGGTCGGTGAGGAAGCGGATCTGCTGGCGGGCGCGCTCCTCGCTGACCAGGGACCAGCGCTGGATGTAGGCGGCGACGTCGTCGGCGTCGGCCCCCCGGTCGTGCAGCAGCACCGCGGCGTCCTGGCGGACGCGGCCCAGCGGGGCGGCAGCGGCGGCGAGCCGCTCCGCGAGGTGCCCGTCGAAGCGCAGCCCGAGGTCACCGAGGATCTCCTCCGCCCAGGGGCCCCAGCCCTCGCCGACGGAGGCCTGGACGCCGAGGTCGGCCAGTCCCTCCGCCATCAGGCACTCCGGCGTGTTGACGAGGAAGACCGTGTGCTCGACGCGGGCGGCGCGCTCGACCAGCCCGCGCTCCTTGCGGCAGTGCTCGGTGTGGTGCCCGGGGTAGGACTCGTGTGCCACCAGGTGCGGCAGCTGCGACAGCCGGTGCGGGAGGTCGGCGTTGATGGCCACGCGGGAGCGGTAGTCGCCCTCGTAGTAGTTGAAGCCCGACCACGGCTTGTCGGTGACCACCTCGTACCGGACCGTCTCCACCTCCGGCAGCCCGTACTGGCCGCGGACCCGATCGCGCAGCGCGCTGGACAGCGCGTGCACGGCGGACTCCAGCCGGGCGGGCGGGCACTCCTCGCGGCGGCGGTGCGCCGCGTACCGCTCGGCCAGCGGCCCCTCGCCCGGGAGCAGCGCGGCCAGCTCGGCGTGCGCCGCGGCGTAGACGGCCTCGTCGCCGAGCTCGACGTCCACCTGGAAGTAGGCGCGCACCTCGTCGACGAACCCGACCGGCTCGCCGCTCATCTTCCGCGCCGTGCACTCGAGGCCGGTCAGCTGTCCCCGCAGGTAGTCGGCGCGGTCGGCCGACAGCCCGGCGGCGTCCAGCTCCCCCAGCAGCGCGCGGGCCCGGTCCCGGAGACCGGCCGGCGTCGGCGCCGGCTCGTCGCCCACCTCGGCGCGCAGCCGGGGGTCGCCGGTGTAGGCGTCGACGAACCCCGGCTCCAGCCGGTCGAAGCGCAGCCCCAGCCGCACGTACTCGAGGGGGACGTCGAGAGGGAGGGCCGCCATGCCCGCAGTTTCGCAGCCGCGTCCGTCAGGCCCCGAACCGGCGGTGCCGCGCCGCGTAGTCGCGCAGCGCCCGCAGGAAGTCCACCCGCCGGAAGTCGGGCCAGTACACGTCGGTGAAGTGGAACTCGGTGTTCGCCGTCTGCCAGAGCAGGAAGCCCGAGAGCCGCTGTTCGCCGCTGGTGCGGATCACCAGGTCGGGATCGGGCTGGCCGCGCGTGTAGAGGTGCTCGGCGATGTGCTCCACCTCCAGCGCCTGCACGAGCTCCTCCAGGGTGGTGCCGCGGGCGGCGTGCTCGGCGAGCAGGGAGCGGACGGCGTCGGCGATCTCCTGGCGCCCTCCGTACCCGACGGCCAGGTTGACCGTCGCTCCCGGGCGGTCGGCGGTGTCCTCCTCGGCCTCCTTGAGGACGGCGACCGTCTCCGCCGGCAGGAGTTCCAGCGCGCCCACCGCGCGCAGGTGCCAGCGGCGGCGGGGCGCGGCCAGATCGCGGGCGACGCCCTCGATGATCCGCAGCAACGGCAGCAGCTCGGGCTCCGGGCGCGAGAGGTTGTCGGTCGAGAGCATGAAGATGGTGACGACCTCGACCCCGGCCTCGTCGCACCAGCCGAGGAACTCGGCGATCGTGTCGGCTCCCCGGCGGTGCCCCTCGCTGACGTCCTCGAGCCCCATCTCCCGGGCCCAGCGGCGGTTGCCGTCGATGATCACGCCCACGTGGCGCGGGATGTCGGCGCCCACCAAGGCTCGGGCCAGCCGGCGTTCGTAGATCTGGACGAACGCGTCACGGACCGTCGAGCGCACCCCCACGCGGTCACCCTAGTGACCGGAGCCCGTCCGGCCACGCAAGTCACAGCCGGTTCCGGATGACGGTCAACCTACGGGTCCGTAACCTCGGGCCATGAGTCTCGCCCCTGACGAACGCGAACAGGTCCGGGTGCAGGCCGACGGCGCCGAACTGGAAGCACCCCGGGACCAGGCCGTCACCGCCGTCCACGAGGAGGGCGAGCGGGTCGAGCGCACCTGGACCGCCGACGACTTCTCCGACGGCGACTGGGAGCACCCCGACACCCGGCCCCGGATGCGCGGCTGGCTGCACCTGTTCGCCTTCTTCGGCTCGATCGCCGCGGGCGCCGTCCTCATCCCCCTGGCCGCCGTCCAGGGCGCGCGGGCCGGCTTCTCCGTGGCCGTCTACTGCGTGACGATCCTGGGCCTGTTCGGCATCAGCGCGCTCTACCACCGGCGCCGCTGGTCACCGCGGGGCTGGAAGATCATGAAGCGGCTCGACCACTCGATGATCTTCCTGTTCATCGCCGGGACCTACACGCCGTTCGCACTGCTCGCGGTCGACCAGCCGACCGGCTACTGGGTCCTCGCCGGGGTCTGGGCCGGGGCGCTGGCCGGTGTCTGCCTCAAGCTCACCTGGCCCACCGCGCCCCGCTGGGTCGGGGTGCCGCTCTACATCGGGCTGGGCTGGGTCGCGGTCTTCGTGCTCACCGACATCCTGCACATCGCCGGCGTCACCTCGATGGTGCTGCTCGCGGTGGGCGGGCTGCTCTACACGCTGGGCGGCGTCGCCTACGGAATCAAGAAGCCCAACCCGTGGCCGGGCACCTTCGGCTACCACGAGGTCTTCCACGCGATGACCATCGTGGCCGCCATCTGCCACTACATCGCCGTCTACTTCGCGGTCTACAACAGCCCCTTCATCTGAGGAAGGGGTCCGCTCAGCTGAACGGCGGCCGGTCGTCCAGCCGGAGGGACAGCCGGCCGGCGCCGCGCCAGGCCCGGCCGACGACGTCGCGGTCCTCCTCGGTGACCAGGTTGCCCATGACGCGCAGGGCCACCGTCATGAGCGCGCGCGACCGCATGCCGACCGGGCCGGCGGCCGGGAGGAAGCGCGGCACGGTGAGCAGGCCGGCCAGCCGCCGGGCGATGGAGAACGCCTCGCCGTAGTGCCGGCGCAGCACCGCGGGCCAGGCCTCCGACCAGTCCTGCTCGCCGAACAGGCCGACGACGGAGCGGCCCGTCTCCAGGCCGTAGTCGATGCCCTCGCCGTTGAGCGGGTTCACGCAGCCCGCGGCGTCACCCACGAGCGCCCAGTTCGGCCCGGCCACGCCCGACACCGCTCCGCCCATCGGCAGCAGCGCCGAGGCGACGTCCCGGACCGGCCCGTCCAGCTGCCACTCGTCGCGGCGCTGCTCGGCGTAGACCTCCAGCAGCGCCTTGAGCTGCACGCCGGCCGGTCGGCGCGAGGTGGCGAGGGTGCCCACCCCGAGGTTCACCTCGCCGGCCGCGGCACCCAGCGGGAACACCCAGCCGTAGCCCGACAGCAGCTCGCCCTCGGCGCCGCGCAGCTCCAGGTGGGAGGAGATCCACTCGTCGTCGCTGCGGCCGGAGCGGACGTAGCTGCGGGCGGCCACGCCGTAGGCCGTGTCGCGGTGCCACTCGCGGCCGAGCACCCGTCCCAGGGGCGACCGCACGCCGTCGGCGACCACCAGCCGGCGGCAGGGGACGGTGACGGTGCTGTCGTCGTCGAGCTCGAACATCACGCCCGTCACCCGGTCGCCGTCGCGCTCGACGTCGACGGCCCGGGCGCCCTCGAACGGGACGGCGCCGGAGCCGAGCGCCGCCTGCCGGATCCGGGCGTCGAGCTCGGTGCGCGGCACCGCGCTGCCGTGGTCGGGGAACTCGCCGCCGGGCCAGGGCAGCTCCCACTGCCGGCCGAACCCGGCGGCGCGCAGGCCCCGGTTCCGGGCGTGGCCGCGCACCCAGTCCCCGAGGCCGAGCAGGTCGAGCTCCGCGATCGCGCGCGGGGTCAGCCCGTCGCCGCAGGTCTTGTCGCGCGGGAAGACCGCCGCGTCGGCGAGGACGACGTCGTGCCCGGCCCGGGCCGCCCAGGCGGCCGCGGCGGCACCGGCCGGCCCGGCCCCGACCACGAGGACGTCGGTGGCTGCGGGCACGGCGTCGACGGGCACGTCGCCCAGTGTCCCAGGTGGCCCGTGCCGGTCAGCCGAACAGCGGGAAGGCGCCGGCGCGGTCCCCCAGCTCGGCCCGGTCGGACCCGGTCAGCGGCTGGCGTCCGGTGCCGCGGCGGGCGGCCGTCGCGTCGTCCCACCGGGCCGGGAGGGGCGAGCCGAGCAGCCCCTCCAGCACCCGCCGCACCTCGGCCAGCGGGCCGGCGGCCGGCCCCGGCCGGTCCAGGTGCGCGACCAGGTCCAGGTGGTGGACGGCGGCCTCGACGACGAGGGTCGAGAGCACGTCGTCGACGGTCAGCACGTGGCCCTGGGTGGCGACGAGCTCGTCGTCGCCGAGCCGCGCGGCCGACACGAGCACCGCGCGGGTGGTCTCGGCGTACGTCTCCGCCAGGTCCGCGAGGGCGGGGCCGACGCTGGCCGCGGCCCGCGTGCGGCGCAGGTCGTCGTCCTCCCCCGGGCCGGGCGGCCGCCACGACCGCCAGTAGCTCACCGCGTCGGTGTCGGCCGGCCGATCGGCGGGGCCGGCCAGCGCCACCAGCGCGCGACGGGCGTCGCCGAGCAGGTGGTGCGCGAGGTCCAGGACGGCCCAGCCCCGGCAGCCGGTCGGCGCCCAGTCCTCCCCGTCCCGGGCCAGGTCGTGCAGGAGCTCGACAGCTCGCCGTAGGCGACGCGCAGCAGCGGGGCGCTCAGCGCGGCCCCCGGCCCCGGACCTCCTCCACGGCGGCCATCGCCGCGCGGAGCTCGGCCAGCCAGTCCTCGGTGTGCCGGCCGACCAGCCGGACCGCCCACACCAGCGCCTCGGACCGGGAGCGCGCGACCCCGGCGTCGACGAGGGTGTCCAGGACCAGCCGCTCCGGCTGGCGCAGCCGGGTCATCACCGGGACCGAGAGGGTGGTGAAGACCTCGCGGACGTCGCCGCATGCCGCACCCCAGGCCACGGAGCGGCCGTACCGCTCCTGCGCGGCGTCCGCGATCGCCATCCGTTGCTGGCGGGTCTCCTCGCGGAAGCGCGCGATCCGGCCGGCGCGGGCGGCCGCGGCGTCGCCCTCCCCGGCGTCGGGCTCGGGCAGGGTGCCGACGACGGTGATCTCGTCGCGGTCGACGGTCAGCTCGGCCGGGCCGGTGAACCAGCCGTCGGGCAGCCGGCCGGCGAACCACCCGGCCACCTCGGCCCGGTCCAGCGGTGGCGGGGACTCCGCGCCGCGGCCGCCCGGCCCACGGCCACGGCCGCGCCGGAAGCCCGGCCCGAAGGGTGCATCGGCGAAACGGTGGGCGTGCATGGCGACCTCCCGCGGTCGACGGTGATTACACGCTTACACCGTAGGCCCGCGAACGGCTCAGCGCTCCCCCGCCGGAGCGGGATCCCCCTCGTCCGGCTCGCGCTCCTTGCGGCGGAGCAGGTAGGAGGTCACGCCGAGCAGCACGACCAGGACGCCGAGCAGGCCGATCTCGATGATCCGGTCGTCGAACTCGTCGCCCTTGCCCAGGACGCCGGCCGCCTCGACCGAGAGCACGACGATCTCCTTGATGGAGGCGATGATGCCGACCAGCAGGAAGGGCTCGGCGACCAGCTCGCGCTTCTCCACGGTGGTGCGGACCGCGAAGAGCAGCTCGACGACGATGAACACCAGCAGCAGGACGTCGAGCACCTCGAGCAGCGGCTTCTGCGAGAAGTCCGAGACCAGGCCCCACGACGTCTTGCCGGCCACGGCCAGCAGCACGAAGGCGGACCCGACGAGGAAGATCGCGATCCCGCCGTAGACGAGGTTCTCCGCGATCTCCAGCGCCCGCGTGCCGGCGCGGCTGAAGCCGGGCGGGCGGACGTGCTGCTCGGGGTCGTCCGTGCGCTGCGTGGCGGGCATTCGATGATCATGACCGATCGCGTCCGAGGCCACCTCCCCACGCCGGGGCGGCACCCGGCGCCGACTGGTCCTCGCCCTTCCGGCCCTCTCCGGGTCATCGCGCTGCCGGCACCGCGCGCTCCCGCGCCGCCTGCCACGAGCGCCACGCCCGCACACCGTCGCTCTCGGCCCCGCCGGCGAGGGACACCACCAGCGCGAGCGCGTTGACCGCCGTCACCACCTGCACGACCCGGAGGGCCTCGGCGGGGACCGGCAGGGCCAGGGCCGCACCGCACAGGACGAGCACCAGCGCGGTGGCGGCCGGACCGGCCATCCGCACCCGGACGTCGATCCGCGGATCGTGGGTGACCGATCGGCGCACCGACGCCCCGAGCAGCCCCCGCACCTCGACGCCGACCACGCGCAGCCCGGCCCGGACGGCGGTCAGAGCGTGCGCGCCCTCGTGCACGGCGACACTGGCGGCCACCCCGGCGACGACCGCCAGGGCACCCAGGACGGCCTCGGCGGGCCCGGCGGACCAGCGGAAGAGGACCGCCGCGACGCCCAGGGCCACGTACTGGGCCGTCGCGGCCCGGCGGATCACGACCCGCCGGTCAGCCGACACCGACGTGCTCCCCACGCTCGGTGCCCAGCCAGTTCCCGAGCCAGGTGAGCACGTCCGGCAGCGCAGCCATGCCGCCCTCGTCGAACGTCCGGCTCCCCAACGAGAACGCCCGCACCGGCGGGACGACGCCGTGCCCGTCGGCGCGGAGCACCTCGACGTTGCGCTGGACCGCGGGCTTGCGCCACATCGCGCCGTTCATCGACGGCACGAAGGCGACCGGGCAGGGGGCGGCCAGGACACAGGTGGTGAGCGCGTCGGTGGCCAGGCCGTGGGCTGCCTTCCCCAGGACGTCGGCCGTGGCCGGGAGGACGAGGAGCAGGTCGGCCCACTCGGTCAAGGCGACGTGCGGGACCTCCGGGGAGGGCGCCCGGAAGTTCTCGTCGGTCACGACCGGGTGGCCGCTGGCCACAGCGAGGACCGTCGGCGAGACGAACGACGCCGCGGCGGTGGTCATCACCACCTTCACCTCGACGCCGCACAGCTGGCGCAGCGCGACGACGACACCCGGCGCCTCGGCCGCCGCCACCGAGCCGGTGACGCCGAGCAGGACGCGGCGGGCGGGAAAGGGAACGGCAGTCACGGCGTCGTCCTCTCGGGGGTGGGGTCGGCGAACACCGCTCCGACGTCGGTGCGGGGGTCGAGCAACGCCTCGGCGACGTCGCCGAGCAGATGGGCCGGGACCGTGGCCGCCCCGAAGGCGCGGATCCGCCGGGTGTCGTGGTCGAGCACCTTCACGCAGGCCGACCGGGCGGCGTCGGCCCAGAAACCGGCCGGCAGCGGCCGGCCCGGCGCCTCCTCGTAGCCGCGACGCAGCGCGGCCGCCGCCGCCACGAGGGAGGGCAGGCCCCGTCCGGAGCCGCCGCCGAACAGCGCGGCCACCTCCAGGAAGTCGCCCAGCACCTGGCCGACGTCGAAGGCCGGGGCACCGGCGACGACCCCGGTCCAGCCCACCAGGCACACGCGCGGACCCGGGACCTCGGCCGGCCGCGCCGGCACGACGAGATGCGCCAGCCCGAGCTGGCCGTGCACGGCGGCCGGCTCCCCCGGGGCGGCGGCCACGGCGTCGACCAGGTCCCGCCAGGCGCGGTCGCGGGTGACGAGCGCCCCTGCCGGAGGGGTGCGCAGCCGCTCCAGCGGCGCCGGGGTCGAGACGTCGGCCGTCTCCCGCGCCAGCGGCGAGGCGTGCAGCCGGCGCAGGTAACCGCCCACGGCCCGGCACGCGTCGTCCAGGCCGGCCGGCATGGGCAGGCCCGCCATCGCGGCCAGGACGACCGACATGCCCAGGACGTCCGGTGCCCAGGGCACGGGGTAGGCCCAGCCGATGCCGGGGAGCGGGACGGCGTGCCGGGCATGGGCTGTGCCGTCCGCCGCGGCCGCGCACCGCCGCACGAGGCTCGGCGCGGGAACGGGCAGGGCCGGATCGCCGCGCCAGCGGGCACCGACGGCGTCGACGAACACGTGCCGTCCGGCGGCGGTGGTCACGGCCCAGCGGGAGAGCATGACCGCCGGAGGGCCGACCGGCCGCACCGTGGTCACGTCGTCGGCCAGTCCGGCGGCGCGGAGCGCCTCGGCCAGGCCCGCTGGTTCGCCGACGGCCTCCGGGACGGCGACGGGGGTCACGACGGCCACGACGGCTCCTCGAGGTCGAACTCCGGCACACCGGGGTTGAGGTGGGGGCGGGCGGGGTCGACGCCCTCGGTCGCGAACGACTCGAGGACGGCGGCCCGGCGCTCGGCGGGGGTGCTGCCGGGGCCGGCAGCGACCAGGCCGCGGGCGACCAGCGCGCACCGGTGCTGGCCGAAGCTCATGGGGTGGCCCGTGGACGGGGGGTCGTCGGCGATGGCCAGTCCGCCGGCGAGCCGACGGGCGAACGACGGCACCCGCTCCTGCAGCTCGAAGCCGCTGACGACGCCGAACACGGTGGGCGCCAGCCGGGCGACGTCGGCGCGCGGGACGTAGACGACGGCGGCGTCGGGGCGCGGGTACTCGGCCGGGTCGTTGAGCACCTTCATCACGAACCGCACGCCCATTCCCTCGAGGGCGCTGGTCATGGCGCCGAACAGGCCGGGTGCCGAGCCCGCGGTCACCGCGACGTACCACCGGGCCACACCCTCCGGCGCCTGCGCCGGTCCCCGCGAGGACACCGTGAGGAAGAACCCCGGCGAGGCGAACGGGCGGTCCGCGGGGAACCGCACCTCCACCGGCGACCCGGGCGGCGCCTCGAACGGCCGCACCTCGCCGCGGGTGACGAACAGCCGCAGGCCGTCGCGTACGACGACCCGGCCGTCCGGTCCGTCGGATCCGACCATCCTCCAGCCGGGCTCCCAGGAGTCGCTACAGGCGTTGGCCCGCCGCAGCGCCGCCCCGAGCCGGGGGTCTTCGCGGGTGAACGCCGGGCGGTGGTCGGCCGGCCTCGCGTCGGCACCGGGGACGCCCAGGTGGTACCGGAGGTAGAGCCGGCCGGCGAGGGTCGCCGAGGACCAGCTGTCGCCGGCCACCGGGGCATCCGCCGGCCGGTGCACCTCCGTGCCGGCGCAGCGGACGGCGTCCGCGGAGAGGACCTCGCACTCGGCGGCGATCCGGTCGATCACGGGGACGACGGCCCGGGCGGGCGCGGTGGGCCGGGGCGGAGCGAGCGTCACGGGAGGAGCACCTCGAGAGCGGTCTGCGGGGAGCGGACGAGCTGGCGGCTCAGCTGCAGCAGCGCGAGGGAGTGGCTGCTCACCTCCACGGCCTGCATCGCGGTCATGGTCAACCGGTGGAGGAGGAACATCCCCGCGTAGCGCATCCACGCCGCCATCTCCTCGTCGGCGCTGCCACCCCCGTCCGGGCCCGTCCGCGCGTCGCGGTAGGCGTCCAGCAGCGCGGTCAGCTCGGCGCGCAGGTGCGGCAGCGGCGGCTGCGCCGTGTCGATCCAGCCGGCGAGGCCACTGCTCGCGCTGACCCGCATCGTCCGCAACCAGGTGACCAGGTAGTCGCCCACGGCGCTGCCGACGTCCCAGCGGGCATCCCCCCGTCCGGCGCACTCCCAGTCGATGAGCCGGACGGGCGACGGCGCGTCGCAGAGGACGTTGTCGGACTTCACGTCGCCGTGGATCACGGTGTCCTGCCGCCAGCCCTCGGCGACGGCGCCCAGGTCGTCGAGCAGGTCACCGCGGTGGATGCGGACCACGATCTCGCGGTATCCGGGCGGGTAGAGGGTGACCGAGCGGGGGGTCGGACGCGACCAGCTCCGCAGCGCGGGCCCCACGTGGTCGACGACCGGCAGGTCGGCGGTGACGGCGCGGCCGCCGTCGTGCAGCGCCGCCAGGGCGCGGCCCAGGGCGGCGGCGCGCGCCGGGTCGCTGCCGCCACGCGCCCGGCGCGCCTCGTCGAGCGGGACCGCGGGGGCCAGGCCCTCCACCACGAGCAGGCGGCGCTCCCGGTCGACCGCCAGCAGCGCGGGCATCAGCGGGCGCACCGACGGCACCGCGGACAGGCGGCGCATCCGGTCGCCCTCCCCTGGCACGTCGGCGGTCCAGGTGCCGGCCGCGTCGCGCCGTGCCTGCTTGACGAACAGGACCCGCCCGTCGTCCAGGGTCACCAGCGCGCACGCGCTGCGCTGCTGGATGCGGGTGACGGAGGCGATGTCGGCGTCCGCGAGCAGTCCGTGCTCGCGCAGCACGACGCGCAGGTCGTCCGCGGCGGGGTCCGTGGGCATGGGGGCTCCGAGGGGATGTCGGGTGGTCGAGGGGCGTCGTCCGCGGTCACCGGCGGGGTCGGTCGTCACCGCCGGTGACCGGTCGCTGGACGGAGCGGCTCAGCACTCGTAGGCGTAGGTCGCCGCCACGAGGGCCGGGCAGTAGGCGATCGAGAGCGTGACCGGGGACACGTGGTCGTGGGTGTCGGGCTCGACGTCGGCGCGCTCGGCGGCCTGCACCTCGAACTCGGCGCGGTCCGGGCCGTCCCCGAACAGTGCTTCAGCGGACATGGGTTCCTCCTCGGGCAGCGGCCCGGCCCTTCCGGGCCTGCACGGGGAGGAGCAGCCGGGCCGGCCCGCGGATACACGGCACGCGAGCCGGCCGCGGGCGGAGCCGGACACGACCCGGCCCGGTGCGACCGGGAGGTCGCACCGGGTCGGGTCGTGCGTCGGAGCGAGGTGCAGGGCCGTCGTCAGCAGCCGAAGCCGTAGGTGGCCGCGGCGATCGACGGGCAGTACATGATCGAGGCGATGACGATCGGCGCGAGGTTGTCCTCGGTCGTCTCCTCGGCCACGGCACGCTCGACGGCGAGCTCCTCGAACTCGGTGCGGTCCTGGCCCTCGCCGAACAGCGCTTCTGCAGACATTGGTTCTTCCTCCTGTGATCTGGCCCCGCCCTGCGCCGGGCACACCAGGAGGAGCGGCCGGCCCCACCCCCGGATACAGCGAGGCCGGGCCCTCCTGGTGGAGGGCCCGGCCTCGGACGTGCGGTCGGTCGCCGGGTCAGGCGGGACCGGGGGGATCGCCGCCGCGGTCGGCGTCGCGGCGCGGGGGCTCGATGGCCCGGGGTGCGCGGCGCAGGTCGTCGAGCAGCTCCGTGCCCGGGTCCGCCTCGAACAGCTCGGCCGGGCTGTCCGGGGCCTGCTCGGTCCGGTCCGCCGGGTCGAAGCTCGCGGGGACGCGCTTGAGGTGCGTGCTCATGGAGCGCACCAGGAGGAACACCGCGATCAGCAGGACGACGGTCAGCAGCAGGCCCAGCGGCCCGGACTTGCCGACGTCCTCGGGCGCCTGCTCGGCCAGCACGGCGGCCAGTCCGGTCATCGCACACCCACCTCGCTGCGGATCCCCGCGAACAGGTCGTCCTCCGGCACCGGGACGTCGACCAGGCTGCGGGCCAGCTCGTAGTCCTCCGTCGGCCACACCCGCTGCTGGGTGTCGACCGGGCAGGCGAACCAGCGGCCCTGGGGGTCGATCTGCGTCGCGTGCGCGATCAGCGCGGCGTCCCGGACCGGGAAGTACTCGGCGCAGGGCACCCGCGTGGTGACCCGGTGGGAGATGTCGTGGGCGGGATCCCAGTTGGCCAGCCACTCGGCGTACGGCGACTCGGCGCCGCTCTCCAGGATCGCCTCGTGCAGCGCCTTCGTCCGGGGCAGCGTGAAGCTCATGTGGTAGTAGAGCTTGCTCGGCTGCCAGGGCTCGCCCAGCTCGGGATAGCGGTCGGGATCGCCGGCCGCCTCGAAGGCGTGCACCGAGATCTCGTGGGTCTTGATGTGGTCGGGGTGCGGGTAGCCGCCGCGCTCGTCGTAGGTGGTGATGACCTGCGGCTTGAACCGGCGGATGAGCGCCACCAGCGGCGCGGCCGCCTCCTCCAGCGGGACCAGCGCGAAGCAGCCCTCCGGGAGCGGGGGCAGCGGGTCGCCCTCGGGCAGGCCGGAGTCGACGAAGCCGAGGAACTCCTGCTCGACGCCGAGGATCTCCCGGGCCCGGGCCATCTCCTCCACCCGGATCTGCGGGAGCCGCTCCCACACCTCCGGGCGGTCCATCGCCGGGTTGAGGACGGAGCCGCGTTCGCCACCGGTGCAGGTCGCCACGAGGACGCGCGCGCCCTCGGCGACGTACTTCGCCATGGTCGCCGCGCCCTTGCTCGACTCGTCGTCGGGGTGCGCGTGGACGGCGAGCAGGCGCAACTGGTCGGGTTCGCTCACCCGACCATTGTCACCCGCCGCGGGCCCGTGGCGGCGGACGGTCGGAGCGCCCGGCCGGGAAAAGCGCTCGTCGGGCACCCGGTCGGGGGAGAATGTGCCGACGATCACCACGCGATCCGGTAGCGTTCCGCATCTCCGGCAGCCTGTCCCGGACCGGCGTCGCGTGCGTGCACCGCCGCCGAGCCCGGTGTTAGCTTGGCCGGATCGACCTGCGGCTGCCCCGACCCGGGGCGCCCACCCGAGCACCAGGAGTACCGCCACCGTGTCCACCCCCACCGACGAGCAGGATCAGGGCGTCTGGCTGACCCAGGAGGCCCACGACCGGCTGAAGGCCGAGCTCGACCAGTTGGTGGCCGGCCGTCCCGCCATGGCCGCGGAGATCAACGCCCGCCGCGAGGAGGGCGACCTCAAGGAGAACGGCGGCTACCACGCGGCCAAGGACGAGCAGGGCAAGCAGGAGGCCCGCATCCGCCAGCTCACCGACCTGCTGCGCAAGGCGCGGGTCGGCGAGCCGCCGACGAAGGTCACCCACGCCGCCACCGGCACGGTCATCACGATCCGGTTCGAGGGCGACGACGACACGGAGAAGTTCCTCCTCGGCTCCCGCGAGATCGCCGGGACGACGGACCTGACCGTCTACTCCCCCGAGTCCGCGCTGGGCGCGGCGATCATGGGCGCGAAGCCGGGCAAGAAGGTGACGTACCAGGCCCCCAACGGCAGGGACATCACCGTCGAGGTCGTCGGCATCGAGCCGTTCGTCCCCTGACGTCGGCGATGGGGGCACGCTCCCGTCAGGCCGAGAACACCTCGTTCAGCTGCGTGCACTGCGCGGCGCCGGTGCCGGCCAACACCGACGGGCACTACCGCAACCACTGCCCGTTCTGCCTGTGGTCGCTGCACGTCGACGACCTCCCGGGCGACCGGGCCAGCGAGTGCCGGCAGCCGATGGAGCCGATCGGCCTCGTGGAGAAGTCCGGCAAGGGCTGGCAGGTGGTCCACCGCTGCACGGCGTGCGGCCACCGCCAGCCCAACCGGCTGGTCCGCGACGGCGACGCCCCGGACGACCTCGACCTGGTGCTCTCGCTCCCCTGGTTGTGACGTCGCAGTGCGGGTGCTGTTGCCGCACGGGCAGTGCTGCAGCACCAGCAATGCCGTGACAACACCCGCAATGCGCGGTCAGGCGGGCACCAATCCCCGGCGCCTGAGCAGCGGGCCGGGGTCGGCGTCGCGGCCGCGGACGGCCCGGAAGGCGGCCAGTGGGTCGACCGATCCGCCCACCGCCAGGAGCTTGGTCCGGAAGGCATCGCCGTTCTCGCGGCGCAGGCCCCCGTTCTCCTTGAACCACTCCACGGTGTCGGCGTCGAGCACCTCCGACCAGATGTAGGAGTAGTAGCCCGCCGAGTACCCGCCGGCGAAGACGTGCTGGAAGTACGTCGTCCGGTAGCGCGGCGGCACCAGCTCCGACGCCACTCCCGCGTCGGCGAGCGCCTGCCGCTCGAACGCGATGGGGTCCTCGATCACGGTGTCGGGGGTGATCCGGTGCCAGGCCTGGTCGAGCAGCGTCGCGGCCAGGTACTCCAGGGTCGCGAAGCCCTCGCCCCACAGCTGCGCGGCGTCGATCGCCCGGACGACGTCGGCCGCCAGCGGCTCGCCGGTCTCCACGTGCCGCGCGTAGTGGGCGAGGACCTCCGGCCACAGCGCCCACATCTCGTTGACCTGGCTCGGGAACTCGACGAAGTCGCGGGGCACCGCGGTGCCCGAGAAGCGGGGGTAGGTGACCGTCGAGCTCAGGCCGTGCAGCGCATGGCCGAACTCGTGGAAGAGCGTGTTCACCTCGTCGAGCGTGAGCAGCGTCGGCTGTCCGGCCGGGGCCCGCGAGACGTTGAGGTTGTTCACGACGACCGGTGCCGTCCCGAGCAGCCGTGACTGGCGGACGAACGAGCTCATCCACGCCCCGCCGCGCTTGCCCTCGCGGGCGAAGAAGTCGCCGAGGTAGAGCCCCACGGCGTCGCCGGCCGCGTCGCTCACCTCCCAGACGCGGACGTCGGGGTGGTAGCCGCGCAGGTCCGGTCGTGGGGTGAACCGGTAGCCGTAGAGCAGTTCCGCGGCGTGGAACACGCCGTCGACCAGCACCCGGTCGAGCTCGAAGTAGGGGCGCAGGGCAGCGGTGTCGACGGCGTAGCGCTCGGCGCGCACCTGCTCGCTGTAGAACGCCCAGTCCCAGGCGGCCAGCTCGACGCCGTCGCGCGCCGCGGCCTCCCGCAGGACCTCCGCCTCGGCGTCGGCGTTGGCGACCGACGCCGGGACCATCGACGCCAGCATCGCGTCGACCTCCGCGGTGGTGCGGGCGGTCGAGTCGGCGAGCACGAGGTCGGCGTGGGTGTCGAAGCCGAGCAGCCGGGCGCGCTCGGCGCGCAGCCGGGCGATCCGCACAGCCACCGGGCCGTTGTCGTGCTCGCCCGCCGACGCCCGGGACAGCGACGCCTCGAACACCCTGCGGCGCAGCTCTCGGTTGCGCAGCTTGGCCAGCACCGGCTGGCCGCTCGGCAGCAGCAGCGCGATCACGTAGCCCTCGACGCCGCGGTCGGCGGCCGCCGCGGCCGCGGCGGCGATCTCCTCCTCGGACAGCCCGTCGAGCTCGTCGCGGGCGGCGACCCGGACGGCGGCGGCCTCGGTGGCCAGCTGCAGGTTCTGGCCGAACGTCGTCGACAGGGTCGACAGCTCCTGGTTGAGCTCGGTGAGCCGCGCGCGGCCCGCCTCGTCGAGCTGCGCCCCGGCGAGCACGAAGTCGAGGTGGTAGCGCTCGACCAGCCGGACCGCCTCGTCGTCGAGGCCGGCGTCGTGCCGTGCGCCGTGCACGGCGTCGATGCGGGCGAACAGCGCCGGGTCGAGGTGGATGGCGTCGCTGTGCGCCGCCTCGAGCGGGGCGACCTCCCGCTCGATCTCGCGGAGCCGCGGGGTGGACACCGACGACGTCAGGTTGCCGAAGACGCTCCACGCGCGGCCGAGCAGCTCACCGGAGCGCTCCAGCGCCACGACGGTGTTGTCGAACGTCGGCGGCTCGTCCGACCCGGCGATCGCGGCCACCTCCGCGCGCTGCTCCGCCATCCCGGCCAGCAGCGCCTCGCGGCAGTGCTCGGCGGTGATGTCGGCGAACGGCGGCAGCCGGAAGGGCAGCTCCGAGACGTCGCGCAGCGGGTTGTCAGCGGACACGGCGGGGGGCACGGACGCAGTCATCGACGCACATCCTGCGCCCCCCGCCCGGTGCCGCGGCAGGGGGCCGCCGTCAGCGGCTGGCGGTCCGGCCGTAGGTGCGCACGGACAGCGGCACGAAGATCGCGAGGAACACCGCGACCCAGATGAACACGTAGAGCACCGGGTTCTGCAACGGCCACGCATCGGGGGCAGGCGCACCCGGCACCACGTTGCCGAACAGCTCCCGGGCGCCCTGGACGACCGCGGACACCGGGTTCCACTCGGCGAAGGTCTTGAGCACGGACGGGAAGTTGTCGATCGGCACGAACGTGTTCGCGATGAACGTGATCGGGAAGATCACGATGAAGCTCGCGTTGTTCACCACCTCGGGCGTCCGCACCAGCAGGCCCACCAGTGCCATCACCCAGGACATCGCGAAGGCGAAGACCAGCAGCAGGAGCACCCCGAGCACGGCCTCGCCGAGCGAGGTGTGGATGCGCCACCCGACCGCGAACCCGGTGATCATCATGACGGCGATGGTGAGGACGTTGAGGCCGAGATCGGCGACGGTGCGCCCGACCAGCACCGCCGACCGCGTCATCGGCAGCGAGCGGAAGCGGTCGATGAGCCCCTTCTGCAGGTCCTCGGCCAGGCTGGCCCCGGTGATGGTGCTCCCGAAGATGACGGTCTGGGCGAAGATGCCGGGCAGGAGGAACTCGGCGTAGCTGAGGCCGCCCGGCACCGGGATGGCGCTGCCGAAGACGTAGCGGAACAGCAGCACGAACATGATCGGCGAGAGGGTCGCGAACACGAGCAGGTCGGGCACCCGCTTGACCTTGATCAGGTTGCGCTTGGTGATGACGACGCTGTCGGACAACGTCGCGGCCAGCGAGCTCATCGGGTCGCACCTCCGCTGTGCACCGGCTCGGCCGGCTGGTCGGTCCCGGTCGCGGCGTCCTCGGCCGCGTGCCCGGTCAGGGTCAGGAAGACGTCGTCGAGGTCGGGACGGCGCAGCCCCACGTCGAGCACCTCGACGTCGCTGCCCTCCAGCAGCCGCAGCGCCTCGGCGAGGGTGTCGGTCCCGCCGCGCACCGGCAGGCTGAGCCGCCGGGTCTGCTCGTCGGTGTGCGGGTCCTCGACGGCGAGCGGGCGCAGCCGCCGGGCCACCTCGGGGAGGTCGACCGCCCGGCTCAGGGTGAATTCCAGCCGCTGCCCGCCCACCTGGGACTTGAGCTGGTCCGCCGTCCCACGGGCGATGACCTGGCCGCGGTCGATGACCACCATCCGGTCGGCGAGGCGGTCGGCCTCCTCGAGGTACTGCGTGGTCAGCAGGATCGTCGTCCCGCCGTCGGCGAGCTCGGCGATGAACTCCCACATCGCCAGCCGGCTGCGCGGGTCCAGCCCGGTCGTCGGCTCGTCGAGGAACAGCACGCGCGGGCGGTTGATGAGCGAGGCGGCGATGTCGAGCCGCCGGCGCATCCCGCCGGAGTAGGTCTTGGCCGGGCGGCCGGCGGCGCCGGCGAGGTCGAAGCGTTCCAGCAGCTCCCCCGCCCGGCGACGGGCCTCCGCCTTGGGCAGGCCGTACAGCCGGCCGACCATCTCGAGGTTCTCGGACCCGGTCAGGTACTCGTCGACGGCGGCGTACTGGCCGGTGAGCCCGATCGAGGCGCGCACCGCGTCGGCGTCGCGCACCACGTCGAGGCCCACCACCTCCGCTCGTCCGGCGTCGGCGAGGAGCAACGTGGTGAGGATCCGCACCACCGTCGTCTTGCCCGCGCCGTTCGGGCCGAGGAGCCCCAGCACGGAACCCTCGGCCACGGTCAGGTCCACACCGTCGAGAGCGGTGGTGGCGCCGAAGCGCTTCACCAGGCCCTCGACCACGATCGCGTCGGTCATGGAAGCCACGCTAGGAGTGGCCGGTGACAGTTCTCGACCGCTTTTCGCGATCGACGGGACGACTTCTCAGGAGATTCCACGGCAGTCAGGACGGAGCCCGCCGCCGGAACTCATCGCCCGCCCCCTCAGTCGTGCGCGACCGTGTAGCCCGCCCGGGACAGTGCCGCGGTCACCTCGGCGGCGTGATCGGGGCCGCGGGTCTCCAGCACCACGAAGATCTCCACCTCGCCGACGTGCAGCCCGCTGCCGGTGCGCTCGTGCTCGACCTCCAGCACGTTGGCGCCCACGGCGGCCAGCTCGGCCAGGACCCCGGCGAGCGAGCCGGGCCGGTCGGGCACGGTGAGGCGCAGCGAGAGGTAGCGCCCCGCAGCGGCCATGCCGTGCTGCACCACCTTGAGGAGCAGCACCGGGTCGATGTTCCCGCCGGAGACCACGGCCACCACCGGCGGGGCGAAGGCGTCCGGCTCGGCCAGCACGGCCGCGACGGCGGCCACCCCGGCCGGCTCGACGACGAGCTTGGCGCGCTCGAGGCAGAACAGCAGCGCCCGGGAGAGGTCCTCCTCGCTGACGGTCCGCACCTCGTCGACCAGGCCCTGCACGTGGGCGAGGGTCAGCTCACCGGGCGCGGCGACGGCGATGCCGTCGGCCATCGTCGCCATGGCGGGCAGCGCGACGGGTCGGCCCTCCGCCAGCGATCCCGGGAAGGCCGCGGCCATCTCGGCCTGCACGGCGACGACCCGGACGTCGGGACGGCGCGCCTTGACCGCCGCGGCCACGCCGGACACCAGCCCCCCGCCACCGGCGCAGACCACCACGGTCGCGACGTCGGGACACTGCTCGAGGACCTCGAGGCCGACCGTGCCCTGCCCGGCGATCACGTCGGCGTGCTCGAAGGGGTGGATGAAGACCGCGCCCGACCGTTCGGCGTGCTCCGACGCGGCGACCAGCGCCTCGGTCAGCGTGGGTCCGCCGAGGCGCACCTCGGCGCCGTACGAGCGGGTGGCGGCCACCTTGGGCAACGGCGCGGTCTCGGGCATGAAGACGGTGGCCGAGCAGCCCAGGAGCCGGGCCGCCAGCGCGACGCCCTGCGCGTGGTTGCCGGCACTGGCCGCGACCACGCCGCGCGCCCGCTCCTCCGGGGTCAGCCGCGCGATGCGCGTGTAGGCACCGCGGATCTTGAAGGAGCCGGTGCGCTGCAGGTTCTCGCACTTGAGCCACACCGGCCCGCCCACCCGGTCGGCCAGGCCGCGGGAGTGCCACACCGGCGTGTGCCGGACGACGCCGCGCAGCAGGTCGGCCGCGCTCGCGACGTCGGCTCCGCTGACGAGGGGAAGCGATCGGGGGTCGGCCACCGGACGATCCTCGCAGCCCGGACCGCACGAGGACGCTCGAACACCCAGGTGTCACATCCCCGTCGTACCGTGGTCGAGGTGACGGACCCGGCCATCGGAGCCACCCCTCCACCCGCCCCCACGACCCTCGGCGAGCTGCGCGGCAGCGGCGCCGTCTTCCGTCCCGTCAAGGCGGAGATCCGCGCCAACCTGCTCGCCCGGCTGGGCCGCGGGGAGCCCAGCCTGCCCGGGATGGTCGGCTTCGAGGACACCGTGCTCCCCGAGGTCGAGCGCGCCCTCATCGCCGGCCACGACCTCGTCCTCCTCGGCGAGCGGGGGCAGGGGAAGACCCGCCTGATCCGGACGCTGGTCGGCCTGCTCGACGAGTGGACGCCGGTGCTCGTCGGCAGCGAGCTCAACGAGCACCCGCTGCACCCGATCAGCGTCTGGGCGCACCGGCAGATCGCCGAGCACGGCGACGCCACCCCGGTCGGCTGGCTGCACCGCAGCGACCGGTTCGGCGAGAAGCTGGCCACCCCCGACACCAGCGTCGGCGACCTCATCGGCGACGTGGACCCCATCAAGGTGGCCGAGGGCCGCACGCTGGGTGATCCGGAGACGGTGCACTACGGGCTGGTCCCCCGCACCAACCGCGGCGTGTTCAGCATCAACGAACTGCCCGACCTGGCCGAGCGGATCCAGGTGGCCCTGCTCAACGTGCTGGAGGAGCGCGACATCCAGATCCGCGGCTACCGCGTGCGGCTGCCGCTGGACCTCCTGCTGGTCGCCAGCGCCAACCCCGAGGACTACACGAACCGGGGCCGGATCATCACCCCGCTCAAGGACCGGTTCGGCGCCGAGGTGCGCACCCACTACCCGATCGAGCTCGCCGACGAGATCCGGCTGCTGCACCAGGAGGCGCAGACCAGCTGGGCCGGCCGGGACGGGGACGGCGCCCCGTTCGAGCGGCCGCTGGTGCCCGAGCACCTGGTGGAGATCATCGCGCGGTTCACCCGGCTGGTCCGCGAGTCCAGCCACGTCGACCAGCGCTCCGGCGTCAGCGCGCGGTT
Organism: Bacillus sp. AZ43; assembly: GCA_004570425.1. Taxonomy (GTDB): domain Bacteria; phylum Actinomycetota; class Actinomycetes; order Mycobacteriales; family Geodermatophilaceae; genus Blastococcus_B. Next base: position 27,344 of record SPQJ01000039.1, read on the forward strand.
CGCGATCGCCGGGCTGGAGACCGTCGCCGCCTCCGCCGTCCGCAGGGCCGCGATCGCCGGGGAGACCCGACCCGTGGCCCGGGTGGTCGACCTGCCCAGCGTCGTCCCGGCCAGCCGGGGCAAGGTCGAGTTCGCCGACGCCGGCTCCGACCCGGACGACGACCGCGAGCTGGAGGTGCTCGAGCACCTGCTGCGGCAGGCCACGGCGCAGACCTTCCGCGCCCGCTGCGCCGGGCTGGACCTCACCGGCCTGCAGGAGCACTTCACCGGCGGGGAGACCGTGGAGTCCGGCGAGCTGGTGCCGGCCCCGGCGCTGCTGGGCCAGCTGGGCACCATCCCGAAGCTGGCCGAGCTGCTCGGCCGGCTCGGGGTCCCGGAGGGCGAGCAGTCGGCCGAGCAGGCGGCGGCCGCCGTCGAGTTCGCGCTGGAGGGGCTGTACCTGACCCGGCGGCTGGCCAAGGACAGCGACGGCGGCCGCACCGTGTACGGGGCCTGACGTGGTCCGGCGGCCCGGGAAGGGCTACCGGTACGGACGGTGGCGGGGCGGCCCCGACCCGCTGGCCGCGCCGTACGACCTGGGCAACGCCGTCGACGAGATCGGCGACTCGGTGCTGGCCGGGAGCGGGGTCCGGGAGGCGCTGCGCGAGCTGCTCCGCCGCGGCACCGAGGGACGGCGCGGGCTCGACGAGCTGCGCCGGTCGGTACGCGACCGGCTGCGCCAGGCCCGGACGGCCGGGCGGATGGACGGCACCCTGCAGGAGGTCCGCGAGCTGCTGGACCGGGCGCTGGAGGCCGAGCGGCGTGACCTGTTCCCCGACCCCGACGACATGGCCCGGCTCCAGGAGGCCGAGCTCGACGCGCTGCCGGAGGACACCGCGGGTGCCGTCCGCGCGCTCAAGGACTACGACTGGCGCTCGGCCGAGGCGCGGGAGGCCTACGAGCAGATCCAGGACCTGCTGCGCCGCGAGGTGCTCGACAGCTCCTTCGCCTCCATGAAGCAGGCGCTGGAGAACGCCGGCGAGCAGGACATGCAGGCCGTCAAGGACATGGTCGCCGACCTGTCGCAGCTCATCGACGCGCACAACCGCGGCGAGGACACCGACGAGCGCTTCTCCGAGTTCATGGAGAAGCACGGCCAGTTCTTCCCCGACGACCCGCAGTCGGTCGAGGAGCTGATCGACTCCCTCGCCCGGCGCGCGGCCGCCCAGGAACGCATGATGGCCGGCCTCTCCCCGGAGCAGCGGGCGGAGCTGTCGGAGCTGATGGCGCAGACGATGGCCGACATGGGCCTGGCCAGCGAGATGGCCCACCTGGGCGACGCGCTCCGCCAGGCCCGGCCCGACCTGCCGTGGGGGCAGCGGGGCCAGGTGCCCGACGGCGAGCAGGCGCTCGGCCTCGGCGACGCCACCAGCGCCGTCGCGGAGCTCGCCGACCTCGAGGCGCTCTCCAGCCAGCTCTCCCAGGGCTACGCCGGGGCCTCGCTGGCCGACATCGACGAGGAGCTGCTGGAGCGCGCCCTGGGCCGGCCGGCGGTCGACGACCTGGCGGCGCTGCGGCAGATGGAGCGCGAGCTCGAGCGGCAGGGCTACCTCAACCGCTCCGACGGTCGGCTGGAGCTCTCCCCGAAGGCGGTCCGGAGGCTCGGCGCCACCGCGCTGCGCCGGGTGTTCGCGAAGCTGGACGCGACCGGCCGCGGCGAGCACGACGTCGCCGACGCCGGGGCCGCCGGGGAGCTGACCGGCAGCTCGCGCGAGTGGCGGTTCGGCGACGAGCAACCCCTCGACGTCGTCCGGACGGTGCGCAACGCGGTCCTGCGGACCGCCGGTGGGCCCCGGTCGGCGCACGGCGTGCGGATCGCCGTCGAGGACTTCGAGGTCGTCGAGACCGAGCGGCGCACCGGTGCGGCCGTCGCGCTGCTGGTCGACCTCTCCTACTCGATGGCGCTGCGCGGCACGTGGGGCGCGGCCAAGTCGACGGCCATGGCGCTGCACTCGCTGGTGACCACCCGGTTCCCCCAGGACGCGATCCAGATCATCGGCTTCTCCTCGACCGCCCAGGTGCTGCGGCCCGAGACCCTCGCCGAGCTCTCCGTCGACACCCTGCAGGGCACGAACCTGCAGCACGGGCTGATGCTGGCCCGCCGGTTCCTCGCCCGGCACCGGGACGCCGAACCGGTCGTCCTGGTGGTCACCGACGGCGAGCCGACGGCCCACCTGGAGGACGACGGGACGCCGTTCTTCTGCTGGCCGCCGATGCCCGAGACGATCGCCCGCACCGTGGCCGAGCTGGAGCGGGTGGCACGGGGCGGTGCGACGGTGAACGTGTTCGCCCTCGACCCCGACCCCGGGCTGATCCACTTCGTGCACGACCTCACCCAGCGGGCCGGCGGCCGGGTGTTCCAGCCCGACGCCGAACGGCTCGGTGAGTACGTGGTGGCCGACTACCTGCGGACCCGGCGGGGCCGTCGGGCACGCTGAGCCGGTGACCGCCCCACTCCCCCTGACCGTCGACGAGGTGGCCGCGGAGGTCACGTATCCCCTGCGGCAGGCGGTGCTGCGTCCGGACGGCGGGGACGTCGTCTGGGCCGGGGACGACGACCCGGCCACGTTCCACCTGGCGGCGCGCACCGCGGACGGCCGGGTCGTGGGCGTGGTCCGCTTCTCCCCCGCCCCGTGCCCGTGGCGTGCCGCGGCGCACCCGTGGCAGCTGCGCGGCATGGCCACCGACCGCGGAGTGCGCGGCGGCGGCGCGGGCCGGGCCATGGTGCGTGCCGGCCTGGCGGCGGTGCGCGCGCGGGGCGGCGACCTGGTGTGGTGCGACGCCCGCGAGGCGGCGGTCGGCTTCTACCAGCGGATGGGCTTCACCGTCGTCACCGAGGCCTACGACAAGCCCGGCATCGGCCCGCACCTCGGGATGCTGACCGAGGTCAGCGCACCGGGTGCGAACCGCTCGAACTGATCCCGGGGATCGCGCCCGCGCGGAAGGCGTCGACGAAGAGCCGGTGGTCCTCCTGGGTCCGCCGGGCGTAGGCGTGCGCGAACTCGACGAGGTCCGCGACGAACTCCTCGCGGCGCCCGCCGATCATCGCCAGCACCGCCTCCTCCGTCTGGAACGGCACGAGGGTGTGGTCGCTGTCGGCGTCGCCGACGCAGTGCAGCTTCGCGGTGGCCCGGCCCAGCTGCACGAGCACCGGCCGGATCTCGTCGGGCTCGGTGAGGTCGCCCCAGTCGAGGTCCAGCTCGTAGGGCGACAGCTCGGCGACGACGAAGCCGGTGCCGCGGATGCGGGTGTAGCCCAGGAACTGGGACGTGTGCGACTGGAGGGCCCGCTGGCTGGTGACCGTCCGGTGCCCCTCGTGCTCGAAGTACCCGCGGATCCGCTCGTCGGTCACGATCCGGCTCGGCGCGGGCACGTTGGCCTGCTTGACCGACAGGACGACGTCGTTCTCCAGCGCCTGGTCGTAGCCCTCGAGCAGCACGTTGTACGCCGGCAGGCCCGCGCTGCCGATGCCGAAGCCGCCGGTGCCGATCAGGTCCTTCACCTCGTAGGCGACCTCGCGCCGCCAGGGCCGCGGGGGCAGCGTGTCCTTGTAGCGCTCCAGGGCCTGGAGCACCTCGTCGCGCTCGGCGTCGTCCAGGCGGCGGTTGCGGGCCCGGTCGGCGAAGCGCCGCTCGTAGCGCTCGACGACGGTCATCCGGTCGAGCAGCGCGAGCCGGGTGCGGGTGGCCGTCTCCTGGACCAGCTCCCGGACGGCGCCCTCGGTGTTGTCGAGGGTGAGCGCGAAGTCGCGGTCGGCGTCCGACCGGCTGAACGCCTCCACCTGGTCCAGCCAGGCGTCCAGGTAGCTCGCGATCAGCTCGCCGATGACGTCGTCGGAGAAGGCCTTGCCCCACGACATCAGCGCGAGGCTGGCCGCGAACCGGCGCAGGTCCCAGCTGACGTGGCCCAGGTAGGCCTCGTCGAAGTCGTTGACGTCGAAGACGATCCGCCCCGTGGAGTCCATGTAGGTGCCGAAGTTCTCGGCGTGCAGGTCGCCGTGGATCCACACCCGCGACGTCCGCTCGTCGCTCCACCGGTCGTCGAGGTCGGCCATGTCGGCGTAGAACAGGCACGCGCTGCCGCGGTAGAACGCGAACGGATCGGCCGCCATCTTGCGGAACTTGGTGCGGAAGGCGTCGGCGTCGGCGGCCATCAGGTCGGAGAAGGCGTCGACGAGGACGTCCACGATCAGCTGGGCCCGGTCGCCCGGAACTGTGGACTGGGTCACACCGGCGGGTGATAGGGCCACAGGTCGCACCGTAGAGGGCCGATAACCTCGGTGACAGCAACGACGGCGATCAGACCGACGCAGGGCACCGGAGCGGAGGAACCGTGACGCGGACGGGGACGGCGCGGCGACTGGCGACGGCCACTGCGTACGGCGGCGGCAGCGTCGCCCTCGGCGGTGCCGCGCTCGTCGCACTGCTCCGCGAGGAGGCCCGCGCCGCCCGCCGCACGATCGAGTCGCGCACGTCGAAGGGCGACCCACCCTCGGGCGACGGCATCTACGGCCGGACCTCGCGGAACGGCCGGGGCACGCCGCTGGTCTTCGCCGTCCTCGGCGACTCCAGCGCCGTCGGCCTCGGCGTCGAGCACTCCTCCCAGACCCCCGGCGTCCTCATCGCCGCGGCGCTCGCCGAGCTCGCCGAGCGCCCCGTCCGGCTCGTCCGCCTGGCCAAGTCCGGCGCGAAGTCGACCGACCTCGAGGCGCAGGTCGACAAGGCTCTCGTGGAGCAGCCGGACGTCGCGCTGATCATGATCGGCGCCAACGACGTCACCAGCCGCACCCGGCCGGCCGTCTCCGTCCGCTGCCTCGCCGACGCCGTGCAGCGGCTCACCGAGGCCGGCTGCGAGGTCGTCGTCGGCACCTGCCCCGACCTGGGCACCATCCGGCCGATCGCCCAGCCGCTGCGCACCCTGGCCCGGCGCTGGAGCCGGCAGCTGGCGGCGGCGCAGACCGTGGCCGTCGTCGAGGCCGGGGGCCGCACCGTGTCGCTGGGCTCGGTCCTGGGGCCGGCGTTCGCCTCCGACCGCGACATGTTCAGCGTCGACGAGTTCCACCCGAGCGCGCACGGCTACGCCCAGGCCGCCGCGGTGCTGCTCCCGTCCGTCGCCGACGCGGTCGGGGCCTGGCCCGCGTCGGCCGACCGCGGCGTGCGCCCGATCCGGCGCGGGACCGTGCGGCCGATCGAGCGGGCCGCGGCCCGTGCCGCCAGCCGCACCGGCACCGAGGTGCAGCCGGCGGAGGTCGGCGGCTCCGACACCGGGCAGCGCGGACCCTGGGCGCTGCTGCGCCGGCGCCGTCCGCCGGAGATCCCCACCCCCGAGCAGGCGGAGGAGTCCGCGGTCGCGCTGACCGCCCCGGAGTGATGCGGGCCACAGGCGGCGGCTCCCCTCCGGACGAGGGGCTCGCCCCCGGGGGCGCGGGGGTACGTTCGCGGTGAACCCGACGTCCGGCGATCCGTGGCCGGACCCGCCTCATCGTGGAGGATCCATGCCCGAAGCCGTCATCGTCGCGACCGCCCGCTCCCCCATCGGCCGCGCCTTCAAGGGGTCGCTCAAGGACCTCCGTCCCGACGACCTCGCCGCCACCATCGTGCGCGCGGCGCTCGACAAGGTGCCCGCCCTCGACCCGCGGGACATCGACGACCTGATGCTCGGCTGCGGCCTGCCCGGCGGCGAGCAGGGCCACAACATGGGCCGCGTCGTCGCGACCCTGCTGGGCATGGACCACCTGCCCGGGACGACGATCACCCGCTACTGCTCGTCCTCGCTGCAGACCACCCGCATGGCCATGCACGCGATCAAGGCCGGTGAGGGCGACGTCTTCATCTCCGCCGGTGTCGAGATGGTGTCGCGGTTCGTGAAGGGCAACAGCGACTCGCTGCCCGACACCCAGAACCCGTTCTTCGCCGACGCCCAGGCCCGCACGGCGAAGACCGCGGAGAGCGGCGCCGACTCGTGGACCGACCCCCGGGAGAACGGCGACGTCCCCGACATCTACATCGCCATGGGCCAGACCGCCGAGAACCTGGCGCTGCTGAAGAACGTCTCGCGGCAGGAGATGGACGAGTTCGCCGTCCGCAGCCAGAACCTCGCCGAGCAGGCGATCGACAACGGCTTCTGGGAGCGCGAGATCACCCCGGTGACCACGCCCGACGGCACCGTCGTCAGCAAGGACGACGGCCCGCGCGCCGGCACCACCCTCGAGGCGCTCTCCCAGCTCAAGCCGGTCTTCCGCCCCGACGGCCGGGCGACCGCCGGCAACGCCTGCCCGCTCAACGACGGCGCCGCCGCCGTGGTCGTCATGAGCGACACCAAGGCCCGCGAGCTCGGACTCACCCCGCTGGCGCGCATCGTCTCGACCGCGGTCACCGGGCTCTCGCCGGAGATCATGGGCTACGGCCCGGTCGACGCCTCGAAGCTCGCGCTGCAGCGGGCCGGCATGACGATCGACGACATCGACCTCGTCGAGATCAACGAGGCGTTCGCCGCCCAGGTCATCCCGAGCTACCGCGACCTGGACATCGACATCGACAAGCTGAACGTGCACGGTGGCGCCATCGCCGTGGGCCACCCGTTCGGCATGACCGGCGCCCGCATCACCGGGACGCTGATCAACGGCCTGCAGACCAAGGACAAGACCTTCGGCCTGGAGACCATGTGCGTCGGCGGCGGCATGGGCATGGCGATGATCATCGAGCGCCTCTCCTGAACCCCGACCGCCTCGGCGGTGGAACGACGAAGGCCCGGCCCCCTCGCGGGGACCGGGCCTTCGTCGTTGCGGGTTACTCGCGGAAGTAGCTGAGCAGCCGCAGGATCTCCATGTACAGCCAGACGACCGTGACCAGCAGGCCGAAGGCGATGTACCAGGCGAACTTCGCGGGGGCGCCGCGACGGATGGCCTCGTCGGCCATGTCGAAGTCGAGCAGGAGCATGAAGGCGGCGATGCCGATCATGACCAGGCTGAACACGATCGACAGGGTGCCGCCGCTGCGCAGCCCCAGGCCGTCCTCCATGAAGAAGTAGGCCACGAAGTTGGCCAGCGCCAGGACGAGCGCACCGACCATCGCGCCGATGACCCAGCGGGTGAGCTTCGGCGTCACCCGGATGGCACCGGTCTTGTAGACCACGAGCATGCCGGCGAAGACACCGAAGGTGCCGATCAGCGCCTGCATGACGATGCCGGGGTAGATCATGTTGAACGCTTCGCTGATCGCACCCAGCGCGACGCCGTAGAGGGCGCCGTACGCAAGGGTCGCGACCGGGTTGGCGATCTGCTTGAACGCGATCACGAGGCCGAGGACGAACGCCACCAGCACGGCCGGGAGCGCGAAGCCCCAGGCGGCGTCACCCGGGAGCGCCCAGGTGGCCGCCGCCGTCAGGACGGTGACCAGGAACGTGATGCCCGTCTTGCTGACGACGTCGTCCATCGTCAGGTAGCGCGTGGTGGTCGCCGCGTACGGCGACGGTGCGGCGTAGGGGTCCTGCTGGGCCGGGGCGCCGTACTGCGGCTGGGGGGCACCCCAACCGGCGTACTGCTGGCCGTTTCCGGCGGCGCCGAGGCGGCTGAACGCCGGGTTGCTGCTGGGCATCGTCATCTCCCTGAGGTGACTGGTCGGACCGTGGAGCCCACGGTGCTGCACTCCACTCGGTCAGGTCAACGCCCGGACACCCAGGATGGTTCCGGCGTGTCGCGTTTCCCCCGTCCGGGTCCCTTGACAGGCCATCTTCGGTAAGAGGACGCTTACCGTTCATGGACGCTTACCGAGGTGGCGACGGATGGGCCGCCCTGGGTGATCCCACCCGGCGGGCGATCGTCGCCTGCCTGGCCGAGCGGCCCCGTGCGGTCGGCGAGCTGGCGGCGGAGCTGCCGGTCAGCCGTCCCGCGGTGTCGCAGGCCCTCAAGGTCCTCAAGGACGCCGGCCTGGTGACCGAGCGGGCCGCGGGGACCCGGCGGATCTACCGGCTCGAGCCCGCCGCGGTCGCCGCGCTGCGGGACCAGCTCGACACCTTCTGGAGCCGCGCCCTGTCCGGCTACGGGGATGCCATCGCACACGAGGACGAGGAGAGGTCATGACCGAGCACACGACTCCGGTGGTCCGGAAGCAGATCGTGGTCCCGGCGCCGGTGGAGAAGGCGTTCGCCGTCTTCACCGAACGGTTCGGCGACTTCAAGCCGCGCGAGCACAACCTGCTGGCGGTGCCGATCGCCGAGACGGTCTTCGAGGCCCGCGCCGGCGGCACCATCTACGACCGGGGCACGGACGGCAGCGAGTGCCGCTGGGCGCGGGTGCTGGCCTACGAGCCGCCGCACCGCGTCGTCTTCAGCTGGGACATCGGCCCGACGTGGCAGCTGGAGACCGATCCGGCCAACGCCAGCGAGGTGGAGGTGCGGTTCGTCGCCGAGTCGCCGGAGCGCACCCGGCTCGAGCTCGAGCACCGCCACCTGGACCGGCACGGGCCGGGGTGGGAGTCGGTCCGCGACGGGGTCGGGCACGACGCGGGCTGGCCGCTCTACCTGGAGCGCTACGCCGCCCTCCTCGGCGACGCGGGCTGACGGTCACGGTCGCGGGTTCGTCCGCGTCCAGCCGCGCTCGTCGCGGCGCGCGCCCTGCGCCGCGCGGCAGCGGCGGCACACCGCCTGCACCTCCTCGGCGTGCCGGCCGGACTCCGGCTGGACGTCGGCCCAGGAGACGTGCGGGAAGCGGGCCAGCCGCGACCGGCTCAGCGCCAGCCCGCACGCGGTCTCGTTGCGGCCGCGTTCCCACGCGTGCACCTCGCCGGCGGGATAGCGGATGCCGTCGTCGGGGTCGGTCCAGGTGCCGGTGGCCGCCACCGCCGCGTTGCGCATGCCCATGGGGACCCCCTACCCAGTGCCCCCGGTCGGGATCGAACCGACACTCGGACCCTTTTAAGGGGCCTGCCTCTGCCGATTGGGCTACGGGGGCGCCCTGGGAACGCTAGCGGGGCGCGGGCGCCGGCGACGGCTCCCCGTACGGTGACCGGCGTGACGCCCCGACCCCAGGTCCCCGTCCGCATCATGCGCGCCGGTGTGCGCGGGCTCGTGCGGCCGGTGCTCGGCCCCCGCACGCCGGTGGCCCTCCAGCGCCGGTGGCTGGCCGCCGTCACCCGGCCCACGCCGCTCGCCGAGGGCGTGACCGTCCGGTCGGGCCGGCTGGGCCGGCGACCGACCGAGATCGCGACGCCGGACGGCGAACCCCGCGGCACCGTGCTCTACCTGCACGGCGGCGGGTTCACCACGGGCTCGCCGGCCACGCACCGGGCACTGGCGACCCACCTGGCGGCGGCGAGCGGCGCCACGGTCCACGTCCTCGACTACCGGCTCGCCCCCGAGCACCCGTTCCCGGCGGCGGTCGACGACGTCCTCGCCGCGCACCGCGAGCTGCTCGACCGGGGTGCCACGCCGGCCGGGACGGCGATCGCCGGCGACTCGGCGGGCGGCTGGCTGGCGCTCACCGCCGCTCTCCGGATCCGCGATGCGGGCGACCCGACGCCGGCGGCGCTCGGCCTCATCTCCCCCTGGCTCGACCTGCGGGGCGAGGCCCGGCCGGCCGACCGGACCGACGCGATGCTGCGGCCGTCCTGGCTGCGCCGGTGCGCGCGCGACTTCGCCGGGGACCGCGACCCCGGCGCGCCGGAGCTCGCGCCGCTCGAGGCCGACCTGACCGGGCTGCCGCCGATCGCCGTGCACGTCGGCAGCGAGGAGATCCTGCTGGAGGACGCGGTCCGGCTGGCCCACCGGGCGCGCGCGGCGGGGGTGCCGGTCGACCTCCGTCGGCTGGACGGCCTGTGGCACGTCGCGCACGCCTCGGCCGGCCTGGTCACCGCCTCGACCGCCGCGGTGAACGCGCTGGGGACGGCGCTGGCCGGGCACCTGCGGACCGCGGGCGAGCGCACCGCCTGAGTCAGCCGGCCTGGGCCCGCTCGTCGGCGGTCTCGGGGTGGTCCGGCCGCGGCGGCGGGAGCTGCCCGGTGCGCCCGGTGTTCGCGGCGAACACGAACTCCCGTCGCGGGTCCTGCAGCTGGCCCAGCGAGACGACCTCCCGCCGGAACAGCGAGGCCAGCGTCCAGTCGGCGACCACGCGCGCCTTGCGGTTGAACGTGGGCACCCGGCTGACGTGGTAGCTGCGGTGCATGAACCAGGCCGGCCAGCCCTTGAGCTTCACGCCGTACACCTGCGCCACGCCCTTGTGCAGGCCGAGGCTGGCCACCGAGCCCGCGTACTTGTGCCGGTAGGGCACCGGCGGCTGCCCGGCGAGCACCGCGACGACGTTGTCGGCCAGGCGCCGGGCCTGGCGGACGGCGTGCTGCGCGTTGGGCGCGGTCGTGGCCCCCGGCTCGTCCTTGGTGACGTCGGGGACGGCGGCCAGGTCGCCGGCGGCCCAGGCGTCGTCGAGGCCCCGCACCTGCAGCGTCGCCTCGCACTCCACCCGACCCCGGGAGTCCAGGGGCAGATCGGTCTCGGCCAGCATCGGGTTGGGCTTGGTGCCGGCGGTCCAGACGAGGGTGTCGCTGTCGAACTCGTCGCCGTCGCTGAGCCGGACGTGGCAGTCCTCGACCGATTCCAGCCGGGTGTTGAGCCGCACGTCCATGCCCCGGGCGGTCAGCTGCCGCACGGTCCAGGCGGCCATGTCGAGGTCGACCTCGGGCAGGATCCGCCCGGTCGCCTCCACCAGCACCCAGCGCATGTCCGAGGGCGACAGCCGCGGGTAGTAGTGCTCGATGGCGTACCGCGCCATGTCCTCCAGCTCGGCGAACGCCTCCACGCCCGCGTAACCGCCGCCCACGAACGTGAAGGTCAGCGCCCGGGAGCGGACGGCGGGGTCGTCGGTGGAGCTCGCCGCGTCGAGCCGGCCCAGCACGTGGTTGCGCAGGTAGATGGCCTCGCCGACGTTCTTGAACCCGATGCCGTGCTCGGCCAGCCCGGGGATGGGCAGCGTCCGCGCGACCGAGCCGGCGGCCATCACGAGGATGTCGTAGGAGAGCGTGAACGGCGTCCCCTCGGGCGGGGCCACGTGCGCCCGCCGCTCCGCGTGGCTCAGCCCGGTGACCGCGCCGGTGATCACCCGGCAATGCCGCAGGACCCGCCGCAGCGGCACGACGACGTGCCGGGGCTCGACCGAGCCGGCGGCCGCCTCGGGCAGGAACGGCTGGTAGGTCATGTGCGGTTGCGGGTCGACCACCACGATCTCGGCGCGACCGCGGGAGAGCTTCTTCTGCAGCCGCAGTGCGGTGTAGAGACCCACGTAGCCCCCGCCGACGACGAGGATCACCGGGCGGTGCGACAGGTCGCGGGCGATCGCCTCAGCCATGCCCCGAGCGTAGGCCCGCGAGCTCGGTGGCGCGGCCCAGCACGGCGTCGAGCATCGGCTCGGTGAGCCGGCCGGTGAAGGTGTTCTGCTGGCTGACGTGGTAGCTGCCCAGCAGCGTGAGCGGACCGCGCGCCCCCTCCAGGGTCACCTCCACGCCGTGCCCGAAGGCAGGCCGCGGCCGCGGCAGCCGGTACCCCGCGGCGGCCAGCACCGGCCACAGCGCCGTCCAGCCGAAGCCACCGAGGACGACGATCACGCGGAGGTCGCCCAGGAGGTCGAGCTCACGGGCCAGCCACGGGTTGCAGGTGTCGCGCTCCTGCGGGGTGGGGGCGTTGTCCGGGGGCGCGCAGCGCACCGCCGCGGCCACCCGGACGCCGGTCAGCTCGAGCCCGTCACCGATGTGCGTGGACGTCGGCTGGTTGGCCAGCCCCGCGCGCCAGAGGGCGGCGAAGATCCAGTCGCCGCTGCGGTCGCCGGTGAAGACCCGGCCGGTGCGGTTCCCGCCGTGGGCGGCGGGTGCCAGGCCGACGACGGCGATCCGCGCGTCGGCGGGGCCCAGGCCCGGCACCGGCCGGCCCCAGTAGTCCTGGTCGCGGAACGACGCCCGCTTGACGCGGGCGACCTCCTCGCGCCAGGCCACCAGGCGGGGGCAGGCGTAGCAGCCGGAGATGCGGGCGTCGAGGACGGCGAGGTCGCGGGCCCCGCGCGCCGAGCGCACCACACCCGCGGGGGTCCTGGTCACCGGGAAACCCCCGGCGTCGAGCGCCATCGCGTCAGCGGGCGAGGCGCAGGGCGATGCCGTCGAGGATGTCGTGCTCGCTCACGACGACCTCCGGCAGGCCGAACTCGTCCATCAGGACGCGCAGGACCAGCGCCCCGGCCCCGATGACGTCGACCCGGCCGGGGTGCATGACCGGCATCGCGGCGCGGCGCTCGCGGGTGGCGGCCAGCAGGTCGGCGGTCACCGCGCGGACGTCGTCGACGGCGATGCGCGAGCCGTGGATGGCGACGGGGTCGTACCCGGGGAGCCCGAGGGCGATGGCGGCGACCGTCGTCACCGACCCGGCCACGCCCACCAGCGTGGCGGTCTCCCCCACCGGCACCTCGGCGGTGACGAGCGCCAGCGCGGCCCGGATGTCGTCCTCGGTCCGGCGGATCTGCTCGGCGGTCGGCGGATCGCCGTGCAGGTGCCGCTCGGTGAGCCGCACGCAGCCGATGTCGACCGACCGGGCGGCACGCACGCCGGCGCCGTCGCCCAGCACGAACTCGGTCGAGCCCCCGCCGATGTCGACCACGAGGTACGGCGGGCGCGCGGCCGCGTCCAGGGACGCGGTCGCGCCGAGGAAGGAGAGCTCGGCCTCCTCCCGCCCGGTGATGACGTCGGGCAGCCGGCCGAGGGTCGTTGACACCATCTGCTCGAAGTCGGCGCGGTTGGCGGCGTCCCGGCTGGCGCTGGTCGCCGCCATGCGCACGTCGGTGGCGCCGAGCTCGCGGATCTCGGCCGCGTAGCCGGCCAGCGCCAGCCGGGTCCGCTCGATCGCCTCGGGGGCGAGCCGGCCGGTGGCGTCCACGCCCTGGCCGAGCCGGACGACCTCCATGCGCCGCACGAGGTCGGTGTGCGGCCCCTCGGCGGGGACGTCGGCGACCAGCAGCCGGATGGAGTTGGTGCCGCAGTCGATGGCCGCGACGCGGCTCACGCGTCGTCCTCGCCGGCGGGCCGGGCGCAGGGGCCGGCGGCCCACCACTCCCCCATCTCCTCGACGGCGCGGTCGCCGATCGGGTTCACCCCGGGGCCGGCGGCCAGCGCGTGGCCGGCCAGGGCGTGCAGGCACTTGACCCGGTCGGGCATGCCACCGGCGGTCATCCGGGTGGGCAGCACGTCACGGGCGTCGCGGGTCGCGAGGTAGGCCTCGTGCGCCCGCTGGTACCCGGCGGCCAGCTCGGGGTCGGTGGCCAGCTCCTCCTGCCACTCGCGCATCCGGCCGGCCGACTCCAGCCGGCTGGCGGCAGCCGTGGCCCGTGGGCACGTCAGGTAGTAGAGCGTGGGGAACGGGGTCCCGTCCTCCAGCCGCGGGGAGGTCTCCACGACGTCGGGCTGGCCGCAGGGGCAGCGGTGGGCGACGGCGACCAGCGCGCGCGGCGGCCGGCCGAGCTGGCGGGCGATGGTCTCCCGCTCCTCGGGCGTGACCGGCTCGCTCACGGGGTGCGCCCGTCGGCGTCGGCGTCGGCGAGCGACCGCAGGAGTGCCTCGTCCCACGGCAGCTCCTCGTCGCGGTCCGCGGAGTCCAGCGTGCCGGCGTCGCCCTCGACGGCCTCGCCGTCCACGACGACCACCAGCCGGTCCCCGGGCAGCACGTACGCCAGCCGCTCGCGCGCCTGCCGCTCGGCGTAGGCCGGGTCGGCCTGCCGCTCGAGCTCGTCGCGGAGCTCGGCCGCGCGCTGGTCGAGCTCGCGGCCCTCAGCGGCGAGCTGCTCCAGCTCGGCCTGGCCGGCCGTGTACTGGCGGATCGGGCCGGCCAGCGTCAGGGCCAGCAGCAGGACCAGGGCGCCGAGCAGGACGGCGCGGCCGGTGACCAGGGGCCGCCGACGCGGCGCCGTCGCCGCGGAGCGGACCGGCCGCCGGCCGGCCGGACGCCCAGCTGATCACGTTGCCGTTGGGGTCGGTGATCGACACGATCGTGTTGTTGAACGTGCTCTTGATGTGCGCGGCGCCGTGGGCGACGTTCTTCTTCTCCTTGCGGCGGACCTTCTTGGC
>SPQJ01000003.1 GCA_004570425.1 Bacillus sp. AZ43
GCCGGGTCAGGTCGGCGATGTCGGGCAGCAGCGCGAGCTCGACGCGCACCGAGCGCAGCACCTCGGGCCGCGCGTTGGCCACGAACGACAGCGGCACCGGCAGCGGCTCCACGTCCGTCCCGGCGGCAGGTTGAGGACGACGACCCGCCGCGCGTCCCGGGCGCGCGCGACGGCCCCGGCGGCGTCGGCCACCGCCGTCCCGGCGTCGGTGACCCGCACCGGCTCGGCGCCCACGGCCGCCGCCAGGGCCGGCTGGTCGACGAAGAAGTTCGACCGCGGCGAGGTCGCCTCCGCCGTCAGCACGACGAGCGGGGTGCCGCTCTTCGCCGCCTCGGTGATGCCGGTCAGCGCGTTGGTCAGGCCGCAGCCCTGGTGCAGGCTCAGCACGGTGACCTCGCCGGAGATCCGGGCGTACGCATCGGCCATCGTGGCCGCGCCGCCCTCGTGCCGGGCGGCCACGAACCGCGCGCCCGCCGCGACCATCGCGTTGGTCGCGGCGAAGTTGCCCGAGCCGACGACCCCGAAGACCGCCCGCACCCCGCCGGCCACCAGGGCGGCGCCGACGGCCTCGGCGACGGTGCGCGGCGCCTCCGTCACCGCTCGACCAGCGCCAGGACCCGGGACGGCGACCCGGAGCCCGAGACGATCGGCAGCGGCGCGGCGATGAGCAGCGCTCCGGTGGCCGGCAGCCGCGCGAGGTTCTGCAGCTGGGTGAGCCCGTACTTCCCGCTGCCCATCAGGGCCGCGTGGCACGGGAAGGGCGGCTCGAAGGAGTGCGCGGCCCCGGCGTCGGTGCCCACCGTCTCCACCCCCAGCCCCAGGACCGGCGACTCCTCCGCCAGCCACCGCGCGCAGTCCGGGGACAGCCCCGGGGTGTGCGGCCCGGTCTCGTCGGCGTTCAGGTACTCCTGCTGCGAGGCCGACCGGGCGTCCCAGCCGGTGCGGAACAGCAGCCACCCGCCCTCGGGGAGCGGACCGTGCTCGGCCTCCCAGGCGCGGACGTGCTCGACCTCGAGCAGGAAGTCGGGGTCGGCCTGCGCCTGGGCGGAGAAGTCGAGCACCACGGCCGGGGCGATCAGCTGCCGGGCCGGGACCGAGGCGACGTCGGCGCCGTCCCGGCCGGTCACCCAGTGGTTGGGGGCGTCGAAGTGCGTCCCGGTGTGCTCGCCGGTCCGGAAGTTGTTCCAGTACCAGGCCGGGCCGCGGTCGTCGTAGCGGCTGAGCTCCTCGAGCTCGAAGCGCGCGGTCTGCGCGAACTGTTCCGGGAGCTGGATGACCGGGGTCTCGGCCGACAGCGGCGCGGTGAGGTCGACGACCTCGATGCGGCCGCCGCTGAGTGCCTCGGCGACGGTGGACAGGATCGACACGGGTGCCCCTTCCGACTGGCTGACCAGGCGGGTAGCCAACCACGGGCCCCGGCGGCTACCGCAGCGGGTCGAACGGGCGCAGCTCCGCCGGCGCGGTGCCCTCGAGCACCGTCCGCGCCATCAGCATCCCGGTGAGCGGTCCGAGGGCGATGCCCCACATGCCGTGCCCACCGGCGACGAACACCCGGGGCGACGTCGTGCCGCCCAGGAGCGGCAGCCCGTCGGCGGTCACCGGCCGGGAGCCGACCCACTCGTCGCGCCGGTCGTCGAGGTCGACGCCGGTGAGCAGGGGCCGGACGGCGTCGACGATCGCGGCCACCCGCCGGGGGTCGAGGGGGGCGTCGGGACGGCGGAACTCCATCATCCCGGCGATCCGCAGCCGGTCGCCCAGCGGCGTGCAGGCCACCCGCTGCTGGGGGAAGTAGAGCGGCCCGCCCGGCATCCGGTCGACGGGCACCGTGAAGCTGTATCCGCGCCCGGCCTGCAGCGGCTGCCGGACGCCGAACCGGCGGGCCAGCGCCGGCAACCACGCCCCGGTCGCGACGACGACGGCGTCGTGCCGCTGCTCCCCCGCGTCGGTGGCGACGACGACGCCGTCGGCACGGTCCTGGAGGCCGCGCACGCCACTGCCCTCGGCGACCGTTCCGCCCCGGGCGCGCACCGCGGCGGCCAGCGACGCGACGAACGCCGGTGGGTCGAGGTAGCGCTGGCCGTGGATGCGCACGGCGGCGTGCACCTCGCCGGTGAGCAGCGGTTCGACCGAGCGCGCCTCCGCGCCGCTCATCGGCGCGAAGTCGACGCCGCGCTGCCCGGCGGCGGCCACCGCGCGCAGCTCGTGCAGCAGACCGTCGACCTCCTTCGGCGAGCGGTACAGCGCCAGGAACGGTTCGCTGCGGCGGGTCGCGGCGTCGACCCCGCCGGCGGCGAGCGCGTCGAATGCCTCCAGCGCCCGCTCGTTGAGCGGCACGAAGGCGGCCATGCCGCGCCGCCACTGCCGCGGCGTGCTGTGCCGCACGAACGAGGCGAGGAAGCGCAGCAGGCCGAGGTCCGCCCGCGGGGGCAGGTAGACCGGGGAGCTCGGGCTGACCACGGCCCGCACCCCGTAGCGCAGGACCGCCGGCTCCGGCAGGGGCGCCACGAGGCTGGGGGTCAGCCAGCCCGCGTTGCCCCACGACGCGCCGGCCCCGACCCGGTCCCGCTCGTAGACGGTGACCGCTACCCCCGCCTCCTGCAGGAACCACGCGGTGGCGAGCCCGACCATGCCGCCGCCGACGACGGCGACGTCCCGGGGTGCTGCCACGCCGGTCAGGCCGCGGCGGTGCAGGCGACGCAGGTGCCGGCGAACGGGCGCAGCTCGAGCCGCTCCTCGGGGATCTCCGCCTGGCAGCCGGTGCAGCGGCCGTAGGTGCCCGCCTCGATCCGGGCGAGGGCCGCGTCGATCTGCTCGATGGTGGTCTTCAGGTCCGCGGCGCGGCGCTGGGCGACCGGGTCCGGGACGGACTGGGCGCACTCGGCGAGGGCGTCCTCGCGCTGCCGGACGCTGTCGGCGCGGTGCTCCTCGAGCAGGGCGCGGAACCGGTCGTGGGTGGACGGGACGGACATGGTGTCGGTCATGGTGATCTCCTCGGTGAGGGAAAGCAGGAAAGACGCGGTCACCGGTGGCGGTGGCGCGTCAGGAAGGGGAAGGCCGGCGGACTCCGGAGGAGTCAGATCTGCGGCGGGGCCCGATCCTGGCTGCGGCGGAGTACGTCGAGCCCGCGCAGCCCTCGAGCGCGGCGATTCATCGCCAGCGCGAGCAACATCCCGCCGGAGACAGCGGGGACGGCGGCGAGCCGGAGACCGGGAGGGGAGCCCGCCGCACGGGACGCGACTGCGCCCATGGCCGACCACCCCCTCCGTCGTTCCCGGCGCCGTTGCCGGAATGCCGCACCATAGCCCATGTCCCCGGCCCGCACCCCACTCGTCGGGGTGGCTGAAGCCACGGCGCGTCCGACGTGCGACCGCGGGTCCCACTCTGCCAGGCCGTGGACATCGACGCCGCCCCGTTTCGAGCCCCGCACTGCTCACCTGGACACGGACCGGTCGATCGGCTAGGAGCACGAGGATGGACCTGCAGCTGGAGGGCCGGCACTTCTACGTGACCGGGGCATCGCGCGGCGTCGGACGGGCGATCACGGAGTGCCTGCTCGCCGAGGGGGCTCACGTCCACGGGTGCGCGCGATCCGCCGACGCCCTCGAGAGCGTCCGTCGCGCCCTGCCCGCCGAGCGGGCGGGACGGCTGACCCTCGACCGCGTCGACGTGCTGGACGAGGAGGCGCTGGCGGCCTCGGTCGACTCGGCCGGGGAGGAGGCCGGCCGGCTCGACGGCGTGGTGGCCTGCGCGGGCGCCGGCGTCACCGGCCCGGCGCTCGCCACTCCGAACGCCACGTGGCGGCAGCAGTTCGACATCAAGGTCGTCGCCGTCCTCAACCTCGTCCGGCCGGCGCTGCCCTGGCTCGAACGGGCCCCGCTCCCGCGGGCGGTCATCGTCAACGGCGTCACGGCGCACCACCCCGAACCGTCGATGGCCGCGGTCAGCGCCACCCGCGCGGCGGTGGCCAACCTCGGACGGACGCTCGCGGTGGACCTCGCCGGGCGGGTCGGGGTGACGGTCGTCAACCTGGGCGCGATCCTCACCGACCGGCAGCGCGCACGCTGGCAGCAGGACGGGTCCGGTGCGTCGTTCGAGGACTGGTCGGCACGCCAGGTGCACGATCGGGGCATCCTGGCCGGGCGCATGGGCCTGCCGGAGGACGTGGCGCCGGTGGTCGCCTTTCTGCTGTCGCCCCTCGCCGGATACGTGACCGGCACCAGCATCGACGTGGCCGGAGGCTCGCACGGCCGGCCCTGACGCCCCCGGCAGCCCGGAGGTCAGTCCGTCAGGTCACGGACGACGGCGTCGGCGAGCAGCCGCCCCCGATCGGTGAGGACGGCGCGGCCGGCCGCGTGGGCACCGGGCTCGAGCAGCCCCCGCGCCACCGCGTCCGCCGCCCGGGCACGGCCGGTCCCGGACAGCAGGTGGAGCGGCAGGCCCGCCCGCAGGCGCAGACCCAGCATGACGGTCTCCAGCGCCCGATCGGCGTCGTCGAGCAGCTCGGAGTCCTGGGCGGGGGTGACGCCCGCGGCGAGCCGGTCGGCGTAGGCGGCCGGGTGCTTGACGTTCCACCAGCGCAGGCCGCCCACGTGGCTGTGCGCCCCCGGACCGATCCCCCACCAGTTCGCGTTGGCCCAGTACAGCTCGTTGTGCCGGCACCGGGCGGCGTCCGAGGTCGCCCAGTTGGACACCTCGTACCACTCGAAGCCGGCGTCGCGCAGGGTCGTGTCGGCCTGCTCGTAGCGGTCGGCCAGCACGTCGTCGTCGGGCATCGGCAGCTCGCCGCGGCTGATCCGGCGGGCCAGCCGGGTGCCCTCCTCGACGATCAGCGCGTACGCGCTCACGTGGTCGACCGGGCCGGACAGCACGGCGTCGAGCGAGGCCGCCCAGTCGGCGTCGGTCTCCCCCGGTGTGCCGTAGATGAGGTCGAGGTTGACGTGCTCGAAGCCGGCGGCGCGCGCGTCGGCGGCGGCCTGCACCGCCCGACCGGGCGTGTGCCGCCGGTCGAGGACGGCCAGGACGTGCTCGGCGGCCGACTGCATGCCGAGGCTGACCCGGGTGAACCCGGCCTCCCGCAGCACCGAGAGGTAACGCCGGTCCACGGTCTCCGGGTTGGCCTCGGTGGTCACCTCGACGTCGTCGGCGACCGGGAACAGCCGGTGGATCTCCGCGAGGACGGCGGCGAGGTCGGCGGCGGGCAGCAGCGTGGGCGTGCCGCCCCCGACGAACACGGTGGACACCGTCGGCAGGTCGGGGCCGAGGGTCGCGGCGGCGCGGCGCAGCTCGGCGATCGCCGTCCCGGCGTACTCGGCGCGGTTGGCGCCGGGACCGAGCTCGTCGGAGGTGTAGGTGTTGAAGTCGCAGTAACCGCAGCGGGTCGCGCAGAAGGGCACGTGCACGTACAGCCCGAAGGGTGTGCCGGCGATCCCCTCGCGGGCGCTCGCCGGGAGCTCGAACGGCGGGACGGCGCGCTCGACCAGGGGCAGGACGGTGTTCATCTGCTCCCAGTGTGCCGCGCCGCGCCGGGCTCCCGGCAGGATGCGGGGTGTGACCTCCGATCGTGTGGTGCAGGTGGCGGTGGCCCACGGGGTCGCGACGCTGACGCTGGACTCCCCGGCCAACCGCAACGCCCTGTCCCGGGCGATGCGGGCGCAGCTGCGGACGGCGCTCACCGAGGCGCTCGGGGACGACGCGGTGCGCGCCGTCGTGCTGGACCACGCCGGCCGGGTGTTCTGCTCCGGCATGGACCTGTCCGAGGCGGCGGGCGGCGGCGCGGAGGACCAGGGCGTCCGGGAGTTCCCCGAGCTGCTGGAGCTGATCTGGTCGGCACCGAAGCCGGTGGTCGCCGTCGTCCGGGGTCCGGCCCGGGCGGGCGGGGTGGGCTTGGCGGCCGCCTGCGACGTCGTGGTGGCGGGCAGCTCGGCGACGTTCGCCTTCTCCGAGGTGCGGCTCGGGCTGGTGCCCGCGGTCATCTCCGCCGTCGTCCTGCCCCGGATGGTGCCGCACGTGGCGCACCGGCTGATGCTCACCGGCCAGGTCTTCGACGCCGGGACCGCCGCGGCCGGCGGTCTGGTCGACCTCGTCGTCCCGGACGCCGACGTCGACGGCGAGGTGCGGGCCCAGCTGGTCCACCTGACGGCCGGCGCGCCCACCGCGCTGGCGGAGACCAAGCGGCTGCTGCGCGCCGGGACGGCCCTCGAGTTCGACGAGCTGCTCCAGCTGTCGGCCCGGTTCTTCGCGAGCGAGGAGGGCCAGGAGGGCATCGCGTCCTTCCGCGAGAAGCGCCCTGCCCGCTGGGTGCCCGACGCCTAGCTACCGGAGCCGGCGGGTGTTGTCGGGCAGCCGGACGGTGACGCCGCGGGCGTCGAGCCACTCCATCAGCGGGACGGCGACGCGACGGGTGGTCCCCCATGCCTCCCGGGCGCGGCTGAGCGGAAACGGCTGGTCGAGCCGCGCGAGGCGGGCGCGCGCCTCCTCGGCGATGCCGGGCGCCAGGTAGACGTTGTCGGCGATCCGCACCAGCTGCCCGCTGCGCACGGCGGCGGCCAGCTCGCGGGTGCCGAGCCCGGCCGCGACGAGGTCCGGGGCCTCGGGTGCGGCGAAGGGGTCCGCGGCCAGGCGCGCCCGGACGGCGTCCACGGCGCGCTGGACCTCCGGCGGCAGCACCGCGGCCTCGTCGACGACCCGGCCGTCGCGCAGCACGAGCGGGGGTCGGACCAGGCCGCGCACCAGCTCGTGATCGGGCAGCTCCAGGGCGCGCCGCACCACCTCGACCGGTGGCCCGTCCTCCAGGGGACGAAGGGTGCGGTAGCGCGCGACGATCCCGGGCACCTGGGCGGCCAGCTCGCCGGCCAGCCCCGGCGCGAGCAGCCACGGCCCGTGCACCGTGGCGGCGTCGGGCACCGGCCAGCCCATCGCGGCGAAGTCGTCGGCCCGGACGATCCGGCGTCTCGCCAGGTCGGCGGCGGCTCCGGCGGCGCCCCCGGGCTGGGCCGCCAGCTCGGCGGCGCGCTGCCGGGCGGCGCCCCGGCGACGCAGCTCCGGCGGGTCGACGTCGCGGACGTCGGCGGCGAGCACCCGCCGCGATCCCGGGTCGCGGAGCAGCAGCCGGTCCCCCACCCGCAGCGGGAGCGCGGTGGCCAGGCGCAGCCGGACGACGAGCCCGTCGAGAGGGCGCAGCCGTGCCCCGACCGTGGCCGAGCCGACGTGCACCACCGGCTCGGCGGGCAGCCGCCCCTCCGGCTCGGCGGTGAGGGTGACGTCGATCTCGATGGCGGACCGGAAGGCACCCGGCGTGAGCAGCGCGGCGCCGCGGGAGAGGTCCTCGACGGCGACGTTCCGGAGGTTGAGCGCCACCCGCGCGGTCGCCGTCGCGCGCTCGACCGGGGCGCCGAGCGACTGGATGCGGCGGACCACCACCTCGTCGTCACCGAGCAGCAGCCGGTCGCCGGTTGCGACCGACCCTGCGGCGAGGGTCCCGGTGACCACGGTGCCGGCCCCGCGGATGGTGAACGCACGGTCGATCCAGAGCCGCACCGGCGCGTCCGGGTCCGCCGGCGGCAGGCCGGCGAGCAGGGCCTCGAGGGCGGCGCCGAGCTCGGCGACCCCCGCGCCGGTCACCGCGCTGACCGCCACCGCCGGGACGTCGCCCATCGAGGTGGCGGCGAGCCGCTCGCGGGCGTCGGCAGCGACGGGAGCCGGGTCGGCGAGGTCGGCCTTGGTGACGGCCAGCAGCGCGTGCCGCACGCCCAGCGCGTCCAGGACCGCGACGTGCTCGGCGGTCTGCGCCGACCAGCCGTCGTCGGCGGCCACCACCAGCAGGGCGGCCGGCACCGACCCGACGCCGGCCAGCATGTTGCCGACGAACTTCTCGTGCCCCGGGACGTCGACGACCGCGAGGCGGCGCCCCGAGCGCAGCGTCGTCCACGCGAAGCCCAGGTCGATGGTGAGCCCGCGGCGGCGTTCCTCCAGCCAGCGGTCGGGCTCCATGCCGGTGAGCGCGCGGACCAGCGCGGACTTGCCGTGGTCGACGTGCCCGGCCGTCGCGACGACGTCCATCGAGTTCACGCCCACGTCGTCGCTCATCGCGGGAGGACCGCCAGCACCGCCGCGGCGAGGTCGTCGTCGGCGTCGGGCAGCAGGCTGCGCAGGTTCAGCAGCGTCCGGTCGTCCTCCAGGTAGCCGACCACCGGCGGGGCGCCCTGCCGCAGCGGCTCGGCGAACGACGGCGGCAGCGAGACGGCGGCGCTGGGCAGCGGATGCTCCGGCGCCCCTCCGCCGCCGACCCGCGCCTCGGCGTCGACGGCGACCGCGTCGACGCCCGCCGCGACCAGCCGCTCGGCCAGCGCCCTGGCCCGGGCGCGGAGCCCGTCGAGGTCGGCGGCGAGCATCCGCTGCACCGGTGGCAGCGGCCCGCGCAGCGTGGCCTCCAGCGCGGCCAGCGTCGTCTTGTCCACCCGCAGCGCGCGGTAGAGCGGGTGCCGGCGGAGCCGCTGGACCAGCTCGGCGCGGCCGAGCACGAGCCCGGCCTGCGGTCCGCCGAGCAGCTTGTCGCCGCTCGCGAGCACCAGGTCGGCGCCGGCGGAGAGCGCGCTCTGCAGGTCGGGCTCGTCGGGCAGCAGCGGGTGCGGGCGCAGCAGCCCGGAGCCCAGGTCGGCCACCAGGGGGGTGCCGGTGCCCGCGAGGGCACCGGCCAGCTCGCCCACCTCGACCTGCCGGGTGAAGCCCCGGACGACGAAGTTGGACGGGTGCACCTTGAGCACGGCCCCGGTGTCGGGTCCCAGCGCGCCGCGGTAGTCGGCGAGGGTGACCCGGTTGGTCGTGCCGACCTCGCGGAGCCGGGCGCCCGTGGCCTGCAGCAGCTCCGGGATGCGGAACCCGTCACCGATCTCGACCAGCTCGCCGCGCGCGAGGACGAGCTCCCGGTCCTGGCCGAGCGCGGTGGCGACCAGCGCGAGGGCCGACGCGCAGTTGTTCACGACGATCGCGGCCTCGGCGGCGGGGACGGCGTCGAGCAGGGCGGCGACGGCCGCCTCGCCGCGCTGCCCCCGACGCCCGGTGCCGAGGTCCAGCTCGACGTCGGTGGTGCCGGACGCCGCGGCGACCGCCTCGACGGCGGCGGGTGACAGCGGCGAGCGGCCGAGGTTGGTGTGCACCAGCACCCCGGTGGCGTTGAGCACCGGCCGCAGGCTGCTCGCGGTGCCGGGCAGCGAGGCCAGCACCGCACCGACCGCGTCCGGCGGGGCGAGCTCGCCGTCCCGGATCCGCTGCTGCACGCGCTGCACCGCGCCCTTCACCACGCCGCGGCCCAGCCGCTCGCCGGCCGCGGCGAGGCGCGGGTCGGCCAGCAGGGTGTCGGTGCGCGGCACCTGGCGGCGGGGATCGGGCGTCATCGTCCGCAGCGTAGGCGGAACGACATCGTCCTGACCTGCCCGTTGACATACCGAGCGCTCGCTCTCTAAGTTCGCCGCACCGATGTGACGGAGGCGACAGTGGCGACCCAGGACGAACGGCGCGCGGCGACCCGTGCCGCGCTGGTCGAGGCGGCCCTCGACTGCCTCGTCGACCTCGGCGTCGCCGGGACGACGACGTCGGCCGTCTGCGCCCGCGCCGGGGTCTCCTCGGGCGCGCTGTTCAACCACTTCCCCAGCAAGGCCGCACTCCTCGGTGCGGCGGCCGGGCAGGTGCTCGACGCCGCCGTCGCCGACTACACCGCCCGGTTCACCGAGATGGCCGGCGCGAGCGACGACGTCCTCGGGGACGCGGTGCGGCTGCTCTGGCATACCTACGCCCAGCCGCGGCTCTCCGCCGTCCTCGAGCTGTTCGTGGCGGCGCGGACCGACCCCGACCTGGCCGCCTCCATCGACGCCGTCAACGCGCCGCACGTCGTCCGGGTGTTCGAGGCCGCGCACCGGCTGCTGCCCGAGCACGCCCGCCACCCGCAGTTCGACGCGATGGTCGATCTCATCCTCGCCGCCGTCTTCGGCGTCGCGCTCGGCATCGACGCGGAGGCCCAGCGCAAGGACCGCGTCGAGACCCTCGTCGCCGTCGTCCGGGCCCAGCTCGGCACCCCCTCCCCCACCCCCTGAAGGAGCACCGCACCGTGGAACAGTTCCTGCGCGGCTCGCTGGCCGACATGGCCGAGGTCGATCTCATCCTCTGGGCCATCCCGGTCTTCTTCCTGCTCATGCTCCTCGAGGGCATCGTCCTCACCCGGGAGGCGCGGGAGGACGCCATCGACCGCGCCGGCGAGGAGGCGGCGAAGAAGGGCTACGCCCTCAAGGACACGGTGACCAGCCTGACCATGGGGCTGGGCAGCCAGGTGATCCTGGGCATCACCACCCTGCTCGGCCTGGGCGGCTACCTGTTCCTCTGGAACGTCACCCCGTTCGACCTGGGCTCCGGGTGGGTGGCGTGGACGGTCGCCATCCTCGGCAAGGACTTCGTCTACTACTGGTTCCACCGCGCCTCGCACGAGATGCGGTTCCTGTGGGCGGCGCACGTCGTGCACCACTCCAGCGAGCACTACAACCTGTCGACGGCGCTGCGCCAGGCGTGGACCCCGCTGACCGCCTGGCCCTTCGGTGCCGTGCTGATCCTGCTGGGCGTGAACCCCGCCCTGTTCGTGATGGCCAGCTCGATCAACCTGCTCTACCAGTTCTGGATCCACACCGAGGCGATCGGCAAGCTCTGGCGGCCCATCGAGTACGTGTTCAACACCCCGAGCCACCACCGCGTGCACCACGGGATGAACCCGCAGTACCTCGACAAGAACTACGGCGGGATCCTCATCGTCTTCGACCGGTGGTTCGGCACCTTCGAGCCCGAGGTCGAGAAGGTCCGCTACGGCATCACCAAGCCGCTCGAGAGCTACAACCCGTTCTGGGTCTTCGCCCACGAGTACGTCGCCATGGTCCGTGACATGCGTTCCGACCAGCGGTGGTCGCACCGGCTGGCCCGGCTGTGGCGGGGCCCGGGCTGGTCGCCCGCCGTTCCCGCCGAGGCGTCCGCCGGCGCCCCGTGACGCCGGTCGCCGCCGAGGAGCACACCACGGCCGACGCCCCGACCCGGCGGCGCCGGCGCCACCGGTGGGCGGTCCGCGCCGGCGTCGCGCTGGTGCTCGTCCTCGCGGCGCTGCCGCTGGTCCTCGGCTGGGTCGTCGCCGGCGTGGTGCTCACCCCCGAGGGCCAGGCCGACCGGCCCCTGGAGGGGTCGGTGGTCGCGGCCGGCGACGGCTCCGTCGTCCTGCCCGACGAGCCGGACGCACGGCTGACCGCTGTCGGTCTCGAGACCGACGACGGCTACTGGCAGCTCACCGGCGCCGTGCGGGAGGTGCCCTGTCCCGACAACCCGGGGACCTGCGTGGAGCGGCGCGCGCACCGGCTGGCCGGTGCCGGCTCACCGGCGCCGGGCCCCGCCCGGCTGGACGCCGCCGCGTGGCCCGACGACCCCGCGGTCCTGGGTGGCAGCGCGACGACCGTGGCCGGCGCCGACGGCGACCTGCCCGCCTGGGTGTTCCCGGCGCGCGGGCCGGCGGGCGACACCTGGGTCGTCTACGCCCACGGCCGCTCGGCGTCCCTGGCCGAGTCGCTGCGCTACGTCGACCTGCTGACCTCCGCCGGGTACCCGGTGCTGGTGACCAGCCACCGGGGCGACGGGCTGGCCCACGACCCGGCCGACGGGGTGGGCGGCTTCGGCACGCGCGAGTGGCCCGACCTCGACGCCGCCGTCGCGGCGGCGCTCGACCGGGGCGCCGAGGACGTCGTCCTCTGGGGCACCTCCCAGGGAGCGGCGCTGGCGGCACGCCAGCTGGAGGTGGGCGCGCACGCCGACGCCGTGCGCGCGGTCGTCTACGACTCCCCCCTGCTCGGCCTCGAGCGGACGCTCGAGCAGCAGGCGGCCAACCAGGGCATCCCCACGGCCGTGCTGCGGTCCACCTCGGTGGACGCCGCCCTGTGGTGGGCCGGGTTGCGCGGGGATCTCGACGCGGACGCCGCCGAGCACGCCGAGCGGGCGGGGACGTGGTCCCGTCCGACGCTCGTCGTCCACGGGGCCGACGACGACCAGGTGCCGGCGTCGATCAGCCGGCGGATCGAGGAGCTCGCCGATCCGGGGCTGGTGCAGGTGGAGGTGCTGCCGGGGGTCGGGCACGTCCGGGGCTGGAACGCCGACCCCGACGGGTACGCCCGCACCGTCACGACGTTCCTCGCCCAGGCCCTCGGGAGGGCCTGAGCGAGGAGCGGGGCTGGCGGAGGCGGACGGGAATCGAACCCGCCTGACCGAGCTGCTCGGCCACGTCGGCTTTAGAGGCCGCGGGGGTCACCAGACACCCTGACGCCTCCGTGCCGCAGCGTACGTCCCCGGAAATGTCAGGGGCTGCTGCCACCCTCCGCGCATGACCCGCACCGAGCACCGCACCGACGCGACGCTGCCCCCGGTCACCCTCACCCCGGAGGAGGCGGCCTCCATCGCCGCCGCGCTGGCGGCCCGGCCCGACGGCCAGTTCGCCGAGGCGGGGCAGTCGGCCCTGGAGAAGGTGCTCACGGCACTGGAGCCCGACCCCGGCAGGCGGGCGCAGATGCTGGCCAGCAGCCGCTGGGTGGCGGCCGACGCGGCGGGTGGCCGAGCTGCGGGCACGCCTCGAGCGCGGGCTGGCCGAACGGCGGGTCCTGGTGCTCGACTACTGCGACGGGCAGAACAGGTGGTCCGAACGCGCGGTCGAGCCGCAGCTGCTGGTGCACGACGGCGGGCACCGGTTCCTGGTCGCGTGGTGCCGCGAGCGCCAGGCGCTGCGCTGGTTCCGCGAGGACCGCATCGGCGACCTCGCGCTCACCGACGAGACCGCCCCCCGTCGTGAGCTGACCGGGCTGGGAGCGCCTCCGTCGTCCGCGCACCCCGCCGGGCGCCGCCTCCCCCGCTCCCCGGCCGTGCCGGAGGCTCCCCGTCTGCGGCTGCTCCCCGGCGGACGCGCCTAGATTCGACGGCGTGACCACCGCACCTGCCCGCATCCGGCTCACCCAGTTCGCGCACGGCGGCGGCTGCGCCTGCAAGATCCCGCCCGGCGAGCTGGAGTCCGTGGTGGCCGGCCTCACCGCCGCCGGGCCGGCCTCCCCCCACGCCGAGCTCGTCGTCGGGCTGGACGACGGCGACGACGCGGCCGTCGTGCGGATCCCGGGCGGCCAGGGGCTGGTGCTCACCACCGACTTCTTCACCCCGGTCGTCGACGACGCGTACACGTTCGGCCGGATCGCCGCGGCGAACGCGCTCTCCGACGTGTACGCCATGGGTGGCACCCCGGTCGTGGCCGTCAACCTGCTCGGCTGGCCGCGGGACGTGCTGCCCGCCGAGCTCGCCGCGGAGGTGCTGCGCGGGGGGCTGGAGGTGGCGCAGTCGGCCGGCTGCCACGTCGGCGGCGGCCACTCCATCGACGACCCCGAGCCCAAGTACGGCATGGCCGTCACCGGGCTGGTCGACGTCGACCGGATCATCACCAACTCCGGTGCGGTTCCGGGGACGCCGCTGTCGCTGTCCAAGCCGCTGGGCGTCGGGGTGCTCAACAGCCGGATGAAGGCGACCGGTGAGGTGTCGGAGGAGGCGGTCGCCTCGATGACGACGCTGAACCGCGAGGCCGGGCGGGCCGCGGTAGAGGCGGGGATCCGCGCCGGCACCGACGTCACCGGGTTCGGCCTGCTCGGCCACCTCTACAAGATGGCCCGGGCCAGCGGCGTCACCGCGGTGGTCGACGCCGCCGCCGTCCCGTACCTGACCGGGGCCCGGGAGGCGCTGGCCGACGGGTTCGTCTCCGGTGGCACGCGGCGCAACCTCGACTGGGTGCGGCCGCACACCGATCTGTCGGCGGTCTCCGAGGACGAGGCGCTGCTGCTCGCCGACGCGCAGACCTCCGGCGGGCTGCTGCTCGGTGGGGAGATCCCGGGCGCGCCGCTCATCGGGGAGTTCGTGCCGCGCCAGGAGCACGTCGTCGTCGTCCGCTAGCGGTCAGGTCCAGAACCGGCGGAGCTCCTCCAGGGTGGCCTCCGCCTGCCGACGCCCGGCGCGCGCCGCGGGCTCGCGGGTGGCCGGGTCGAGGGGGTTGGTTCCGAACGCCGCCAGTGCCCGGTCGTCGGCGACCACCACGTGCACCTCCGCGTGCTGCCGCAGGTGGTCCACCTCCTGCTGGAGCGTGGGTCCCAGGGAGCTCTCCGGGAAGCCGCGCACCGGGGCGACGACGAGCACCACCTCGTACCCCTCCGCCAGGTCCGCGTTGGTCACCGACCGCATGCCGCCGTCCATGAAGCGGCGCCGCCCCACGGTGATCGGCGGCCAGACGCCGGGGACCGCGCAACTGGCCGCCACCGCGTCGAGCAGGCGCACCCCGGCCGACGCGTCGAAGGCGACGAACTCCCCGTCCGCGGTGTCGACCGCGGTGACGAGCAGACGCCGGCCGGGCCAGTCGGGGTCCCCGATCCGGCCGCGGATGACGGCCCGGCGCTCGCCCTCGGGCACCGTGGCCGCGCCCAGCGCCATCGCGCCGATGCGAGCCCGCGCCTCGCGCTCGCCGGCCACCCCCGCGACGGCCTCGCCGAACGCGGTCATCATCGCCGTGGCGTCGACGACGACCCGGGGTTCGGTCGGCGGGACCGGCCCGAGCTGGCGCGCGTACAGCGCCTCGAGGTCGCCCGACGTGCGCACCAGCGTCCCGACGACGGAGCCGGCCGAGGTGCCGACGACCAGGTCGGCGTCCCGGACGTCGACGCCGTGGGCGGCCCAGCCGCTGAGCAGGCCGACCTCCCAGGCGGCACCGGCGATGCCGCCACCGCCGAGGACCAGCGCACGCGTGGGCACGGAGCGACTCCCTCCCCGACGGCGACCGGGACGCCCGCCACGCTAGGAAGGCACTCCGGTCGGTGCAACGGCCCGGCGGAGCGCCAGCGCGACCCCGACCGCGCAGACGAGCACGCCGGGCAGCGCCGTCGGGCCGGGCGCCTGACCGAACATCGCCCACGCCCACACCGCGGTCGCCGGCGGTGTCAGGTAGAGCAGGGTGCTCGCGGTCGTCGCACCCGACCAGCGCACCACGAGGAAGTAGCTGCCGTAACCGCCGACGGTCGACAGCAGGACCAGCCAGGCCATCGCGCCCCAGAACACCGGGTCGGCCGGAGGCGCGAACTCGCCCCGCGCGCCGGCGACCACCCCGAACACCAGCGCCGCCACCGCGGACTGGAGGGCGAGGGAGACGACGAGCGACTCCGGCGGCGCCCACCGGCGCTCCAGGACCGTGCCCGCCGACAGGGCCACGAGGGCGGCTACCGGCAGCAGGAAGGCCACGGCTGCCGCACCGCCGGTGCCGAGATCGCCCGCGACCACCAGGGCCACGCCGCTCGCCCCGATCAGCAGTCCCAGCCGCTGGCGACCGGAGGTCCGCTCCCCCAGCAGCCGACCCGCCAGGGCCGCGACGAGCAGGGGCTGGAGCGCCGCGACCAGGGCCGAGGTGCCGGCCGACACGCCCGCGCCCGCCGCGGCGAAGACGCCGCCCAGGTACAGCACCTGGACCAGCAGGCCCAGGGACGCCTGGCGCGCCAGCGACCCCGTGCGCAGGCGCTCACCGTGCAGAAGGGCCCAGCCGCCGATGAGGCCGGCGGCGAGGAGGGTCCGCCAGGCCAGCACGGTCGACACCGCGGCGTCCTGCGTCGCGAGCTCGGCCCCGACGAACCCGGAGGACCAGCACACGACGAAGACGGCGGCGACCACGGCGTCGGTGTGCTGGCGGCTCATCGACGCCAGGTAACCATACCGGTCGGTATACTCGCAGTGGATGACCACCTCTCTCACGCCCGCGGGCCGGCGACTGCTCGCCGCGGCCTCCGAGCTCTTCTACGCGCACGGCATCCGAGCCGTCGGCGTCGACGCCATCGCCGAGGCGGCCGGCACCACGAAGAAGACGCTCTACGACCGGTTCGGCTCCAAGGACGCCCTCGTCGCGCTGTACCTGGACGACCGGGCGCACCGGTGGCAGCAGGACCTGGAGGAGGAGATCGCCCGCCGTTCCCCCGGGCCCGACCGGATCCGCACCGTCTTCGACACCGCCCACCGGTGGCTGGCCGGGACGACCCGCGGGTGCGCGTTCGTGAACGCCTACGCAGAGGTGGGCGGCACCGACCACCCCGCCGTCCCGGTCATCCGCGCGGAGAAGGAGTGGATGCGCCGGCGCCTCGCCGAGCTCGTCGACGAGGCCGGCGTGGCCGACCCCGGACCGATCGCGGCGACGATCCACCTCCTCTACGAAGGTGCCCTCGTCACCGCCACGGTGGGGAACGATCCCGAGGCGCTCGCCACGGCACGTGAGGCAGCGGTCCGCCTGCTCGGTTAGGTTCGCGATCATGCTCGCTGCTTTCGTCTCCACGCCCGCCCCGAAGGACCCGCTCTCCGTGCTGGAGGTGGGTGACCGACCCGAGCCGGAGGCGCCGGAGGGCTGGACGACGATCCAGGTCAAGGCGGCGTCGCTGAACCACCACGACCTGTTCAGCCTGCGCGGCATCGGTCTGCCTGCCGAGAAGATGCCGATGATCCTGGGCTGCGACGCCGCGGGCATCGACGAGGACGGCAACGAGGTCGTCGTCCACGCCGTCATCTCCAGCCCCGACTGGACCGGCGACGAGACGATGGACCCGAAGCGCTCGCTGCTGTCGGAGGTCCACCAGGGCACCCTCGCCGAGCGGGTCGCCGTCCCGAGGCGGAACCTGCTGCCCAAGCCGGCCGGCCTGACCTTCGCCGAGGCCGCATGCCTGCCCACCGCCTGGCTGACGGCCTACCGGATGCTCTTCGTCCGCTCGGGCCTGCGCCCCGGTCAGACCGTGCTGGTCCAGGGGGCCAGCGGCGGGGTCGCGACGGCACTGGTCGTGCTGGGCCGCGCCGCGGGTTACCGGATGTGGGTCACCGGCCGCAGCGAGGAGAAGCGGGCCGCCGCGCTCGAGCTCGGCGCCGACCAGGCCTTCGAGACCGGCGCCCGGCTGCCCGAGCGGGTCGACGGCGTGATGGAGACCGTCGGCGAGGCCACCTGGGCCCACAGCGTCAAGTCCCTGAAGCCCGGTGGCGTGATCGTCACCTCCGGCGCCACGACGGGTTTCAACCCCGGGGCCGAGCTCAACCGGATCTTCTTCACCCAGCTCTCGGTGATCGGCTCCACCATGGGCACCCGCGCCGAGCTCGAGTCGCTGATCCAGATGTGCAGCGTGACCGGCGTCCGCCCGCTGATCGACGTCGAGCTGCCGCTGGACCGGGCGCGCGAGGGCTTCGAGCGCATGCTCGAGGGCCGCACCGCCGGCAAGATCGTCTTCACCCTGTAGGCGGGCACCGTGATCGCGCGGATGTGGCGAGGCTGGGTCCGCACCGAGGACCGCGACGCCTACGTCGCCTACATCGAGGACACCGGCATGGCCGAGTACCGGCGGACGCCGGGCAACCGTGCGGCGCACATGCTCACGCGCGACCTGGGCGACGGGCGGACCGAGATCGTCACCCTCAGCTTCTGGGAGTCGCTCGACGCGATCACCGGCTTCGCCGGCGACGACATCTCCCGTGCGGTCTTCTACCCGGAGGACGACCGGTACCTGGTCGACCGGGAGACCACGGTGACGCACTTCGAGGTCGCCGAGCCGGGCTGACCGGTCAGACGAAGACGCGCGCGGCCGGGACGACGAGGCCGCGCGGCTCGAACTCCTCGATCGCCGGATCCGTCGGCGGTGGCTGCCCGCCCGCGAGCTCGGCCATCGCGGGGTTCACCAGCTCGGCGGTGTAGCGGTCGCACTGCTCCTTCGACTCCCACACCTCGAGGATCTGGAAACCGGCGTCCGTCTGCCGGGCGACGTGCACGAGCAGGCCCTCGACGTCGCCAGAGGTCCGGCGGGCGAGCTCGGCGTGCAACGCGTCGTAGAAGTGGATCGGTGCCGGTACGTCCATGACGAAGCCGTAGGCCATGACGCCCTCCGCTCGGACAGCGGGCGGCCCGGTCTGCTCCCGGACCGGGGGCGAACCTAGTCCGCGCGGATGCCGCGCACAGCGGTCGAAGGACCCACGTGTCAATCGCGGTTGACAGCACCGGCGACGCAACCTAGGTTGACAGCCATGGCGGACACGGCACAGGTGGCGACCGCCGCCGGGAGCAAGGACCCGTCGATCGGGCTGAAGGCCGTCCGGTCGCTGCGGGTGCTGGTCGAGCGCCTCGAGGCGCTCCAGGTCGAGAACGCCCGCGACCACGGCTGGACCTGGGAGCAGATCGCGGAGCAGCTCGGCGTCACGCGCCAGGCGGTGCACAAGAAGTACGCGCGCGGCAGGTCCCTCGGCGGCAGGGCGCCGCTCCGGCGGAAGGACTGAGCATGTTCGAACGGTTCACGCGCGAGGCCCGCGAGGTGGTCGTCGGCGCGCAGCACGAGGCGCGGTCGCTGCGCCACGAGCGGATCGGCACCGAGCACCTGCTGCTCGGCCTGCTGGCCCAGCCGGCCACGACGTCGGCCCGCGTGCTGGCCCGGCACGGCGTCACCAAGCCGGTCGTGGTGCAGGCGGTCCGCGGCTTCGTCGGCGACGACCTCGATGCCGACGCGCTCGCCGGCCTGGGCATCGACCTCGACGTCGTCCGGGAACGGGTGGAAGGCGCCTTCGGACCCGGCGCCCTCGACGGCCCCGCCGGCCGGAAGGGGCACCTCCCGTTCACCCCGCGGGCCAAGAAGGTGCTGGAGCTGTCGCTGCGCGAGGCGATCGCCCTGAAGCAGAAGACCATCACCGACGGGCACATCACCCTCGGCCTGATCCGCGAGGGCGAGGGGCTGGCGATGAAGGTGCTGCACGACCGGGGCGTGGACCTCCCCGCCCTGCGCGACGACCTGCGGCTGGCGCTGGACCCCTGACGCGGGGCCGCCGCCGGTCAGGGACTTCCTGCACCGGAGGTCCGGGGACTTCCGGTGCGGAAGTCCCCGGACCGCGGCTGGGGGTCAGTCGAGCGCCCGCAGGTAGTGCCCGGCCTGCAGGACACCCCGCGGGTCGTAGGTGTCCACGATCCGGCGCAGCCGGGCCAGCGTGGGCCCGTCGTAGCAGCGGCGGGCCGAGACCGCGTCGTGCGGGACGCCGAAGTTCGGCCAGCAGCCGCCGGTGTCCCAGGGCGCCAGGGCGGCGAACACCTCGTGCGCGTGCGGGAGGGACCGGGGGTCCGGGGCCATCCCGACGGCCAGCACGCTGTACCGCGCCGCCCGGTGCGAGAACGCGCTGGGCGCGCGCCCCTCGCGGGCGTACTCGCCGCCGATGTGGCGCACCTCGACGATCACCTGCG
This sequence comes from Bacillus sp. AZ43, assembly GCA_004570425.1. Classification (GTDB taxonomy): domain Bacteria; phylum Actinomycetota; class Actinomycetes; order Mycobacteriales; family Geodermatophilaceae; genus Blastococcus_B. The sequence continues at coordinate 19,319 of SPQJ01000003.1, forward strand.
GCGAGCCGGACCCCTCCCCGGCCACGGCGAACAGCCGGTCGGCGGCCTCGGCCGGGAAGTCCGACAGCAGGATCGCCGGGTCGACGACCGGCATCGGGTCCACCGGGTCCGCGTGCACCGAGTCGATCGCGGTGTAGGGCTTGAGCGCCGCGTCGTCGAGGATCACCGGCGCCACGGCCCGCAGCTCGTTCAGCAGCCGCGCGCCCTCGCCGGGCTCGCCGGTCCACAGGAACCGCACGCCCAGGGACATCCGGCCGGCCAGCGGCGCGGGGATCTCGGGCAGCGGCGGCAGCTGGAACAGCGCGAAGGACGTCGTCCCCTGCTCCGGCAGCGCGTCGGCCCACTCCCGCCACCGCGCGACGACCGCCGGGGCGTCGGCGGCCGCGAAGTAGATCGCGCCGCCGTAGAAGGTCGGCATGTGGACCAGGTCGAACTCCAGGGCGGTCACGATGCCGGCCGCGCCCTTCCCGCCGCGCAGCGCGAAGAACAGGTCGGGGTGCTCGTCCGCGGTGACCCGGCGGAAGACGCCGTCACCGGTGACCACCTCGAACGCACGGACGCGGTCGGCGTTGATGCCGAACGTCCGGGCCATGGGGCCGACGCCCCCGCCGGTCGTGTAGCCGACGATGCCGACGTCGGTGGTGGAGCCGTTGACGCCGGCCAGGCCGTGCGCCGCCGCCTCCGGCACGAGCCGCGACCACTTCACGCCGGCGCCCACGCGGGCCCAGCCCTCGGGGTGCACCGTGCACTCGTCGAGGTGGCGGGTGACCACCAGCAGGTGGCCGGCCAGGGAGCTCTCCGCGCCGTGCCCCGTCGCCTGGACGCCGGCGGTGAGGCCGTGGTCGCCGGCGAACCGCACCGCGGCCACGACGTCGTCGGCGGTGCGGACGGCGACGACGGCCGCCGGCCGCATCGCCACGGCGAGGTTCCAGGGGCTGACGAGCGCGTCGTACTCGGCCTCGCCGGGGGTGTGCAGGGAGCCGGTCAGCTCGGCGCGCAGGGCGTCGAACGGGATCGTCGAGTCGACGGAGCGGGCGTCGAGGGTGAGGGTCACGGGGTCCTCCAGGTCGGATCTGACTGATGGGGGAACCGTGGCGCCGGGGGCTTGACGCGGGACTGCGGCGGGCTTGAGGCCCGACCTGAGACCGGTCTCAGGTCGCGTCGTGCGCGGCGAGGAACAGGTTGCCGGGGTCGACGGCCCGCCGGACGGCGGAGAGGCGGGCGTGCACGCCGGGCGGGAAGACCTTCCGGGTGTCGGTGCGGGCGTCGAGCATCGGCAGGTACTGCCGTCCGGTCGCCCACGGCTCGACCGCCGCGAGGAACCGCGCCGCGTCCTCCCGCTGCCGCGCCCAGTGCCCGTCGTCGCCGCCGCCGAGACCCAGTCCGAGAGCGAGGAACCGGCCGTCGAGCGAGGCCAGCGCGCCCCCGTCGGGGTGCGGCCGGGCCAGGGCCCCCCCGAGCTGGCGCAGCTCGGCGGCGGCCAGGCGGGTGCCCGAGCCGGGCCCGACCGCCGCGAGGATCCCGGCGATGGCGGCGTCCGGCAGCCCGGACACCAGCGTGCTGCTGGCGTAGGCCGGCGTCGGCCCCTCGGGGTCGAGGTGCAGCCGCACCAGCGAGGCCGCGGGCACGCGGGCGACCGTGTCGAACTCGGGTCGCAGCGCGCGCAGGGGGGCCAGCACCTCGGCGGCGGAGGCGTCGTCGCCGAGCACGGCTCCGTCGATCATCGCGATGCGCCGTCCCCGCAGCTCCGCGGGGACCGCCTCGTCGGACGGGACGTCCAGCAACCGGAACGCCGTCGTGACCTCCTCGGGGGCCTCGGCGCACCAGGCCACCCAGGCGGGCAGGACGCGCTCGGCCGCCGTCCAGTCCCAGGACAGGTGGCCGGCGACGACGGTCTCCAGCGGGAAGAGCCCGAACTCCAGCGCCGTGACGACGCCGAGCGGGGCGGCACCGCCGCGCAGCGCCCAGAACAGCTCCGGCTCGACGTCGGCGGACGCGCGCACGAGGCTCCCGTCGGCCAGCACGAGCTCGACCGCGGTGACCGCGTTGCACTGCAGCCCGAGCTTCCGGGCGTACCAGCCGATGCCACCGCCGAGCGTGTAGCCCACGACGCCGACGTCCGGCGACGACGGGTGGCGGGCGGCCAGGCCGTGCGCCCCCGCGGCCTCCGCGAGGTCGCCCCACAGGACGCCGGCGCCCGCGCGGACGATGCGGCGGTCGACGTCGAGCTCCAGCTCGGTCATGGCCGAGGTGCGCAGCAGCACGGCGTCGGACAGCCGGCCCTCGAGCGGCGGGGCGCCGTGCCCGGTCCCCTGGGCGGCGACCCGGAGCCCGGCCTGCGCCGCCGCCACCAGGACCTCGGCCACCTCGTCGGGGAACGCCGGGTACGCCACCGCGGCCGGGTGGTCGCGACTGTGGAGGTTCCACGGCGAGCGCGCCATGTCGTAGGCCGGGTCGCCGGGCAGCTGCACCGAGCCACCGCAGAGGCCGCGCAGCCCCGCGGCCCGGGCCGGCGTCGCCGTCGACATCTGCTGCTGCGTCACGGGACCCTCCCGGTTGCCGGTGACCGAGCATCGATCGGCGGACTTGAGGACAACTTGAGGCCGTCGCCGGACGCCGACTCCAGGACCGCCTGCACCGTCCCCGGCGTCAGGAACAGCCGCTGCGCGACGTCCCGGACCCCGTGCCCGGCCACGGCCAGCTCGAGGATCCGGCGCTCGGTCGACGTCGGGAACCGCTCCGAGAGGCGCCCGCCGTCGTCGGGACGGCCACGGCGGGCCAGACCGGCCCGGGCCCGGCGCTGGATGCCGAGCGCGCCGCGGTCGAGGGCGGTGTCGAGCGCGGTCCGCAGCAGCTCGACCGCCTCGTCGTCCGGCAGCTGCTCGCGCAGGCCGAGCAGGCAGCGCGCCCGTGCCAGCTCGACGGCGGCGGGGGTCGGCGTCAGCACCTCCACCGCCTCGCGCGCGTCGTCCAGGCCGTCCCCGCCGCGGAGCTCGCCGAGCCGGCACAGCGCCGTCCCGAGGTAGCTCGGCGCGCCCCACCTCCGCAGTCGGCGGACCTCCTCCTCCATGAGGGAGACGGCCTGATCGCGCCGGCCGAGCCGGTCGAGCGCGATCGCCGCGGTGGTCAGCCACGGGTTCCACGCCGGGTTGCGCACGGGAACCGGCATCGGGATGGCGTCCAGCCGGGCCAGTGCGTCGGCCGGCCGGCCCTCGACGGCGAGCAGCCGGGACACGGCGTGCTCCAGCAACCGGCCCCCCTCGCCCGACGTCGGCCCCTCGACCGCCGCGTCGGCCACCCGCCGGGCGGCGGCGACGTCGCCGCGGTCGAGGTGGCAGCCGATCTGGAAGGAGCGCGTGTACGGCAGCGCGATGCCCGTCCCACCCCACATGCGGTCCTGGTCGAGCGCGGCGGTCAGGCAGGCCAGGGCCTCGTCGAGCTCTCCCCTGCGCCAGCGCCAGTACCCCTCCCACACGCTCACCGACAGGGCCATGAACAGCGAGCCGCGAGCATGCGCCGTGGCCCGCGCACGGGTCCAGAAGTCGCCGAGGTCGTCGTCGGCCAGCATCCGCGCGGTCGCCGCGACCACCCAGAGGCCGTCGTCCACGGCCCACAGCCGGTCGCCCGCCAGCGCGGAGCGGGCCAGCGCGACCGCACGGGGGCGGTCGACGCCGTCGATGGTCGCCTCGAAGGCGAGGGTGGCGGCGAGCATCCGGGCACCGGGGCCCGCCCCGCTGGGCTCCCCCGGGTCCGTCGTCGCCCAGGCGTCGGGCTCCAGCCCGTGCAGGTAGCCGCTGGTCCGCTCGAGGGCCAGCAGCGCCTGCCGGTGGTCGGTGAGCTCCGGCGACATCCCGGCCGCCGCATCGCGGGCGAAGGCCGTGGCGACGCCCGGTGGGCTGGTGAACACCTCGCTGCGGGCGATCGCCACGGCGATGTCGGCGCGGGTCCGGGGCTCCTCGTGCAGCTCGTAGGCCTGCAGCAGGTGCTCGGTGCTGGCCGCGCCGTCGACCCGGGCCTCGATCAGGCCCAGCTCGGTGAGCACGTCGCGGCGCAGGTCGTCGCCCATCCGCACCTCCGCGAGGGCCCGGCGGAGCAGGGTGACGGCGCTGTCGGCGGCGCCGCGGTCGGCCGCCGTGCGCGCGGCCCGGCGGAGGGTGTGCACCGTCTCGGGGTCCGCCCGACTCGGTGCCCGCAGCAGGTGGGCCGCGACCTGCTCGTCGGTCGCCCCGGCGGCCCTCAGCAGCCGGGCCGCCCGCTCGTGCCGCAGGGCCCGTTCCGCCGCGGGCAGGTCGCGGTACACCGCCTCGCGGACGAGCGGGTGCACGAACGCCATCGGCTGCTCGTCCCTGAGCACCTCGCAGCGCGCCAGCGCGGCCAGGGCGGCGGCGGTCTCCGGTTCCGGCAGCCCCGCCAGCGCGGCGACGGCGGGCAGGGGCGCCCCGTCACCCAGGACCGCCGCGGCGCGGGCGACGTCGGCCGCGGGGCCCGGCAGTCGCCGCAGCCGCATCAGGACCATGCTCGAGACTGCCCGCGAGCCGACGGCCACCACCATGTCGGCGTGCGCGGCGTCCGGCCGGACGCCGTCGGCCTCCAGGCCGCGCAGGAGCTGGCGCAGCAGCAGCGGGTTGCCCGAGGTGGTGCGGTGGCCGGCCAGCGCGAACAGCGGTGACACGGGCCCGCCGAGCCGGCGCTCCACCAGGTCCGCGACGGCGTCCAGCGACAGCGCCTCGGGCCGGAGGACCACGGAGAGCGGTTCGAGCGAGAGCTCGGCCAGCAGCTCCTCGTCGGGGTGCTGCTCCCCCGTGCGGACGGTCCCCAGGACCAGGATCTGCAGCGCGTCCAGCCGCCGGGCCAGGTATGCCAGCCAGCGCAGCGACGCGCTGTCGCACCACTGCAGGTCGTCGACGGCCAGCATCAGCGGGCCGTCCCCGCTGAGGTCGACCGCGAGCCAGTACAGCCCGTGCAGGACCGCGAACGACCCCTCGGGCGAGTCGCCGGGCGTCACGTCGAACACCGGAGCCGCGCTCGCGGCGGCGCCGTCCAGCAGCGCGGACCGACGCTCGGCCGTCGCGAGCTCCGGCTCGAACAGCTGCCGGACGACGCCGAAGCCGAAGGACCTCTCCAGCGGGCTGCCGCGGGCGGTGAGCACCCGCACCGACCGCTCCGCCGCCAGCCGGCGCGCCTCGGTGAGCAGCCGGGTCTTCCCGATGCCCGCCGGCCCCTCCACCAGCAGCAGCCGGGGCTCGCCGGCCACCAGGTCGTCCAGCGCGCCGCGCACCGCCCGCAGCTCGCGGTCCCGGTCGAGGAGGTCGTCGGGCACCGGCCCTGACGCCGGCGCGGGCGGCGCAGGAGCGCGCGTCCGCTGCGCCGGGACGGCGAGTGCGGGCGACTGGGCGAGCACCTGCTCCTCGAGCTCGCGCAGCGCGGGCCCCGGGTCGACGCCGAGCTCCTCGGCGAGGGTCGCGCGGGCCCGCCGCAGCGCGGCCAGTGCGTCGGCCTGCCGGTTCGCGCGGTAGAGCGCCAGCACCAGCAGCCGCCACCGCTCCTCGCGGAGCGGCTCGTCCCCGGTCATCGACTCGAGGTCCGGGACGAGCAGGGCCGCCTCGCCGCGCTCCAGCCGGGCGGCCATCAGCCGTTCACGAGCCGCCGCACGGAGCTCCGCGAGACGGGCGATCTCCGCCTCCGCCCACGGCTCGTCGGCCCACTCCGCCAGCGGCGGTCCGCGCCACAGCCCGAGCGCCTCGCCGACCAGCTGCGCCGTCTCCGGGGCGGAGGCGGTCCCCGCGCGGTCGAGCAGCCGCTCGAACCGCCAGATGTCGACGGCGTCGTCCGGGAGACGGACGTCGTACCCCGGGCCTTCGCGGGCGATCACCGAGGAGCGGCTGCGGGCGGCGCTGCCCGGCTCGAGCCGGCGGCGGAGATGGGACACGTAGGCCTGCAGGGCGCCGACGCCGTCGGCCGGCGGCTCGTCCCCCCACACGGCGGAGACGAGGCTCTCCACCGGGACCACCTCGCCGCGGGCCAGCACGAGCACGGCGAGGACCGCGCGCTGGCGTGGGCCGCCCAGGTCGAGCGGCCTGCCCCCGCAGGTCGCCGCGAAGGGCCCCAGCAGTGCGATCCGCACGTCGGTCGGACCGTCCACGGCGCCTCCCCTCGCGGGGCAACGTAGACGAGCCACCCGCCGCGCGGGAGGGCTCGTGCCGTGGCGTCAGTGGGCCAGCTTCAGCCCCACCACGCAGCCGACGATCCCGGCCAGCAGGAGGAGCTTGACCAGCGACACCGACTCCGCGCCGGTGACCATCGCGTAGACCACGGTGAGCACCGCGCCGATGCCGACCCACACGGCGTACGACGTGCCGACGGGCAGCTCCCGCATGGCGTAGGCGAGGCCGGCCATGCTCAGCGCGAGCGCGACGACGAACAGCACGGAGGGACCCAGCCGGCTGAAGCCCTGGGAGCGGTCGAGCGCGGTGGCCCACACCGCCTCGAGCACTCCGGACACGACGAGGACGAACCAGGACACGACGGACCTCCCACGGGCCGTCTTGTCGCTGGCCGGGTACGGCACCCCTCGTCCGGGAGCCGGTTCACGGCTCCTCCTCAGGCTCTCACGGATCCCGCGTCGCGAAGCAGCAGCAGGGCGGCGACCGCGGCCAGCCCGGCGGCGACGGCCGCCCCGGCGAAGACCGTGTGCAGCTGAGTGAGGACCGCCGCGTCCGTGGCGGCCTCGTAGGCCGCGCAGTCGGTGGGCGCCTCCGGGCACAGCTCGAACGGGCTGCCGATCGCCTCGACCTCGGCGGTGAACCGGCGCAGGGCGACGGCGGTCAGCAGGGAGAGCCCGACCAGCATGCCGACCGTGCGGGCGACGACGGCCAGCGCGCTCGCGCTGCCGTGGACCGCGGCGACGGTGACCCCGAGCAGCACGGCGTTGACCGGGGCGATCGCCAGGCCGAAGCCCAGGCCCGCGGTGAGCAGCACCGCCGTCGACCAGGCACCGTCGAGCGACGTGGCGTCCCAGCCGGTCATCGCGACGAAGGCCGTGGAGGCCAGGGCCATCCCGCCCGCGGCGACGAACCGTGCGGGCACGGCCCGGCACAGCCAGCCACCGGCCACCGCGCCCACGGGGACCGCCACGAGCAGCCGGAGCAGCACGAGCGCCGCGCCCAGCTGGTCCCCCGGCGTGGTCGTGCTGCGGGCGAACAGCGGGATGTCGACCAGCGCGGCCACGAGGGCCACGCCGACCAGGAGGTTCACGAGCAGCGCACCCCACGCGCCCACCGGCCGCAGCGCGGCCAACGGCAGCACCGGGTCGGCCGCGCGGCGCTCGTGCCACACGAACACCACGGCCGCGATCGCCGCCAGCGGGAGCAGCACCGGCCCGTGGGCGACCAGCTGGACGGCCGGGTCCGCGGCGGCGAAGGCCCAGACCAGGCAACCGAGGGCGACGACGACCAAAGCCGACCCGGTGACGTCGACCTCGCGGCCGAGCTGCCGGAGTCCGCGCAGGGGCAGGACGGCGCCGTCGGGGCGTGCCACGCTGCGGGCGACCAGCCCGGCGCCGGCCGCGACCGCGACGAGGACCAGCGGCGTCGTCCAGCCGACCGGGTCGACCACGGGCACGTAGAGCAGCCCGAGGGTCACGTCCTCGGCCAGCGCGTCCGGGGCGGCCAGCTGCAGCGCGGCGGCGGCGAGGGCCACCGCGGCCAGCCCCAGGCCCACTGGGTCCGGTCGCCGGACCTCCCCCGTGACCACGGCGCCGACGGCGAGCGCGAGACCGAGCAGCAGGTTGAGCCAGAAGATCGCCCGCCAGTCGGAGACGGCCAGCACGGCGGCGCCGGCGAGGGGCCCCAGGACCGCGCCCGCCTCCTGCACCGCGCCGACCACCCCGAGCGGCACGGCCCGCCGCTCGGGCGGCCAGCGGTCGGCGACCAGCGCCAGCGTGGCCGGCACCAGGCCACCGGCGCCGACACCCTGCACGGCCCTGCCCAGGACCGCCGGGCCGAGCGCGTCCGCCGTGGCGGTCAACAGGGACCCGAGCGCGAAGAGCAGCAGGCAGCCGACGAGGACGGGGACCCGCCCACGCAGGTCGGCCAGCCGGCCCAGCAGCGGCAGCGTGGCCGTGTAGCCGAGGAGGAAGCCGCCGACGATGGGCGTGGCCCGCTGCAGCTCGTCCAGCGAGACGCCGACCCCGGTGAGGACGTCGGGGAGCGCGAGGACGACGACGTAGGTGTCGGCGGCGGTGACCAGCACCGCGAGGGTCGCGAGGACGACCAGCGGCAGGCCGGGCGGCGTCCCCGCGGCCCGCTCAGCCGGTGGCCGGTGCGGTGATCTCGACATCGGCCCCGAAGTCGCTGAGCTCGAGGATGTAGGTGGCGTCCTCCTCGGCGCTGAAGAACCGGCCGGTCAGCTCCGCGCGGAGCAGCTCGCCGCTCTCCTCGGCGACGGAGAAGCGCGCCCGCACCGGGCTGCTGGGGTCCTCGCTGGTGAGCAGCTGCTCGACCAGCTCGCCGGGCAGGTCGGCGGTGACCTCGCGGACGACCGCCCCGTCGACCCGGCGCTCCTCCCCCAGCTCGGCGTTCTCGGCCTCGGACAGCAGCTGGGAGATGCCGGTCTCGGGATCGATCAGCGCACCCGGGTCGCCGAACCCGAACTGCGCCGGGTCGACGACGCGGAACCCGGTCGTGAAGGGCAGCTGGGCGTAGACGGTGCCGTCGACCGAGACGACGTCCAGGTCGAGCGTCGAGCCCATCGCGAGCACCTCCAGGGTGCCCTCGAAGGAGGCGGGCCGGGCGATGTCGCCCTCGCCGCCGACGAGCTCCGTGCCGCTGTCGGGAGCGTTCTCGCTGGTCAGCAGGAAGTGCACGCTGTCGGTCTCGTCGAGCGTGTGCTTGGCGTGGGCGAGCAGGTCGACGGCGGACTCGCCGTCGTCACCACCGTTCCCGCTGCAGCCGGCGAGCAGGGCGAGCGCGAGCAGCGGCGCGGCGGATCGGCGCAGCGGCATGAGGACCTCCCCGTGGGCCGGGCGGCCCCGGCCTACCGCGGCGGACACTAGCGCGCCACCGTCCTCAGAGGCGGGCGCCGGCCCGTTCGGCGACCGCCGCGTCGACCGCGGGCCGGTTGCGGGCGGGCAGGGCCTCGCGCGCCGGGGCCAGCTCGGCGAGCAGCGCCCGCTCCGTGGTGAAGGCCCGGAAGGCCGTGCCGATGGTGAGGCCGTGACCGGGCCGCTCGACGACCTCGACCGGATCGCCGGCGCCGATGGCGCCGGTCTCCAGGACGCGCAGGTACGCGCCGCTGGCGCCGTGCTCGGTGAAGCGCTTGATCAGCCGGGGCACACCCCAGTGGGCCTGCAGCTTCGCGCACGGGGTGCGCGGGGCGGTGACCTCGACCAGGACGTCCCCGATGCGCCAGCGCTCGCCGAGGACGGCGCCGGTGAGGTCGATGCCGCTGGTCCGGAGGTTCTCGCCGAACCGGCCGGCCGGGAGCTCGCGGTCGAGCTCGGCGGCCCACCAGTCGGCGTCCTCCTGGGCGTACGCGTAGAGCGCCTGGCCCTCACCGCCGTGGAACCTGCGGTTGACCTGCACGTCGCCGTCCAGGCCGAGCGGGTGGACGGCGATGCGCCCGGTGACGGGCCGCTTGTCGATGGCGCTGGTGGTGTCCCCTGCCCGCGGGAGGCGGATCGGGCGCGGCCCGGACACGCAGACCGCGTCGACCCTGGCGCTCACTTCTTGGAGGCGGTGGACTCGTTGGTGGAGAGCGCGGCGACGAACGCCTCCTGGGGGACCTCGACGCGGCCGACCATCTTCATCCGCTTCTTGCCCTCCTTCTGCTTCTCCAGCAGCTTCCGCTTGCGGGTGATGTCACCGCCGTAGCACTTGGCGAGGACGTCCTTGCGGATGGCGCGGACCGTCTCGCGGGCGATGACCCGGGAGCCGACGGCGGCCTGGATGGGCACCTCGAACTGCTGCCGCGGGATGAGCTCGCGGAGCTTGCCGGCCATCATCACGCCGTAGCTGTAGGCCTTGTCCTTGTGCACGATGGCGCTGAAGGCGTCGACGGCCTCGCCCTGCAGCAGGATGTCGACCTTCACCAGCGCCGACTCCTGCTCGCCGGCCTCCTGGTAGTCCAGGCTCGCGTACCCCCGGGTCCGCGACTTCAGGGCGTCGAAGAAGTCGAAGATGATCTCGCCCAGGGGCAGCGTGTAGCGCAGCTCGACGCGGGACTCGCTGAGGTAGTCCATGCCGCCGAGCTGGCCCCGCCGGCTCTGGCAGAGCTCCATGATCGCGCCGGTGTAGTCGCTGGGCGCGATGATCGTGGCGTTGACGACCGGCTCGTAGACCCTGTCGATCTTGCCCTCGGGCCAGTCGCTCGGGTTGGTCACGGTGATCTCGGAGCGGTCCTCCATGACCACGCGGTAGACGACGTTGGGCGCGGTGGAGATCAGGCTGATGCCGGCCTCGCGCTCGAGCCGCTCGCGGACGATCTCGAGGTGCAGGAGGCCGAGGAAGCCGACGCGGAATCCGAAGCCGAGGGCCGCCGACGTCTCGGGCTCGTAGGTGAGCGCCGCGTCGTTGAGCAGCAGCTTGTCCAGGGCCTCGCGCAGCAGCGGGTAGTCGCTGCCGTCGATCGGGTAGAGGCCGGAGTAGACCATCGGCTTGGGGTCGCTGTACCCACCGATCGGCTCGGCGGCCGGCTTGTGCTGCAACGTGACGGTGTCGCCGACGCGCGACTGGCGGACGTCCTTCACGCCGGTGATGAAGTAGCCGACCTCGCCCACGCCGAGGGAGTCGACCGGCTTCGGCTCGGGCGAGATGACGCCGATCTCCAGCAGCTCGTGCGTGGCGCCGGTGGACATCATCTTGATCCGCTCGCGGGCGGAGATCCGGCCGTCGACGACGCGGACGTAGGTGATGACGCCCCGGTAGATGTCGTAGACGGAGTCGAAGATCATCGCCCGTGCCGGGCCGTCGGCCTCGCCCTCGGGGGCGGGGATCTGCTCGACGATGGCGTCGAGCAGGGCCGGCACGCCCTCGCCGGTCTTGCCGCTCACGCGCAGGACGTCGTCCGGGTCGCAGCCGATGATGTGCGCGATCTCGGCGGCGTACTTCTCCGGCTGGGCGGCCGGCAGGTCGATCTTGTTGAGGACCGGGATGATCGTGAGGTCGTTCTCCATGGCCAGGTAGAGGTTGGCCAGGGTCTGCGCCTCGATGCCCTGCGCGGCGTCGACCAGCAGCACGGCGCCCTCGCAGGCGGCGAGCGAGCGGGACACCTCGTAGGTGAAGTCGACGTGCCCCGGGGTGTCGATCATGTCGAGGACGTACTCGGTGTCCCCGACCTTCCAGGGCAGGCGCACGTTCTGCGCCTTGATGGTGATGCCCCGCTCCCGCTCGATGTCCATGCGGTCGAGGTACTGGGCGCGCATCTGCCGTGCCTCGATGATCCCGGTGACCTCGAGCATCCGGTCGGCCAGCGTCGACTTCCCGTGGTCGATGTGGGCGATGATGCAGAAGTTCCGGATGAGGGCCGGATCGGTGGTGGCAGGTGTCGTCACAGTGCCGCCATCGTCCCACGGCGGCCGAGCGGCCGGGGAACCGCCGCACGAACAGGCCTGTCGGACCTCACAGGACGCGGGTTGGGCTCCGGTGACCGGCGCTGGTATCTTTGCAGACCGGTCCGCCGGCGCGGCGATGCGCTGCGCCCGGACGCACTGTCAGAAGTACTCCCCTCCTGCGAGACACCGAGGCTCACGCGTGGCGAACATCAAGTCCCAGATGAAGCGGATCAAGACCAACGAGAAGGCGCGTCAGCGCAACGTTGCCGTCAAGTCCGCCCTGAAGACGGCCGTCCGGCGCGTCCGCACCGCCGCCGAGGCCGGGGACGCCGCTGCTGCGGCCACCGCGCTCGCGACCGCCACCAAGGCGCTCGACAAGGCCGCGAGCAAGGGCATCATCCACAAGAACCAGGCCGCGAACCGCAAGTCGGGTCTGGCCAAGCAGGTCGCCGGCCTCTGAGCCGGCGTCCCGCGCTCCGGCGCGGACCGAACGAGCCCCTGTCCCTCCGGGACGGGGGCTCGTCGCTGTTCCGGGCCCGGGTCAGTAGCCGGCGCGGGCCCGGCTGCCCCGGCCGGTCTCGGCCCGGATGGTGACGATCCGCCGGACCGCCCGCTCGAGCGCGTAGTCGGCGCTGGCCGCGGCGCCCTTGACGTCGGCATTGAGCTCGGCGGCCACGCCGATCGCCTGCTGCAGCCCGTCGATGCTCCAGCCCCGTGACTGGGCCTGGGCCTTCTTGACCTTCCACGGCGGCATCTTCAGCGTGCGGGCCAGTTCGCCGGGGTTGGTGGAGCTGAGCGAGGCGACGCGGGCGGCGGTACGGACGCCGTCGGCGATCGCGTCGGCGATGAGCACGTGGGCGACCCCGCGTTCGAGGGCCCAGCGCAGCATCTCGATGGAGCCGGCGCGGTCGCCGACGAGCACCCGCTCGGCCACGGTGAAGCCGGTGACCTCGGCCTGGCCCCGGTGGAACCGCGCGACGGCGTCGGCGTCGATGCTGCCGCCGAAGTCGGAGACCAGCTGGCTGGCCGCGGCCGACAGCTGCCGCAGGTCGTTGCCGATGGCGTCGACCAGCGCGACGACGGCGTCGGGCGCGATGCGGCCGCCGAGCTGCCGGACCTCGTTGCGGACGAAGCCGGCCAGGTCGCCGGGCGACTTGAGCTTGGGGCACTCGTCGAGCGCCGCCCCCGCGGCGGTGAAGGCCTTGACCAGGGCCTCGTTGCGCTTGCCGCCGAAGTGGACGATGACCAGCGTCAGGTCGGGGTCGGGGTCCTTCGCGTAGCTCACGAGCGAGTCGGCCAGGGCGGCGGCGCACTCCTGCACGCCGGTGACCACCACGAGCCGGTGCCCGCCGAACAGCGAGGGCGCCAGGACGTCGGCCAGCTGGCCGAGCGGCAGCCCGGCGGCGGCGAGCTCGTAGACCTCGGTGTCGGGGTGGCGGCCGAGCACGGCGTTGCGGACGGCGCCGACCGCGCGGGAGCGCAGCAGCTCCTCCTCGCCCATCACGACGCGCAGCCGGGAGGTGGGTTCCACGGGTTGGGCCGGCACCCCTGCATGGTGTCACGCGGGGCCGACGATCCGACGCGACGGCGAGGGCCCGGTCACCGCTCCCCCGCGCGGCCACGCCCCACCCCTCGCCGGAGCCGACGACTGCCAGGTCCCCGTCGGTGTCGGTGCGGTGCACGCGCATGCCCGCGCCGGTGAGCCAGGACAGCAGCCGGCCCGCCGGGTGGCCGTAGGTGTTGCCGGCGCCGACGGAGATGAGCGCGACCCTGGCGCCGCCGGCGGCGAGGAAGTCCGCATCGGCGTCGCCGCTGCCGTGGTGCGGCACCTTGAGGACGTCGGCCCGGAGGTCGGTGCCCTCGGCGACCAGCCGGGCCTGCGCCTCGGCGCCGAGGTCCCCGGTGAACAGGATGCGCAGGCCGTTCGTCGTGATCCGCACGACCAGGGAGAGGTCGTTCGGTTCGGCGGCCGCCACCGCCCGGCCGGGCTCCGGGGCCAGCACCTCCACCGCGACACCGCCGACGGCCCGCCGGTCGCCGGGCACCAGGACCGCGCGCTGCCCTCCCGCGCGCCGGACGAGGGCGTCGAACGCGCCCGCCCGGTCGTCGGCCGGGGAGAGCGTGCCGGTGGCGACCTCGCCGACCGACCGTCCGCTCAGTGCGCCGGCCAGCCCGCCCACGTGGTCGGCGTCCAGGTGCGAGACCAGGACCAGCGGCAAGGTGTCGACGCCCAGCCGGTCCAGGCACCGGTCCACCGCGCCCACGTCGGGCCCGGCGTCGACGAGCACCCCGGCTCCCGGCCCGGTCGGCAGCAGGAAGGCGTCGCCCTGCCCGACGTCGCAGGCGATCGCCACCGCGTCGTCCGGGGGCCAGCCGCGGACGGCCTGCCGGGCCGGCCAGCCCAGGACGACCAGGCCCAGCAGGACCGCGAGGGCCAGGGGCCGGAGCCGGCGGAACCGCCACAGCGCCCAGCCCACGGCGAGGAGCAGGACGGTCAGGAGCACCGCCCCGCCGGTCCCGGCGACCCAGCCGACCGCGCCGTCCGGGACATCCGCCGCACGTGCGGCGACGACGACCAGCCACCGCGTCGGCCACCCCGCGAGCCACACCAGGACGTCGGCGGCGACCGGCAGGGGCACCCCCACCACCGCGGCCAGCAGGCCGAGCACGGTGGCCGCGGGAACGGCCGGGGCGGCGAGCAGGTTCGCCGGCAGCGAGACGAGGCTGACGGTGCCCGACAGCCCCGCCACGAGCGGGGCGGTCACCACCCCGGCGGCCGCGCTCACGGCGACCGCGTCGGCCAGCAGCGCCCAGCAGCCACGGTCGCGCAGTACCCGGGACCAACCCGGCGCGAGCAGCACGATGCCGCCCGTTGCCGCGACCGACAGGGCGAAGCCCGGATCGACGGCCAACCCCGGATCGAGCAGGAGCAGCACGCACACCGCGGCGCAGAGGGACGGGATCGCCGCCCGGGACCTCCCGGAGGCGAGGGCCACGAGGGTCACCGCACCCATGGCCGCGGCGCGCAGCACGCTCGGTTCCGGCCGGGCGAGAACGACGAACCCGACCAGCGCCAGCCCGGCGACCGCGGCCTGGACCCGCCGGTCGACGGCCCACCGTCGCAGCGGCAGCAGGACCCCCGCGAGCACGATCGCGACGTTGGCCCCGGACACCGCCGTGAGATGCGCCAGGCCGGCGCGACGGAAGTCCTCCTCCAGGACCGGGTCCATCGCCGACGTGTCCCCCACGACGAGTCCGGGCAGCAGCCCGGCGGGCCTCGGCTCCAGCACTCGTCGCGCCGAGTCGGCCAGCGCCTCCCGGAGGTCACCCGCGGCCCCCTGCACCCTGCCGGGGCCGCCCAGGAGGTCGGGCGGTCCGCGGGCGGAGAGCACCGCGACCGCCCCGTCCCCCCGCTCCGGCAGTCCGACGGCGACCCGTACGCGTGCCCGCTGGCCCGGCAGCAGCTCGCGCCAGTCCCCGGTGGAGCCGAAGAGCAGGACGGGATCCCGCAGGCCGTACGACTTCTCCGGCCCGTCGAGACGGCGCACGGTCGCGTCGACGACCACCCGCGGGCCGCCCGGCCCGCCGATCACGTGGGGATCGGCGTCGAGCTCGAGATCGACGGTGACCACCCGCTCGTCGGCGGCGACCGCTCGCAGCGGCGACCCGTCGCGGTCCCAGCCCCGCACCGCTCCCGACGCGCCGGCGACGGACACACCCGCCAGCACCGTGAGCGCGAGCGCCGCGACCGGACCGCGCCGGCGGAGGAGCGGAACGGCACCGGCGCAGGCCAGACCCGCCGCGCCGGCCAGCCCTTCCGGCGCGACCCAGGGTGCGCAGATCGTCGTCACCCACAGCGTGAGGGCGGCCGGGGCGAGCCGGAGGTCCAGCCAGCTCCACCGCGGTTCCGGTGACCGGGTCACACCGTCACCAGCTCCGCCAGCTCGGCCGCGATCGCCGGGCCGATGCCCGGGACGTCGTCGAGCTCGTCGACGCTGCGGAACGGGCCCTGCCGCTGGCGGTGCTCGACGATCCGCTGCGCGAGCACCGGCCCGATCCCGGGGAGGGCGTCCAGGTCGGCGACCCCGGCGGTGTTGAGGTCGACCAGGCCGCCCGGCCCGCTCGCCGCTGCAGCACCACCGGCCGACGGTGGGCCGGGCACCCCGACCGCGAGCTGCTCGCCGTCCGCCACGACGGCGGCGAGGTTGACCGAGGCCGGGTCCGCGTCGGGCAGGAGCCCGCCGGCGGCGGCGATCGCGTCCGCCACGCGGGACCCCGACGGCAAGGTCACGAGCCCCGGGGTGACGACCTGCCCGACCACCGAGACCACGACGGTCGGCGACGTCTCGGCGACCTCTCCCACGGTGGGGCTGGCAGGAGTGCTCGAGACCACCGGTGCCCCCCGCACGGGTTCCACCCGCGGACGGTCCAGCCATGTCCAGCCGGCCAGCAGGGCTGCAGCCAGCAACGCAGCGACCCAGAGGGAGCGCGCTCCCGGTCGCCCCGGGTCCCAGCGGGTCTCCGGCCCGGGCGCGCGGTGCCGCCCGATGCCCGTGGGCAGGCCCGGATCGGCCTCCTCCCCCGTGGTCAGCGGCTCGGTGACCACCGCGTCGTCCGGGTCCTCCGGGACCCACCCGCCGGGACCCGTCCGCTCGTCGAGCAGGAGCCGCAGGCGTGCCCGGATGACGTCGGCGTCGTCGCTGCGGCGGGAGGAGAAGGGCACGTCCGGGACGCTAGGGAGCCCGGCACCCCACGACCGCCGCGCGAGCGGATCTGTGGACGGGGCGTGCGGCTGTGGACGACGGGCGGTGTGCCGTCGGGCCCGGGGAGCAGGCTCCCGGGCATGCCGTACCGCTGCCTGCGCTCAGCCGCCCGTCGGCTGCGACGCCTCGTCGGGCTCCCGCCAGAACGGCGCCACGACGATGCCCACCGCCCCCGGCCCGACGTGCGCCCCGATGGCGGCGCCGAGCTCGCTCACGTGCAGCTCGCGCAGCTGGGGCAGCCGGTCCCGGACCTCGGCGGCGAGCCGCTCGGCACGCTCGGGAGCGGCCAGGTGGTGCACGGCGACGGAGACCGGCCCCTCGCCGGCGAACTCGACCGCGCGCTGGACGAGCCGGTGCATGGCGCGGGCGGACGTGCGGACCTTCTCCAGCGGGACGACGCGCCCGTCCTGGACGTGGAGGACGGGCTTCACCGCGAGAGCCGAGCCGAGCACCGCGGCCGCCGAGCCGATCCGGCCGCCCCGCCGCAGGTGCTCCAGGGTGTCGACGACGAAGAGCGTGCGGGTCGCCGCCGCGGTCTCGCGGGCGGAGCGGGCCACCGTGGCGGCGTCGGCATCCGCGGCCGCCGAGCGGGCGGCCGCCAGGACGGCGAACCCCGATCCCATGGCCGCCGAGCGGGAGTCGACGACGGTGACGATGTGCTCACCGACCTGGGAGGCGGCCAGGCGCGCGGCATCCGCCGTGCTGGACAGCTCCGACGACAGGTGGATCGACACCAGCTGGTCGGCGCCCTCGTCCAGCGCCTTGCGGTAGGCCGCCACGAAGTCGCCCGGCGTCGGCCGCGATGTCGAGACGGTCTGCCCGCGCACCGACAAGGCGCGGGAGACGTCGTCCGGCGCGATGTCCCAGCCTTCCCGGCCCGAGCGCCCGGCGAGCACCACGTACAGCGGGACGACGTGGATGCCGTAGCCCTCGACGAGTTCGGCCGGGAGGTACGCCGTCGAATCGGTGACTACGGCGACGGACACCGGGCGAGGCTAACCCCCGACGGCCGGCCGCCCGCCGGAGGTGCACGCGGCGGGTCCGCAGCGGCTCACGGGACGGCGTCGGCGTCCTGGGCCGGCGGTGGCGCGTCCTCGGGGGTGGTGGACCCGGCGGACCCCTCCCGCAGGCGCCCCTCCGGGCGGGGCTGGACGCCGACGTTGTGCCGCAGCAGCCGCCAGCGCCCGCCCTGGACCACCAGCTCGCTCCAGGCGCAGTTGGCGAGCGGGCCGAACACCCGGCGGTGGTCGGACCCGAGGTCCAGGAGCCGCTCGATCAGGCGACCGGCCGTGCCCCCGTGGGTGACCACGACGGCCACACCGGCCGGAGGCAGGTCGGCCAGGGCCTCGATCACCCGCTCGGACACCGCCGCGGGCTCCTCGCCTCCGCGGCCGCGCACCGGGCGGCCGGCGGTCCAGTCGGCGTACTGCTCTGGGAAGCGGTCGGCCACCTCGGCGCGCGTCAGTCCCTCCCAGGAGCCCATGCCGTGCTCGCGGAGGCGCTCGTCGAGCCGGAGTGGCACACCGAGCAGCCCGGCGAGCGTCCCGGCCGTCTCGGCGGCACGGCTGAGGTCGCTGGAGGCCACCACGGTGTCCTCCGGCACGAGCCCGGCCGCCAGGTACGGCGCGGCCTCGGCGGCCTGCCGGCGGCCGGTGGCGTCCAGCGGCGGGTCCAGCTGGCCCTGGAAGCGCCCCGCGGCGTTCCACTCCGTGCGGCCGTGCCGCCACAGGAGCAGCCGGGGCACCGGGAGGTCGGGCAGGGGGCCGGCGGTCACCGGCCGGCCGTCTCCCCGTCGCCGCTCGCGGGGGACGGCGGGGCCGCGCTGTCCTCGAACGGGATGGTCGGGCAGTCCTTCCACAGCCGCTCGAGGGCGTAGTAGGCGCGCTCCTCGGCGTGCTGCACGTGCACCACCACGTCGACGAAGTCGAGCAGGACCCACCGGGCCTCGTTGACGCCCTCGCGGCGCACCGGCTTGACGCCGTGCTTGCGGAGGCGTGCCTCCACCTCGTCGACGATGGCCTGGACCTGGCGCTCGTTGGGCGCCGAGGCCAGCACGAAGGCGTCGGTGATGGCGAGCCGGTCGCTCACGTCGACGATCGAGACGTCGGTGGCGAGCTTGTCCGCAGCCGCCTGAGCGGCGAGCAGCGCGGTGTCCCGCGCCTCGGCCGAGGCGGTCATCGGGGTACCTCCTGGAGGGAGTCGTCGGGGGGCTGGCTGTCGGGGTGGCGGGTGGCGTCCGGAGTGGGCCGGCGCGGCACCTCGCGGTAGAGCGCCCGCTTCTCGATGTACTGGACGACGCCGTCCGGCACGAGGTACCAGACCGGCATCCCGCGGCCGACCCGGTCGCGGCAGTCGGTGGAGCTGATCGCGAGCGCCGGCACCTCGACCAGGCTCACGACACCCTCGGGCAGGTGCGCGTCCGCGAGGTGGAACCCGGGCCGGGTCACCCCGATGAAGTGGGCCAGGTCGAACAACTGCTGGTTGTCCCGCCAGCTGACGATCTGGGCCAGGGCGTCGGCGCCGGTGATGAAGAACAGCTCGGCGTCGGGCCGCTGCTGGCGGAGGTCGGTCAGCGTGTCGATGGTGTAGGTCGGTCCGCCGCGGTCGATGTCCACCCGGCTCACCGAGAACCGCGGGTTCGACGCCGTCGCGATGACGGTCATGAGGTAACGGTCCTCGGCGGGGCTGACCGCGCGCTCGCTCTTCTGCCACGGCTGGCCGGTCGGCACGAAGATGACCTCGTCCAGGCCGAACAGCCCGGCGACCTCGCTGGCCGCCACGAGGTGCCCGTGGTGGATCGGGTCGAACGTCCCGCCCATGATCCCGACCCGGCCACCTGCCACCGGGAAAGCCTATCCGGCACCGCCGGGGCCGGCCCCGTCAGGACCGGCCCCGGACGGCGACGCCGGTCCCGGGAGGGTCGCGCCGCCGCGACCGGCTCCCCCGTGCAGCCGGTCACGATCCGGCCGTGCGTCGCCGCACGGATGGTGCAGCGCGGTCAGCTGCCCCGGCGCCGTCCTGCCCAACGCACGACTGCGCGCGGGGTTACGACCGGCCCGGCGAGTCGCGGTGTGTCGGTCGACACGGCGACAGGTCGACAGGGCGCCTCGTCGACGAGGCGACCGGTCGACCCGTCGTCTCAGAGCGTGGTGACGAAGTCGGCGAGCTGGGCGGCGTTCCGGCACTCCACCATGTCGATGACCTCGCCGTACCGGGTGGCCGCGGAGTCCCCGCTCCCCCACAGCCGCCGCGGCTCGGGGTTGAGCCAGTGCGCCGAGCGGGACCGGCGCACCAGGTCGGCCAGGACCGGGAGTCCCGGCTGGCGGTAGTTGGTCCGGCCGTCACCGAGCACCAGCAGCGACGTCTTCGGCCCCACGGCCGAGGCCCACCGGTCGGCGAACACCTCGAACGCGGTGCCGTAGTCGCTGTGCCCGTCGAACCCGACGACGTCGGCCTCCCGGCCGATCCGGGCGATCGCGTCGGCGACGTCCACCCCCGGCCGGAAGAACCGGGTCACCTCGTCGGTGCTGTCGACGAAGGCGAAGGCCCGCACGCCGGTGAAGTGCTCGCGGAGCGCCTGGGTCAGCATCAGCGTGAAGTGGCTGAAGCCGGCGACCGAGCCGCTGACGTCGCAGAGCACCACGAGCTCGGGCTTGTGCACCTTGCGCGGCCGGTGGTGGGTCACGACGGGCACCCCACCGGTGCCCAGGGACGCGCGGACGGTCTTGCGGAAGTCCAGCCGGCCCTCCCGGCCCAGCCGCCGGCGGGCCGACAGCCGCACCGCCAGCCGCCGCGCCAGCGGGGCCACCGCCCGGCGCAGCTCGGCCAGGTCGCTCGCCTGCGCGCGCAGGAAGTCGACCTGGTCGGCCAGCGGGCGCACGGCGTTCTTCGCGACCTTGTCCCGCCCCTTCTCCGCCGCCGTCCGCCGGCGCACCTCCGACTCGATCGCGCCCTTGAGCGCGGCCAGCCGCTCACGGATCGTCTGCCGGGCCACCTGCTCCGCCAGCCCGCCGCGGTCGCCCTCGGCGAGCAGCCCGACCAGCAGCTGGGAGACCAGCGTGTCCGGCGACAGCGCCCGCAGCACGCGGTAGCTGAAGAACGACTGGCCCGAGGGCGAGGGCTGTCCCCGGCCGAGCAGCTCCACGGCCTGCCGGGCGAACCGGCGCAGCTCCTCCTCGTCCCCGTCCAGCAGCAGCTGCAGCAGCCGGTCGCGCATCAGGGCGGCCAGGTCGGCGTCCGACCCCGGCACGTCCAGCGTCGACTCCCCCGGCTCCCCGTCCGGCTCGCCGTCCCCGTCGGCGGCCTCCGCCGTCCGGGGGCGGTCCGACAGCGGCCACCACAGGTCGAAGAGGACGTCGTACGTGGGGCGCTGCGCGGCCCGCTGGAGCAGGACGGCGGCCAGCCCGTGCCGCAGCTGCTCGCGGTCGAGCAGGTCGACCACGGTCAGGATCTCCGCGGCGTCGACCGCCTGGCTGATGCCGACCGGGATGCCCGCCTCCCGCACCGCCCGGACGAAGCCGTCCAGGTGCCCGGCCAGACCTCCGGACGACGTCGCCGGCGCGGACATCAGTTGAGCCGCAGCTCGGCGGCGGCCCGGTCCTGGTCGCTCGCGTGCTTGAGCACCACGCCCAGGGTCGCGCTGACCGCGGACTCGTCCAGGGTGTCCAGGCCCAGCTCGAGCAGCGTCTGCGCCCAGTCGAGGGTCTCCGAGATCGACGGCGACTTCTTCAGCTCCAGCGCCCGCAGCGCGCGCACGGTGCGCACCAGCTGCTCGGCGAGGCCGGGCGCCAGGTCCGGCACGCGGGAGAGCACGATCTCCTGCTCCCGCTCGGCCGACGGGTAGTCCAGCGCGAGGTAGAGGCAGCGCCGCTTGAGCGCCTCGGACAGCTCGCGCGTGGCGTTGGACGTGAGCACCACCATCGGGCGCCGGGTGGCCACGACGGTGCCGAGCTCGGGGATGGTCACCTGGAAGTCGGACAGGACCTCGAGCAGCAGGCCCTCGACCTCGACGTCGGCCTTGTCGGTCTCGTCGATGAGCAGGACGGTGGGGTCGGTGCGCCGGATCGCCGTCAGCAGCGGCCGGGAGAGCAGGAACTCCTCGCCGAAGATGTCGTCGTGCACGGTGTCCCAGTCGGCGCCGTCGGTGCCCTGCGAGGCCTGGATGCGCAGCAGCTGCTTCTTGTAGTTCCACTCGTAGAGCGCCCGCGCCTCGTCGAGGCCCTCGTAGCACTGCAGCCGGATGAGCTCCGAGCCGGTCGCGGTCGCCAGCGCCTTGGCCAGCTCGGTCTTGCCCGTGCCGGCCGGGCCCTCCACCAGCAGCGGCTTGCCGAGCCGGTCGGCCAGGAAGACCGTGGTGGCGATCTGCGCGTCGGGCAGGTAGCCGGCGGTCGCCAGCCGCTTGCCGACGTCGGCGACCGAGGAGAACTGCGGGGACTGCAGGCGGGGCATGGGGCTCCTCGGCTCGCGCGGGGTGGGACGTCAGCGGGTGTGGCCGTTGCCCGTGACGACGTAGGTGGTGGAGGTCAGCTCCGGCAGGCCGAGCGGACCGCGGGCGTGCAGCTTCTGGGTGGAGATGCCGATCTCGGCGCCGAAGCCGAACTCGCCCCCGTCGGTGAACCGGGTCGAGGCGTTGACCATGACGGCGGCGGCGTCGACCCCGGCGGTGAAGGCGGCGATGGCGGACGCCGAGTCGGCGACGATCGCCTCGGTGTGCCCGGTGCTCCAGCGTTCGATGTGGTCCAGCGCCTCCTGCAGGTCGTCGACCACGCGCACCGCCATGTCCATCGACAGGTACTCGGTCGCCCAGTCCTCGTCGCCGGCCGGGACGACGCTCTCGTGGGCGGCGCGCGCGGCGTCGTCCCCGTGCAGCGCGACGCCGGAGCCCGACAGCGCCGAGAGCAGCCGACCCAGGTGCGGGTAGTCGCGGTGCACCAGGAGCGTCTCGGCGGAGTTGCAGACGCTGACCCGGTGGGTCTTCGAGTTCAGCACGACGGCCTCGGCGATCGCCGGATCGGCGGAGGCGTCGACGTAGACGTGGACGTTGCCCTCCCCCGTCTCGATCACCGGCACCCGCGACTCCTGGACGACGCGCTGGATCAGCGAGGCGCCCCCGCGCGGGATCACGACGTCGACCAGGCCGCGCGCGTTGAGCAGCTCGCCCACGGAGGCGCGGTCGGCGGGCAGCAGCTCCACCGATCCCGCTGGCAGGCCGGCCTTCTCCGCGGTCTCGGTGAGGATCGCGACCAGCGCGGTGTTGGTCCGGAACGCCGAGGCCGAGCCGCGCAGGAGCGCCGCGTTGCCGCTCTTCAGGCACAGCCCGGCGGCATCCACGGTCACGTTCGGCCGGGCCTCGTAGACGATGCCGACCACGCCCAGCGGGACGCGCACCTGACGCAGCTGCAACCCGTTGGGCAGCCGCGAGCCGCGCACGACGTCCCCCACGGGGTCGGGCAGGGCGACGAGGTCGCGCAGCGCGTCGGCCACGCCGGCCACGCGCCCGGCATCCAGGCGCAGCCGGTCGAGCACCGACTCGGGCGTCCCGTCCGCCGCGGCGGCCTCGACGTCCGCGGCGTTGGCGGCCAGCACCTCGTCGGTGCGGTCGACCAGCGCGTCGGCCATCGCGGCGAGCGCGGCGTCCTTCACGTCCGTCGGCAGGGTGCGCAGGACCCGGGCCGCCGCCCGCGCACGCAGCGCGGCGGCACCGATCAGCGGCAGCGAGGAGACGTCGGACACGCCCGTGAGAGTACGCGCGAGGCGTCCCTGCCCTCGCGCGTCGCACCCACCACCGCCCGCCACGGGAATCGTGCGAGAATGATTCTCATGAACGCCACGGCCGCCCGCTGGACCGCCCTCACCGCTCTGTCGGCCACCGCGCTGCTCGCGACGGGATGCGGCGGCGGGGACGACGGCGGCGGGGCGGACGACGGCATCTCGGTCGTGGCCGGCTTCTACCCCCTCGAGTGGGCGGCCCGGCAGGTCGGCGGCGACCGGGTGTCGGTCTCCTCGCTCACCCCGCCCGGCGCGGAGGCGCACGACCTGGAACTGGCACCGAGGGACGTCGCCGCCGTCGGCGAGGCGGACCTGCTCGTCTACCTGGAGGGCTTCCAGCCCGCGCTCGACGAGGCCGCGGAGAACGAGGGCGGCGACCACGCCTGGGACGCCGGGCAGGCGGCCGACCTGGTCGCCGGGGAGGGCCACGAGCACGGCGAGGACGAGCACGCCGAGGAGGAGCACGCCGAGGACGAGCACGGCCACGCCGACGAGGCCGTCGACCCGCACTTCTGGCTGGACCCGACCCGCCTGGCCTCGGTCGGCGACGCCCTGGCCGAGCGGCTCGCCGAGCTCGACCCGGAGGGTGCGGCGGCCTACGAGGACAACGCGGCCACGTTCCGGGCCGAGCTGGAGGCCCTGGACGAGGAGATGGCGGCCGGCCTCGCGAACTGCGCCGTCGACACCCTGGTCACCGGCCACGAGGCGTTCGGCTACCTCGCCGAGCGCTACGGCCTCGAGGTGGTCGGCATCAGCGGCCTGAGCCCGTCGCAGGAGCCCGACCCCGCCCAGCTCGCCGAGATCGCCGGTCTGGTGCAGGAGCGCGGGGTGACCACCGTCTACACCGAGACGCTGGTCGACCCGGCGGTCGCCGAGACCGTGGCCGAGGAGGCCGGCGTGCGCACCGCCGTCCTCGACCCGCTGGAGGGGCTGACGGACGAGTCGGCGGGCGAGGACTATCTGCAGGTGATGCGCGCGAACCTCGACACCCTGCGGGAAGGCCAGTCCTGCTCATGACCTCCAGCGACCGGGTCGCCGTCCGCCTCCGGGACGCGACCATCGGCTACGACGACGTGCCGATCGTCCAGGGCGTCGACCTGACCGTGCGGCACGGTGAGGCCGTCGCCGTCCTCGGGTCCAACGGATCGGGCAAGACGACGCTGGCCCGCGGCCTGCTCGGGCTCGCCCCGCTGCTCGGTGGCGAGATCGAGCTGCTCGGCGCCCCGGTGGGCCGGCTGCGCGACCCCGGCCGCGTGGGCTACGTGCCCCAGCGGCACACCGTCAGCGGCGCCGTCCCCGCGACCGTGCGCGAGGTCGTCTCGGTGGGCCGCCTGGCCCGCCTCGGCCTCCTCCGCCGGCTCGGCGCGGCCGACCGCGCCGCCGTCGGCGAGGCGGTCGCCGCCGTCGGGCTGGCCGACCGGATGGAGGAGCCGGTCGCCTCGCTGTCGGGAGGGCAGCAGCGGCGCGTGCTGGTCGCGCGGGCCCTGGCCGCCCAGCCGGAGCTGCTGATCATGGACGAGCCGACCGCCGGCGTGGACGCGCCGAGCCAGGAGGCCCTGGCCGAGGTGCTGGCCCGCATCTCGGCCGCCGGCACCACCCTGCTGGTGGTCACCCACGAGACCGGCCCGCTGGAGGGCGTGCTGGGCCGGGCCGTGGTCGTCGACCAGGGGTGCATCCGCTACGACGGCCCGCTGGCCGGTGCCGAGCAGGCGCACGGCGACCACCACTGCGGCGACCCGCAGGACGACGTCCGCACCCGGTACCGCCTCGACCAGCCCACCGTGACGACCCGGACCGGGAGCCGCTGACGTGGAGGTCCTCGAGTACGGCTTCATGCAGCGGGCGCTGCTCGCCTCGCTGATGGTCGGCCTGGTCGCCCCGGCGGTCGGCATCTTCCTCGTCCAGCGGCGGCTGTCGCTGCTGGGCGACGGCCTGGGCCACGTCGCGCTGACCGGCGTCGCGATCGGGGTGCTCACCTCGACCGCACCGGTCGGGGCCGCCCTGCTCGCCGCCGTCCTCGGCGCGGTGCTCATCGAGCTCGTCCGGGCACGCGGGCGCACCAGCGGGGACGTCGCCCTCGCCGTCCTCTTCTACGGCGGCATCGCCGGCGGCGTGGTGCTGCTGAGCCTCGCGCCTCGCGGGCAGGCGACCAACCTGGAGGCGTACCTCTTCGGCGCGATCACCACGACGGCGGTCGGCGACCTGGCCGTGTTCGCCGCCATCACCGTCGCCGTGCTCGCCGTGGTCGGCCTGCTGGGCCAGCGGCT
Organism: Bacillus sp. AZ43; assembly: GCA_004570425.1. Taxonomy (GTDB): domain Bacteria; phylum Actinomycetota; class Actinomycetes; order Mycobacteriales; family Geodermatophilaceae; genus Blastococcus_B. The sequence continues at coordinate 44,665 of SPQJ01000003.1, forward strand.
CTACGCGGTCAGCGACGACGAGGAGTACGCCCGCGCCGTCGGCCTGCCGGTGCTGGCGCTCAACATCGTGCTCGCCGCCCTGGTGGCGGCGACGGTGGTGCTCTCCATGCGGGTGGTCGGGCTGCTGCTCATCAGCGCGCTGATGATCGTCCCGGCCGCGGTGGCCCAGCTCGTGGCGCGCAGCTTCCGGCAGGCGCTGTACCTGGCGTGCGCCATCGGCCTGGTCGTCAGCGTCTCCGGGACGACGGCGTCGTACTACACCGGGACGCCGTCGGGCGGGACCATCGTGCTGCTGGCCATCGCGCTGTTCCTGCTCGTCTCCGCCTCGGTGGCGGTGCGGGAGGCGACTGCCCGCCGCCGGCACCGCCGGCGCGGGGAGATCCACGGCGCGCACCCGCACGAGCACGGCACGGGCTGCGGGCACCAGCCCGTCCGCCACGGCGACCACGTCGACTACGACCACGACGGGCACCTGCACGCGCCGCACCTGACCAGCGCCGGGGTCCACTACGACGAGCACGGCACGCACACGGCGTCCCGGGCCGGGGAAGGAGCGTCCTCGTGAGCTCAGCGGAGCAGGTCGAGGGGACGACGCGGCGCCCGAGCCGGCAGCGCAGCGCCGTGCTCGCCCTCCTGGACGGACTCGACGGCTTCCGCAGCGCCCAGGAGCTGCACGCCCTGCTGCGCGAGCGGGGCGACTCCGTCGGCCTGGCGACCGTCTACCGCGCCCTGCAGGCGCTGGTCGACGAGGGGCAACTGGACGTGCTGCGCTCCGCCGAGGGCGAGGCCGCCTACCGCCGGTGCTCCCCCAGCCACCACCACCACCTGGTCTGCCGCTCGTGCGGCCGGACCGTGGAGGTCGCCGACCCGCCGGTCGAGCGCTGGGCCGCCCGCATCGCGACCGAGCACGGTTTCACCGACGTCCAGCACCAGGTGGAGGTCTTCGGCACCTGCGCCGAGTGCGCGGCCCGCGCCTGACGGACGTCAGGCGGGAGCGCCGAGCGGCGGGTGCTCGAGCACGCGAGGCTCGTACTCCACCAACTGGATGCGGCCGTCGAAGGTGCGGTGATCGATCATCTCGAGGGCGACGTCCGGATAGCCGTCGTAGATGCGCTCCTCGCCCGTGGCCCCGGTGATCACCGGGAACATCACGACCCGGAAGCGGTCGATGAGTCCGGCTCGGAGCAGGGACCGGCACAGGCTGATGCTGCCGATCGTGCTGAGGAGTCCGGAGCCGGTCGACTTCATGGCGCGGACCGCCTCGACGGCGTCGTCGCGGACCAGCGTGCAGTTGGCCCAGGTCAGTGGCTCCTCGAGCGAGGAGGAGAACACCACCTTGGACGCCTGGGTCAGCTCGTCGACGGACGCCTCCTCCTCGGGCCTGAACTCGGCCTGGCCGGTCGGGACCTCGCCGGCGGCGAAGCCCGACATCAGGCGGTAGGTGTTCGCTCCCATGAGGTAGGTGGCCGCGGGCTGCTCGGCGAGCCAGGCCAGGTACTCCGGGCCCTCGAGACCCCAGAACCCGGGCCATCCCTCTCCGGATGCGTAGCCGTCGAGGGAGGTGATGAAGTCGACGAGGAGCTCCGACATGGCGATGTCCTTCCTGGGGGGTCATCACCTCTAACCGCCCGGGAGCCACGAACTCATCGATCGTCCGCCGGCGAGCGCAGTCGGTGCTCCAGCCCGGCCCGGACGGCGGGCCACTCCGCCTGGAGGATCGAGAAGACGACGGTGTCCCGCAGCGAGCCGTCGGGCATCCGCCGGTGGCTGCGCAGGACGCCGTCCTGCTTGGCGCCGAGCCGGGCGATCGCGCCCCGGGACTGCTGGTTGTGCCAGTGCGTCCGGAACTCCACCGCCACGCAGCCGAGGACCTCGAAGGCGTGCGCGAGCAGCAGCAGCTTGCTGTCGGCGTTGACGCCGGTGCGCTGCGCCGACCGCGCCGTCCAGGTGTAGCCGATCTCCACGCGCGGGGTCCGGGCGTCGACGTTGCAGTACGTCGTCGCCCCCACCACGACGCCGTCGAACCGTCGGCGGACGACGAACGGCAGCATCTCCCCCGCGTCCCGCCGGGCCAACCGGTCGGCGACGTCGGCGGCCATCGCCTCCGGCGCGGGCACGGAGGTGTACCAGAGCTCCCACAGCCGGCCGTCGGACGCGGCGGTGACCAGCTCGTCGTGGTGACCGGTGGTCAGCGGCTCGAGGGTGACCAGGGACCCGGTGAGCGTCACCGGCTCCAGGAACGCCACGGTCAGCGGTCCCGCAGCGCCCGCAGGGCGGACTTGCGCGCCTCCCCGGTGAGCCGGTCGAGGAAGAGCTTGCCGTCGAGGTGGTCCACCTCGTGCTGCAGGCAGCGGGCCATGAGGCCCTCGCCCTCCACGCGCAGCGGCTTGCCGTCGACGTCGAAGCCCTCGACGACGGCATGCATGGCGCGCACCGTCGGCGCCCAGATGCCGGGGACCGACAGGCAGCCCTCGTCGCCGTCCTGGGTCTCGTCGGACAGCTCGACGATCCGCGGGTTCACCACGTGCCCGATGACGCCGTCGATGTTGTAGGAGAAGACGCGCAGGCTCACCCCGATCTGGGTGGCCGCCAGGCCGGCCCGGCCGGGGTGGTCGACGGTCTCGACGAGGTCGCGGACCAGCGCGGCGAGGTCGGAGTCGAAGTCCTTCACCTCGTCGGCCGGCGTGCGCAGCACCGGGTCACCGACTTCGCGGATGGGGCGGATCGTCACGGCGGTCAGTCTCTCAGCCGCTCCCCGGCGCGCTGACCTCCCCCGTCGAGGTCCACCCCAGCCGAACCGACTCGCGGCAGCGGACGGGGTCGTCGCCCGCGGCCAGGAAGACTCCGACACCGAGTTCCTGACCGTGCGCCGCGACCGCCTCGGGCGGCAGCACCCCGGTCAGCACGAGCATCGCCAGGCCGTGCCCGGTCATCCAGAAGCGCGTCGCCACGTCCAGGGCGGCGTCCGCGAGGCGGCCCTCCGCCCGCGCTCGTTCGGCCGCTCCGACGATCAGGCCGAACGTCTGATCGGCGGCGGCCGGGTCGTCCAGGTCCGCGGCGGCGTCGAACATCGCCCGGTACAGGTAGGGCTCGCTGCGGGCGGAGGCCACGTAGGCGGCGCCGAGAGCGGCCAGGTCGCGGACGGGATCGTCCGTCCGCGGGACGTCCGCCAGCCGCCGGCCCAGCCGGGTGAACCCCTCCTGCCGGACGGCGCGCCAGAGGCCGGGCATGCCGCCGAAGTGCGTGTAGAGCGCGGTGGTCGAGGTCCCCGCCCGGTCCGCGAGGGAACGCGCGGTGACCGGCTCGCGCTGGGCGAGCATCCGCGCCGCGGCCTCGACCAGCGCGGTGCGGACGGCGGGATCGGCGGCGCGGGGCACGTTGTCCACTATAACGTAACGGTGTTACATAACGGTCCTCGGCTCACACCACTGGAGGACACCATGACCGTCGAACTGCTCAACCCGCCCGGGATCCCGGCACCGGAGTTCTACCGCCAGATGGCCGTCACCCGCGGCTCGCGCACGGTCTACCTCGCCGGACAGGTGGCCCGCGATGCCGACGGCACACCCGTGGGCGCCGGCGACCTCGCCGCCCAGGTGGAGCAGGCCTACGTCAACGTGGCCACGGCGCTGGCCGCCGTCGGCGGCACGTTCGACCACGTCGCCAAGCTGACCGTCTACGTCGTGGACTGGACGCAGGACAAGCTGGCCGACCTCGGAGCCGGGGTGGCGCGCGCCGCCGAGCGGCTCGGCGTCGACCCGACCAAGCCCGTGACCCTGATCAGCGTCGCGGGGCTGGGCGAGCCGGACCTGCTGATCGAGGTCGACGCCGTCGCCGTCCTGCCGTAGCGCTCAGCGGCGGCCGACGAGCACCATCTCGTCGCGGTGCACGACCTCCCGGCGGTACTCCGGCGGCAGGTCGCCGGTCTTGCGGCCCATGAGCGGCGGCATCTCCCGCGCGTCGTAGGCCACCAGGCCGCGGGCGACGACGACGCCGTCCGGGCCGACCAGCTCCACCGGGTCGTCGGCGAGGAAGTCGCCCGTGACGCCGGTGATGCCGGCGGAGAGCAGCGAGGCGTGCCGCTCGCGGACCGCCCGCACCGCGCCCTCGTCGAGCAGTACCCGGCCGCGCGGCCGGCTGGCGTAGCGCAGCCAGAACTGGCGGGCGCTGGGCCGCCGGCCCATCGGGCTGAACAGCGTGCCGACCTGCTCCCCGGCCAGCGCGGCGGCGGCCTGCGGGGTGGAGGTGACGACGACCGGCACGCCGGCGTGGGCGGCGATGAACGCGGCCTCCACCTTGGTGGCCATCCCGCCGGTGCCGACGCCGTTGCGCTTCGCCGTCCCCAGGGTGACGGCGGCGAGGTCGGCCGGGGTGGTCACCGTGTGCACGAGCTGCGCGGGCCCGACCCGCGGGTCGCCGTCGTAGACGCCGTCGACGTCGGAGAGCAGCACCAGCGCGTCGGCCTGCGCGACGTGCGCGACCAGCGCAGCCAGCCGGTCGTTGTCGCCGAACCGGATCTCCTCGGTGGCCACGGTGTCGTTCTCGTTGACGATCGGCAGCGCGCCCAGGGCGAGCAGCCGCTCCATCGTGGAGTGCGCGTTGCGATAGTGGCTGCGGCGGGTGAGGTCGTCGGCGGTCAGCAGCACCTGGCCGACGGTGATGTCGTGCTTGGCGAACGCGTCGGCATAGGTCTGCACGAGGCGCAGCTGGCCGACGCTGGCCGCGGCCTGCGCCGTGGCGAGGTCGCGCGGGCGGCCGGTCACGCCCAGCGGCGCGAGCCCCGCGGCGATGGCACCGGAGGACACGAGCACGACCTCGCGGCCCGCGGCACGCACGGCGCCGAGCACGTCCACGAGCGCCGACAGCTTGTCGGCGTCCAGGCCGCCGGGCAGCGTCGTCAGCGACGAGGAGCCGACCTTGACCACGACCCGGCGGGCCGTGGCGATCTCCGGACGGACGACGGTCACGGCTCGTCGTCCGGGATCTCGTCGTCCGACCAGCCGTCCTCACCGAGCTCGTAGGGCGTCCGGCGGGCCTTCTTGGCGGCGAGGCGCTCGGCGGCGCGGACGCGGTGCGGCGCGTCGATGCGCGCGTCCGTGCCGCGACCGCCCAGGCCCGCGGACTCCTCGACGGTGAGCGTGCCCGCGGGGAGCGTGGGCTCCCAGTCGAACGTGACGCCGCCGATGGTGACCGGGTCGCCCTCGCGGGCGCCGGCCTTGGCCAGCTCCTCCTCGACCCCGAGCCGGTTCAGCCGGTCGGCGAGGAAGCCGACGGCCTCGTCGTTGGTGAAGTCGGTCTGCCGGACCCATCGCTCCACGCGGACACCGCGCACCACGAACCCGTCCGGGTCCTCCGGGTCGCGCTCCACGGTGAAGCCGGTGTCGTCGACGGCCTTGGGCGTGACGGTGACGCGCGCGGGCTCCATCGGCGGCAGGCTGGCGCGGTGGGCCTCGACGGCGGCGGCCAGGGCGAAGCCGAACTCCTTGAGCCCCTCGCCGGTCGCCGCGCTCACCGGGTAGACGTCCAGGCCGCGCTTCTCCAGCGAGGCGCGGACCAGGTCGACCAGCTCGCGGGCGTCGGGCACGTCGATCTTGTTGAGGACGGCGATCCGCAGCCGCCCGACGAGGTCGAGCTCGTCCCCGCCGTACTCGGCGAGCTCGTGCTCGAGGGCCTCGATGTCGCTCTCCGGGTCGCGGCCCGGCTCCATCGTCGCCATGTCGACGACGTGCACCAGGACGGCGCAGCGCTCGACGTGCCGGAGGAACTGGACCCCGAGGCCCTTGCCGGTGGAGGCCCCGGGGATCAGGCCGGGGACGTCGGCCATCGTGTAGACGGTGTCGCCGGAGCGGATGACGCCGAGGTTGGGCACCAGCGTGGTGAACGGGTAGTCGGCGATCTTCGGGCGAGCCGCCGACATGGCCGAGATCAGCGACGACTTCCCCGCCGACGGGAAGCCCACCAGGCCGACGTCGGCGATGCTCTTCAGCTCGATGACCGCGTCGAACGCCTCGCCCTCCTCACCGAGGAGCGCGAAGCCGGGCGCCTTGCGGCGCGAGTTGGCGAGCGCGGCGTTGCCCAGCCCGCCCTTGCCGCCCTTGGCGAGCACCACGCGGGTGCCCGCACCCACGAGGTCGGCGATGACGCGGCCGTCCGGGGTGCTGACGACAGTGCCCGCGGGCACGTGCAGGACCTTGTCCTCGCCCTTGGCGCCGTGCCGGTTGCTGCCCTCGCCCGGCCGGCCGTTGCCGGCCTTCTGGTGCGGGCGGTGATGGAAGTCCAGGAGCGTGTGCACGCTGGGATCGACCTCGAGGACGATGTCCCCGCCGTCGCCGCCGTTGCCGCCGTCGGGCCCGCCGAGGGGCTTGAACTTCTCCCGGTGGATCGAGGACACGCCGTGCCCGCCGTTGCCGGCAGCGACGTGGATGACCACGCGATCGACGAATGCCGCCATGTCTACCTACCTACCTCCTCAACGACAGCGAGCGCACGGGCCGTGCGGCCCGTGCGCTCGTCTGCGCGTGTCAGAGAGGTGCTCAGGCCTCGACGGCCGAGATGGAGACGGTCTTGCGTCCCCGCCGCGTACCGAAGGTGACCGCACCCGGCTCGAGGGCGAACAGCGTGTCGTCGCCACCGCGACCGACACCGAGACCCGGGTGGAAGTGGGTCCCGCGCTGACGCACGATGATCTCACCGGCCTTGACGACCTGGCCGCCGAAGCGCTTCACGCCGAGGCGCTGCGCGTTGGAGTCACGACCGTTGCGGGACGACGAAGCGCCCTTCTTGTGTGCCATGTCGGCGTCAGCCCTTCGAGATGTCGCGGACCACGACGCTGGTCAGGGGCTGACGGTGCCCCTGCCGCTTGTGGTAGCCGGTCTTGTTCTTGAACTTGTGGATGCGGATCTTCGGGCCCTTGCCGTGCTCGACGATCTCACCGGTCACGGTCACCTTGGCCAGGGCCTTGGCGTCGCTGGTGACGGTGTCGCCGTCGACCAGCAGGATGGCCGGGAGGGCGACGGTGTCGCCGGCCGCACCCTGCAGGCGGTTGATCGTGAACGTGTCGCCCACGGCCACCTTGTGCTGGCTGCCACCGGCCTTCACCACTGCGTACACCACTGACTCCTCGTTGCTTTCGTGTCTAGCTCTGTGTTCCGGTGCGCAGACCGGTGCGATCGCCGGGTGCTGGACGGGCTGCGTTCGCCTGACCCGGCGGCACCCGAAGGCGCCCGCGCAGGGGCGGTGCAACCCGACCAGCGTACCTGAGGCGGCCCGGCCAGGTCGATGTGGCCCTCAGGACACCGGCGGTCCGGCCGGACGGCTGGCCGCGCGGCGACGCCGCGGCCGGGCCGGCGCCTCCGGCTCCGCCGGGGCGGCCACGGCCTGCTCCTCCACCGGGGGCTCCGCGGCGGCCTCCTCGACGACCGGCGCCTCGACGACCGGCGCCTCGACCACCGGCTCCTGTGCCAGCGGCTCCTCGACTGCCGGGACCTCGGCCGCCGGCACCTCGACCGCGGCGACGTCGGGCTGCGCCGTCACCGGCTCCTCGGTCGCCGGCCCGGCGTCCGGAGCGGTGAGCACCGCGGCGTCCTCCGCCGCGCGCTCCTCGCCCGCCTGCCCGCGACCGCGACGTCCCCGGTTCCGGCGCCCACCGCTGCGGGTGCCCTCGCCGGCCTCGCCGTCCGCGGACCCGGCGGCCGCCGGCTCCACGGTCGGCTCGGCGTCCTTGGCCGCCTCCTTGGCGCCGTTGTCCTTGGCGCCGCTGTCCTTCGCGCCGTCGTCCTTGGCGTCGTTCCGCGACCTGTCGCGGCCCTTGCTCCCGCCGCCGTTCCCGCCGCCGGAGTTGCCGCCACCACCGCCGCCGCGGCGCTTCTCGTCGACCGGGTCGGTGCTGACGAGGATGCCGCGCCCGCGGCAGTGCTCGCAGGGCTCGGAGAAGACCTCGAGCAGGCCCTGGCCGACGCGCTTGCGGGTCATCTGGACCAGGCCGAGCGAGGTGACCTCGGCGACCTGGTGCTTGGTGCGGTCGCGGCCGAGGCACTCGGTGAGCCGCCGCAGCACGAGGTCGCGGTTGCTCTCGAGGACCATGTCGATGAAGTCGATGACGATGATGCCGCCGATGTCGCGCAGCCGGAGCTGGCGGACGATCTCCTCCGCGGCCTCCATGTTGTTGCGCGTGACGGTCTGCTCGAGGTTGCCGCCCGAGCCGACGAACTTGCCGGTGTTGACGTCGACGACGGTCATCGCCTCGGTGCGGTCGATGACCAGCGAGCCGCCCGAGGGCAGCCACACCTTGCGGTCGAGCGCCTTGGCCAGCTGCTCGTCGATGCGCAGGTCGTGGAAGACGTCGCCCTCGCCGGTGTAGCGCGACAGCCGCCCGGTGAGCTCCGGGGAGACGTGCGCGACGTAGGCCTCGACGGTGTCCCAGGCGTCGTCGCCCTGGACGACGAGCTCCTTGAAGTCCTCGTTGAAGACGTCGCGGATGACCCGGATCGCGAGGTCGGGCTCGCCGTAGAGCAGAGTCGGCGCGCTGGAGGTCGACTCGGCCTTCTTCTGGATGACGTCCCACTGCGCGGTCAGCCGGTTGACGTCGCGGGTGAGCTCCTCCTCCGAGGCGCCCTCCGCGGCGGTCCGGATGATCACGCCGGCGTCCTCGGGGACGATCTTCTTGAGGATGTCCTTGAGCCGCTGCCGCTCGGTGTCGGGCAGCTTGCGGCTGATGCCGGTCATCGACCCGCCGGGCACGAAGACCAGGAAGCGGCCGGGCAGGTTGATCTGCTGCGTCAGCCGGGCGCCCTTGTGGCCGATCGGGTCCTTGGTGACCTGCACCAGCACCTTGTCGCCGGACTTCAGCGCCGACTCGATGGAGCGCTGCTTGCCCGACAGGCCGGCGGCGTCCCAGTTGACCTCACCGGCGTAGAGGACGGCGTTGCGCCCCTTGCCGATGTCGATGAACGCGGCCTCCATGCTGGGCAGCACGTTCTGCACCCGGCCGAGGTAGACGTTGCCGGCGAACGACGTCGCCTGCGCCTGGGTCACGTAGTGCTCGACCAGCACGTCGTCCTCGAGGACGGCGATCTGCGTGCGCTCGCCCCGCTGGCGGATGACCATCTTGCGGTCGACGGACTCGCGGCGGGCGAGGAACTCGCTCTCGGTCAGGATCGGCGCGCGGCGGCGGCCGGTGTCGCGGCCGTCCCGGCGGCGCTGGCGCTTGGCCTCCAGGCGGGTGGAGCCCGAGACGCCGCGGACGTCGTCGTCACTGGTGAGCCGGCCGTTGCGGCCGGCGCGCTCGGGACGGTCGTCGTCGTCCGAGTCGTCGGCGGAGGCGTCCCCGCCTCCCCCGCCGCTGCGGCGGCGACGGCGACGGCGGCGGCGCGTGCTCGAGCCACCCTCGGCCTCGTCGGAGTCGCTGTCGCCGGCGTCGTCGGAGGACTCGGCGTCCTCGTCGTCGGCTTCCGTGTCGTCGGAGGACTCGCTGTCCTCGTCACCGGAGTCCTCACCGGTGCGGCCACGGCCACGACCGCGGCGGCCGCGGCGGCGGCGCCGGCTGCCCGTGCCGCCCTCCTCGCGGTCCTCCGCCTCGTCGGACTCGGCGTCCTCGGAGCCGGTCTCCTCGTCGCCGGTCTCGTCGGCGTCGGACGGCTCGGCCGGACGGCGGCTGCGCGACCGGCTGCGGCGCGGGCGGGCGGGCGCGTCGTCGGCGTCGTCGTCGGCCTCGACGTCCAGGGCGTCGTCGGCCTCCTCCGGCTCGACGACCGGCTCGGCCGGGCGCCGGCTGCGACGGCGGGGCGGCGGGGCGTCGGTCTCGCTGGGCGCTACGAAGCTGACGAACGCGGGAGCCGCCGGCGCCGGGGGCGCAGGCGCGGGGGCCTCGACCGAGTCGGGGTCGGCGGCGATGACCGACCGGGTGGCGCGCCGGCGCGGGCGGGCCACTACGGCGGTCGGCTCGGGCGAGCTGAACGGTGCGGCGAACCGCGGCAGCTCGTGCTCGGGCTCCGGTTCGGGCTCCTCGGCCGGGGCCTCCTCCTCGGGGATCGAGGAGTCCTCGGACACGGCCGGGACCTCGCTCACCGCGTCCTCGGGACGGGCGCCGGCCTCGGCCGCGGTCTCGTCGGTGGTGGTGCTGTCGTTGTCGTTGTCGGCCACGAGGGCTCGTCTCCTCATGTGCTCCCGGGCGCCGATCGGTTGCGACTGGCGGCCGCGCAGGAGCACGGGTTGGGCGGGACGGGCCGTCGCACGGGGTACGGCGGGTGTGGCTCGTCCTGCGGAAGTCTGATGTCGGTCGCCGCGCGACGGTTGCCGCGGCGGTGACCGCACTGCTGGTGGTGCGCGTCCCGGCGGGGCCGGGGCGGTGGTGCTGGTCTTCGGTGGTGCTGTGGTCTCGTGGTCCGGACCGGCTGGCCCGGATCGGATGCGTCACGCCTGGCAGCCGTGCCGCTCGACGGCGCGGTGCCTCCGGGGACCCACCTGGTCAGATCGCCGCGTGCTCCCGGAGGGGGCGCGCCGCGCGGTCAGGACCGAGCGGATCGGCCACGGTCCCGCTGTCGTCGAGCCGGCCCTGCGCCTCACGCACGGCCCGGGGGGGCAACGGCGGGTGCAGGTCGGCGACGGCAGCCAGAGCGGCCAACACGTCGTCAGGTCGTACAGCGGGCGTCAGCTGCCGGACGACCATGTGCAGTATGGCACAACCCGACTCCTCGGCCGCCGACGCGCTGGCGACCGACGCCCGGGCGTCGATGTCCTTGAGACCGTTCTTCGTGCGCTTGGCGACGGTCACGACGTCGCGGGCCAGGAACTCGGCGACCGCGCGCTCCAGGTCGGCCGGGTCCACCCCGGGCAGCTCCACGCGCCAGACCGAGGTGTCGATCCGGTCGGCCAGCGAGCCGGTGCCCTCGGCCGCCGCCACGCACTCGAGGATCGCCACCTCGTCCGGCAGCGAGGCGTCCAGGGCCGCCCGCACCGCCTCCGGGTCGCAGGCGACCGCGAGCCCGATCTCCACGTACTCGGCCTCGCTGGCCGCGCCGGTGGGCGCGGCGCCGATGTAGCTGATCTTCGGGTGCGGGCTGAAGCCGGCCGAGAACGCCATCGGCACCCGGGCGCGGCGCAGCGCCCGCTCGAGCGTGCGGGCGAGGTCGCGGTGGCTGGCGAACCGGAGCCGGCCGCGCTTGGCGTAGCGGATGCGCAGCTTCTGGACGGTCGGCGGCGGGGGCGGGCCCTCGGGCTGGCGGGCCATCAGACGACGGTGAGCGGCAGCAGGCTGCGCCCCGTGGGACCGATCTGGATCTCGGTCCCCATCGTCGGGCAGACGCCGCAGTCGTAGCAGGGGGTCCACCGGCAGTCGGCGACCTCCTCCTCGTTGATCGCCTCCTGCCAGTCCTCCCAGAGCCACTCCTTGTCCAGCCCCGAGTCGAGGTGGTCCCAGGGCAGCACCTCGTGCTCGGTGCGCTCGCGGGTGGTGAACCAGTCGAGGTCGACGCCGAACGGGGCGAGCTCCTCGGCGGCCGCCGTCGTCCAGCGGTCGTAGGAGAAGTGCTCGCTCCAGCCGTCGAACTTGCCGCCGTCGCGCCAGACCCGCTCGATGACCCGGCCGACGCGACGGTCGCCGCGGGAGAGCAGTCCCTCGATCACGCCGGGCTTGCCGTCGTGGTAGCGCAGGCCGATGGAGCGGCCGATCCGCCGGTCGGCGTTGATCGCCTGACGGAGAACCCTCAACCGGTGATCGATGGTCTCGGCGCTGGCCTGGCCGGCCCACTGGAAGGGGGTGTGCGGCTTGGGCACGAACCCACCGATGGACACGGTGCAGCGGATGTCCTTGCGGCCGCTGGCCTCGCGCCCGGCGCGGATGACCTCGACCGCGAGCTCGGCGATCTCCAGGACGTCCTCGTCGGTCTCCGTGGGGAGCCCGCACATGAAGTAGAGCTTCACCTGCGTCCAGCCGTTGGCGTACGCGGTGGTGACCGTGCGGACGAGGTCCTCCTTGGACACCGTCTTGTTGATCACCCGGCGGATGCGCTCGCTGCCGCCCTCGGGGGCGAAGGTGAGGCCGGAGCGGCGCCCGTTGCGGGACAGCTCGTTGGCCAGGGTGACGTTGAAGGCATCGACCCGGGTGCTGGGCAGGCTGAGGCTGGTGTTGGTGCCCTCGTACCGGTCGGCGAGCTGCTTGGCCAGCTGACCGATCTCCGAGTGGTCGGCGGACGACAGCGACAGCAGGCCGACCTCCTCGTAGCCGGTCGCCTTGAGTCCCTGCTCGACCATCGAGCCGATGCCGGTGATGGTCCGCTCGCGCACCGGGCGGGTGATCATCCCGGCCTGGCAGAAGCGGCAGCCGCGGGTGCAGCCGCGGAAGATCTCGACGCTCATCCGCTCGTGCACGCTCTCGGCCAGCGGCACGATCGGCGTCTTCGGGTACGGCCACTCGTCGAGGTCCATGACGGTGCGCTTCGCGACCTTCACCGGGACGTCGTCCCGCAGGCGGAGCACCTCGGCGATGGCGCCGTCCTGGCCGTAGGTGACGGCGTAGAAGCCGGGGACGTAGACGCCCTCGACACGGGCCAGGCGGGCGAGCAGCTCGACGCGGCCGCCCGGCTTCCCCTGCGCCTTCCACGCCTTGACGACGTCGGTGATGTCGCCGACGACCTGCTCCCCGTCGCCCAGGACGGCGCAGTCGACGAAGTCGGCGACCGGCTCGGGGTTGAAGGCCGCGTGACCGCCGGCGACGACGACCGGGTGGGTCTCGTCGCGGTCGGCGGCGTGGATCGGGACACCGGCGAGGTCGAGGGCCTCGAGCAGGTTGGTGTAGCCCAGCTCGGTGGCGAAGCTGACGCCGAGCAGGTCGAAGTCGCCGACGGCGCGGTGCCCGTCGACGGTGAACTGCGGGACGCCGTTCGCGCGCATGAGGGCGGCGAGGTCGGGCCAGACGGCGTAGGTGCGCTCGGCCAGGGCGTCGGGGCGCTCGTTGAGCACCTCGTACAGGATCATCAGACCCTGGTTGGGCAGCCCCACCTCGTAGGCGTCGGGGTACATGAGCGCCCAGTGGACGTCGGCGTCCTCCCAGGGCTTCACCTGCGAGTTCAGTTCACCGCCGACGTACTGGATCGGCTTCTGGATCTGAGCCAGCAGCGGCTCGAGGCGGGGGTACAGGCTCTGACCAGTCATGACCCACCCAGGGTAGACCGGCCCGGACCGGCGAGATCCGCACACTCGTGGCCATCAGACGCTGATCGCCACGAGTGTGCAGATCTCGCGGGGCTTCAGCCCAGGTCGGGGAAGAAGAGCGCCACCTCGCGCGCGGCCGACTCGGGCGAGTCCGAGCCGTGCACGATGTTGTTCTGCACCTCGAGGGCGAAGTCGCCGCGGATGGTGCCGGGGGCGGCCTTCACGGGGTCGGTGGCGCCGGCCAGGGCGCGGAACGCCTCGATCGCCCGCGGGCCCTCGACGACCAGCGCCATCAGCGGGCCGCCGGTGATGAACTCGACGAGCGAGCCGAAGAACGGCCGCTCCCGGTGCTCGGCGTAGTGGGTCTCGGCGGTCTCCCGGCTCAGCGTGCGCAGCTCGGCGGCGACGAGGCGCAGGCCCTTCCGCTCGAGACGGGTGATCACCTCGCCGACGAGTCCACGGGCGACGCCGTCGGGCTTGACGAGGACGAGAGTGCGTTCGGTCACGGGGCGGCAGCCTACGGGGTGGGCGCCGCGCCCCCGTCGCCGTCGTCCTGGACCGCCGCCGCCGGCGGGCCGAACGGCGAGCCGAGCAGCTCCTTGCGCACCTGCAGCAGGTAGAGCCAGATGAGCACGAACGCCCCGGCGACGAACCACATCACGCTGTTGAGCAGGCCGGTGAGCAGCAGCGGGACCTGCAGCACGGTGCCGATCAGCACGCCGCGCTCCCGGCGCTGCACACCGGCGGCCAGGATGAGGACGAGGGCGAGCACCAGCAAATACGCCAGCCGCCCGCCGGTCAGCCCCTCCCCGTCCTGGGCGATGCCGCGCGGGACGAACAGCGTCGCGATGCCCTCGAGCACGAGGATGCCCGCGGCCGCGCCGCCCAGGGCCCGCGCTGCCCGGACCGGGTCCGGCGCGGTCACGAGCGCCGCCCCGCCATGAGGGTGCGGGCCTCGCCGGCGGTGATCACGCTGCCGGTGACCAGCACGCCGGAGCCGCCGAGCGCGTCGTCCGGGCCGGCCTCGGCCAGCTCGATCGCCTCGGTGATCGCGTCGGCCAGGCGCGGCTGGACGCTGACCCGGTCGGCGCCGAAGACGTCGACGGCCAGCGCCCCCAGCTCGTCGGCCGGCATCGCCCGCGGCGAGGTGTTCTGGGTGACCACGAGCTCGGCGCAGACGTCCTCGAGGGCGGCCAGCATCCCGGCGACGTCCTTGCCGTGGACGACCCCGACCACGCCGACCAGCCGGGTGAAGTCGAAGGACTCCTTGATCGCGTCCACCGTCGCCGCCATGCCGGCCGGGTTGTGCGCGGCGTCGACCAGCACCGTCGGGCTGGTGCGGACGCGCTCCAGGCGGCCGGGCGACCGGACGCCGGCGAAGGCCGCGCGCACCGTCTCCTGCTCGATGGGGCCGGTCGCGGCTCCCGCGCCCAGGAACGCCTCGACCGCGGCGAGGGCGGTGACGGCGTTCTGCGCCTGGTGCGCGCCGAACAGGGGGAGAAAGACCTCCTCGTACTCGCCGCCGAGGCCCTGCAGGCGGACCTGCTGCCCGCCGACGGCGACCCGCCGCTCCAGGACGCCGAACTCGGTGCCCTCGCGGGCGACGACGGCCTCGACGTCGACCGCGCGGCGCACCAGCGAGTCGAGCGCCGCGGGCTCCTGGTGGGCCAGGACGGCGATCGAGTCGGCCTTGATGATCCCGGCCTTCTCCCCCGCGATCGTGCCGACGTCCGGGCCCAGGTACTCGGCGTGGTCCAGCGCGACCGGGGTGACGACGGCGACGCGCGCCTCGGCGACGTTGGTGGCGTCCCAGGTGCCGCCCATGCCGACCTCGATGACGGCGACGTCGACCGGGGCGTCGGCGAACAGCGCGTACGCCATGCCGACCATGACCTCGAAGAAGCTCATCGGGTGGTCGCCGGCGGCGTCGACCATCTGCACGTAGGGCGCGATGTCGTCGTAGGTCTCGACGAAGCGCTCGGCGCTCACCGGCTCGCCGTCGAGCACGATCCGCTCGCGGATCTCCTGCAGGTGCGGGCTGGTGAAGCGGCCCACGCGCAGGCCGAAGCCGCGCAGCAGCTCGTCGATCATCCGCGCCGTCGTCGTCTTGCCGTTGGTGCCCGCGACCTGGACGACCGGCATCGCGCGGTGCGGCGAACCGAGGAGGTCGACCAGCGCCGTGATGCGGGTCAGCGACGGCTCCAGGCGGCTCTCCGGCCAGCGCGCCAGCAGCTCCTTCTCGACCCGGGCCATGTCACCGGTACTGCTGCTGCTCATCCCGCCCAGGATGCCAGCCGCAGGCTTCCTAGACTGAGGCACATGGCTGCCGACTTCGCGACCCCGGACACCTCTGCCCCGGGAACGACCGCCGGCGTACCCGAGAAGCCGAGCCTCGACGGGCTCGAGGACAAGTGGATCGAGCGGTGGGCAGCCGAGGACACCTACGGCTTCGACCGCGCGGCGGCGCTGCGGGCCCCGCGCGAGCAGATCTACTCGATCGACACCCCTCCGCCGACCGCCAGCGGCTCGCTGCACGTGGGGCACGTCTTCAGCTACACCCACACCGACATCGTGGCCCGCTACCAGCGGATGCGCGGCAAGCACGTCTTCTACCCGATGGGCTGGGACGACAACGGGCTGCCGACCGAGCGGCGGGTGCAGAACTACTACGGCGTGCGGTGCGACCCCTCGCTCCCCTACGACCCCGCCTTCGAGCCGCCGGCCAAGCCGGACAAGAACCAGCTGCCGATCTCCCGGCGCAACTTCGTCGAGCTGTGCATGCAGCTGACGGAGGAGGACGAGGCGGAGTACGAGAAGCTCTGGCGCCGCGTCGGCCTGTCGGTGGACTGGTCGAACGTCTACCGGACGATCTCGGAGACCTCCCGCGCCACCGCGCAGCGGATGTTCCTGCACAACCTGGCCCGCGGCGAGGCGTACGCGCAGGAGGCGCCGACCCTCTGGGACGTCACCTTCCGCACCGCCGTCGCCCAGGCCGAGCTCGAGGACCGCGAGCGGCCCGGCGCCTACCACCGCATCGGGTTCTCCGGCCGCGAGGGCGTCGTCTACATCGAGACCACCCGGCCCGAGCTGCTGCCCGCGTGCGTGGCCCTCGTCGCCCACCCCGACGACGAGCGGTACCAGCCGCTGTTCGGCACGACCGTCCGGACGCCGCTGTTCGACGTCGAGGTCCCGGTCGTGGCCCACCGCCTCGCCGAGCCGGACAAGGGCTCGGGCATCGCGATGATCTGCACCTTCGGCGACCTCAACGACGTCACCTGGTGGCGCGAGCTGCAGCTGCCGACCCGGGCGATCGTCGGCTGGGACGGCCGGATCCTGGCCGACCCGCCGCCCGGCGTGCCCGCGAAGCCCTACGACGAGCTGGCCGGCAAGACCGTCTTCAGCGCGCAGCAGCGGATCGTCGAGCTGCTCAAGGAGTCGGGCCACCTCGACGGCGAGCCGAAGCCGATCACCCACCCGGTGAAGTTCTTCGAGAAGGGCGAGCGCCCGCTCGAGATCGTCACCACGCGCCAGTGGTACATCCGCAACGGCGGCCGGGACGCTTCGCTCCGCGACGACCTGATCGCCCGCGGCCGCGAGATCCAGTGGGTGCCCGAGCACATGCGGCACCGGTACGAGAACTGGGTCGAGGGCCTCAACGGCGACTGGCTGATCAGCCGTCAGCGGTTCTTCGGCGTCCCGTTCCCGGTCTGGTACCGCCTCGACGCCGAGGGCGAGCCCGACTACGAGAACCCGATCCTCGCGCCGGAGGAGTCGCTGCCGGTCGACCCGTCGTCCGACGTCCCGCCGGGGTTCGACGAGTCGCAGCGCGGCAAGCCGGGCGGGTTCATGGCCGACCCCGACGTCATGGACACGTGGGCGACGTCGTCGCTGTCGCCGCAGGTGGCCTCGGGCTGGGACACCGACCCGGAGCTGTTCGCGCACGTCTTCCCGATGGACCAGCGGCCGCAGGCGCACGACATCATCCGCACCTGGCTGTTCTCGACCGTCGTCCGGGCGCACTTCGAGCACGGCACGGTGCCGTGGACGCACGCCACGATCTCCGGCTTCGTGGTCGACCCCGACCGCAAGAAGATGTCGAAGTCGAAGGGCAACGCGACGACGCCCATCGACGTGCTCGAGCGGTACGGCACCGACGCCGTGCGCTGGCGTGCGGCCGGTGCTCGCCCGGGTGCCGACTCGCCGTTCGACGAGGCGCAGATGAAGGTCGGCCGCCGGCTGGCCATGAAGATCCTCAACGTCGGCAAGTTCGTGCTGGGGCTGGGCGCGTCGGCGTCGCTGACCGCCTCCGACGTCACCGAGCCGATCGACCGCGCGCTGCTCGCCGGGCTGACCCGCGTCGTCGACGAGGCCACGACGGCGCTCGACGCCTACAACTACACCCGGGCGCTCGAGGTGGCCGAGACCTTCTTCTGGTCGTTCTGCGACGACTACGTGGAGCTGGTGAAGTCCCGGGCCTACCAGTCCGACGACGCCGCCCGCTCGGCGCAGGCCGCGCTGGCGATCGCCATCGACGTGCAGCTGCGGCTGTTCGCGCCGGTGCTGCCGTTCGTCACCGAGGAGGTCTGGTCGTGGTGGCAGACCGGCTCGGTGCACCGCGCGCCGTGGCCGGTCACCTCGGAGCTGCCCGCGGGCGGCGACCCCGCGGTCGTGACGGCGACGGCCGAGGCGCTGGCCGGCGTCCGCAAGGCGAAGTCGGATGCCAAGGTCTCCATGCGGGCCGACGTCCAGACCGCGACGGTGATCGCGCCCGAGGCGCAGGTTCCGCTGATCGAGGCGGCTCGCGCCGACCTGATCGACGCCGGCCGCATCGCCACGCTGTCGGTGCTCGCCGGGGAGGGCCCGCTGACCGTCGACGTCGTCCTCGCCCCCGTCCCGGAAGCCTGAGCGTGTGCGCTGACGCCCGGTTCTGAGCACCGGAACCGGGCGTCAGCGCACCCCGTCGAGTCCCATGAGCCGGCGGCGGGCGGCGTATGCGGCCAGGATGTCCCGCCGACAGAGCTCCGGCGCGCCCGTGAGCCGGCGGAACCCGAAGCGGAGGGTCTGCCATCCGATGGTGGCGGACAGCGCGTCGCGCCGGATGTCGCGCTCCCGCTGGTCGCGTGACCCGTGCCAGGCGGCGCCGTCCATCTCGACGGCGAGCTTCACCTCGTCGTAGGCGGCATCCAGCACGAACGTCTCACCGCCCACGAGGACGCGTCGCTGTTGCACGTACGGAGGCATGCCCGGTCCCCTCAGCACGGTGAGGCAACCCCAGATCTCCAGTTCGCTCTGGCAGCCGTCCGACAGGAGGCCCACGAGTTCAGCCAGTGCCCCGCGGGAGCGGAGGGTGGGGCGTCGTTCCAGCTCGGCGAACAGATCGGCGGGCCGGCAGAGCCGACGACGCACTGCGCCGATGGCGGCAGCCCGGATGTCCGCCCGGGTCAGCCCGGCCGAGGCGCCCCATGTGTCGACGACAGCACGCTCCACACAGGAGACCGGGAGACCTTCGACGCGTCGGACGCTGTCGTCGAGCGCCCGTGTCCGGTGGAGGACGATGCCCGCGGTCCCCCGCCCGCTGCGCGCGTGCCCCACGGTGAGGTGGATAGGACCTCCCGGAGGCGCCAGCTCCCAGAGGGCGAGGGCGGATCGGTGGCTCACGACGCCGCCGGTGGCGTGCACCGCGGCCTCGAGCCGGATCCGCCACTCCCCCGCGGCGGAGGGCAGGGCGTAGATCCCGGGCTGGATTCGGCGGAGCCGCCCACCGCCGACCCAGCTCGCCACCGTCTTGCGGTCGACGCGCGCGATCAACGCCTCCCAGGTGGTCCATCCGTCCGGTCCGACCACCGCTTCGACCTCGTGCGCCACGGCGTCGAGCTTCGGCCGCGGCGGCCCTCCTCAGGCTGCTCAACGAGCATCTGTGGACAGCGGCACCCAGCGTGTGCGCTGACGCCCAGTTTTGCCTTGCCGAACCGGGCGTGAGCGCACGCACTCCGGCCCAGAACGCAACGAGCCCGCCCCCGGACGGGGACGGGCTCGTCGACGTGTCAGATCAGGCGGACTTCTCGCGGCGCTCGCGGGTGGGCTTGCGCGGCACGATGGTCGGGTTCACGTGCTCCAGCACGACCTCCTTGGTGATCACCACGGAGGCGACGTCGTCCCGGCTGGGGACGTCGTACATCACCGACTGGAGCACCTCCTCCATGATCGCGCGGAGACCACGGGCGCCGGTGCCGCGGAGGATGGCCTGGTCGGCGATCGCCTCGAGCGCGTCGTCGGTGAACTCCAGGTCCACGCCGTCGAGCTCGAAGAGCTTCCGGTACTGCTTCACCAGGGCGTTCTTCGGCTCGGTGAGGATGTTGATCAGCGCCTCGCGGTCGAGCTTCTGCACGCTGGTGATGACCGGCAGACGGCCGATGAACTCGGGGATCATCCCGAACTTCAGCAGGTCCTCGGGCATGACCTTCGCGAAGGAGTTGGCCTCCTCGATCTCGGCCTTGCTGCGCAGCTCGGCACCGAAGCCGATGCCCTGCTTGCCGGAGCGCGCCTCGATGACCTGCTCCAGACCGGCGAAGGCACCGCCCACGATGAACAGCACGTTCGTCGTGTCGATCTGGATGAACTCCTGGTGCGGGTGCTTGCGTCCGCCCTGCGGGGGCACCGACGCCGTCGTCCCCTCGAGGATCTTCAGCAGCGCCTGCTGCACGCCCTCGCCGGAGACGTCGCGGGTGATCGACGGGTTCTCGCTCTTGCGCGCGATCTTGTCGACCTCGTCGATGTAGATGATGCCGGTCTCGGCGCGCTTGACGTCGTAGTCGGCGGCCTGGATGAGCTTCAGCAGGATGTTCTCGACGTCCTCGCCGACGTAGCCGGCCTCGGTGAGGGCGGTGGCGTCGGCGATGGCGAACGGCACGTTGAGCATGCGGGCGAGCGTCTGGGCCAGGTGGGTCTTGCCGCAGCCGGTCGGCCCGATCAGCAGGATGTTGGACTTCGCGAGCTCGACCGCGTCGTCACGGGAGCCGCGCTCACCCCCGGCCTGGATCCGCTTGTAGTGGTTGTAGACGGCGACCGAGAGCGTCCGCTTGGCCTGGTCCTGGCCGATGACGTACTGCTCCAGGAAGTCGTGGATCTCCTTGGGCTTGGGCAGCTCGTCGAACTTCAGGTCCGAGGACTCGGAGAGCTCTTCCTCGATGATCTCGTTGCAGAGGTCGATGCACTCGTCGCAGATGTAGACCCCGGGGCCCGCGATGAGCTTCTTGACCTGCTTCTGGCTCTTCCCGCAGAAGGAGCACTTGAGCAGGTCACCGCTCTCACCGATTCGTGCCACCTGCTGACCTCCACCTGTGATTCGCCGGCCCCGGTCCCAGGGCCCGCGTCTTGATTCTTGCCGCTCTGCCTCTGCTCGGCCTCAACTTTTCGGACTTCTCCGAGAGGCGCTTCCCCCAGCCGGGGATCGGGCGTCCGCAGACCGTAACCCCCGCTGCCGACGTCGCCGGGCAATGACTCACCCGGTTCCGGCGACCGTCCCACTTCTGTCTCGTGGGTGCCCTCTGCCCCTTCGTGCTCGACCCCCTCGACGGTACGGGCCGGAGGTGCGACACGCGCAATCTCCGGCCCGTACCGATCGTGATCAGACTCCGGGGAGGGCGTTGAGCTTCCGGCTCTCGATCAGCTCGTCGACGATCCCGTACTCCTTGGCCTGGGCCGCGGTGAGGATCTTGTCGCGGTCGATGTCCTGCCGGACCTGCTCGACCGGCCGGCCCGTGTGCCGCGACAGGATCTCCTCCATCTGCGACCGCACGCGCTGGATCTCGGCGGCGTGGATCTCCAGGTCGGAGACCTGGCCGCCCGCCTCGCCCGACGGCTGGTGGATCAGCACCCGGGAGTAGGGCAGGGCGAGGCGCTTGCCCGGCGTCCCGGCGGCGAGCAGGACGGCGGCGGCCGAGGCTGCCTGGCCCATGCACACGGTCTGGATGTCGGGGCGGACGAACATCATCGTGTCGTAGATCGCCATCAGCGACGTGAACGAGCCGCCGGGCGAGTTGATGTACATCTTGATGTCGCGGTCGGGGTCGGTGGACTCCAGCGTGATGAGCTGGGCCATGACGTCGTTGGCCGACGCGTCGTCGATCTGCACCCCGAGGAAGATGATGCGTTCCTCGAAGAGCTTGTTGTAGGGGTTGGACTCCTTCATGCCGTAGCTCGTGCGCTCCACGAAGGAAGGCAGCACGTAACGGCTGGAGGGCATCTGGAAGCTCATGGTGGTCAGGTCCTCCGAACCCTCAGTTGTCGGTGACGGGGTTGCTGCTGCCGGTCATGGTGGCGCGGCTGACCACGTGGTCGACCATCCCGTACTCGAGGGCCTCCTGCGCGGTGAACCAGCGGTCGCGGTCGGAGTCCTTCTCGATCTGCTCGACCGACTGACCGGTGTGCTGCGACTGCAGCTCGTTGAGCTCCCGCTTGGTGCGGCGGAACAGGTCGGCCTGGATGGCGATGTCGGCCGCGGTGCCGCCGACGCCGGCCGACGGCTGGTGCATCATGATCCGCGCGTGCGGCAGGGCGTAGCGCTTGCCCGGCGTGCCGGCGGTGAGCAGGAACTGCCCCATCGATGCGGCGAGCCCCATGCCGTAGGTGGCGACGTCGCAGTCGATGAACTGCATCGTGTCGTAGATGGCCATCCCGGCGCTGACCGAGCCACCGGGCGAGTTGATGTACAGGTGGATGTCGCGCTTGGGGTCCTCGGCGGACAGCAGCAGCATCTGGGCGGCCAGCTGGTTGGCGATGACGTCGTCCACCTGGCTGCCCAGGAAGATGATGCGCTCGCGCAGCAGGCGCTCGTAGACCGAGTCGTTGAGGTTCATCCCCCCGGCAGCGGCACGCATCAGCGGCGCGCCCGCCGGGTCGGAATTGGTGATGCTCACGGGTGCGGTGACCTCCGTAGAACTGTCTGAGCAGTCGGTCTCGGTGGGTGGTACGGGCCTCGGTCGGCCCTCCGGAAGGGGGTACCCCCCGGTGATCGCCTGAGTCCTGTCGACCCTAACGCGGACCTCCGACGACGCAGTCCCTGTCGGGGCGGTGTTCGCCGACGGCGCAGCGGTCGGCCCGGAAAGCGGCGACGCCGCCCTGCCCGGAAGGGCAGGACGGCGTCGTCCGGGCTCAGGAGCCGATCAGGCGTTCCCGGTCTCCTCGTCGGCCGGCTCCTCGGCGGCCTGGGCGGGACGCACGGTCTGGGGGCGCAGGGCCTCCAGGTCGACGACGTTGCCCGAGGCGTCGGTGATCGTCGCCTGCTCCAGGAGCTGGGCCAGCGTCTTGGTGCGGCGCACGTCGGCGACGAACTCGGCGATGTTGTTGCCCTGCTGCAGCTGCTGGGCGTACTGCTCCGGGCTCATCCGGCTGCGCTGCGCCTGCGCCATGATCTGCGCGGAGAGGTCGTCGTTGTCGACAGTGACCTCACGGGCGTCGGCGATCGCGTCGAGGATGAACTGCGTCTTGACCGCCTGCTCGACGTTCTTCCGCTGCTCGGCGTCGTACTCCTCGCGGCTCTGGCCACCCGACATCGACAGGAACGTGTCCCAGTCCATGCCGGCCTGCCGCAGCTCGCGCTCGAAGGCCTGGTTGCGCCACTCGATCTCGCGCTCGACGAGGTTCTCCGGCATCGGCACCTCGACGGTCTCGATGAGGTGCTCGACGATCTTGTCGCGGGCCTGCGCGCCCTGGCCGAGGGCCTTGGTGCGCGCCAGGCGGGTGCGGACGTCCTCGCGCAGCTCGGCGAGGGTGTCGAACTCGCTCGCGGTCTGGGCGAACTCGTCGTCCAGCTCCGGGAGCTCCTTCTCCTTCACCGACTTCACGGTGACGGTGACCTCGGCGTCCTGACCGGCGTTCGGGCCGGAGAGGAGCGCGGTGGTGAAGGTCTTCGACTCGTCGGCCGACAGGCCGACGACGGCCTCGTCCAGGCCCTGCATGAGGCTGCCGGAGCCGACCTCGTACGACATGCCCGTGGTGGAGCCGTCCTCCAGGACCTCGCCGTCCAGCTTGGCCTCGAGGTCGATGGAGACGAAGTCGCCCTCCTGGGCGGGGCGGTCGACACCGGTGAGCATGCCGAAGCGCTCGCGCATGGCGTCGATCTGCTTGTCGATGTCCTCGTCGGACACCTCGACGTCGTCCACGGTGACGGCGATGCTGTCCAGCTCCGGCAGCGTGAGCTGCGGGGCGACGTCGACCTCGGCGGTGAAGGCGAGGGTGTCGTTGTCGTCGAGGCGGGTCACCTCGATCTCGGGCTGGCCGAGCACGCGCACCTGGTTCTCGCGGACGACCTCGGAGTAGACCTCGGGGATCGCGTGCTGCACGACCTGCTCCAGGACGACGGGGCGCCCGATCCGCTGGTCGAGGACCCGGTTCGGGACCTTGCCGGGACGGAAGCCGGGCACGCGCACCTGCTTGCCGAGCTCCTTGTAGACCTCACCGAAAGCGTGGTCCAGGTCCCCCCAGGGCACCTCGATCGCCATCCGGACCCGCGTGGGGCCCAGTTCCTCGATGGTGCTCTTCACAGCGCAGTGCTCCTCGGTACAGACGGTGGGATGGGCGTCGGGCAGGTCGGACGACGCCGGTCGACCCACGAGTCTACGGACGTCGTGGGCGTCGGCGGGGCGGCGGGATGCGACTACCCGTCGTCCTGGTGGTCGGGGTGACAGGATTTGAACCTGCGGCCCCCTGCTCCCAAAGCAGGTGCGCTACCAAGCTGCGCCACACCCCGCGGCCGGGCCGAGTCTAGGCGGGTGCCCGTCCGGGCCTCACGTTCCGCCGCCCGGCACCACCAGGTCGGGATCGATGAGCCGCGGGTCGACGCCGATCAGCTGCCACGGCGCGACCGTGGCCGCGCAGGCTCCCGAGCTCACCAGCGGGTCGGTGGCGACGACGGCGCGCGCCTCGTCGAGCGAGTCGCAGCGGAGCACGTACGCGGCGTCGTCCTCACCGAGCGGCCCGCCCATCAGGTCCAGGACGTACACGGCAGCTACGCCGAGACGGCGGGACGGCGGTCGGCCCACGGCGCCGCCTCCTCGAGCGCGGCGGCCACCCGGACCAGCACGTCCTCGCGCCCGTACGCGGCCACCAGCTGGACGCCGACCGGCAGGCCCTCGTCCGTCCAGTGCAGCGGCAGGCTGATCGCCGGCTGCCCGGTGACGTTGAACTGGGCCGTGTACGGGATGAAGCTGTTGATCCGCCGGCCCTCCTGCTCGGGGCCCTCGGCCGTGAACCAGCCCAGCTCGGGTGGGGGCGCGCCCACCGTCGGCGTGACGAGCAGGTCGAAGCCCTGACCGCCGTCCTCCGGGAGGGCCCACCAGGCGGCCATCCGGCGGGTCCAGCGGCCGAGCACGTGCCGGGCCCCGAGGTAGTCCTCGGCGGTCATCCGCTGGCCGGCAGCCCGGTAGGCGGCGTTGCGTGGTTCGAGCTCGTCGTCGCGGACGGGCCGACCGAGCACCCGCTCGAAGGCGGAGATCGTCAGGGCGGTGTCACCGGCGATCGTGACGTTGAAGAACCGACCGAACTGCGGGTCGAACATCGCGTCGGGCGTGCCCGGTTCGACCGAGCAGCCGAGATCCTCGAGAAGCCGGCCGGCCCGCTCCACCGCGGCACGGCACTGCGGATGGTCCAGGTAGCGCTCCCCCGGGTCGACGTCGAGCAGCCCGACCCGCAGCCGCCCGACGGGGGCGCCGACCTCCTGCACCAGCGGCCGGGCGAACGGCGGAGCGACGTACGGGTCGCCCGGCATCGGCCGGCCGATGGCGTCGAGCACGGCCGCGGTGTCGCGCACCGAGCGGGTGACCACGCCGTCGATCGTGGCGCCCGCCCAGCTCTCGCCGACGTCGGGGCCCTGGCTCACGCGGGCCCGGGTCGGCTTGAGGCCCACGAGCCCGCACTCGCTGGCGGGGATGCGGATGGAGCCTCCGCCGTCGCTGGCGTGCGCCACCGGCACGAGGCCCGCCGCGACCGCAGCCGCCGAGCCGCCGCTGGAGCCGCCCGTGGAGCGGCCGACGTCGTAGGGGTTGCGTGCCGGGCCGTTCGCGTGCGGCTCGGTGGTGACCGTCGTGCCGAGCTCCGGGACGTTCGTGCGGCCCAGCGGCACGAAGCCGGCGGCGCGGAAGTGCCGCGCCAGGTAGCTCTCGGTCGGCCAGCACCAGGCCGCCTCCCGGAGGACCGAGGTGCCGTAGTGGGTCGCCTCACCGGCGAGGTGGCAGCCCATGTCCTTCAGCAGCATGGGGACGCCGCGGAACGGACCGTCGGGCAGCTCGCCGGCGGCCTCCGCGCGCGCCGCGTCGAAGCGGTCCCGCACGACGGCGTCGATCTCCGGGTTCACCCGCTGGACGCGCTCGATGGCGGCCTCGACGAGCTCGGCCGGGCTGACGTCGCCGTTGCGGACCAGTTCCGCCTGCGCGGTGGCGTCGAGCCACGTGGTGTCAGTCACGGACCGGACGCTAGTGACCCGGGCCGACGGGCGCCCACCGGTTACCCGGGCACCCGGACCGTTAGGCTATCGGGGCACCTCGCGGGTGTAGCTCAATGGTAGAGCCCCAGCCTTCCAAGCTGGCCATGCCGGTTCGATCCCGGTCACCCGCTCCACGTTTCGACCAGCTCGTATGCCAGTTATCCCAGCTCAGCAGTGCCTCGGCGCTGAGTTCGTGCCTCAGTGATACCGACCCCTGTTGGCCGCTGACCACCCGATTTGACCGGTGCTTAAGGCACGGATAAGGCACGACCTCGAGCGGCCCAAGCTGCAAACGCGTTGTCCTATGACTCGCTGCACTGCCGGGTGAAACCGGCTCTTCTTACTCGAGGTGGCCGTCGGCTGGGCGTCAGGGCTCCGGGGATCGCCGTCATGTGTCGAGGAAGTCCCATTCGCTGCCGAGGACCCAGCGCAGGGCCGAAAGCTTTCCGTTGAGCATCCCGAGCTCGGAATCCGTGTACGGGCCCAGCTGACCAGGCTCTGTGTACAGCCCTTCAACACGCCGGCGCCCTGGCCCTGCAATCGCGAGTAGGCGCTCCAGCTCGGCGTCGTCCCCAACGTCCTCGAGCCGGTACTCGTGTTGGAGGGAGCGGTGGTACCAGATGCGGTCGAACAGCTCCCGTTCTGCCTCCACGATCTCGTCCAGCCGTCGGGGCTCCTCCTCGAAGTAGGTCTCCGCGAACAGCTCTTCAATCTCGTCGCCGAAGTAGTCCAGGAGGACTTGATTGAGGCCGTCGACTCCCAGGCCGTAGGTCGACCCCTCCACTGCGAACAGACCGGCGAGGTCAGGATGCGGCTGCCGCGCGTCTCCGCCGGGCATGGAGAAGTCGTCGCTGTTGCTCGTGATGAACGCGTGCGGCTCGTGGTCCAGGTCGACGCCGCGGAGAGTCGTTTCGTAGAGCTCGATGAGCAAGGCGTCGGCGACACTGTTGCGGGACCGGTGGAACGGCGCCTGCTTCAACAGGCCGCGCTCGACCACCCCGCGTTTCTCTTCGTCCCCTGGCTCGAGGCCACGGCCGGCTCGGAGCAGGTCGAGCACCTCGTCGAAGTTGCGGGTCGTCATGGCTCCGATGAGCGGCACATGGCGGGCAAGATCCGTGATGACGTTGAGCGCCTGCTCGTTGTCCGAGCCGCCGTAGTCGTCGAGGTCTTGCTTGATGAGCCTGAACCGCTGGGCGATGCTCGCCGTCATCGACGTCTCAACCCGATCTCGGTTCCGCTCGAACTCGTCGATGACGAGTCGTGGGACGAGCAGCTCGACCTGCCCCTGGTGAACGAGTACTCGGAGCGCGACGATCCAGCGCTGCCCGTCGCGGCGCTTGCACAGGTCCAGCCAGGTGGAGGTGTCAACGAGCAGACGTAGCACGACCACACCGTATGGCCTACCCAGGAGGCGACATGGCCCAGTTGACCGAGGAGCAGAATGCTCAGCGAGCGGCCGCCCGGCGCCGCACTGCCAGGCCGTCTTGATCGCGTTCATAGCAGTTCGTCGCAGTTCCATAAGCCGTTTGAACAGCGGATAATTACGGCCGCGCACGGCGACGAATGACCGTGAACGCGGCCAACTGCAACCACAACTGCAACCGGTTCTGGAGCGCAAGGGCGCCCGACCGGGGCCGTCCAAGACCTGAGTGATGTCACTAATCGGCGACGCAGCCGGTGAGTTGTCCAGCAAGATCATGATACCGACGCCGGTTGAGGCGTCGTCGACGTCACGTAATACCGGCGTCCCCGCCATCGCGACCCGCGTTCGCTCCTCTGGCCCTGCGCTTGCCCTTGAGCCCAGAGAACCGAACCCGGCCCAGGTGCCATCACGGTCTGTACACAAATGGATCTGGTGGCGCCCGCGGGCTATCGGGCTTGGCGGAGCCCGTCGAGCAGTTCAGCTGCCATCTCTGCCGCGACATCCCCGCTGTGATCGATGACCGCACTCAGGGACACGGTCGCGGTCGGATGCATGACAGCAGCTGCCCCCGTCGTCATCCGCATAGTGCCTTGATGACGACCCCCCACCTTGGACGGATCTCCCTCGAAGACTCGGTCAAGGGGTGCCAGTGAAGCCGCAGGAGCCACTGCCGTGGTGTAAGAAGGCGCGACACTGGCCCCCAACACCATGAGACGCGAAAGCCTCCGCTGAAGATCGTCCCGGTTCACCAGAGCACCCATGAAATCGGTGGGGAGCGCCTCGAACACCGACACCTGTCCGCTCCTATGGACCAGAATTCCTCGATGTGTGGGCTCTTGACGGTCAGTGAGGAAGCCGCCGGCTCCTCCCCCACTCTGATTCGGCACCCATGACAAAGCCATCGCGGAGTTGCTCGCCGCCTTGACCGCATCGGTCTCTGCGAAAAATCCTGCGTCACGGGCGCTGCGGGTCAGAATTCCAGGGAGCCCCTGCAACTGCGTTGCCCGCAGCGGCTGTGCGCCTATCGGCACCAGGTGAGCATCAAGAACGGGACCATAGACCCCCGAGTCGCGGACGGCGGGCACATCCCAGCGCCAGACTACGGCCGGTGGCTCTGGCAACGTTGACCACTCGAGTGCAGCGGGGCCGAGTGACACTTCTGCTAACGCCGCCGTGACTGCCAGATTCAGCGTCAGCGGGTCTGCGAAGCTGCCTCTGAAGTAGCCATTGACGTAGGACTGCACCCGGGCCTTGAACTGCGCCTGACGAGGCTCGTCCTCTTCGTCGATAGTTTTGACGAACGCCAAGATCTCCTTGCCCAGACGTCGAGCGTGTTCGAACTCTTCCTCGGTGGGCGCCTTGCCAGTGTCGGGAAGGGCGTCGCCGTAGCGAGGGCCGAGCAGCAGTACATAGACGTCACACGCCTCTACGCCGGCGAGACACGCTTCCCGCGATGAGCGGCCCTGTGCTGTGAAGTCCTCGAAGCGCAGCGGCTGGTACGGCGGCACGACCTTCAGCTGAGCGGCGAGAGCGTCACGCTCGGCCTTCAGCGCGTAGGTGACCGACGAAATGAAGACCTTCATGGCGGGGACGCTAGCGACCGGGGCTGACACATCGACGCCTCTGGCCCCTGGGATGTCACCCCCAGCTGCCAGGCTGGCCTCATGGACTTCTCGGTGACGACGACAACCTACGGTGGAACACCCGAGCCGCGCCGCGTGCGCGTCCCCAACCGGGACGACATCGGTGTCGTCGTGGTGCCAGGAATGAACTTTGGCATGTCGCCGGCCATCTACTGCCTCGGCATCTACTTTCCCGAGACCGGCGAGTGCCTGTACTACGACGTCAAGAAGGTGCGGAATGCCGACGAGTGATCACCGCGCCGGTTGGCCTGTGCGAGGACGCCACTTCTCCGAGCCGACCGAAACTGGCTGCGATACTGGCCCGCCTTGGTTCTCACGACGGTCGGAGGCTTCCTCGGATGAGCGGTGAAGAGGGCGGGAATCCTCAGCAGCAATGGGCTGACGCCCTCGCCGAGAGGATCGAGGCGGCGACGGACGGCCGAATTCGCCTTGCCGTCCATGTTCTCGCGCGGATGGCGGTACTGCTGTACCCCGCTCAGCCCCGCCATGTCGACGTCAACCTTGCATCCAGCGAGCGAATGCTCGTCAGCGGCGTGGTCCGGGTCTGGACGGACGACCATCTGCTACTCGCCGACCTTCAGGACGTCAAGACGGCGCGCCACCATCGTTTTGACGACGGGCACCGCGAAGCCCGGGTCTCGATCAAGGTCCTGCCCCGCTCTGCGCTGCAGCAGGTCAGCATCGAGCCCGAAGGAGACTCATGGGTGAATGGCGCTGACGTGTGGCAAGCCAGCGCCGCAGAGGGCAACTGGACCTTCCCGCACTACGGTCGGGTGACCCTCCGGTATGCCGGTTTGGCCGAGCCGGTCGCGCTGCCGGCCGGCGTCTCCCCCGGCGGCATCGGCGAGCTTCTGCCAACCCTGCTTGGGGACCTCAGTCCATCCTGTCGGGGCGCCGAATGACGTCCAGCAGCCAATCGGCGGGGACCACCAGTACCGCGGGCCGGATCCGTGACCGTGGCGCGGCCTCCACACCGGGCCTGTGGTTACTCTTCGTCGCGGTCGCGGCGGCGACGCCCTAGTCACCTGGCTGCCTACTGCTCGCGGTATCCGCGGCGGCATCGCGACCGGGGCGTCGGCCGCCGGCAGGCGCGCCAAGGTGACCTCGCTGTCAAGCTTCGATGCCATGACCGCCCCCGTGCAGCCGGCGCAGTCCTTCCCCGACGTCGGCACGATGCTTGAGAAGTTCGCCGACGCCCTCGAGGTCATCATCGGGGGCTTCGGCCACCCTTGGGCCGAGAGCTCTCAGGCGGCGGCGGAGAGCGCGCTGGAGGACACCCTCGCCGGCCGCTGGGCGCAGCGCCCCGTGCTGCTGGCGACCTCCCTCGTCGCCGCATTGCTGAACCACACCGAGGATCACCTCCGCGGCATGGCGCTCCTTGCCGGGCAGGAGCGCATCCTCATGGTCCCCTTCACCCTCGTGCGTCCAGTGCTCGGCTCCGCTGCCCGGGCCAACTTCCTGCTGGAGCGCAACATCTCCGCACGCGAACGGGTACGCCGGGCCATGTCCATCAAGCTGAAGATGATCAGCGAGCTCGACCGTATCGGCTTGGCGTCCTCCACTACCGAGATCGCGAACATCGTTGAGGGCGCCAAGCAGGCCGGCTTCCACGTCACCCTGCCGGGGCGCAGGCGGAGCGGCGAGGACCCGCCTCCCCAGATCGGCCCTCCGCTGCCCCGCGAGATGTCATTGGTCCGAGCAGTGCTCGACGACGTCCCGGGCGACGAGACGGGCGACATCGTCTACCGGGTCGCGTCAGCGTTCGTCCACGGCGAGCCGCACTTCACCTCGTTGATGTCGGTCCGCGACCACAGCCCAAACCCGGCACCCGAGTCGACGACCGTGCAGTTGGGAATGCGTCTGGACAACTTCGTGGTGTTCACCGCAAGCGCGATCTTCGCCGTCCACCGCACGGCCATGGCCGCGCTGGCTTACGCGGGGTTACCCGACTCGGTCTGGCTGGACGTCATCGGACCCACGTTGCTGCGGTGGCAGGCAAGCCTCCACGCGGTCCGAGAGACCGCCTTTCGGGACATGAGGGAGGGGCTACCGGGCGGCTGACATCCCCTCGCGGTGTTGGCGGACGCGCCTGGAGCAGGGTCGCCGTCGGCGAGTGGCCCCACTAACGGATGCCCGCGGCGCTGGGCGTTGCGAGGCAGGCCGCGACGCTGCAGGAGTAACCGGCCCGCATCAGCTCGGCGACTCAGAGACGAGTCGCCCTAGGCTGCGCCAGGTGAGCCCACTCCTGCGTCGGCGCGATGTACCCCTCACGGACGAACAGCGCCGACGACGCCGCGAGATCGTCGCCCAGGTCGTGATCGGCGTCGCTCTCTTCGGCGTAGCGGTGGCGGGCCCGGCAGCACATCCGTCGACCGCCGGGCGTCGTTCGTAGGCTGGTCACGGCCAGTACTTGCTCGGCGGCTGGGTCGCTGGGTCCGTGATCTTGTGGCTCTTGCGCCTAGCCAAGCCGCTGATCTCGACGATCCGCTGCGTCGACACAAGGTCGAGTTCCGAGATGACGGGCTGGATGGCCGCACAGATCGCGGCTGACTCAAGCGCCAGCCCGGCGAGTCCCGGCTCCAAGGTGTGCGAGATCCAGTGCAGACGGGAGCGTTGGATGGCTCGGCACTCATCGGGGTCGTTGAGCTGCCGGATGTTGTTCGTGAGGAACGCGTTGAAGCGGAACGTTCTGAGCGTGCACGACAGTCATTGGCAGACTCGGAAACTAGCGGATGACCAGCGCATCCGTTGTTGGACGGTGTTGGTCGACAGGGGTCTCGGATGGAAGTTTTGTGACTGGTTGTTGACTGACGCCCACGCGGTCGGGCGCGTCGCCAGCTCCCGTTGCGGCTCGGTCGACCCCCGCGGATCGGACCTCGTTGAGTGCGCACGACTTCGAGACCGGCGAGCGGGCGCGTGTCTCCGAAGGCGGCTTATGGGACACCTGTGGGTATGGGGCTGCGATGGAGGGCTGGTCGGCGCAACCGGTCAGCTGACTTTCGGGAGCTTCGTCCGTTTGGTGCTACGCCGCACGACCGACGCCCCGAGGTCGTCGTGACTCACGAATGCGACTTCCGGGTGTTCCTCGAGAAGGGACTTGCCCCACTTGCCTAAGTCCGCTCCGATGACGATCCCCTTCGTCGGTCGGCCGCCGGCGAGCTCGTTCCGAGCGTTGGCCATGTACCTCAGCACCTGACCGACGGTGTCTCCATTAACGGTGCGCGCCTTGAGTTCGACGACCACGTACTGCCCGCCGGCCTTGTCCCAGTAGACGAGGTCGGCCCGGGTTCGGTCGGCCCAACGGCGCTGCTGGTGGCGCAGCTCGAGCGAGTAGCCCAGCTTTCGCCAGATGTCCCCGTTGTCGACGAGGTACCGCTCGAGCGCAAGCTCGTCCTCCAACTCGCGGGCCCTGTGCTCGATCGCGGACCGGACCTCCTCCGGCCGCCGGTTCGTTAACCGGTCGAGGAGTCGCTTCCATATCGCATGGGGCACCCGGTGGACGGACCCATTGAAGTTGATCTTTAGTGCGGCCCACTCCGCCAGCGACGGGTCCGCCCTCATGGCCTCGATCGACAGCGGATGGCTGAACTTCTTGACGACGGTGTAGTCGCACCCGTGGGTGTTTCTTCCCGGGACCCCGTCGCCCGCCGAGAGCGGGTACGCGTCCGACTCCGCTCTGACGAGGTACGCGATGTCCTTGCGCTGTCTTGCCCGGTACAGGAGCGCCGGGTCGCCGAACCGCGTGTCGGAATGGCACGTCCACCAGCCTCGGGGGCCGTCGAACGACGCTGGGTCCAGGTCGGCTCGATCCCGGCCGTCGTCGTCCAGGTAGAACTCAGGTCCGGTGACCCAGAGCCACGCCTGTCCGGCCGTCGGGGTTGCGGAGGCGGCCCCGGTCCTCCGTTGAGCGCCGTTGCGACGGAGCCTCTCGATCCAGCTCACCAGCAACTCCTCCGGTCGTTGAGCGCGACATCACGTCAGCGGCTCAGCGGAGCTGCTGAATCAGCCAAGCTTGGCAGAAGCGGAGGGCGCCGCCGCCATGTCCTGAAGGCGGGCTATGGGACACCGTCTCACACGTCGCGGCGAGCTTCTAACGAGCTCGCCGCGCGTCGATGCCCCAGCGCTTGCACTGGGCGACCTGCCGTTCCCAGAAGCCATAGGCAGCGATCATGCGCTCTGGCGGTGTCCGGTCGTGGAAAGCGTCGTCGTGACCGTTCACCTTGAAGTAGCCACCGCCAGGCTTCCCCTCGCGAGGACCGGCGACGTGCACAACGAGGGCATCGAGCGGAGGCAAGTCTCGCTCGATGCAGCGGTCGTGGAAGGCTTTCATGAACTCGGTGACCAAATGAGACTCCGCGCCCTGGTGCAACATCTGGGGCGCCGGCAAGCCACCCGCCTCGAAGACGCGCGTGTAGCTGACGGTCTGCCCTCGATCCTTCGCTGCCTCGATAACGAGATCGATAGCAGCGTCCACCTGATCCGTCGTGAGTGAGCGTCCGGCGGCCATTGGCCCTTCCTACCTGCCCTGACTCTCTGCGGCGAGGGCCTCTCGTCGAACGGTTTCCGCCAGACGTGGCGGCGGCCGTGCGATGGCAAGCTGCAACCCGGTTCCCGGAGAGGAGAACGTCGTGCCAAATTTGGGACCCAGCTGGTCCAACGATGGTGACGAAGCCGCCCGTCTGGCCAGTTCAGTCGCACAAGCCACGTTCGCACTGACCGACAAGTGTGTGCACGTCGACCACCGGAAGCGCTTGCTGAACGAGGCGATCTGGTTCGTTACGGAACGGGGCAGCGTCAGCCGGAAGTATCTGTTGCGCTACCGGACCAATGGCGCCTTGGCGATTCAGGCGTCGATGACGCCTTCGGCTGCGGCGAAGCTACTGCACCACGAACATGTGCAACCGCGGAAGGGCCTGGTGCAGCAGCTACTTCAGCCGGGCGCTGACGTCGCGGCGCTTCTCGCCGGTGCCGTCGCATGCGTGGTCACCCGAGACGAACACAAGCTGCTGAGTGCTCACGAGGACAAGGTTGGCTGGGCACGGTATGTCGCCGCCGGCTTGACGGTCGTCGACCTCGCCAGCAACCAGCCGCTTGATCTTGCCGGTCAATCGCCCGTGGTCTCTGCCTCGTTCGCGGCTGCGGGCGACGTTGTCGGGAAATGAACGAGCGTCCCCAAGGGGCGCCTTAGGACAAGCAGACCGCCCATCTGGGACTGACGCGAGGTGGGTTCCCCGCACAACTTCGTTGTGCTTGCCAAGTCCCCGTTACGGCCGTCTCTCGGGGACGCGGCCTGCGGGGCCGGTGGCGGGCTATCCCTGGAGTGGGCCGCTCAGGGGCGCACGCGATCCGATGCCAAGTTGATAGGTCTAGCGTCCCGTCATGTCCGTGCAGCCGGCATTCTTTGCTCGCCCTAACGGCGAGCTCCTGCCTCTCGGGGTCGCGCCTCGCCTGGCGAGCTGGAACAGGACGGGGGATCCGGATCGAGTGCGGCTCGAGGCGTTCCTGACACATGCGGTGGACGTGCTCACGCCGGCGCTGTCTGACGTGGCGGACCCGCTGGCCCTACGGCTGGATGTAGGCCTTCCCGCTAAGACGCCCTTGCTCGACGCCAACGACCTGGACAACTACGTCTTCCCGCTCGCGATGAGACTGATCAACGTCAGCCAGCGCCAAGTGGCCTGTGTGTGGGCAACAAAGCGGCACGCGACGACCTCGCTGATCGGCATTGAGCAAGCCGTGCTCCTCGCCGACGCGGACCCGGCTGGCGGGTGGCTCTTCGTCCACACCACCGCCTCCGGCGAGAGCGGCGTCTATAAGCAGCAGATTCAGGACGCTCTCCTCACGGTGGCCGAGCTTCCGCCGGGTCCGGTGTCTCTGGAACTGAGCTTCACGGTGGGGCCTAGGAGGAACTGGCCGAACCTTTGGAAAGCCACCATTGATGCCCTCAGCCCGCTCCTAGGACAAGCAGGCTCGGCCAAGCCATGGACCCCCAATGACGGACGCATCGTGGAGCTTGGCCTGCACCGGCAGGTCGAGCAGGGCCGCGGCCATGATGTGCTCCTGGCCATCGCCGCTAGGCCACACGAGGGAGTGGACCCATGACACGGCGCCATAGTCGGTGACTGTCCCTAAATGGGCCGCTCAGGGACACCGGCGGCCTAGCTGACTCCCGCGGCGGCTTGCGGCGTAGCCGTCGTCTCCTCTCGTAAGGGCGACGATCTAACTGCAGGAACGCAGACCTCCGGGTGCCTTGCGCGCTTCTAGCCCCTCGACGACCTAGGTTTGCAGTGACGGTCAGGACGAGCAGGAGGAGCGGCTGGTGCGGGGCGCAGGCACACGGCTTCAACGGCAGGCAGTGCTGCCCCCGGACGCAGGAGGCCCTACCCCAGGACAGACGCTCTCTTGCCGGTCAGCGCCGGTCGAGATAGTGCTCCCCGAGGCCAGGGCCCTCGCTATCGCGAGCAAGGTCAGCGAGGGTCGTCCTGCAGGAGCCGGACCCGCAGTGAAGGCGCTACGGACGACGCATGTGCCGACGCTGATCGTGGAGGAGCAAGTCGTGAAGTCCCGGCAACGCGTCAAGGTCTACGGCGAGGTCTTCACGCAGCGGCAGATGGTCAACACGATGCTCGAGTTGGTCCACGAGGAGCTGGAGACGGGCCCCGACTTCGTCGACAAGACCTTCCTTGAGCCTGCGGCGGGCGACGGCAACTTCCTCGTCGCGATCCTGGGCCGCAAGCTCCGAGCGATCGAGAAGCGGTGTGGGCCGGAGTCCTGGCTCGACGAGTCGCTGTTCGCCCTGGCCTCGATCTACGGGATCGAGCTGCTGGAGGACAACCATCGGGACGCCAAGGCGGCGATGTTCGCCGAGTTCCTGCGGTTCCATTCCAGCCACGGCGTTGCTTGCGGTTCGGGCACCAGGGCCGGGCGGGCCGCCGCCTTCCTGATCGACACGAACATCGTCTGCGGCGACACCCTCAAGGGTCTGGACTCGCACGGCGAGGAGATCCAGTTCTCCTGGTGGCACAGGATCGCGGACATGCCCGGCATGGTCCAGCGGGAGCCCTTCGCACTCGCGTCGCTGCGCGGCGACGGCATGCTCGACTTCACCGACTACGGAACGTACGCGGTGAGCCGGATCGACCGTGTCCACGAGAAGGCCAAGGCCAGTGGCTAGCCCGAAGATCAGGACCTTCCGCGAGGTGGTGCCCCTCATCTACTCGTGGAGGACTCCTGACGTCCCCAAGTACTCGGGCTGGGAGAAGATCGGCTACACCGAGCAGGACAGCGCCGACGCCCGCATCGCCCAGCAGGCGAGCCAGATGTCGGTCGAGAAGCAGAAGGTCTGGTCTCGCCGTGCCTTGTTCACCACCGAGGCCGGAGGGCGGTTCACAGACACGGACTTCCACGCCTTCCTGAAGCAGCAGGGCGTGGTCCGAGAGACCGCTCCCAAGCGGACCGAATGGCACCGCTTCGCCGGCGCTCCTCGGACGTCGCTCGACTACTTGAACGACTTCGCAGGGCAGGACTTCGGCGACCTCCAGGCCGGCGGCGAAGACGACTACGTCCTCAGGCCGGAGCAGCGTGCCGCCGTGGACCAGGCCGTCGCGGCCTTCTCCGCAGGATCGGCGGAGGCACTGTGGAACGCGAAGCCCAGGTTCGGCAAGACGCTCACGGCCTACCACCTCATGCGGGAACTGGACGTCAAGACGGTCCTCATCGTCACCAACCGCCCCGCCATCGCGAACAGCTGGTACGACGACTTCACGCGCTTCATCGGCCACCAGACGACCTTCAAGTTCGTCTCCGAGTCCCCCTCGCTCGACGACCGTTCGCCCATGTCCCGCGAGCAGTGGCGCCATTTCTGCGCCGACCGTGCGGACGCCCGCGTCGTCGAGTTCGTCTCCCTCCAGGACCTCAAGGGGTCGCAGTACTTCGGCGGGTACTACCCCAAGCTCAAGCACATCGCCGACCTCCATTGGGACCTCCTCGTCGTCGACGAGGCCCACGAAGGCGTCGACACGACCAAGACCGACATCGCGTTCGACCAGATCAAGCGCAGCCGGACCCTGCACCTGTCGGGCACGCCGTTCAAGGCGCTCGCGTCAGGAAGGTTCGCCTCCGGCGAGATCTTCAACTGGACGTACGAGGACGAGCAGACCGCCCGCCGTGAGTGGGTTGGCGACGGCCAAGACAACCCCTACGCCGCACTGCCGACGCTCAATCTGCTGACCTACCAGCTCTCCCGCATGATCACCGACCGCCTGGACGAAGGGGTGGCGATCGAGGGGGACGAAGCGAACGTGGACTACACGTTCGACCTCAACGAGTTCTTCAGCACCAAGGACAACGGCTACTTCGAGTACGAAGCCGACGTCATCAAGTTCCTCGACCGCCTCGCGACGAACGAGAAGTACCCGTTCTCGACCCCAGAGCTCCGGGACGAGGTCCGGCACTCCTTCTGGCTGCTCAACCGCGTCGCCTCAGCGAGGGCGCTGGAGCGCCTCCTCAAGGCGCACGAGGTCTTCAAGGACTACACCGTCGTCCTGGCCGCAGGCGACGGGCGCTCCGACGAGTCCGACCCTGCTGCCATCGGAAAGTCGTTGGGCAGGGTGCGGAAGGCCATTGCCGACGCCGAGGCCGTCGGCGGAAAGACCATCACCCTGTCCGTGGGCCAGCTCACGACAGGCGTCACGGTCCCGGAGTGGACAGCGGTGATCATGCTGTCCAACCTCACGTCGCCGGCCCAGTACATGCAGGCCGCCTTCCGCGCGCAGAACGCCTGCACCTTCGAGCGCGGCGGAACGGTCTTCCAGAAGCAGAACGCCTACATCTTCGACTTCGCGCCCGAACGAACTCTGACGATGTTCGACGCCTTCGCCAACAACCTCAGCCCGAACCCCTCGGGAGACCCCGGGGTGCGGCAGGAGAACATCCGCAGGCTGCTGAACTTCTTCCCGGTCCTCGGTGAGGACTCCGAGGGGCGGATGATCGAACTTGATGCGGGGCAGGTGCTCGCGTTCCCGCAGGTCTTCAAGGCCCGTGAGGTCGTTCGCCGCGGCTTCCTGTCGAACCTTCTGTTCGCCAACGTCGCCGGCATCTTCCGCTACTCGGAGCACCTCAAGGAGATCCTTGAGAAGCTGCCCGCCGCGAAGGGGAACCGGGCCACCGCCGGGCAGACGATCGACCTGCCCGAGCCACCGCCCACGACCGACCGAGACGGCAACGTGCTGGTCGACGTGGAGACCGTCATCAACCCCAAGGTGGCAGAGTTCGGCAAGCCCGTCTGGCGCATCGAGGACATCCCAACAGCTGACTTCGACGCCCCGGCGACCAAACTGGCGGCGGACATCGCCAAAGTCGTGACCGAGCACGCTCGGGAGAAGCGCGACGAGCTCAAGGACGCGTACGGACTGACCGCCGGGCAGGTCGAACGGGACGAGAGGCGCACCGAACAGGCAGTGAAGGCGAAGGTCGAGCGTGCGCTTGCCGAGCAGGCCATCGCGAAGAAGCACCTGGCTGACGAACTAGCCGAGGCCGCGACCGAGGCCGAGGCGGCGGCCGTCGCGGCCAAGCGGGAAGAGCAGAAGCAGGCTTTCCAGAAGGACATCATCGCCATCGTCACCGCAACG
This sequence comes from Bacillus sp. AZ43, assembly GCA_004570425.1. Classification (GTDB taxonomy): domain Bacteria; phylum Actinomycetota; class Actinomycetes; order Mycobacteriales; family Geodermatophilaceae; genus Blastococcus_B. Next base: position 82,990 of record SPQJ01000003.1, read on the forward strand.
ATGGACGAAGTCGTCCCTGAGGTGGTCACGCGCGAAGAGACGAAGAAGGAGCAGAAGCTCGCGAACCAGACGATGGACGACTGCCGCTCCCACCTCCGCGGCTTCGCGCGGACCATCCCGATGTTCCTCATGGCGTACGGCGATCGAGGCATGCGCCTCGCCAACTTCGACGACTACACGCCCGACGACGTCTTCCAGGAGATCACCGGTATCTCGGAGGAAGAGTTCCGCCTCCTCCGCGACGGACAGGACGTCGTCGAGGAAAACGGAACGACGACCAGGATCCCCGGCCTCTTCGACGAGGCGGTCTTCGACCAGTCCGTCCAGGAGTTCCTGGACAAGAAGGAAGCGCTCGCCGACTACTTCGACGAGGAGCAGGTCGAGGACATCTTCGCGTACATCCCGCAGCAGAAGACCTCCCTTGTCTTCACGCCGCAGGCCGTCGTGAAGATGATGGTCGACTCGCTTGAGGCCGAGAACCCAGGCATCTTCAGTGACCCGGACAAGAAGTTCGCTGACCTGTTCTCCACCGCTGGCCTGTTCCTGATGGAGCTTGTGCGGCGGCTGGACACCGGCCTGGCCGCCAAGTTCCCGGACCAGGACGTGCGGCTACGGCACATTCTGACTTCACAGATCTTCGAGATGAGCCACAACGAGATCCTCCACGACATCACCATTGAAGCGGTCTCCGGTGGCAACGCCGAACGCAGGCAATGGGTGAAGGAGTCTGGGCACTTCCGAGTCGGCAACCTCGCGCGGATGAGCCCAGCGGACCGGCAGAAGATGATCGGCGACATGCTGAGCGGAGATCGCTGACATGAGCAAGAAGTTCGACGTCGTCATCGGCAACCCGCCGTACCAGGAAGAGGCCCAGGGCGGGGGCACACGCGACACCCCGATCTATCACCTGTTCATGGATGCCGCGTACGAGGTCGGCAGCAAGGTCGTGCTCATCACGCCCGCGCGCTTCTTGTTCAACGCAGGCTTCACGCCCAAGGCGTGGAACGAGAAGATGTTGGCCGACGAGCATCTGAGCGTCGCTCACTATGAGCCTGACTCAAATCGTCTGTTCCCAGGGCTCTCGGACCCCATCAAGGCCGGCATCGCTGTTACGTACCGCGATTCGGAGCGCAAGCTCGGCCCCATCGGGTTCTTCACCGGACATCCCGAGCTCAACGCGATCCTGCACAAGGTCCAGGAGTCGGGATCCGCCTTCATCGACACCCTCGGCATCACGAGCTCACGCTCATACCGCTACACAGCCAAGCTGTACGAGGACCACCAACAGGCACTTGCCCTGCGCCCTGAGGGCAACCAGGCCCTGGTCAACACCAACGCTTTCGAGATGTTCTCGTTCCTCTTCCACGCGGAGAAGCCCAGCGATGGCAACGAGTACGTGCAGCTCCTCGGAGTGATTAGGAACAGGCGCGCGGCCCGCTGGATCCGCAGCGACTACATCACCGGCCCCGCCAGCTTCGACAGGTACAAGGTCTCGGTCCCAGCTGCGAACGGGTCGGGCTCGACAACTGACTTCTTCGGCGTCGCGTTGAACAACCCCACGGTCGTTGGGCCAGGTGTCGGGGTCACGCAGACCTTCATCACCATCGGCTCGTTCGACGCCGAAGCCGAGGCGCAGGCGTGCATGAAGTACCTCAAGTCCAAGTTCGCGAGAACGATGCTCGGCGTCCTGAAGGTCACCCAGCACAACCCGCGAAGCACCTGGAAGTTCGTTCCGGCGCAGGACTTCACCAAGTCCTCGGACATCGACTGGTCGAAGTCGATCGCCGAGATCGACCAGCAGCTGTACGCCAAATACGGCCTTGACTCCGAGGAGATCGCCTTCATCGAGGCCAAGGTCACGCCGCAGGAGTGAAGGCGAACAGGCAGCCTGCTGCGGCTTCGGCTCCCGGTAGAGCCCACACGTTCGAACCAGCCCGGGCAGCAGTGGCCGGAGGTCTGCGAGATCACGCTTCGCGTGTTCGCTGACAATGTGGCGGACCACTACCACCGCCGCAGGCGCCAAGACGCCCTCGGCCGCATGACCCCCATCGAGTTCGAGACACTGACCCAGGCCGCTCACGCGGCCTGACCGCCCCTACCGAACAGAGGCAACTGAAGTCCGGGCAGTCCCCATCGCTTGCCTACCGGCCGGTCGGGGTGGGCGGAAGTCCCATGTGGAGACAACGTGCGCCAACGCTCACTTCTGGGGCGAGAAACTGACTCTCTACGCACATGGTTTCGGAAGCGCGTGTCCCATAGGCCGCCTTCAGAGACACCGCGCCCGTCATGCCGCACTCGCCACCACGCCTGATTCCGCGGTGTCTCATCGCGCGCGAACTGGCCGCCTCCCGAAGCTGGAGAACTGCAAGATCACGAGCCGACACACGTCTTGCATTTCGGCGGGCTGCTCGCCGGCAGTCTGCGGGCGAGGGGCAGAGGAAGGCGCCACCCCCGGTGGTGGCCTGCGGTCCGTGAGCGAAGTCTTGGTCGTCGCGCACAGAGATCCGTGTCAACTCCCCGACTCGGACAACGTCGAGGCCCTGGCCGGCGCTTCCGGGCCCCGGGGGCTACTGGAGAAGTACGGCAGTCCTAGTGGAGACCGCCTTCCTACGGTCCGCAGGCGTGATGACGCTGCACAAGCTGACCGCCGGGGACGGTTACACCTATCTCACGCGACAGGTGGCGGCGTTCGATGCCACGGAGCGGGGTCACGTCGGGCTGGGCGACTACTACTCGCAGCGCGGCGAGTCCCCGGGGAGGTGGGCTGGCAATGGCCTGCCCGGGCTCAGCGGAGTCATCGCCGGCCAGTTCGTCGGCGAAGACCAGATGAAGTCGCTCTTCGGTGAGGGTCGACATCCCGACGCCGACCGGCTCGAGCAGGACGCCTTGGCCGGCGGACGGACGCCGGCGGAAGCACATGCCGCAGGATCTCTCGGGCGAGCCTTCTTCGTCTTCAGTGCTCGAGCCGACGGCTTCCGGGCGCGGTGCGCCCAGGGGTACGCCGCCTTCAACGCTGCCCGCGGACAGCCCGCCACTACCCCGGTTCCGCACGATGACCGCGCGCAGATCCGCAGCGACCTGGCCCGGACCATGTTCACCGAGGCCTACGGCCGCGCTTGGCGCGATGCACGTGAGTTGTCGGGGTTCATCGCCCGAGTCTCGCGGCCGGCGACGACAGCGGTGGCCGGCTACGACCTGACCTTCTCCCCGGTCAAGTCGGTCTCGGCGTTGTGGGCGTTGGCGCCGCGGGAGGTGGCCGAGCAGATCGAGGCCGCCCATGCCACCGCGGTCGCCGACGCCCTGGCCTGGCTGGAGGACAGCGCCTGCTTCACCCGGCTCGGCACCGACGGGGTGCGGCAAGTCGAGACCACCGGGCTGATCGCCGCGGTGTTCACGCACCGCGACTCCCGCGCCGGTGACCCGGACCTGCACAGCCACGTGGCCGTGAGCAACAAGGTGCAGACCCGCGACGGGCGCTGGCGGGCGCTGGACGGGCGGGTGCTGCACAAGGCCGCTGTCGCCGCCTCCGAGCGCTACGACACCCGGCTGCAGGCGCACCTGGTCACCCGCCTGGGGATTCGATTCACCGACCGTCCCGGCATCACAACGGGCCGGCGGACGGTGCGGGAGATCGTCGGCATGGACCAACGCCTGCTGAGCGCGTGGTCGTCGCGGCGTCGGGACATCGACGCGCGGCGAGGCGTGTTGGCGGGCGAGTTCCAGCGCCACCACGGCCGGGCGCCCACGGCGGTGGAAGCGATCGGGCTGGCACAGCAGGCGACCCTGGAAACGCGCGGCCCCAAGCACGAGCCACGCTCTATCGGTGAGCAGCGGGCAACCTGGCGCCGAGAAGCCCTCGCCATCCTCGGCAGCCCGAATCGCGTCGACCGGATGCTGGGCCGGGTGCTGGGCGCGCGAGGGTCCCCGCGCCCGGGGGTAACCGAGGCCTGGGTCCAGTCGGCCGCCTCCCGGGTGCTGGACACCATCTCGGCTGGGCGGGCTACCTGGCAGATGTGGCACGTGTGCGCCGAGGTGGAGCGGGTAGTGCGGGCCGCCGCCCTGCCTCCCGCTGAGGTGGACGTCGCGGTCACCCGGGTCACCGAGGAGGCGCTGTCCCCCGGCCTGTCCGTTCCCCTCGGTGAACGCGACCCGGTGGTCGAGCCGCCGGAGCTGCGCCGCTCGGACGGGGCCAGCGTCTATACCGTCGCCGGATCCCGGCTCTACACCAGCCGGGCGGTGCTTGACGCCGAGGCGCTGCTGCTGGCGGCCGCGGGGCGCGGTGAGGGACGCCGCGCCGATCCGGCCACGGTGGAGCTGGCGCTGCTTGAGTCGACGGCCAACGGCGCGGAGCTCAATCCCGGCCAGGCGCAGCTGGTCCGTGAGCTGGCCTGCAGCGGTGCCCGAATGCAGCTGGCCCTCGCCCCGGCCGGCGCTGGTAAGACGACCGCGCTGGCCACCCTGGCCCGCACCTGGACCGCCGACGGCGGGACGGTGCTCGGGTTAGCGCCCTCCGCCGTGGCCACCGCCGGGCTGCGGGCTTGTCTTGGTGCACCTTGCGAGACGCTTACCAAGCTCGTCTGGTGCCTCGAGGCCGGACAAGCACCCGACTGGGTGGCCGGCATCGGGCCGACGACGCTGGTGGTCCTCGACGAAGCCGGCATGGCCGGCACTGTCGAGCTGGCCCGCGCGGCCGAGTACGTCTTGGGGCGGGGCGGATCGGTGCGCCTGGTCGGCGATCACCAGCAGCTGACCTCGGTTGCCGCCGGCGGCCTGCTGGCCGAGATCGCCGCCACCCATGGCGCGGTCACCCTCACCCAGTTGGTGCGCTTCGATGACCCGGCGGAGGCCGCGGCGACCGTCGCCGTCCGGGAGGGCGACACCCTCGGGCTGGGCTTCTATCTCGACTCCGGCCGGGTCCACGTCGGGGACCGGTCCACCTGCGCCGAGCAGGCCTACGCCGCCTGGGCCGCCGACCGCGACCGCGGTGTGGACGCGCTGCTGCTGGCCGCGACCCGGGAGCTGGTCGCGCAGCTGAACCAGCGGGCGCGGGCTGACCGGCTGACCCGCGCCGCCTCCTCGCCGGGTGCGGAGGTCGAGCTGGCAGACGGCACCCGGGTCGGCGCTGGGGACCCCATCATCACCCGCACCAACAACCGGCATTTGCCGATCACTGCCACCGAGTGGGTGAAGAACGGTGACCGGTTCGCCGTCCGGGCCGTCGGCGGCGACGGCTCCCTCGACGTCGTGCACACGGACACCGGACGGCGGATCAGCCTGCCGGCGGGCTACGTCGCCGAGCACGTGCAGCTCGGCTACGCGACTACGGTGCACGGCGCCCAGGGCGTCACCGCCGAGGTCTGCCACACCGTTCTCGGCGGCACCGAGTCCCGGCAGCTGCTCTATGTGGCGCTGTCCCGGGGGCGCGCCGCGAACCACCTATACCTGGCCACCATCGGCGACGGTGATCCGCACAGCATCGTCACCCCCGCCGCCGTGTCCCCGCCCACGGCCACCGACCTGCTGGTCGGCATGCTCGCCCGCGACGGCGCCCAGACCTCCGCGGCCGGCGCCCGCCGGGCACTGGCTGACCCGGCCGAGCTGCTGCACGAGGCCGCCACCCGGTACGCCGACGCGCTACACGTCGCCGCCGACCACCGCCTGGGTGCCGTGACTGCAGAAGAACTGGAGAACGCCGCCGAGCGCCTGCACGCCGGGTTGACCGCCGCGCCGGCGTGGCCGACGCTGCGCGGACACCTGGCGCTGCTCGCACTCAAAGGCTGCGACCCTGCCGCCGTACTGAGGACGACGGTCGAAGCGCGGGAACTGGAGACGGCGACCGACCCCGCTGCCGTCCTCGATCACCGGCTGCCCGTGTCGGGTCCGGCAGGTCCGCTGCGGTGGCTATCCGGGATACCGGCGGCACTGGTCGACGATCCGCGTTGGGGGCCCTATCTGACCGCCCGCGCCAATCACGTCATCGCCTGCGCGGCACGGGTCGGAGAGAACAGCGCCGGCATGACCGCGGCCACCGCGCCCACCTGGGCGAGACCGCTGCTGGGCCCGGATCACGGGTCGCTGCGTGCGGACCTCGCCGTCTGGCGCGCCGCGCTCAGTGTTCCCGACAGCGACCGGCGCCCCACCGGACCGCCCCGGCGGCAGGCTGCGGAACGCCAATCTCAGACACGCCTGGACGAGGCCGTAACCGCTACCGGCCCCACCCGGGACAGCTCCGTGTGGTCCGCCCTCGCCGACGGCATCGCCCCCCGCATCCGCCGCGACGAGCACTGGCCGGCACTCCGCGACCGGCTGGCCGCCGCCGACCGTGCCGGTCTAGATGCCGCCGGCATGCTCGCCGCCGTTGCTGCACAACGTCCCCTGCCCGACGACCTGCCCGCCGCGGCCCTGTGGTGGCGGATGGCACCCCACGTCGCCCCGGCCAGCGTTCCCGCTGGGCCGGGCACGGCCGGACCGCGCCCCGACTGGTGCACCACCCTGCTGGACCTGCTCCCAGACCAGCAGGCCCAAGGTGTGCTGGCCGACCCGGCGTGGCCGGCGCTGGTCACCGCGGTCACCACCGGCACCCGCAACGGATGGCGTCCCGCCGACCTGCTCACCGCCGCACTCACCGGCCTGCCGCCCGCAGTGACCGACGACGCGGTTGGGCTGGCCGAGGCGCTGGTCTTCCAGATCGCCGCCCTCACCGACCCGGCCCCCGTGCACGACCCCGAACCCCTGCCGGCCGATCTGCAGCCCCCCGACGATGCGCATCTACTGCCGCCCGTGCACGCACCCAAGACCGCCACCACTGACCCGGCGGACGGGCTGCCCTGCGACGAGGACGCGCCATTCGACCCCAACTACGACACCCCTCCGCCGGCGTGGCCGCCGCGGTATCGCACGCCGGACCCCTTCACCGTCACCGGCGGGGTCGATGTCGCCGACGACGCCGACTACCTCCTCGAGCAACACTTCTGGGCCACCGCCATCGTTGGCCGCGACCGGCTCATCGAGCTCAACGCCCAGGCCGCCGCCTTCTCCAGCGACCACTACCGCCACTCCTGGGCAGCGGGCTACCTGCACGACCGGCTGGGCACCGACCTCACCGCCGATCCCCGGTTCACCGCGGGCTACGCCCCCGCCGGCTGGACCGCGCTCGTCGACCACCTGCGCGGCCTCGGCGCCAGCGACCAAGAGCTGCTCGCCGCAGGCCTCGCCCTCCGCGCTCGCACCGGAGCGCTGATCGATCGGTTTCGCGACCGGCTCACCTTCCCCATCTTTAGCCGCGACGGCGTCATCGTCGGCTTCGTCGCCCGCCGCAACCCCACCGCACCCGACGACGGACGCGCCGGACCCAAGTACCTCAACACCCCGGGCACCGACCTGTACCGCAAGGGCGAGCACCTGTTCGGGCTCCATGAGAGCCGAGCTGCGCTGGCCGCGGGAGCCACCCCGGCTCTCGTCGAGGGACCGCTGGACGCCATCGCCCTCACTCTGGCCGGTGGCGAACAGACCGTCGGCGTCGCCGCCCTCGGGACCGCCCTGACCGACCGACAAGCAGACCTCCTCGGCCCCTACATACGCCTCCACGGCCCCGGCATTCTCGTGGCCACCGACGACGACACCGCCGGACAGCAGGCCGCAGAGCGCATCTTCTGGCAGCTCTCCACCCGTGGGGACGACCCGCGCCGACTCGCCCTGTTCGACGGGCTCGATCCCGCCGACCTCTTCCACCGCGAGGGGGCCACCGCGCTACGGAGGGCCATCGACGCCTCGAGCAGCCTCGCCGACAACCTTCTCGACGCCCGCCTTACCGCCGCGCTCTCCGACAGGAGCCCCGCAGCTCTCCGCGCAGCACTGCACGACGTCAGCGCCACCATCGTCGCCCTGCCACCCAGCCGGTGGCTGGCACACATCGACCGGGTCACCGAGGCTCTCGGCGTGCCGCCTGGCACCGTCCACAAGGCCGTGCTCGACACCGAACCGATCACCTCGGCGCCTCGCAGGACCCCGACTGGTCCACACCGGGCGCACCGCTCAACGCCCCCATACGCGGATCCTCAGCGGCCGGGTCAGACGGGACGGCCGTCCCACAGCACGCCACCTGAGCTGCACCAACCCCGGTAGAGGTTCGGCTTCCGGGACGCGTTCACTCCCGGCAGCCGGGAGGACGCGCCACGGTCTGGGTCCCATCACTGTCGGGTGACAGTCCTGCGCCGCATGCCGCTTGTCCAGCGCTCGGTCATACCTCCCTGACAAGATGCGCTCATGAACCGAGTCGCCCGGCTGGTGGACCGCCCGGTGTACTCGATGGCCCAGGTCGATCGCATCCTCGGTCTTCATGGCGGGACAGCCCGCCGGTGGATCGACGGCTACAACCGCGGAGCCAAGTCGTATCCGCCGGTCATCAGGCAGGAGCGGACCAACGAGGACACCGCCACGTGGGGCGAGTTTGTAGAGACTCGGTTGCTCGCGGAGTTCCGTGACGCCGGGGTGCCGATGATCCGGATGCGGCCAGCGGTGGAACGCCTGCGCCGAGAGCTCGAAACGCCGTATCCGCTGGCCTCAGCGCGGACCTGGCTGTACGCGGAGGGTCAGGAACTGGTCCGAGCGGTGCAAGACGAGGTCGGCCTCGACAGCGCGTTGCAGCTCGTCGTGGTGAGGAGCAACCAGCGTCTTCTCTGGTCTCAGCATGCCGAGTCGTTCCGGGGGTCGCTCGAGTGGACAGACGGCGATGTTCCTGAGCCCCGACTACTGCATCCCATGCCGGACATCGCTGAGGTACAGGTCGATCCGCTTCGCGGCTACGGGGAGCCAGTTGTTCGCAACGTCCCTACTGAGGTCATCGCAGAGCTGATCCGTGCGGGAGAAACGCCTGACTCTGTGGCAGACATGTACGAGCTGAATCGCTCGCTCGTCGACGCCGCGGTCCGGTACGAGCTGAAGCGCGCGGCCGCCTGACGTCTCGTGGTGGCCGATCGCGAACGTCTGCGCTTCTACGTGGACGAGAGCGCGCTCGGGCTCGGCAAGGCTCTCACCGCCGCGCGCTTTGACACCGTTCATGTCGGCCATCCACTGATCCCCGAATGCCCATACGGCACGCTGGACCCCGACTGGATGCCAGCTGTGGCGGCGCGAGGCCTCATCGCCATTGGCCGGGACAGGCGAATGCGTACCCGGCCGGCCGAAGTGCACTTGATCCGGGAGTCGGGCCTGCGTGTCTTCCGGATCGGCGGCAAGCGGGATGAAACGACGTGGGGTTGGCTGACGTGGATGGTTCGCCGGTGGGACGACATCGAGGAGATCGTTGACACCAGGGGCCCAGGGCCATGGTGGTACGTCATCACCGAACGGTCAGTAAGGGAGTTGCCTTTGGCTTGAGAAGCCCCCGCCGAATGGGGGCAACCGTCATGTCGGTACCCGGCTGCATAGTCAGGGCACCCCGAGTAAGTACGGAGTACCGATGCCGGATCGCTTGTGGCTCGACGTGCCGTACGCCGAGAAGGACGCTGCCAAGGCAGCCGGTGCCCGATGGGATCCCGACGTTCGCCGCTGGTATGCGCCTCAGGTGGCACTGCTCCCGAAGCTCGCGCGCTGGGAATCACGGATACCCGAGCTCTTGCCCGGGGAGGACCGCAGCTTCGGCCAAGGTCTGTTTGTCGACCTGGTGCCGTCGACTTGCTGGTTCACCAACGTCCGCAGTTGCGTCGACGAAGGCCAGTGGGACGCGCTCCGGTCCATGGTCTACCGCCGGGCCGGGCACCGCTGCGAGGCCTGCGGCGCTCCACGCGGCACTGACCGTCAGCGACTGGAAGCCCACGAGCGCTGGCAGTACGACGAGAGCACCTACACGCAGACGCTGCGGCGCCTGATCGCCCTGTGTTGGTCCTGCCATCGGGCGACGCATTTTGGCTTCGCCGAGGTCACCGGCACCTCCGCCGAAGCGACCGCCCACCTTCGGGCGGTCAACGGCTGGTCACCCGGCGAAGCTGACGCCCACATCGACCGCGCCTTCGCACTCTGGGAGAAGCGGTCGACCCATGAGTGGCGGCTCGACCTGGGCATCCTCACGAACGCCGGCATCAGGGTGGTCGAGCCCCCCGATCCCGGGCGTCGGACTGAGGAGAGCGCGACGCGCCTGGCAATCAAGATGCCGCTCCTGCCCACGTCGATACAGGGGGAACACGGCAGCCATACCGCCGCGGAGTACCGATGCGACGACGAAGGCCCCTCCGCACCCGAACCGCCCCGCAGAAAGCTGTGGGCGCGTATTCGCGGAGCTCTCACTAGTCAGTAGCGGCCAGGGCCGCCTGCGCCCGGCGCCGGGGTGTTGATCCCTTGCGCACAGCGGGCTCGTGCGACTGCCTTGGCCACGTCGTCGGCGTGGCTGAGCAGTCGCTCGCCCGGGCCGGGCGCTCGAGCGCGCTGCGCGTAGAGCCCGGCGAGGTGGCGCTGGCTCGTAGGTGCGGCGGGTGCAGCACGGTTCACGGCGTCGGCCAGGCTGCTCGACAGCGCGGTGGCCGAGGCGACCGCGCGACCGAGGCGGTCAAGGTCGGCGCCGCGGGCCTGTACGCGGCGGCCGGCGATGACGTCCCGCACCCGGTCGTCGGGCATGTTGTCCATGCGGGGCAGGTCGCGGGCGGCGGCGTAGAGCTGACCGGTGCGTGACCAACGGTCGACGGCCGCGGCGAGTCGGTCGGCGAGGACGGGAAGCTGGTTGGTCACCTGCTGGACCGTGCGGGTCAGGCGAGGGAGGTCGCCCCGGTCGCGGAGCGCGCCGCGGTCGGCGTTGGACCCGAGGTCGTTGCGCAGCGTGTCGGCGAGGGCGCGTGCCCAAGGAACGACGCCGTGGGGGTCAGTGGGCCCGACTCGGTGGCCGTCGTCGAAGGTCATGCTGATTCGGCCCGTGAGTTCCCATGCGACGGCTGCCAGCAGGGGCCGCATGCCTTCGTCGCCCGAGGCGGCAGCTAGCACGGACGAGGCGCAGTCGCTGGTGATCTCGGCGGCGGCCACAGCGGCGCGAAAGTCGCGCAAGGTCAGGCCTTCGCTGCGCAGGGATCGGTCGACCGCCGCGGTCAGCGCCGCTGCGGCATCGACTGCGGTCAGCCTCTCGCCGGCTCGTGGCAGGCCGGACACCGGCACCAGGCGATCGAGGACGGCCGCGCCGTTGGCCGTCGGCGGGTCGGCCTGGGCGTCGCGCTCGACGGCTGCGGCCAGCCTCCGGACGACGGCCAGCTCGGCGACCGCAGCCTGCGGCAGCAGCCGGTGCGCCAGCCGGGCGCAGTGGTCGGCAGCTTCGGCAAGTTCGACGGTGACCGCCCACCGGTGGCCGCGACCCATGCTGGCGCGGTCGCGGCCGATCACGTCGGCGGCGGCGCCGGCCAGGTCGGTCAGCGGTCCTCCGGTGCGCGGCCAGAGCCGGCCCACCGTCGTGCAGGCAGCGGTCATCTGGGCGGCGGTCTGCTGCCGACGGCTGACGCCAGCAGTGAGCCCGTCCTGGGTCATGCCAGCGATGGCGCGGCCGAGGTGGGCCATCGCTCCGGTGACGTCCTCGATCGCCGCGACGCTGGTCGGCGCCGCGGTGCGTTCGGCGAGCGCGTCGAGCAGCTGCTGCAGGCTGGTGGCCATGATCAACGCAGCTGTCGCAGGGCGCGGCGGGCTGCGCGGGCCGCGTCGATGACGTAGCGAGTCGCGAAGGCCTCCTGGTCGACGAGGCCGAGCGCGCCCATAGCCGCGCGGATGCTGGCGCGGGGGTCGTCGTCGACCAGTGGGACAGGCTCGGCGTGCCCACCGGCCAGCTCGAGGAGCTCCGCGGCCTGCATGCACTCCAGGGCGATGTGTGCGGGGACTTGCTCTCGGTCGGCGCCGACGGCGTCGAGCAGGGAGGCGGCGTAGCTGAGCGGGTCGATGCTCGCCTCGACGGTCACGGCGGCTCTCCTTCACTTGGTGGACTGCACCGAGGCTGGGTCGCCGCGGCCGGTGAGTGGGGATGTGGCGATCAACCTGTGGATCGCGGCGGGGCTGTTTACGACCGGTCATCTGGGCGGCGGCGTGGCTGGGCCGCCGTCCGCATCGGGAACGGGCAAGGCGGCCGGGCAGTCGTCGAGCAGTCGCCAGTGCAACTCCCGCGCCGGATGCCGGTCGGGAAGCGGGGCGGCGGCGAGGCCGGGCAGCCCGGCGGCAACGTCGTAGCCGGCGGCCGCGGCGCGGGTGAGGGCGGCGGACAGAGGCCACCAGTCCGGGCCGTCCAGGAGGCGCGGATCGATCCGCCGGGCGACGGCCTCCCACGCCGGGTCTGCAGGCTCGTCGTCCCGGCGGCCGACCGGCTCGCTCTCCATCTCGGCGGCGACGCGCACGATCTCGGCCGCGATGGCGCGCCGCCGGGCCTCGGGCATGGCCTCGCACCACGCGGCCAGCAGTTCCGGAGTGTGGCGAGTCATCCACTGCCGGCTGACCCGGACGCCGCCGAGCAGCGCGACCCAGTCGTCGGACCGGTCAGGGCGCGGAGCAGCACTCATCGGGTAGCTCCCTCGCCGTCGTCCAGTGTGACTGTGTCCGGTGCCCCGTCAGATGACTGGGCCCCGGTGTCGGCGTCGAAGCGGCGGCGCCGCTCCGCGACGGCGGACGGAGTGCGGTAGTCGGCGTCCCAGGAGCGGGCCGGCCAGTCGACATGTCGGCCGGGTGGGCAGCCGAGGCCCTGTCGCTCGTTCATGCGGGCGTAGAAGCCGGGCAGGGCGTAGCGGTGCCACTCCTCCATCGGATGGGGAACCGTGGCGTCGGCCGCCGCGGCCCGCATGCACGCGAGGACTGCCAGCTCGCGGACCAGTGCCGGGTGGGCCGGCCAGCAGGAGGGGACGAAGTGCGCGGTTTGCCAGGCGTAGGTGTGGTTGAGCCAGCCGGCGACGTCGTCGATCCACGACCACAGCTCCCGGCGCACTTGGGGAGAGCAGGTCGCCGGGTCCCACGGCCGGTCTAGCAGCCCGTAGGCCGATGGCTCGAGCCCGGACACCTCGGCCTGCCGCAGCATCTCCAGCGCGTGCCGGACCCAGCGCGGCGGTCGCGGAAACGGGGGCGCCAGGAGGATCTCGGTCACGACACCTCCCAACTCGCGGGCATGGTCCCTGCGGCTTCAGCCGTCGGCTCGGAGGGGCGGCGGGGGCGCTCCCCTCCCCCGGTGCCGCGGCCGCGGGCGGCCATAACCCGGTCGCGGGCGGCCGCCTGGGCGGCCAAGAGCGTGGCGCCCCGGCGCCCCGTGAGGCACCGGGTCAGACGGGCGATCAGCGGCGGCGCGTTCTCTGCGAGCACCAGCGCCCGGCCGGGCGGCAACAAGCGGATCTCCTCCGGCCGCAGCACCGGGGTGTCCTCGCCGTGGGTGGACCGCGCCCAGCCGGCGCCCCGGTAGCTGTAGGAGGAGCGGCGCACGCGGGTCCGGCCGATCAGCTCGGAGAGCTCGCGGTAGAAATCGCCGTCCTTGCCGCCGCCGAAAGCGATCACGACGTTGGTGAGGCCGAACAGGGCCCGGGCCTCGTGCTCGCCGTAGAGCAACACCAGCTGCCGCCAGGTCTGGGCGGCGTAGATGTAGCTCACGCCCAGGGCCCGGTCGTTGGCCATGCGAGTGCGCAGAGTGGGCAGCGGCGCGGTGGACGGCAGCTCGTCCAGACAGGCCAGCAGCGGCGGGCACAGCCGGCCGGTCCGCGAGCCGGCGGCGAGTTGGAGCGCGGTATCGAGGACGTGCTCGGCCAGCGCGGTCAGCAGCGGGGACGCGGAGGCGTAGGGGTCGTCGCGCCCGAGCAGGTAGACGGTGCCGCCGGCAGCGAGGAGACCGGCAACCTCGGTGGCCGGCCGGCCGGGCCCGGGAGTGCAGCGGCGGCGGATGTCGGCCTGGAAGAACAAGGCCAGCGCCTGCTGGACGGTCGTGGCGGTGTTCCCGGCGGTGCGCGGGTCGCCCTGCATGGCGCCGTGCAGCAGCCCGTCCCACAACGGCGCGGCCTGCGGGTGGCCCCGCAGGATGTCGGCCGGGGCGGTCGCGGCCTGCGGATGGGCCGCCCACTCGAGGACGTGCTCGACGGTGCCACCGGTCAGCGCGGCGGCGTGGAAGTAGGCCTGCAGCACCTTGGCCGCCTCGAAGGCGTAGAAGCGGGCCGCGCCGTCGGAGATCCCCCCGGTGACCGCGCCGGCGACGGTGCCGGCGGTGAACGCCTTCGCCCGACGCTCGGCGACCATCGGATCTCCGCAACCGGCGACCGGGTCCCACACCAGCTCCGGCACGCCCGGGACCGAGCCGAACGGATCGCACACGGCGACCGGCCGCCCGCCGTCGGCGCGGGCGTCGAGGGTGAGCAGCAGGTCCTCGGCCTTGGTCAGCGTCACCAGCGCCGCGCCGGGCGCGTCCAGGAGCGCCGGTGCGAGCAGGTCAAGGGTCTTGCCCGAACCCTGCGGGCCGTAGATGCCGGTGGTCCGGTCGAAGGGCACCCACAGCTCTCCACCGGCGGGGACGGCGCAGACGCCCAGCCGCCAGCCCACGCCATCCGACTCGGGGGACCGCCCGCCTCGACCCGCGGAAGTGGGAAAGTCGGGCCGGACCACGGCAGCGGCGCGACGCAGCCGGGAGCGGCCAAGCACCTGCTCGACTTGGCTGCGGTCGGCCATTCCGCTCGGCGTCCCGAGCAACCGCCGTCCGGCCCAGACGGCACCTCCGCTGGCGACGAGGAAGGCGACGAGCAGGACCGCGATGACGGCGTAGACGGCGGGGGTGCCGGGCAGCGCCGCCGCCTGGCTCGCGTCGAGGCCGGTGTCCGGATCCCCGACCAGCAGGCCGCCGATCGAGGCGGTCAGGGCGGCGCCGTCGGTCGGCCAGACCCAGCCGCCGCCGTCGAGCACCGCGGCCACTCCGCGGCCGACAGGCAGCAGCAGCGCAGCAGCGGCCAGCCAGGCGCTGACGGCTGCAGCCGGGACCTCCCAGCTCGCCGGGCCCACGTCTGCGCGCGCGCCGACGCCGGTCATCGCCGCCGTCCGTACGGCGTCCGGTGCATGGCTCCTCCTGTGGGTCGGAAAAGGGGGCACGAGCAGGTCAGCCCGGGTTGGACGCATTCAGGTCCACGCCGCGATCGGCCAGCCACGGAACCGGGTCGAGCGGCGCGCCGTCCTGGCGGACCTCGAAGTGCAGGTGGACACCGGTGCTGTTGCCGGTGGATCCCTGGAAGCCGACCAGCGTCCCGGCGCCGACGTGCTGGCCCGCGCTGACCGTGTAGGTCGAGAGGTGCCCGTACCGGGTGGTCACCCCGCCGCCGTGGTCGAGCTCGACGAGGTTGCCGTAGCCGGCCAGCCCCAGGCCGCCGTCACGGTCGCAGTAGGCGCTGGTGCAGGCGGCGGTGATGACGGTGCCGCCGCCGGCGGCGTAGACGGGGCTGTCGCGGGGGCCGGCGATGTCGACGCCGGCGTGCAGGGTGCCCCAGCGGGGCCCGGAGCCGGAGGTGACCTGACCGGCGGTGGGCCGGATCCAGGATCCGGCGGGCACCGGAAGGTTCGGGCAGACGCCGGACGCCCCGCGAGCAGGGTCGGCAACGATGGCCTGGGCGGTGGGCCACAGCATGCCGGTCAGCTCGCCCGCGAACGGCGCCCAGCGGGCGTAGGCGCCGCCCGCGGCCGAGACCTGCACCTCCTGGGCTGCCTGGGTGAGCGGGATGGTCCGCCAGTTCGGCACCTCGACCAGCCGGTCGTAGAAGGCCGCAGCGGCGTAGACGGGGTCCATCAGCTGGGCGACGGTGCCCCAGCCGGCGATCCAGCGCTGCTGGAAGGTGTTGACGCTGTCGTGGTCGGAGCCGAGGCCGTCGTGCGCGTGCTGGAGGCTGGTGGCGGTCACCGCAGCCTGCTCGGCGGTGAGTTCGGGGCTGCTGCCGTCATTGGCCAGCATCCGGATCCGGGACTCCTGGTATGCGGTGGCCAGCGCCACGGTGGCCGCATAGGGGTCGAGTCCCTGCGCCGCGGCGACGGCGACGATGGTCTGCGCGTGACCCATCTGGACGGCGTCCAGCTCGATGCCGGCGACGGTGCCCCGGGTGCCGCCGATCGAGCAGCGCGACGATGCGGCCGCTGGCTGGTCGGGTGCGGCCAGAACGGCGAGCGGGATTAGCAACAGGGTGAGCCCGGCGAGCACCGGGAGGGCGACCGGAGCGGCGGCCTTCCACAGCCACGCCCGCGCCGCGCGCTCCGCCGCGCCGCTCATCGCGCTCCCCCGGCGGTGAGGGCCTCGTTGGTGTAGGTCAGCCGCAGCTCGGGCTCGGTGAGGACGGTCTGCACCTTGAACGCCCGGTCCCCGACCAGCCACAGTGCCCGGCCCTTGCCCGCGACGGCCCAGCCGGTGACCACCCGCTGGGCTATCGGGGCCAGGCCGAGCAGGCTGCCGAGTTCGTCGCCGATGGCCTGGTCCTGGCCGTGCAGGACCTTGACGTCGCACAGGTGCAGCAGGTCGCGGCCGATGGCGACCGCCTGCGAGGTCGCGTCCCCGGCGGTGAGCATGTCGGAGGGCTTGTGCGCCAGCAGGATCTGCACGTCGGCGTCGCGGCGGGACAGCCGGAGGTTGGCGTCCAGGCTCTTCATCGCCTCGGCACCCAGGCGCATTTGCCGCCACGTCTCGTCGCGGATGACGATGCGCAGGTCCCCGGGCTCGGCGATCTCGCGCATCGCCTGGCCCCAGGAGTTGAGGCAGGTCAGCGCGATGCCGACGGCCTGGTCACCGAGCGGCTCGACCCGGGACAGCGACAGCGACTGGATCGGGGCGCGCCAGTCGACGGCGATGGTGGTGTGGTCGTCGAACAACCCGGCCAGGGAGCCCTTGACCAGGGCGCCGAGAGCGTCGCGGAGAGTGCGGGTGGCGTCGATGAAGTGCCGCCGGTCGGCGTAGCGGCAGCCGGCGACGAGCTCGTCGGGAGGCTCGTCGAGTGCCCGCCACAGCTGCGGGATGGTGGGCTCGGTCAGCCGGGTGGCGCCCGAGCGGTAGCCAGTGAGCAGCCGCAGCGCCTCCCCGACCGCGGTCTCCTCCACCGGGCCGAACGGCACCGCCTGCGAGCCGATCAGGCCGCGCAGCAGCACCAGCCACCGGGCGAACAGGAGCGCCTCGCGGCGCCGGGCCTCGGCGGCGTCGAGGCGGTCCCAGCCGTACCCGAGCGGGCCGAAGGCCAGCGGGTTCACCCGGGTCGGCAGGCCGTGACCGATGACGAACGGCTCCACGCCGAGTGCTCTGCAGAGGGGCTCGTACTCGTCCTTGGTGTCCCCGAGGATGAGAGTGCGATAGCCGTAGGCGAGCATCCGCAGCGCGAAGGCCTTGACGGTGGCGGACTTGCCGCGGCCGGGCTTGCCGAAGACGACGACGTTGGGGTTGGTGACCGGGAGATCGTCGTCGGTGACCCAGCCGACCGGATCGCAGTAGAACGCTCCGCCGGACAGCAGGTCGAGTCCCATCTGTGCGCCGGTGGGCGGTAGGCCCGAGGTGGCAATCAGGGGCCACACCACCGGCGTCTGCTCCGAGGTCATCCGCCACACCGACAGCGGCGCCAGCGCCGCCGCTCGGCCACGACCACGTCCGCGGGGGCCGCGGCGGGGCACCAGCTGGGTGAACGGCCCCCGTTCCCGTGCCGCGGTCTCGATCGCGGGGACGGCGGGCAGCCGGTGGCCGAAGTCGTCGAGCAGGACAGCGACGTCCCGGCCACGGCGGAAGGGACGGCGGCTCATCGTCGGCCTCTGCGGTCCGGCAGCCCAACGCCGAGGGGAATGGCGGCAGCGGCGAAGGCGGAGTCCTGCGCCAGGTCGAGTCGCAGCGGCACGAAGCCGGCGGCCCGGACCGAGGCGGACAGCCGGCGGCCGTGCTCGACCACCGGCCACGTCGCCGGCACGGTGACGCAGGCCGCCGCGGCGACGCGCACCAGAGCACGGCCGGCGGTGAGCTTCTCCTCGGCGGCACCGACCCGCTCGGTGTCCCGCCGCTGCCGGGCCCGCTGCCGGAAACCCATCCGGGCGCGCATCTCGTTGCCGGTGGTGGCGCTCATCTGCTCCCGACTGACCACCCGGGTCGCCCGGGTCAGCGGCAGCGGGTCGAGGAAGACGGTCAGGCAGCGCCGCTCCCCCGCCACCGTCGGCACGAGCACCGGGGCGAGCGCGCCGAGCACCGCACCGGAGTCGGGCAGCAGGATCGTGTCGGTCACCGACGCCCAGGCGTCGTGCAGGTAGTGCCGCACCTCGGCGCGCGCCATCGTGGGTGCCGCGGCGGCCATCGGCACCCCGGTGGCCAACTGCTGGCTGGAGGCGGCCGCCAGGTCGGCGGCGACCAGCTCGCCACGGTCACCCGGGGCGAAGCTGGTGCGCACCGCGGCGGCGAGCTGTGCGGAGTCGAGCCAGGACACCGTCGTGCAGCCGACGGGTCCACGAAGCGCGGCCTCGACCTCTGCCATCACCGAGTGCAAGACCCGGGCCCGGCCGTCCACGCCCCCGCCGGACTCCCTCGCCGCCCGGGCGATCCGTCCCTCGCCGACCACGACGGTCACGAACGCTTCGGTCCGTACCGCGGCCGGCGTCAGCGTTGCGCCCAGCAGCGCGTTGACCCGCGCGGCGAGCGTCGGCGCGTCGGGGTGGGTGTGAGTGCGTTCCCAGGCGGCGCGCTCCGCGCCGTCGTCGGGCACGGTGCGCACCTGCAGGACGAGCACGTCGATCAGCTCGGTGCGGGCGGCGAGCTCGCACATCTCGGCCAGGCCGGCGCCCATCCGGTCCCGCTCGCCCGCCTCGGCGAGCCCGATGCCGGGATGGGCAATCGACGCCACCGCTGCCCAGGTCCGTGCGGCGCAGTTCTGCACGATCACCGGCCGGGTGAACAGCTGCCCGAAGGGCGGCCCGTCGTGAGTGCGGATTCCGGCGAGCACTCCCGGCAGGTCGGCCTCGGACAGGTCGTCGGCCGTCCCCGCTCCGGCCCGTGAGCCGAACGCCGCCCAGCCCATGGCTCCTCCGATCGCGTGCAGACAGAGGTCGCCGAACCAGCGGCCGGCGGCACGGCCCCGGATAGGCACCAGCAGCACGGCGGCCAGCAGCGCCCACACCGGCAGCCAGCCGACGAACAACCCCCAGGCCTGGCCGTTCAGGGCCAGCAGCGCCGGAACGCCGGCGAGCGTCACCAAGGCCAGCTGCGTGCCGGTCATCCCCAGGAACCAACCGGAGACGTCCTTGGCGTACTCGCCGTAGCGGTGTGCGCTCATGCGGCACCGTCGTCGGCAGGAGAGTCAGGCCGCCCCCGCGGAGCGGGGAGGTCGGATTGGGGAGACCCGCCGCGTCCGGCGCCGTTGGCCCGCTCCGCGGGCCAGCCAACAGCCGCTGCGCCGTCGGCGAGGGACGACCACAGCGGATCAGGAGTCAGGGGGTCTTGGCCGTCCCCGTCCGGACGCGGCGACGCGTCGTCCTGTCGTGAGAGCGCGGTTGCGCGAGCGTGCCCGTTTCCCGCCACGGAAGCCCGGCCCCGAACTGACTGCCTGTAGTAGGGCGCGGTGTGTCCGATGCCAGCTCCGGAGAGGACGTCGGCCGCCGAGGCGGCCACCCCAGCGGCCAGACGGCCGGCCGTGGAGGTGCCCGTTGTCAGCGCACGCAGCGCGCCGGCGAAGCGACCACTGGTCGCGGCGTCGGCGGTCGACTCCCCCTGCGCGCGGTCTCCAACCAGCTCTGCCGCGGCTCCGGAGGCCGCAACCCCACCGGAGGCGGCGACAGCGGCGGCCCCCGCAGCACGACCACCTCCCCCGCCGAGATTGCCCAGTGCGCCCATGACTCCGCCAGAGGCGGCCAGGGACGAACGCAGAGCCGCGCCGCTGGAGGTACCGGGGTCGACAAAGGCCAGCAGCCGGAACAGCGCCAGCGGGCAGATCGCGCCGAGCAGAATCAGCAGGCAGCCGACCACCGCCATGCCGACCGCTGCCTCTGTGCTCGTTTCCTCGGCTCCGGTGACGATGCCCTCGGTGATGGTGACGCCGACACCAAGGATGAGGACGGCGACCGGGGCGACCAGCAGTGCGGCGAGGAACCAGCGCAGGCTGCGCCAGAACCAGGCGCTCGAGGACTGTGCCAACAGGCCGCCGGCCGAGATGGCCGAGGTCGCCGCCAGCACGATCAACGCCGCCTCGCGGACCAGCATCAGCAGCAGGTAGCCGACGCTGGCCGGCACCAGGAGGAAAATGGAGCTGACTCCGAGAACGGTGGCAACCGTGCCGTTGACCACGTCGCGGCCCACGCTGATCGACGGGTCAAAGGCGGCCAGAGTGTCGATGTCGAGCAGGCTGCGCAGCAAGGCGGTGATCAGCCCGGAGACGCCGGTGACCAGCAGCGCCGCGATGCCGACGTAGCTGACCCAGACCAGCCCGAACTGCAGCAGGCCGATGAGCAGCCGGCCGAGGCTCTGCCCGTCCCGGCGTGCCGCCGCGACACCGAGTTGCACCATGGCCATCAGCGCAGCCACGGCCGCGCCGATGCCGAAGGTCACTGGATAGACCCCGGCCAGCGGGCCCCCTGCGGACAGGTCAGGGGTGGCGAGCGCGTCGATCACCGAGAAGGCCAGGCCCAGTAGCCACAGCCCGGCCTCCCACAGCGACAACATGGCGCTGATCCACACGTCGGCGACCACGGCTCCGGCCGCTTCACCGATCACGCAGAACGGGTTGGTCGGCAGACACGACAACGCGTCCTCGGCCGATGACGGATCGGCCGGGAAGGCGACCACCACCGCCGTGTCGGCCAATGCGGGAGCGGCGACTGCCAGCCATCCCGCCGCCGCCAGCAGAACGACGACCAAAGCTCTGGGCCCGACCCGACTACGCCGTCGTGGCTGTGGGCTAGGCATGGCGCAGATCCCGCCAGCCAGCCGCGATCGCGGTGTCGGTACCCGGCCAGACGGACGGCGCCGGCGCGGGCTCCGGCCCGGCACCGATCATCCACCGGTCCCCCACCCATGCCATGCGCTGGCAGTCGGCGATCGCGATCCGCGACGTCTGCTCGACGGTGACGGTGAACTCGAGGTTTACGCACACCACCGCGAACTGCGGACCCACCGTTCCCTTGATCAGCCCCATCGCCGGTCGGACAACGATGGCCAACTGCGGGGACCCGGCACCGGACAGC
Source organism: Bacillus sp. AZ43 (assembly GCA_004570425.1). Taxonomy (GTDB): domain Bacteria; phylum Actinomycetota; class Actinomycetes; order Mycobacteriales; family Geodermatophilaceae; genus Blastococcus_B. The sequence goes on from SPQJ01000003.1 coordinate 104,131, forward strand.
CCCGCCGCCGACAGAAGGCTCGCCATGCCAGCCACCCCGGACCACGACTCCGGGGTCGGGCCGCCAGGGGCAGCCCACTCGGCGATGACACGCCGCACACCGTCCATCGAGCCGGTCTGCATCGCCGTCACGTCGATCGCGGCCAACTGCGCCAGGGCCCCTTCCGAAGTGCGGGGAAAGCCGGTGGGCACGTCAGCCGGGCCGTCGGCCGTGGTGCGCGGCAACTCGATGACACCCGCCGCCTGCCGCGACACCGGACCTGGCAGCGCGTCGTCCGGGTCGGCGGTCGGCATCGGCGTCGCGGCCAGGGCATCTTGGGACGACGTATCCGTGGAGAGTGAATCTCCCTGTCGCGCAGCGTGCGCTGAGCCTGACTCCTCCTCGGTCAGCGCCCCAACGACTGCGAGGACCACGCCGGCCAAGACCGCTAGCGCGACGAGGGCGGCGACCACGACCAGCGTGAGAAGTCGACCAGCTCCCCACCCAGGGATAGCGCTTCCCTGGACGTCTCGGTGGCGGCGCATCACGTGCACCCGCTGCCGGTGATCGAGTCCAGGATGACGAGGATGACCGTGTAGGCGATGGCCACCATCACCACCACCGCGACGCCCATGGCCCCGTACCGGGAGGCGTGCGGATGGGAGAAGATCCGCCCGACGAGGATCGACCCGAGGGACACGACCGCGCCGATGCCGATCAGCGCCAGCACGCCCCACTTCACCCAGGCGGTCACATCGTCGGCGAAGGCTTCCATCCCGGGCGGTGCCTGGGGGCAGACCGCCGCGCTGATTTCGGCCGGCGTCGCAGTCGCCGGCCCGGCATCCAGCACGACGAACCCGGCAAGGACGAACACCACGCTTGATGCGGCCCGCACCGCCACGGCGGTGCTCCTGCGTCCGGCGGTCACGGAGTCTCCCCCGCCGGGGCCACGAGTGCGGCCAACGACCGGCCGGCGGCCGCCACTGGCTTCGGTAGCCGGTCGCCGGTCAGCCCGGCAATCTGCAGTTGCCGGTCGATCGGCACTGGGACCACCTGCCCCCGCGACCGCAACTCACGAAGCCGCGGACCGCAGCTGACCTCCACCAGCCGGGGCCAGCGGGCCGGGCCCACTGCGGCGACCGCCGCCTCGCCGCCGACGGCGGCGAGCAGCTGCTCGGTCTGCCGGACCGACGGCACCGTCACCCGGGTGACGACGACGACCATCGCGCCGCCGACGACCGAACCGGGTGGATCGAGCAGCGTGCGGGTCAGCGACCAGCCGGCATCGACCACCCTCAGGGGCTCAGCGTCGTCGGTCTCTGGTGGCGGCGGAAGCACTCCGTCGGCCGGATGCCGAGTGAGGCGGACGACGTCGAGTCGATTCCGGCGACCGCGCCGCCAGGCCCCGTCCGTGCCCATCTCGATGGCCGGGGCCGCCACCAAGCCCGACTGGACAGGCTCGGCATAGTCGACCAGCTGCACACGCCTGGCTTCCGCCAGCCCTTCGGCCACGGCCAAGGCGACCGTCGAAGCGCCGGCGCCGGCGTGACCGGCCATCACCAGGACGACAGGATCGCCGACGTTGGACGCCACCCACGGGATCGAACTGGCAGCCGGCCGGGAGGCAGCGACAGGACCCGCAGCGCGCGACGCCTGGCCTCTCCAAACGACGTCGAGATCGTTGAGGTCGTCGAAGTTCCCTGAGCGGATCGCGATGACGGCCGCGCGCATCGCCTCGACCGTCATCGGCCGTGCTCGACGAGAAGTCAGTGGGTCCGCGATCGCCATCGATCCCGACGGCGGCGCGTCACGGCTCATCCGACCGCGCCGCGGTCCCCGACGCGGGGTTGGGCTCTGCATGCGCCGACCGTGTCGTCCGGGCCTCCAGAAGTCCTCCAGTTAGCAAACTGGAGAGCGGTCATCGGCCGAGGTGAAGTGTGTGCCGGCGCTGGGGTGGTACCGAACGACTCTCACCGGCGGACGACTGGAGGATTACCGGAGCCCCGACGCCGCACGCCGGCGGATGCCGGCCCTCGATCGGGTTTCGGTCAGGGACGCTGGGCACCCTGCCGTGGAGCGCCGACCGCGCGCCGTGGAACCCCGTGCTTGTCCAGCACGCGGCGGACTGCGGTGGGCGAACGGTCGATCAGCTCGGCGATCTGCCGCAGCGAGCGGCCGGCGGCGTACTCGGCGAGGACGAAGGCCTCCAGCTGCGTCTGCAGCCGCAGACTGGGCACGGTGCCGGTGCGGGCAGTACCGGCGAAGGCGGGCAGCGGGCGAAGCTGTGGCCGCGGCGGATAGGGCATGGCTGGATCAGTGCCGAGCCGGCCAGGCGATCAGCGGTCCCAGCCGGAGGTCGGGGTCTACGCCCTGGCCGGCCGGAGCGCAGTGATCGTGGCTGCCGGCGGCGTGCGCAAACGCAGCGAGCACCAGGCCGAGTCTGCGACGGTCCAGCGCCACCACCACGTCGGCAAGGTCGACCGGCCGGCCGTCGGCGAGGCTTACGGCTACCCGGAGCACCGCAAGCTCCTCCGGGCTGCCGGGCAGCCGCCCGTCGGCGAGGGCAGCGTCGAGCTCGGCCCACTCAATGCGCGCCCACATCTGCCCGCCGACCGGCTCGGCCTCCACCGTGATCATCCCAGCGGCGGGCAGATGAGCCGGCCAGTAACCGTCGTTGGCGAGCAGCAGCACGGCGGCCTCGGCGGCGTAGTCACCGACCGCGGCATTCAGCAGCGCGACCTCTACCTCGTCGAGGTCGAGGTCGGCGGCGATCGGGTCGATGATGACCAGCGTCTCTCCTTCCATCCCGAGGGCCTGCGCACTCGAGTGTGGTCAGCAGGTACGACACCTCGACCTGCCGGCGAAGGTCCCGGACGTCCCGGACTGCGGTTCGTCCAGGTTGGACGCTTCCCTCGTTGTGGTGGATGCAGCCAGCGGCCGTCGTCACGAGGCACGGTCGAGGAACTGCCGGCGGGCGCGGTTGATGGTCTCCGCGGTGCTCATGGGCAGGTCCATCTCGTCCTCACCGTCGTGGACGGCCACGATGCGAGCGACGTAGGTCTCGGCCTCGGCGCGGTTGCCCTGGTGGTAGGCCACCCACATCGCGTCCAGCAGCACTTGTTCGTCGTCCGGCGCCACAAGCAGGGCGGTGGCCGAGGCGGTGCCGGCGGCGGCCAGGTCGCCGTCGGCGAGGGCGGCGGTGACGACCTGGTGGGCGACGTCGCAGACCGCGGCGGTGAGTGTGAGGTCCAAGCCGTCCAGCCACTCGTAGCCGGCCGGGCGCTGGGCGAACGGCGAGCCAGACACCAGCTGAAGGGCGGCCAGCAGGTCGGGCAGGCCGTCGTTTCCGCGGACAGCGGCGCGGGCGCGCAGCTGGCGGAAGAGGTCGGCGTCGACAAGCACGCCGGTCAACGTGTAGCGGCCGCGGTGGCCGGAACTGACGTGCTTTTGGCCGGTGGCGGGATCGGTGCCCAACCAGGCGCGGGCGCCGGCGGTGACCCGGTGGACGTAGGCGCGGGCGCTGACCGGGTCGGCCCTGCCGCCGCGGGCAGGCTGCAGCGCGGTGGCGGCCTCGTCGGCGGTGGCGCCGTGCGGGCGGGTGGCGAGGTAGGCGACCGTCTCCTCGTAACGGCGCCGCAGCCCGGACCGGGCGACGGCCGCCTCATCACCGTGCGCGCTCAGGGTGACCGGTCCGAGCAGCGTCAGCCGCGGCCGGGCGCATTCTGGCGACCACCAGTCGGCGAGATCGCGGTCGAGTTGGGCGAGGTCGTCCTCGATCCGGCTGCGCATGTCGGCTGGCGCCGCACGCCCCGGCGCCTCGGCGGCATCGCTCGCCGACGACGTCGTTCGGGCGGCAATGTCGGTCGGCGAGCGCGGCGTGGCATCGCCTGCTGCAGCAGTGGTGGACCTGCGTACGACCGTCTGCGGGGCGGCCAGTTGGACCCGTGGCTCGGTGATGCCCGAATCGGATGCGTCGTTGCGGAGGGCGCCGGCGGCGTCGGTGTGCACCTGCCAGGGGCGGTCGCCGGCGGCGACGGGGATTGGGTCGTCATTGGAGTCACGCTCGAAGGCCAGCAGCGTGGCGATGTCGCGACCCTGCTCGGCGGTCAGTTGTGGAGCCGGTAGCCGCAGCCCCAGTGCCGGAATGAGCAGCGACCCGTCGTCCGTCAGCGTCAGCAGCCACTCGTCGCCGGCCTCCCCCGCGTCGACGCCGAGCACGAGTGCGACCGCGGCGCGCCGCTCGCGGGCGGGCAAAGCAGCGGCGGCCTCGGTCAGTTCGCCGCCCTGATCTGGCGTCTGTGGGTTGAGGACGACCTGCGGCATCCAGCCGTCCCCCGCTCCGGCCCGCAACCGCCCGTCCAGCACGTCGTCGGTGTCGCGCTCGGCCGCTTCCCGCAGCGCGGCGTGCAGAGCGGGATCGTTGGCGGTGTCGGTCGGTTGGACCCGGTGCGGTGCCAGGTCGAGCAGTTCCTCGCCGAAACCAACGGTGGTGACAGTGAGGTGGTCCGACCAGCTGTTGACGGCCAGTTCGGCGGCCAGGTGCCGGGCGAAGTCCGTGCGGCGGTCGGCCGGTCCGGTCACGTACACGGCGCCGAGGCGTTCCAGGTCGAGCAGCCAACGGTCGCCGCCGTCGGTCCCGATGGTGACCAGGGTCGGATATGGCGCCAGGCGAGCCCGGACCACTTCGGTGGCCACGCCGGTGTCCCGGTCCAGCCGCACGAACCACCACAGGCCGGTGTCATCGGCGGTCCACGGTTCGGGCGGCGGACTGTCGGCCGGGGCGTGCAGCCGCAGCTCGAGCCGGCCGCCGTGCAGTCGGGCGGCGACAACGTCGGGCATCAGCCCGTCTGGGTGCTCGGAGATCCGGACGGCGAGTCCGCGCAGCGCCAGGTCGAGCGCGTCGTAGTCGGCCGTACCCGCGTCGGCCGCCGAGGTGACGACCGTCTGGGTGGCCGACAGCCCCTTCGGGAGGGGAATCAGCCGTCGGCCAGGGCGGCGGCGGCGCAGCCGCTGGCGGCGGTGCGCCAGCCACGTCGCGCCCACGCCTGCGGCGAGCAGTGCCCCGCTGCCGGCGAGAACGGCCGCCAGTTCCGCCGGGAACTGGTCCCCGTCGGCATCGAGGGCATCAGCGTCGACTGCCGACTGCACCGGTTCCTCGGCTGGACTCTGCGATGTCGGCGAGGCGGCGGAGGTCGATGAGGGCTCCGCCGGCACGGCTGGCTCGTCCTCATGCGGCGGGGGTGGCGGCGGTGCCTCCTCAGCCGGTGGTTCGGGGGTGGCGGGCGAAAAAGAGCCAGCGGCTGCCGGGTCTACGGGCGGGAGGTCGAGGACCTGCCCGGGGAGGATCAGGTCGGGATCGGTGAATCGGCCGCCGCCGGGAAGGGGTTCGCCGGCATTGAGGGCGTAGATCGGCTGCCAGCCGTCCAGGCCGTGTTGCTCGGCGATGTCGGTGAGGGTGTCGCCGGGCCCCACGGTCACCTCGCCGGCCGTCCTGTCGACCACGGGGACGCTGGCGTCGGGCGGAAGGATCAATACCCAGCCCGGACGGATCAGCCCCGGGTCGATGAGGATCGCGCCGTCAGGCTGGGGCCGGCCGCGGTTGAGCTCGAGGATTTCCTCGAAACGGGTCCAGTCGCCCAGGTAGCGGGCGGCGATGCGGCCGAGAGTGTCGCGCGGCTGCACCGAGTAGGTCGGACCGGCCGCGGGAGGTGCGGTAGGCGGGGTGTCGGCTGGCGGGGCGGGCGCCGGCGGCGGCTCCTCGTGGTCAAGCGGCTGTTCGGCGACGACCGGCGGACCGGCCACGGCCGGAGCGGCCAACAGCGGTGCGCTGGCGAAACCGAGGACGGCGGCCACCAGAAGGCCGGCGAGCTGCTGTGGGACCGCCAGGCCGGGCAGCCGCAGCGGTGGCAGTCCGCGCAACTGACTGACGAGCTCGACGGCCACCGACAGGGCGAAGCACGCCCAGGCACTCCAGCCGATCACCACGAGCAGTCCGAGGAAGACGGCGCCGGTGTCCGGTCCGCTCAGCGCAGTGGTCACCTCCACCCAGGAGGGCAGCTCGTCGGGCAGGTAAGCGCCACCGAGGTGCCATAGCGCAATCGGGACGCCGGCGACGGCGGCCGCCAACACCAGAAGGGCGAGCAGCTGGCGCAGCACGTCGAATGCCCGCGGTGGCGTGGTCATGGGCCCGCTCCCCCGTTCTGGCCGGTCCCTGTGATCAGGTCGGCGGTGCCGGAGCCCTCCACCGTGAGGGTGGAGATGCCGATCAGGCCCAGGAAGGTGGTGGGCTGGGTGATCGTGGTGGTCACGTACAGGGTGTCGCCGTCGACGACCGTCACCGCGCCCTGCACGTCGTTGCGGTCGAGGTAGTCCTGCGCGGCGGCGACAGCGGCGGTCGGGTCGACCTGCACCTGTCCGGCGAGGGCCGCGGAGATGTCGAGGGCCTGTCCGCCCGCGCGCGCCGCCTCGTCGGCGATGGCGTTGGCGCGCTGGGTCGCGGCCACCTTCGCGCCGCCGTCGACGGCCAGCCCGATGATGAGCAGCAGCCCGGGAACGAGAACGGCGAGGAAGACACTGATGGCGCCGCGCTCTCCGTCCGGCCGCCGGTGTCCGTGGTAGCCGGTCATCGTTCGCGGTAGGCGTCGATGGGGCTGATGAAGGAGGCTTCGACGGTGACCGAGCCGGGGAGGCCGGGGGCCAACAGGTCGGCCATGCCGACCACGCAGGTGATCGACACCGTGACGTCGCCCGGCTGGCCGAGCGGGGCTTGGAACCCCGCGGTGTCGACGTCCACCGTGGTGCGCTCGCAGCGCAGATCCTGAGCGGCCAGGGTGCGCTCCGCCTGGGCGCCGGCCCGTGCGGCGGCGGTGGCAGCGTCGCGGGCGAGCGATGCCTCCCGCGCGGCGGCTCGTGCGGCCTCTTGGACGGCACCCTCGGCGATCTGGGTGCGGCCGGCGACGACGGCGAAGGACAGCAGCAGGAGGAGCGCCGGGGCCAGCAGCGCCAGCTCGACCGACACCGACCCCCGCTCCCTGGCCTGGGCATTCATGGCGTGGGCCGTTCCACCGGGCCGACGGCGGTCTGGGTCACCGACCAGCCCGACAGGCCGGGGAAGAGGCTGAGCGAGCTGCCGGTGACGGTCACCTCGATGCTGCTCGGCGAGCCGGTCACGGTCACGTTCCGGGCGACGAGCAGGTCCTGCGCGGTCTGGTCGAGGAAGCCCTCGGCGGCAGACTGGGCGCGCGCGGTCGAGGCAGGCTGCACGCGGCCCTCGCGGGCGCCCTCCTGGGCGGCGCCCAGCGCGATCGAGCGGGCGTAGAACCACAGAGCCGCCTGGATCAGCGTCATCACCAGCAGCAACACCACCGGGAAGGCGACCGCCAGTTCCACCGACGCCGCACCGCGCTCGCCCGACATCCGTCGGCGCCCCACGCCGCCGGCCCGGCTGCCCGTAGCAGGGCAGGGCCGGGACACGGCCGCAGGGCCACACGGGCCGGCGAGGTGAGGCACGGGCCGGGCTACTGGATCTGGGCCGACCGAGAGGTGACCGCGTTGGCGATCACGGCCACCAGCGCGACGGCGATGCCGATCAGCGCCACAGTGATGATCACCTGCTCGACCGACAGCGAGCCGCGCTCCGGCTCGTCGCGGAGATCGCGCAGCCGGTCGCGCAGCTGCGCGCCGACGACGGTCAGGAGAGTGAGTATCGAGGTCATCGGGGTTCCTCTCGGATCGGGGTCACCGGGTCAGGTGGCCATGAGACGGGCCAGGGCGGGATAGAGGAAGAGCAGCAGAAAGGCGATCGACAGCAGGGCGACGGGAGCGGTGAGCTTTTCGCTGGCGGTGTTGGCCGCCGCCTCCTCCTCGGCCAGCAACTGGACCCGCAGCGACTGCGCGCGCGCCCGCAGCGTCGGCGCGATCGACGCGCCCTCCGAGGCGGCGACCTCGGCAATGTCAGCCACGTCGGCCAGCTCACCAACACCGGTGTCGGCGGCCATTCGGCGCAGGCCGTCCCACGGCGGATCGCCGGCCAGCCGGGCGGCGACCAGGGCGTCGGTGATCCGTCGGAACACCCAGCCCTCCCCCACGCCGGCGGCCCGCTCCAGGGCGATGGTGGGGCCCTCGCTGGCGTCGCGGCGCAGGCTGACCAGATCCAGATAGGACGCCAGCGCCCGCCGCATCTGACCGCGGGCCTCGGCGGCCTGGTCGCGCACGACCAGGTCTACGACGAGGAACAACACGCCAGCCAGCGCCAGCGATCCGGCCACCGGCACCACCACCGGCAGCCGGACGCCGGTCATGCCGAGCACGGCGGTCAACAGTGGAACGAACACCGCGCCGAAGGCGGCCAGACCGACCTTGCGGGCGGCGTAACCCTCCGGCGTCCAGCCGATCAGCGTCAGCGCCTGGGACGGCGCGCTCCTCCCGGCGGCGGGCAGCCGGGCGGCGGCCCAGGCACCGGCGCGGCCGGTTGCGCGTGCCCACCGGTCGCCTCCCTCCGGCATCGGCGCGACCGGGACAGGAGCCGCGCCCCCGTCGAGGCGGGCCAGCGCGTCGGCCAACCGCGGCTGCTCGACCACGAGAACAACCCGCAGCAGCAGGAACGCTCCGAGACCGACGAGCGCGCCGGAGCCGATCAGCAGTGCCTGGATGCCGCTCATGGGACCGGCAGCTCGTTCGGCTCGAGACCGAGAACCCGCAGGCTGCGGTCGGGATCGACCAGGAAGCGTGGGGACGGCGCAGGGGCGGTGAGCCGGCGCATCCACAGCAGGCAGGCGACGATCAGCCCGGCGATAGCGGCCAGCACCAGCTGCCCGACTCCCGTGCCGTAGGGAGCCAGGTAGTCGCCGTTGAGCGCGGCCAGCGCGGATGCGGCGACGGTGATCAGCAGCAGCCACCGGGCATTCGCGCGGGGCTTGGCGCGGTCGGCCTCGACCTTGCGCCGCATGGTTACGTCCTCGGTGAGGCTTCCCGCCAGCTCGGTCAGCACCCGTGCCAGCCCCGGCCCGCGCAGCTCCGCACCCAGCAACAGGGCGGCGACGACCAGGTCCCCGGCGGCGTCGTCGAGATCGTCGGCGAAGGCCAGCAGCGCCCGGGACGTCGGCCAGCGCGCCTGAAGCCGCGCGGCCAGTGCCGCTACCTCCGCCGCGATCGGTTCGGGAGCGGTGCGGGCCGAACGAATCAGCGTCTGCTCCAGCCCCCCGCCCGCAGCGAGTACGTCGGAGGTGCGGCGCACCCACTCCTGCAGCGCCTCCAGCCGCTCCACGGTGGCGTTGCCGCCGGAGAACTGCGCCAGCAGCCACGGCACACCGATCACCGCCAACCCGGTCAGCACGCCAGCGACCGGCCAGCCCGAGGCCAGCCACACCACCGCCGCCGCAACGGCGGCGGCCACCCACAGCGCCCGCTGCCGCCGCACCGCCGGGCCGTCGGCCCGCGCCGTCGGACGCGGCTGGCGGCGCCGCGGCCGAGCCGGCGGTTCGGGGGCGGTGAGGGCGTGGGCGGCTAGCAGCAGGCCGCCCATCAGCAGCGCCCCGCAGACGCCGGCAAGCAACCCCGTGCCGCTCACCGTCGTCCCCCGACAGCGCCAGCCCAGCGCCCGTGGCCTGGCCGGAGCCAGTCGGGATCGAAGCCCACCCGGACGTAGTCGGCGAGGTCCACCGGATCGTGCTCGGGTATGGCCCTGCCGTCGGGGCCTGGGGCGAAGACGTCGGTGACGGCCGGGCGCCCGCCCTCCCCGATGCCGTTGCACTCGAGGACCTGGCTAACGAACCGGTGCCGCTCGCCCCCGATCCACCGTTCGTCCACGGTGGTGATGTGCACGATCAGGTCGATCGCCGACGCGCAGGACCGGTAGACATGCTCCGGGGTGACCGCGGCGCGGCCGCGCATGCACAGGTTGGCCAGCCGCTCGAGGGCGTGGTGGGCTGAGCGGGCGTGCAGAGTGCAGGCCGAGCCGCCCTCCCCCGCCTCCATCACCTCGATCAGCGGCCACGCCTCATCGCCGCGGACCTCGCCCAGCCACACGCGGCTGACGTTCATGACCAGCGACTGCTCGACCAGCTCGGTCAGCGTCACCTCGCCGAGGCGGCGGCCGTCGGGTCCGCGCTCGCCGGTGCCCTCCCGGGCCTCGAACGGCACCACCCTCGGATGCCGGTCGGGCAGCTCGTGCAGCAGCAGCTCGAAATGCTTCTCGATCGTGGCCAGGTGCTCCTCGACCGGCAGCTCGTTGGCCAGCGCCCGCAGCATCAGCGTCTTGCCAGCAGCCTGGGCGCCGGTGACGACGATGTTCTTGCGCGCCCGCACCGCCGCCCGCAGGAACTCGGCCAGCGGCCGGTCGATCGCCCGCAGACCCACCATGTCGTCGAGGTCGACGTTCCGGATCCGGTGTCGGCGTATCACCAGATGGGGTCGCGGCACTGTCTCGATGACTGCGGCCAACCGGGACCCGTCAGGCAGGCGCATGGTGAGCAGCGGACTGGCTGTGGTTAGCGTCCGCTCCGCGCGGCCCAGCCGAGCGGCGATGTGCTGCAGTTGCCGCACCAACTCCTCGTCCGAGTCGGCGATCGGGTCAACGCGGACGTCCCGGCCGTCGGCGTAACCGATCCACACGTTGTCGTACCCGTGAACCTCGATGTTCTCTACCAGCGGGTCGTCCACGTAGGGCTGCAGCCGGCCCAACCCGAACTGGGCGGCGAACACCGCGTCAGCGATCACCCGCTCCTCGGCCGGCGTGGGAACCATCTGCCCGGCGCGCATCCGCTGCCGGACCAACTCATCGACGCCGTCCTGGACGAGCGTGCGGGCCAGCTCATGCTGCGCCATCATGCTGAGCGTCGGGCGGCGCTTGAGCTCCTCGGCCAAGGCCGTCGCCGTTGTCTGATGCAGCCGACGCACCAGCGTCCAGTCCACCGCCACCGGTGATGCGTCCGCTCGTCGAGGCACGGTGCCCGCGCTGAGCAGGTCGGTGGTGAGGTCAGCGGACACGGCTGCCCCCAAACGTGGTTGCGGGCGCAGGCACGGGCGCTGGCGGTGGTGTCAACCTGGATTCGTGAGCCGCGGCCAATTCGACCAACCGGGTCGCGACCGTCCGCGCGGCTCGTAGCAGCGGCGACTGGGTGAACAGCCGGCCCGCCGGCGCGCCGTCGCTGAGCACTGCGGCCGCCTTCGGATCCCGCGGCAGCGAACCGACCGAGGGAACGCCGAGTGCCTCGCTGATCTCTCGCTCGCCGTACGGCTCCCCCGGCCCGATCACCAGCGTGCCCAGCATGCCGGGGTACGCCTCCCGCCCTCGGAGTTCGGCAATCGCCTGCGTCGCCGCACGCACGGCGCGAAGCGTGGAGCCGGTGGCCAGCACGACGGCGGCAGCCCGTTGGACCACGGCGGCCGGGAAGTGCTCAGCGCGCCGCCGCCCGCAGTCGGCCACCACGTCCACGGCGCCGTCCTCCACCGCCGCCAGCACGGCGGCCAGGCGATTCCAGTCCATATGTCGGGCGCCGGCGGGATCGGCCAGGCCGGGTAGCAGCCGCGCACGTCCTTCGGAGTCGAGCCGCAGCAGCTGACGGTCCAGGTGCAGGGCCGGCCCGCCGCGCCGCGCCGCGAGCTCCAGGTCGGCCAGCCCGCCCGCGAACGGCTCGCCTCGGCCGTACCCCGGCAATACGTCCCCGCCGGCCGGATCCAGCTCGGCTAGGACCACCGGGCGAGGCCAGGACAGCGCCAGAGCCAGCCCGCTAGTGGTCACGCCGGGTGCGCCCTTGGCCGAGCACAGTGCGATCAACACGGCAGCCGCCCCGCCTACTCGCCGGCCACCACGACGATGGCGATCAGGCCTGCGGCGGCACGGGCGGCGACGTCCGGCCCGTCGGCCTCGTCGACGAGCACGTCGACGACCCGCAGCCCGTCGGTTCCGGGAGGGCCAGAGTTCACCACGGTCGCTTCCACCACGCTCGGAACTCCTTGGGTCGTGGCTGGAGCGCTGCCCGCGGCCACGGGCACCAGGAGGACGTCGTCGCCCGGCCGCAGCGGGGTCGTCGGTAGTTGCACGAGCGACACGCCAACCCCGATCAGCTGCTGTCCTGGAGCCGGGAGGCGCTCATCGGTCAGGGCGTCGCGGGTGAGCAACGAACCGGGCCCCAGGGTGGTCGCCGCGACCAGGCCGATCACTTCGTCGCGGTCGACGTACGGGATGGGCTCCAACGCCGGATCGGCAGAGATCGTTGCTTCTACGAGGTCGGCAGCGGTGAGAGTCTGCCCCCACGGCACCTCGCGTGCGATCGCGATCACGGCGGTCGTCTGACCCAGCGACGTCGCCAGATAGGTCGCCCCAAGAGCACCGAGCACCACCATGCTCACGGCCAATGCCAGAAGGGCCGGACGGCGCCGGCGGCGAGGTGGCGGCAGCACCGGCGCGCGAGGCAGGCCATGCATTTCCGCCGGAGAGGGCGCTGCCCCGGTCGTCGGCGGCTGGGTCCGGGTCATCGGCTTGCCCCGTCCTGGTTGAGGACGTGCAGTTCACCGACGAACAACTCCGCCGAAGAGGACAGCTCCAGCGTCTCTGTGCCCGACAGCCCACTACCGGACCAGGTGATCGTCCACGTGCTCGTCGCTGTGATGGGCCACGGGCCACCGCCCGGTACGTGTCGGCTCGACGCCTGCGCATACACATGGCCGCAGTCCGGAGACGCGCCTTCGGTGCCCTGCACGTACGGCGTCCCGAGGCCGCAGGTGGCGATGTGTCCGTCGCCCATGTTCCAGAGGACCTGGCTGACCCGAGCTTCGGCGGTCACCGTCACGCCTCCGGCGGAGGCAGAGGCCTGGACAGGGCCAGTCGTGCCTGCGGTGCGTGCGACCCACATCCACACCGGTAGACCCACCAATCCGCTCCGGGAAGCCGGCGGTGGTGCCATCCCGATGTCCGGCGCCTTCAGTGCCATGGATGCGATTGCCTCCTGAGCGAGGAGGCGAGGGTCCACCGGGGGGGCGCCAGGTGCTCCAGCCCCGTTCGACAAGAAGATCAGGCCCGACCACAATCCTGATCCGGTTCCGACCGGGCGCGGGCATGTGAAGACCCAGATCATCCCGTCTTCCGGACGATGTCCGGCCCATACCGGGTCCCCAATCCACGGTTGAGGATCTGCAACCGCTCTCGTGCAACTGGGCGGGGGCGCCTCTCCGACTGCCGGCTGCTCCCAGCCAGGGCTGACGTCGTTGTCCCCACCGGCGCCTTGTCCCGCGGATGTCGCCTGGACCAGGCAGATCCCGGTCTGGGCATCCCTTTGCGCGCACTCCACGGGTGGAGCTGCCATTGCGACGTTCAGCCCGCCGGAGACCGTGAAGATCGCGATCGCGAGCAGGACCACGCGGTGCGACGTCAGCATGGTCGATCCGTCAGCGGGTCCAACTCGTTGACCAGCCACGGGGATCCCGGTTCGGCCTCGTAGCGCGTGACGGTGATGTCCCAGACGTACCGCGGCGGAGTCCCGTGGGGCACGACCTCCCCGTTCTCGACCCTCAGAACGCGCGTGCTCTCGCTGTCGTAGCAGCCGGTGATCCTCACGGTGGGTCCCTCGGGAGCCGTTAGGTCGACGTCGGTGACCTCCAGGTCGACTGCGGTGTCGCCTTCCTGACGGAGCCCGAGGGCTGCGTAGTCCCGTACTGCCGTGACGGCGAGCAGCGCGGCGGGGTCACCCGAGAACCGCCGGATCTCTGGCTCCCAGTCCCTGGCACCTGGGTCCTTCTTGGCCGCGTCAGTGACGCGCAGCAGCTCGTTGACGACCACGGTGGCATCTGTTGCCGCCTCGTCTTCGGGGCTCGGCGCGTTGCTCGTGGCAGGAGCGGTCGTCGAAGTCCGCGAAGTCGAAGACGTCGTCGCGCTCGGCGTCGAGCCCTCCGGACTGGCCTCGCCCGCCGTGCATCCAGCGAGGGGCAGTAGCGCAAGGAGCGCACCAGCCGCCCACCGCCGCCTGGTCATCGCGACTGCCCGCGCCGGGTAGGGAGACCGTGCTTCGGTACGAGGCTGACTGCCCGCGGTCGGTGGACGAGTCCCTGGGGCATGCGGTCCCATGCCGCACTCGACTCCGTCGTGCGGGCCATTGGGCACCTCCCCCGGGCAACTGCGCGGGAAATTACCACCGGGATCGTCCGGGGAGGCAGGCTCTTTCTCCAGTAATTCTCCAGTTCAGCCTTCGAAAGTCGCCATGGCCGCGTGGTCCCTGCGAGAGCGGCGGACGGCCGCCTCCACTCGCGGGCTGTCCACGCCGAGAACCTGGCTGATGGCGGCTATCACCTCGGGCGAGGGATCCGCCCCGGGGCGGCCGTCTTCCAGCCGCAAATACGTCATGACCGACAACCCGGGCCCAGTCACCTCATTCGTGGCAAATCCGGCCGCCAAGCGCAGAGCCGCCAGAGGTGGGTCGTCGCGGTCAACGTCGAGGAGATACAAGGGGTCGACGCCCAGCGCGGTCGCAAGCCTCGGCACGAAGCGGGGTCGCGGACGCTCGAGTCCCGTCTCCCAGACCCGGATGCGCACCGGACTGGAGAGCTCCAGATTTTCAGCCAGTTCTTCTCGGCTCAGGCCGATGGCCTCACGGGCAGCCTGCAGGCGGTCGCCTCGAAGCAGCGGCCGCGCCACGGCAGCTCCCCCATCACCCGATCGGTGGACACCCGCCCCGTGGCGCCGAACCCTAGTGCCGTGTGCCCGCCCCGATCGGGCAAGCGCCTCGTCACCGGCGCGGCGCGCCTGCGTGTCGGCACGCTGCGACACCAGTCGACGGAGGGGGCAACGGGAGGGTGACGTCGGGCGGTGGCTGGAGGCCTGCGCCGGCATCCTCCCGACGTCCAACGCACCTCTCGTCCACTGGAGACCCTCTGCAGGGCCACGACCGACTGCGCATCTGCCTCCGCAGGGGAACTGGAGAAGAACTGGAGGACGACATGCTCGACAAAGCCGGCACCCGCGACATGGCTGTGGAGAGCGCCTGCGTCGTCTTGCCGAGCCACCAAACCGAGGCCTCAAGACTGAAGGAATACCGGAACAGTCCGCGGAAGCCTTTGCGCCATGAGACCAACAGCCCAGCCACAGCCGCCGCGGTATCCGTGCCGGCCTCGGGGCACCCCGATCGGTGACGTCGACCGCGGCATCCGTGGCCGTCCCATCCTCGGTCAGCAGGTCGGTTCCTGATGCCTGCGACGACCTCGGAACGAGTCGCGTCGCTTGAACAGCACAATCAGCTGCTGACCGTCGCCCAGGCCGGGGACTACCTGGGAACAGGAGAGCGGTTCATCCGCCGGCTGATCGCTCAACGGCGGATCACCTACGTCAAGCTCGGCAAGTACGTCCGGCTCCAGCGCTCGATCCTCGACGAGTTCATCGAGGCCGGACGTGTCACGAGTGAGGAGTAGCTCGACTCGTGCCGCACACCGGCAGCGACCGTGGGGGCGCGCCTATGCCGGGCCGAAATTCTCGGCGGTCACCACGCCACTTGGGCGCCTGTCCCTGCCCTCGTCAACCATGGCGTGGGGGTGGCGATTCTGCGGCCCCTCCACCGACCTCGCGCCCACCGCCCGCTATTGCCGCGGCGAGCACGTCGTCCTAAGTACGTCAAGCCCCCCGATGAGACTCGTGGAAGGCCATCAGTCGATCGGCGTCGCCGCCTCAACTCGGTCGGCAATCGCCCGACAGTCGCCTCAACCGAAGGCACGGGGAGGCTGACGTGAGCCGAAGGACCTGGGGCACGGTTCGTCGGCTCCGCTCGGGGCGCTATCAGGCCCGCTACACAGATGACACGGGCAGGCAAGTCTCGGCGCCGTCCACGTTCGCGACCAAGGCCGACGGCTACAGATGGCTCGCCAAGACGCAGACCGAGCTGGACTCGGGCCGCTGGATCGACCCGAAGGCGGGCAAGGAGCCGCTCCAGGTCTATGCCGAGCACTGGGTGGAGACCCGCCTCGTCCGTGGCCGGCCACTGGCCCCTCGCACGGCCGAGCTCTACCGAGCACAGCTCAAGAACCACATCGTCCCGTCCCTGGGATCGACGCCCCTTCGCCAGCTGGAGGCCTCTTCTGTCCGGGCCTGGTACGGGAAGCTCAGCGGCCCCGCCGGACCGGGTCAGGTCACAGCGGCCAAGTGCTACCGACTGCTGCGCGCCATCTGCACTACGGCTGTCGACGACAATCTCATCGCTCGGAACCCGTGCTCCATCCGTGGAGCAGGGCAGGAACGCTCCAGTGAGCGACCGATGTTCACGCTCGCTCAAGTCCAGGCGCTCGTCGATGCCGTCGAGGATCGCTGGCGAGCGCTGATCCTCCTGGCTGCCTGGACGGGACTGCGCATCGGTGAGCTGTCGGCGCTCCGTCGGGAGCACCTCGATCTCAAGGCAGGCACCGTGAGCGTGAAGAGCGCGGTCATCGACGTGATCGGGCAGGAACGTTCCTACGGCCCGCCGAAGTCGGCCGCAGGTCGCCGAGCCGTGGCGATCCCGCCGCACATCATCGGCGACCTGGAACACCACCTCGCGACGTACGCCCAGCCCGGTGCGCACGGACTGGTCTTCGTGGGGCCGAAGGGCGGGCCTATACGACGCAACAACTTCGCCTCGCGGGTGTGGGCTCCAGCAGCAGAGGCGGCCGGACTGCCGGCTGGCTCCCATCTACATGACCTGCGCGGCTGGGGCGCCACCGTCGCCGCCCGGCACGGCGCCACCACCAGGGAATTGATGCACCGACTCGGGCACGCCTCCCCCGCCGCGGCGCTGCGCTACCAGCGCGCCGAGCAAGAACGAGATGCCGCGCTCGCCGCCGCCATGAGCGCGGCGCTGAGGCACTCCGACGGCACGACTTCTGCCTGATCCGGCTTGAGCTCCGGAGATCGAGCCACTCCACGAGCTCAACCTTGTCGCTGGTGATGCGGGTTCGAGCCCCGTCACTCACCCCACCGGCGAGGCCCCTGGTCAGGCGACTAACCAGGGCCTTTACCCTTCCTCGTTGCATGCTGGGAGGCAAGATCACCCCGGTCAACCCCTAGCTGGGGGCACCCTTTTTGGGAGGCCAATCCCACGACCGCCGTCGGCCGGCCGGGTCGGTGCACGCCAGGGATGACTGACTGAACATGTTGCTGACCCAGGAGCGGCGCAGCTCGTCGGCCCTGGGTCACGTCCTCACGCGGTGGCGGCGAGTTGGCCAGGCGAAGTGACGTCGACGGTCAGGACGCTGGGCAGACGGTCCAAGCGGAGGGTCACGAGTTCCATTTCATGCGACGAGGCAGTCAGATGCACGGTGACCGTCCACCGACCACCGTTGGCCTCTTCGGCTTCCAGGCGAGTGAAGGCGTGGTTGCGTCCGGTCAACATGGTGAGGACGCGCTGCAGTCCCAGCGCGTCGGCCACGACGACGCGCACTCTGGCTGCGCTGGGAACGAGATCTTGGTGGATGGCCATGGATGCCTCCGGGCCGTTGGGGCCCTGGTCAGCGGGAGAGCGACCTCGACTGACGTGCTCTCGGACCCACCGGCGCGAGAGTCAGTCGCCGGCGAGCCCGCACAGAATCGCGAAGCCAGCCACGTCAGCAAGCTACACGGCGCTTCTGTGGTGGCCGGCGAACCCCGCCCGACCAGCCGGAGTCCGCTCCGAACGCCGCATCGGGGATAGAACCACCGGGTTCCCCGCATCTACGCCTCACCGTCTCATCGGCGGATGAGCCCTCGAGCGGTGGCGGCGGCCACGGCAGCGGTCCGTGAATCGACGCCAAGCTTGGCGTAGATGTGCACGAGGTGGGACTTCACGGTCGCCTGGCTGAGGAACAGTCGCCCGCTGATCTGCTGATTCGACAGTCCTTCGGCCACCAGCTGCAGAACCTCGACCTCACGGAAACTGAGCGTCTCGGCGGGCGTTCGTACGCGGTCCATCAGCCGCTGTGCGATCTCCGGAGCGAGCGCGGATTTGCCCGCGGCTGCCGTCCGTACTGCGGCGGCGAGCTCGTCGGGCGGGGTGTCCTTCAGCAGGTAGCCGGTGGCGCCGGCCTCGATCGCGGCGAGGATGTCCACGTCGGTGTCGTAGGTGGTTAGCACAAGCACCCGTGGCGCGCCGGAGCGAGCGGTGATGAGCGCGGTGGCCTGCGAGCCGCCCATGCCGCTGCCGAACTGCAGGTCCATGAGCACCACGTCGACTTCCAGCTCGGCGGCGAGCTCGACGGCCCGCTCGGCGGTGGGCGCCTCGGCCACGACGTCGAAGTCCGGCTCGCCCTCCAGGACCGCACGCAGGCCGGCGCGGACGACGGGGTGGTCGTCGGCGAGCAGCAGCCGGACGGGTCCGGACGTCAAGCCGACACCTCCTCGACGGTGCCTGCGGGGACCGGGAGGGTGGCCGCCACCGCCGTGCCCTTGCCGGGCGCGGACTCCACGACCAGCGCGCCCTGCAGGGCGCGCGCGCGAGCGCGCATCGCCGCCAGGCCGAACCCAGTCCCGTCCGGACCCTGGCCGGGCGGTGCGACCAGCTCGGGGTCGAACCCGGTGCCGTCGTCGACGATGTCGAGGGCGACGTCGGTGCCCATGTAGCTCAGCGTCAGCTCGACGCGTGACGGCTGCCCGTGCTGGACGGCGTTGGCGAGCGCCGCCTGTGCGATGCGCAGCAGCGCGGTCTCCTGGGCAGCCGGCAGCTCGATCGGCACACCGGAGATGGAGGCGTGCACGGCCAGCCCAAAGGCATCGGCGGTGGTCGCGCACAGCTGCTTGAGCGCGGCGGGCAGTGAGCCCGCCACCTCCAGGCCCGGCGGAGTCCAGTCCCGGACGAAGCGCCGCGCCTCGGCAAGGTTGTCGACGGCGGCCTGGCGGGCCTGCCGCACGTGACCGAGGGCGCTGTCCGACCGGCCGGGAAGGGCGCGCTCCGCGGCGCGGAGCAGCAGCTGGATGCTGGACAGGCCCTGGGCGAGGGTGTCGTGGATCTCCCGGGCGAGCCGCTCGCGTTCGGCCAGCACCCCACCCGTGTGCTCGGCGGCGGCCAGGTCGGCGCGGGCGGCGGTGAGCTCGTCGATCAGCCGCCGGCGCGCTTCGCTCTCCCGGTACAGCGCCTGGTAGCCGAGCACGGTGGCCACCGCGACGGCCGCGCCCAGGACCGGGCCGAGGACCATCGGCGCGGTGAGGCCGTCCTGGTGCCAGGCGAACCCGGCGATCGCCGCGACAGTCGTGGTCGCGACGGCGGTGAGCCCCCAGCGCATGGGCAGCAGGTGGAGCTGGACGAAGAACAGCGGGAAAGCCAGCCAGATGCCGTCCGGCGTCCAGTACAGGAGCACCAGCCAGCCGAGGCCCAGGATCGTCAGCCAGATTGCCGCCGCGGCGGTGGAGCGCTGCACCGACGGCAGAGCAGGGCCGACGGCGTAGATCAGGCCCACGGCGACCGCCGCGGCGAGGACCGCACCGGCATGCGGGGCGTCCTCGGCGACGGCGCGTGCGACGGCCAATCCCAGCAGCGCGAGCACCAGCAGGTGCAGACAACCGCGCAGCACCGGCTGTACCGGAACGGGAGCAGTCGGGGTCATGGCACCTCCAGGCTAGGCAGCTGCGCGAGCACCGCATCCATCGAAAGGTTGAGGCGGCCGTGCACCTCCTGGCCTGGCCGGAGCAGTCTCCCGCACGATGCC
Source organism: Bacillus sp. AZ43 (assembly GCA_004570425.1). Lineage (GTDB taxonomy): Bacteria > Actinomycetota > Actinomycetes > Mycobacteriales > Geodermatophilaceae > Blastococcus_B. Next base: position 123,739 of record SPQJ01000003.1, read on the forward strand.
TGGAATGCCCTCTCCTGGCGAGGCTGGATCCAGTCGCCGGGCACGTCGCCTGGCACGTGCAGCGAGGAGAGCCTGAACCGTGTTCGTCGCCTGGAGAGACCTCCGGTTCGCCAAGGGACGCTTCGTCCTCATGGGCGCCGTGGTCGTGCTCATCACGGTGCTGGTCGGGCTGGTGTCCGGCCTGACCGCCGGCCTGGCCCGGGCCAACACCTCCGCCATCACCGACCTGCCCGCCGACTCCCTCGCGTTCGCCGCGCCCGCCGACGGAGAGGGCTTCTCCTTCACCGTCTCCAGCGTCGACGCCGACACGTGGACGGCATGGGAGCGGGTGCCGGGTGTCACTGCCGCCGAGCCGCTGGGCATCATCACCACCCGCGCGCAGACGGACGGCCGGACGGCCGGCGTGTCCGCGTTCGGGGTGCAGTCGGGCTCCGGGCTGGCCCCCTCGGCCGGGCAGGTCCAGGACGGCGCTGTCGTGCTGTCCACCGGAGCCGCGGACGAGCTCGAGGTCCGGACCGGGGACACCGTCACCGTGGCCGGGAAGGACCTTCGGGTGGCCGACGTCGCCGGGGACGCCTCCTACAGCCACACCCCGGTCATGTGGACCAGCTTGACCGACTTCCAGAGCCTGACCGGCAGTGCCAGCGACGGCGATGCCCGCGCCACGGTCGTCGCGCTGACCACCACCTCCGACGTCGACCTGGGTGCCGCCGACACCGAGTTGGGCACGATGACGGTCAGCCGCGACGACGCACTGTCGGCGATCGGCTCGTTCACCTCCGAGAACGGGTCGCTGCAGCTGATGCGCGGGTTCCTGTTCGCGATCTCCGCACTGGTCATCGGCGCCTTCTTCACCGTCTGGACCATCCAGCGCAGCGGCGACATCGCCGTCCTCAAGGCGCTGGGCGCGTCCACCGGCTACCTGCTGCGCGACGCGCTGGGCCAGGCGGTGGTCCTGCTCGTGCTCGGCACCGTGGCCGGCACGGCGATCGCGGTCGCCGCCGGCGCTGCTATCGGCTCCGCGGTGCCGTTCGTCCTCGACCTCGCCACCGTCGCCATCCCGGCGCTGGTCATGATCGCGATCGGCGTCGCCGGTGCAGCCCTGTCCATCCGCCGGATCACCTCCGTCGACCCGCTGACCGCCCTGGGAAGTGCCCGATGAGCCTGCACCTGACCGATGTCACCCTCACCTACCCCGACGGCGGGGCTCGGCTGACCGCCCTGGACGACGTCGACCTGGACGTGCCGGCCGGCACCATCACCGCCCTCGTCGGCCCGTCCGGCTCCGGCAAGTCCAGCCTGCTGGCCGTCGCGGCCACGCTCATCAGCCCGGACGCCGGCCAAGTCGTCATCGCGGGCACCGACACCACGGGGCTGAGCCGCAGCCGGCTGACCGAGTTGCGCCGCACCCGGATTGGCATGGTCTTCCAGCAGCCCAACCTGCTGCCGTCACTGACCGCCGCCGAGCAACTCCAGGTGATGGCCCACCTCGACGGCCGCGCCCCGAGGGCCGCACGAGGCCACGCCATGGAACTCCTCGAGGCCGTCGGGCTCACCGGGCAGGCCGACCGCCGGCCGCACCAGCTCTCCGGCGGCCAGCGGCAGCGCATCAACATCGCCCGCTCGCTGATGAACGAGCCGGCCGTGCTGCTGGTCGACGAGCCCACCAGCGCCCTGGACCAAGAACGAGGCGCCGCGATCCTGGACCTCATCACCACCCTCACCCACCGGCAAGGAACCGCCACCGTCCTGGTCACCCACGACCGCACCCACCTGACCGCCGTCGACCAGATCGTCGAGATCCACGACGGACACCTGCGCAGCCCCGTTACGGCCGGACACCGCTGAGGGCCATCACCCCTCCGCGGCGGCCAGCAGCGACCAGGCGATGCCCCGGGATTGGGGGGCAGTTGGGGGTGTCCCAGGCGGGGGAAGACATCCGGACCCCCTCCGCCTCGGCCGGCGTCATCGGAGTGGCGCACACCGTGGTCCGGCGACGATGTGCAGGAGTTCGTTCATCGGATCGCACCTAAGGCACGCGGAAAGCACGACGGCCACCTCGTGAGGCTGTCACCAGCGGATTCACGGGTGGAGTCACCCAGCCTTCCAAGCTGACTGTGCGGGTTCGATTCCCGTCACCCGCTCCGATGCGATGTAGCGGGACACCTCTCACAGGTGTCCCGCTACGTCATTCACGGTCATCTTGCGGTTGTTTGTACCCGGGTCGGGGTGGGGGCAGGGGCGCGGAGTAGTTGTCCGTGAGTTGCAATGATGCGGACGCGCGGACATCTACGTCCACGAGCCCGCCGAGGGCGACGAGAAGTTCCTGGAGGAGACCCGCCGCCCTCTGGGCCAGAAGGCCGCGTAGGCGGCGCGAATCGAGGGGCCGGCTGCTCAGGCAGCCGGCACCTCCTCTTCGCGCGTTGGGCCGACCGACTGGATCCGCCCGTCGACTACCGCGATCGCCGGAACTTCGAGAAGAAGCCGCCGCCAGCGCGGCCGGCCTGCCGATCGTGCCCTGGGCAGCGCTGTGCGGCTGGGACGCCTCGCATCACCTGGTCCACGTGCTGACCGCAGCCGGCCCACGTTGTGTTGCCGCATGTCTTGCAGGACACCGCTCGACACATCCGTCCTTTTCCTTCTCCTCGAGGGTGATCGCGAGGGCGGAGGTCCTCGTCGACACCGGTGTTCCACCACACAGGTGGGGTGCAGGCAGCGCTGGCTTGGTGAGCTCTGCCGCTCGCACAACATGCCCCCGGGGGAATGCGTCGGACGGTGCTACCGTTGGTCCACACATACCCCCCCGGGTATCTGACCCACAGACTTTCAGGAGCTGACGTGATCCCCGAGATCGACCAGAACACCTTTGCCGCCCGGCTCGCCGAGGGCGATGCCCTCGTCGTCGACGTGCGCGAGGCGCGCGAGTACCGCCCCGGCCACGTCCCCGGCGCGCAGAACATGCCGCTGAGCGTGCTGCCGGCCCGCCTGCCCGAGCTGCCGAAGGACCGTCCGGTCTACGTGATCTGCCAGGCCGGTGGCCGCAGTGCCCAGGCGACGGCCCTCATGCGCGGCGTCGGCATCGACGCCACCAGCGTCGCCGGCGGCACCGGCGCCTGGATCGAGTCCGGCCGCCCGGTCGCCACCGCCGCCTGACCTGAACCACGCCACCACGGCCCCGAGAGGAACCCCGATGACGATCACCGTCCTCCCCCTGGACACCCCCGGCCTGGGTGACCGCACCTACATCGCCCACGACGGCGAGGTCGCGCTCGTGGTCGACCCGCAGCGCGACTACGACCGCGTGCTCGGCATCGCCGAGGCCGCCGGCGTCCGGATCACCCACGTCTTCGAGTCCCACATCCACAACGACTACGTGACCGGCGGGCTGGAACTGGCCCGCGAGGTCGGCGCCCAGTACCTGCTGAACGCCGACGACCAGGTCTCCTTCGAGCGCACCGGGGTCTCCGACGGCGACATCGTCGAGGTGGGGGCCCGCATGCGCGTGCGGGTGCTGCTCACCCCCGGCCACACCCACACCCACCTGTCCTTCGCGCTCGAGGCCGACGGTGAGTCCGTGGCGGTCTTCACCGGCGGCTCCCTGCTCTACGGCTCCACCGGGCGCCCCGACCTGCTCGGCCCCGACCACACCCAGACGCTGGCGCACGCCCAGTGGCACTCCGCGCAGCGGCTGGCCGCCGAGCTCCCGGACGAGACCGCCGTCTACCCGACGCACGGCTTCGGCAGCTTCTGCTCGGCCACCCAGTCCGGCGGCACCGCCAGCACCATCGGCCAGGAGAAGCTCGCCAACCCGGCCCTGACCACCGACGAGTCCCGCTACGTCGAGGATCTCCTCGCCGGCCTGGACGCCTACCCGGCCTACTACGCGCACATGGGCGCGGCCAACTCCGCCGGCCCCGGCGAGGCCGACCTCTCCCTGCCGACCGAGGCGGACCCGGCCGAGCTGCGCCGGCGCATCGAGGCCGGCGAGTGGGTCGTCGACCTCCGCAACCGCACGGCCTTCGCCGCCGGGCACGTCGGCGGGACGGTCAACTTCGGCCTGGACGGGCAGTTCGTCACCTACCTCGCCTGGCTGATGCCCTGGGGCACCCCGGTGACCCTGCTCGGGGAGACCGCCGAGGACGTCGCCGAGGCCCAGCGCGAGCTGGTCCGGGTCGGCATCGACCGGCCGGCCGCGATGGCCACCGGCACGGTCGAGGACTGGTCCGGCGGCGAGCCGCTGCGGGCCTACCGCACCGCCACCTTCGCTGACCTCGCCGCCGAGTTCACCGCCGGCCGCAGCCCCCTCGTGCTCGACGTGCGGCGCAACCAGGAACGCGCCGAGCGGCACATCGCCGGTTCGCTGCACATCCCGATCCACGAGGTGCTCGAGCGCCTCGACGAGGTCCCGGCCGGGCCGGTGTGGGTGCACTGCGCCGGCGGCTACCGCGCCGGCGTCGTCGCCGCCCTGCTCGACGCGCACGGCATCGACGTCGTCGCCATCGACGACTCCTTCGACAATGCCGGCCCCGCCGGCCTCTACCTCACCACCGACGCGATCAAGCAGGAGATCCCCGCATGACCACCCCCACCGTCGACGCCCCCACCCTCGCCGAGCGCCTCGGCAACAACTCGGACCCGGACCCCACGCTGATCGATGTCCGCACACCGTCAGAGTTCGAGGCCGGCCACATCCCCGGCGCGGTCAACGTCCCCCTGGACGAGCTGAAGGGCTCGCTCGACGAGCTCCGCACGGTCCTGGACGACCACCACGACGTCGTCCTCGTCTGCCGCTCCGGCGCCCGGGCTGGCCAGGCGCAGGAGGCCCTGCAGGCGGCTGGCCTTTCCTCCCCCGCCGTCCTCTCCGGCGGCATCGTGGACTGGGAGAAGACCGGCGGCACGGTGAACCGCGGCCGCCAGAGCTGGGAGCTCGAGCGCCAGGTCCGCCTGGCCGCCGGATCCCTCGTCGTCGCCGGGATCGTGGGCAGCACGGTCGCCCCCAAGGCGAAGTGGCTGTCCGGCTTCGTCGGCGGCGGGCTGGTCTTCGCCGCCGTCTCCAACACCTGCGCCATGGGCATGGCGCTGGCGAAGATGCCGTGGAACAAGCGGGGCGCCCGCGCCACCGGCTCGGCGCTGGACCAGCTCACCCGGAAGCGGTGACCCGGTGCTGATCGCGCTCACCGTCGCACTGGCTGTCGTCGTCGGAGTCACCCTGGGGCTGCTCGGCGGTGGCGGCTCGATCCTGATGGTGCCGCTGCTGGTCTACGTGGCCGGCATGGACGCCAAGGAGGCGATCGCCGCCTCGCTCGTGGTCGTCGGCGTCACCGCGGCGGTGAGCGTGGTCGGCCACGCCCGCGCCGGGCGCGTCCGCTGGCGCACCGGCCTGCTCTTCGGGGCTGCCGGCATGGCCGGCGCGCTGGCGGGCGGGTTCGTCGGCGGCCACCTCCCCGGGCAACTGCTGATGATCGCCTTCGCCCTGATGATGGTCGCCACGGCGGTGGCCATGCTGCGCGGCCGCCAGGACGTCGACCCGGCCAAGTCGCACTCCGAGCTCCCCGTGGGCCGGGTACTGCTCGACGGCGTCGTCGTCGGCCTGGTCACCGGCCTCGTCGGCGCGGGCGGCGGTTTCCTCGTCGTCCCGGCGCTGGCCCTGCTCGGCGGGCTGCCGATGGGCGTGGCCGTGGGCACGTCCCTGCTGGTCATCGCCATGAAGTCCTTCGCCGGGCTGAGCGGCTACCTGGCCACCGTGTCGATCGACTGGGCCCTCGTGGGTGCGGTCACCGTCGCCGCTGTCGTCGGGAGCCTGCTCGGGGCCCGGGTGGTCGACCGCATCCCGGCCGATGCGCTGCGCCGGGCGTTCGGGTGGTTCGTCCTGGCCATGGGCGCCTTCGTGCTCGTCCAGGAGGCACCGGACGGCGCGCGGCTCCCGGCACTGATCGCCGTGCTCGGCGTGGCCGCAGCGATGGGGACCTGCACGGCGTTCGTGCCGCGCTGCCCCCTCCGCCACGCCGGGATCGTCGGCCCCCGCCCCGCCCGGGCCTGACCCAGACGGCCGCGCGGTGCGTCCGGGAATGCCCACGCACCGCGCGGCGCTTCAAGAAGCAGTACCCGCCGGGGTATCACCCCGGCGGACGGGAGAGGATGAGGGACATGCAGCTCGAGAACACCCAGGTCGTCGGAGATGTCATCAAGCGGCTCCGGCGTGCTGAGGGCCAGCTCGCGGGCGTGATCCGCATGCTGGAGGCCGGCCGCGACTGCGAGGACGTCGTCACGCAGCTGGCGGCCGTGTCCCGGGCCCTGGACAAGGCCGGGTTCGCCATCATCGCCACCGGCCTCGAGCAGTGCATCACTGCCGGCGAGGACGGCAACGCCGCCCTCGACCGCGCCCGGCTCGAGAAGCTGTTCCTCTCGCTCGCCTGAGCAGCGGCTCCCCGCGGCCCGCACCGGTAGTTCGGTGCGGGCCGCGCGCCGTTTCCTGGTCCGTTTCACCCGCAGGGCCGACGGGCACGGGCTCCGAGGCACCCGCCCGTGACGAGATGGAGGCGAGATAGGCCAGGAGGAAACCGACCCGGTGCGGACGCACACTCCCCAGCGGCTGACCCGGCGCCTGGACGACGAGCGGCTGGCGCGGATCGCGGAGTTCGGGACGGCGCCGCGGGAGAGGTCGAGCAGGCACCTCTCCCAGCTGGACCGGGAGTGGGACGTCGAGCGCAAGCTCGAGGCGAATGCCGCCACGCTCATGCTCGTGGGCGTCGCCCTCGCGGCCACGCGGTCGAAGCGATGGCTCGCGCTCGCCGGCGTGGTGCCCGCGTTCCTGCTCCAGCATGCGATCCAGGGCTGGTGCCCACCGATCGCCGCCTTCCGCGCTCTCGGCTCCCGGTCGCGCAACGAGATCGACGCCGAGCGCACCGCCATCAAGGCCCTCCGCGGAGACTTCGCCGGGCTGGAGCTGGAGCCCGGGGCGGCTGAGCGCGCCCTCGCAGCGGCCGGCGCACGCTGACACACCTCGAGACCTAGGCGTCCTCGAGTCCAGCCTTTCCGGCCGACTCGTAGGAGTCGTTGACCAGGACCACGGAACGGCCGGGTCGGTCCAGCACCGAGGCCGCGATCGAGGCCCGGTAGCCGGAGCCGCAGTAGACCCACACCTCGCCCTGCGGCACCTCGTCGAGCCGGTCGGCGAGCTCGTGCAGCGGGATGTGCTGCGAGCCGCGCACGAAGCCGTCCGCCCGCTCGTCGTTGCGCCGGGCGTCGAGGACCTGCACCGGCCCCCGCTCCATCGCCTCGGCCAGGCCGGCGAAGTCACTCACCGGATACGACCGCAACGGCTGCCCGTCGGCGAGGGACTCGACGTCCCCGATCGCGGCACCGGCCAGCTCGTCGACGCCGATCCGCACCAGCTCGCGGCGAGCCTCGGCCACCTGCTCCTCGCTCTCGCCGATCAGCGTCAGCGGCTCCCCGTAGCGGTAGAGCCAGCCGAGGTAGGTCACGAAGTTGGTGCCGAGCTCGACGTTCATCGCGTCGGTCAGGTGGCCGGCCGCGAACGCCGTGCGCTCGCGCAGGTCGACCACCCACTCCCCCGCCTCGATACGCCGGCGCAGCCCCGCGGGGTCGACCTTCTCGGGCATGGAGAGGTCGACCGGCGCGGGGCCCCGCCGGTTGATGGGCGCCATGCGCGCGTAGTAGGCCGGGAAGGCGTCCAGCCCGGCGAGGAGGGTGTCGACGTACTCCTGTTCGGCCTGCGTGAGCGCGGGGTTGACCTTCGCCTGCTCCCCGATGGTCGACGACGTCCCGCTGGTCGGGGTGGCCGAGCAGAAGCTGCCGAAGCCGTGAGTGGGGAACACCTGCGCCTCGGCCGGTAGCTCGCGGGCCAGCCGCCGCACCGAGTGGTACTGGGCGTGGGTCAGCTCGTCGGTGACCTCGGGGCTGACTAGATCGGTGCGGCCCGTAGCGCCGTAGAGCATGGATCCACCGGTGAACACCGCCTGGACGTCGCCGTCGCCGTCGCCGTCCGCCAGCGCATAGCTGACGTGGTGGTGGGTGTGCCCGGGGGTGTGCAGGGCCGTCAGCCGCAGCCGCCCGGCTGCGATCACTTCGCCGTCGGACACCGCCACGTGGTCGAGCTCGGCGTCGCTCCCGCTGGGCAGGACGTAGGCGGCACCCGTCTCACGGGCGAGTTCGGGGCCCCCCGTCACGTAGTCGTTGTGGACGTGGGTCTCCAGGACGTGGGTGACCCGCACGCCGCGCCGCGCGACCAGGTCCAGCACCCGGTCGATGTCGCGCTGGGGATCGATCACCACGGCGACCTCGCCGTCGTCGATGAGGTAGCTCCGGTCGCCCAGGCTGGAGGTCTCGATCGTCTGCACATCGAACATGCCGTTGTCCCTTCTCTACCCCGTACGGTACAAACCGTCTGCGGCGGGCTCAGCTCCTGAGTGCCGCCAGCGCCGCATCCAGACGACGCCCGGCCTCGTCGGCCATGGGCTGCAGCTCGGGCCGGCCGGTCATCGACACCATGGTCTGCGGGTCGAGGACCTGCACCGTGGAGCCGTCACCGGCCTGGCTGACCACGACGTTGCACGGCAGCAGCACGCCGACGCCGCGGTCCGCCTCCAGTGCCTGCTGCGCGAGGTCGGGGGCACAGGCGCCCAGGATCAGGTAGGGCTCCATCTCCACTCCGCGCTTCTGCCGCAGCGTGGCCTGCACGTCGATCTCGGTGAGAATGCCGAAGCCCTGCTCGGCCAACGCCTCCTTTGTGCGTGTCACCGCCTCTGGGAACGGAACGTCGAGGTCGAGGGTCCGTCGGTACTCCATGCGGCCGTTCCTTCCGGAGCGCCGCCCGACGTTGAGAGGCGGCCCGCCTGCTCGGACCGCCGGTCGGTGCGGCGAGGTCTCGGCGTCCCTACCCGCACCGACCCTGCCGTACCGCCCGTTGGGGCCGGCGACGACGCTGGACGACGGCCAGCGGGCTGACCTGCGTCGTTGCCCTCGCGGTCGCCCGCTGCCTATTCTCGATCTGTGTACTGGGGATTTGCACCGAGCCGGCCCGCGTTCTGCGTGTGCCTCCTCGCGGTGACCCCGCTCGTGGTCGACGACCGGCTCTGTCCGGGCGGCACTCCTTCCCGCTGAGCCAGCGCTCAGCGGTCCCGTGTCCGCCCGCACGCCAGCCGAAGGACCTCCGTTGACCGAGATCGCCGCGCCCGTCCCCACACCCTTGCCGCTCGCCCGAGCAGTCGAGGCGGTCACCCCGGCCGCCACACCGGTCGCGACCAGCTCTGCCCCGGCCCGCCGATCGCGGTGGCGGCGCCTGGTCTCCGCCGTCGCTGACACGCACCGAGCAGCCGTCCCCTTCTGACGGGCTTGCCCGCCACTGACGCGCGCCGGGAGCTCACACGGCGGGAGCGTTGCTGGCCACCGCGGCCGGTTCCCGCGCGAGTGCCCGCCCTGTGCGGCGGTACCAGGCGGCGAACAGCGCGACGAGCAGCAACAGGTCCGCGACGTGGCCGCCGTAGTACATCAACTGTGCAGCAACCTCGACCTCCGCGGCGTCGTGCCCGCCACCCACCGGTAGCACCGGAGCACGGGAGAACAGCAGCTTGGCCAGGAAGGCGTGCAAGCCGCCGGCGACGACGAGGACGACCAGACGTACCGCCATGCCCGGCCGGCGCGGCGCGGGATCGGGCCCGGCCACCGCCCAGGCGAACAGGTACCCGGCCAGCAGGAAGTGCAGGTGCAACAGGTGGTGCACAACGTCTGACCGGGCGCTCAAGGCGTACAGCGGCGTCAGGTAGAGCAGGTACAGCCCGCCGACGCTGAGCACCGCGGCGGTGGCCACGTGGGACAGCCCGTGCAGCACCCGCGACCGCAGCAGCACGGCTGCCGGGCGCCGGGCGGACACGGGCAGACCCGAGAGCAGCAGGGTCACCGGGGCGCCCATGACCAAGGCAATGGGCGCGAACATCCCCAGCAACAGGTGCTGCGCCATGTGCCCGTCGGCCGTGCCGGCGTCGACAGCCGGGGACAGCGCGGCTCCCACCAGGACGGCTCCCAGCAGGAAGCTCGCCGTCCGCCCGCCGCTCCAGCGGCGGCCACTCCCCCGCATGCGGGCGACGCCGGCCAGGTAGCCCGCGCCGAGCACGACGGCGACCAGCACCGGCAACAGCCACGCCGCCGCGGCGGAGCCCGTCCCGTGCGAACCGCCGTGCGCCAGCACGGCGGCTCCGGACATGGTGTTCACCGCCGGTCGGCCCCGGCCTGCCCTTCGCCCCGGGACCGCCACAGCAGACCCGCACCCACCGCCAACAGCACCAGCGCGGCGCCGTTCCAGGCCAGGTCGTAGGGCAGCAGGTCGACCCCGTAGCGGATCTGGTGCAGGCGCAGGAGCTTGTGGTCGACGATCCCGTCGAACAGATGGAAGATGCCCAGGCCGAGCACGAAGCCGCCCCACGCCGAACGGCGCGCCAGCGTCCCGCGGCGGCGCAGGTCGGCGAACCAGAAGAATCCGGCGACCAGCAGCACGAGGTAGGCCGTCTGCAGCAACCCATCCGACAGCAGGCTGATGTCAGGGGTGGACCGGTCGTAGAAGTGGTGCCAGCTCAGCATCTGGTGGAACACGATCTCGTCGATCGCGGCCATGATCGCGACGCCGAGCATGGTGCCCGTCAGCACCGATCGGTGGCGGTCCGCCGTGATGGGTCGGGCGGCGGTGTCCGTCATGCCGAGTCCTCCTGGCGTCAGTGGCTGGTCAGCCCGCGGCGGGACTGCAGGGAGGGCGGGATCCACCGCTCGGCGATCAGCCCGGTCGTGACCGAGTAGATGGCCTTGTGCAGGATGTCTACGACGTGCTCGTTGCGGGGCCAGACCATCGGCGGGGCCCCCACCCCGGTGGTGTTCTCCAGCGTCTGGTCGGTCGACAGCCGCACGATGGTGTGCGCCACGTGCGCCTGCGGGCCACGGAGCCCGACCGCAGCCCACACACCCCGCAGGGCCCCCAGCACGGCCCCGGTCCCGTAGTGCATCGCCCAGTTCCAGCCCGTCGGCCGGTCGGCGTCGGACGGATGGCGGCCGAGCAGAGTGAGCAGGGTCCGGGCGGGGATGTAGGAGTGCGGCCGGCGGGTGACGGCCTGTTCCAGCCTCTCAGCCGCCGTCATCACAGCCACCCCCAGCAGGCCGGCGGCCGCGCCGCGGCCTGCTGCCGGAAGCAGTGCTCGGGCACGACTTGCCTCGTCCGCAGACATCCCCTGTGATCCCTCCTGTGAGTTGCGGACGGTCATAGCCCCTCCGGCGCGGATCTACACGGTCATCAGGGACGTTGCGCGAACAGCAGCGTGTCCACGGCGGTGCCGGAGTCGGTGTCCCTGTCCATCCGCTCGAGGCGTTCCGTGCGCCAGCCCCGGACCGCCGTCCCGAGCAACTCCGGGTCGTAGAGCACGTCGGGGTCCTGTGGGCCCCCGGTCCCACGGATGAGGTTCTCCCGGTCGTGGCCGAGGACCAACAGGTGCCCGCCCGGGAGGACGGCGCCGGCGGACCGCGCAAGGACGTCGACCAGCTCGGGGCGTGGAAGGTGCAGGTACAGCACGAGAACCAGGTCGAACTCCGCCGAGCCCAGATCGGCGGTCAGCACGTCCTCGACCCGCCACGTCACACGCGCCCCGGGCGGCGCGTTCTCCTGCCCCCGACCGAGACCGACGGCCGAGAAGTCGATCGTCTCGACATCCCATCCCCCGCCGGCCAGCCACAGCGCCATCCGTCCCTCGCCCGCGGCGACGTCCAGAGCCCGCCCGGGGGGCAATCCGGCGGTCACCTCGGCGGCCGTGCGGTTCGGCTCGACGGACCACTGCCGCGCCTCGGCGTAGCGGCGGTCCCACTCAGCGGCTTCCATGTCGCTCCCCTCGATCACACCGGGCTGCCTCAGCGGGCCGCGCCGGCGTGCGGCAGAGCCGGCACGGCGCAGGCGACCTGCCCCCGCAGTCTGCGGGCCAGCGCCCACGCCAGCAGGAGCAGCGCGAGGACGGAGAGCACGGGCTGTACCGGCTCGAAGTACGTCATCGCGCCACTGGCGCCCAGGGCCAGCAGGACGAGCTTGTTGCAGACCGGGCACCCGACGGCGAAGAACGTCAGCAGTCCGCCGGCACCACCCCACCAGCGCGACCGGCGCTCCTCCACGGCCGGAGCCGGCTCCGGCGACCCCGGTTCGCGCACGTAGGTCGCCACGAGCAGCCCGGCGAGCGCGGCGCTCGCCAGCAGGGCCGGCCAGGACCACCATGTGGGCGGCACCTCCCGGCTGAAGACCGGCGTGTCGATGAGGTCGGTCGGGACGGCGACCACCAGCACGCCGACGGCGGTCATGGCGAGCGCGGTGAGCCAGCGCCGGCGGTCCCAGGCCCGGAGCGCCAGGTACATCGAGGTCATCGGGACTCCTGTCGGTCGAGCGCGCGGATCGTGTCGTCGTCAGGACCGGCATCGGTGGTCCTGGTGCGGATCCGGTGCAGGCGGCGCGCGATGACGCCGAGGAGGAGCGCTGCGGTGGCCGCCAGCAACCAGACGTCGAGATCGCGTGCCGACAGCTCGGCGATCCAGCTCTGCGCCATGAACTCGAGGTCCGTGGTGTCCCCGAGCCCGAGGACGCCGGTGATGCCGGCGGTGCCGTCGAAGCGGAGGAACAGCCAGCCGATCACGATGAACAGGGCACCGGAGATCAGCTGGCTCGTGTGCAGCTGCCGACCGCCGATGCACAGCGGGCGACCGCGCAGCCATCTGCGCCGACCGAGGTCGAACCGGTCCCACAGCAGCGCGAGCACGAACATCGGCGCCGCCATCCCGAGGGCGTAGACGGCCAGGAGGACTCCTCCTCCCACCACGCCCCCATCGGTCGCAGCTAGGGTCAGCACGGCGCCGAGGATGGGCCCGGAGCAGAACCCGGCGAGGCCGTAGACCGCACCCAGCGCGAAGGTGCTCGCCCAACCGCGGGCCCGGCCCGGGGTGGCGACCCGGGCACGAAGCCGGTCGGCTCCGGGCAGGCCGAAGCCACCGCCGAGGAGCTGCACGACCCCGAGAGCGATGATCGTCCACCCGGCGACGGCGATCAGCACCTCGCGGTGCCCGTAGAAGAGCGTCGAGACCAGCGCCGACCCCACCCCGAGGGGCACGAGGGTCAGGCAGAGGCCAAGCCAGAAGACGACGGTGCGGGCGAGCAGCTCCCGCGGATGCGCGAACGCGTAGGCGAAGAACGACGGCAGCAGGAGTGCGCTGCAGGGGCTGATGAGCGTCAGCGCGCCACCGAGGAACGCCGCCGCGAGCCCCAGCTCACCCATCGGCCCCGGCCTCGGCGGCCGCCTGCTCGATCGCCGCGACGAAGGTGTCCGTGGGCTGCGCACCCATGATCGGTCGGCCGTTGAGCAGGAAGGCGGGCGTGCCGGCGATGCCGAGCTGCTGCCCCTCACGGAAGTCAGCGGTGACCGCGTCGAGCGTCTCCTGCGACTGCATGGCCGCGGTGAACCGGTCGACGTCCAAGTCGAGGTCGCGAGCGAGCCCGAGCAGCACGTCGTCGGTCAGCTGACCGCTGTTCGGCGGAAAGCCCAGCGCGTAGACCGCGTCGTGGTACTCCCAGAAGGCGCCTTGCTCCCCCGCCGCCCGTGCGGCCCGCGCCGCCTGGACCGACTGCTCACCGAAGTAGGGGAAGTCCCGCCACTCCAGCCGGAGAGTGCCGTCCTCGACGAACCGGTCGAAGAGCACCGGCTCGGTCTCCTGGGCGAACTTCGCGCAGAAGGGGCACTGGAAGTCCTCCCACATGACGAGGACGACCGGCGCGTCGGCGTCCCCCTGTGCCAGCGGGTCGTCGGCGATCCGTCGGGCCTGGTCGTCCGCCGGCTGCGCCGACCCACCCTCGTGGTGGACGTCCGCCACCGGGCCGCCGGCGTCCCTCCCGTCAGCACGGCCGAGACCCCAGACGACGGCGACGACGCCGAGCACGACGACCACGGCCAGGGCGATGAACGGTCCACGCAGGGCCTGCGCCGTCGTGGATCGGCCCGTCTCCGGCGGCGTGGTTGGAGCAGCGTTGGGCACGAGAACTTCCCCCTGACGCGCCATCGTCGACGCGGGTTGTCCGGACAACTCGTCTACAGTTGACCGTACAAGAGCTGCTGCGGTCGTCGATCGCCACCCACGGCCCCGTGAACCGAACTGGAGGAGCCATGCCGGAGCTCCCGCGCATTCCCCCGGCGGCACGGCTGGATCGCCACACGAACACACCGCTGTGGCGCCAGCTCGCCGCCGATCTCCGCGACCGGCTGGACGGCGGCGAGTTCACCGAGGGCTTCCCCGGTGAGGTGGAGCTCGGCCTCCAGTACTCGGTCAGCCGGCACACGGTCCGCGAGGCGTTGCGCCAGCTGCGCGCCGACGGCGTGATCAGCACCGGGCGCGGTCGGCGCCCCCGGCTCGCCGCGCTCGACCCGGTCATCGCCCAGCCCACGGGGATCGCCTACTCGCTGTTCTCCTCCGTGGAGGCCTGCGGGCTGGTGCAGACGTCGGTGGTACGCGTGCTGACCCTGCGGGCGGACGGCGTCATCGCCCCCCGGCTGGGGCTGGAGGAGTCGACACCGCTGGTCCACCTCGAGCGGCTGCGCTTGGCCGACGACCGACCACTGGCACTCGACCGCGTCTGGCTCCCCGCCTCGATCGGTGAGCCCCTGCTGGACGTCGACTTCCGCCGCACCAGCCTGTACGAGGAGCTCGCCCGTACCGGCATCCCGGTCACCGGCGGGCAGGAGACGGTCCGGGCGGTCATCCCGAGCAGGGCCGAGCACGACGCTCTCGACCTGCAGCCGCCGTCGGCCGTGTTCTCCGTCGAGCGGACGGGCACGAGCTCCGGTGTCCCCGTCGAGTGGCGGCACACCCTGATCCGGGCCGACCGCTTCGCCCTGACCAGCACGCTGGACCCCCGGCCGGGAGCGACCGAGCCGCCCAGCGGCGATCTCGCCGCCTCCGCGCTCACGCCGAGCTTCGGCTGACCCCACCCAGGAAGGACCGACGATGACCGAGGCGTCCCGCACCACCCGGCTCCCCGATGTGGATCCCGGCCAGGCCGCCGAACTGCTCGAGCGGGGCGAGGCCGTGCTCCTCGACGTCCGCGAGCCACAGGAGTGGGCAGCGGGCCACGCCCCGCAGGCCGAGCACCTGCCGCTTGGTCTCCTCGCCCCGGAGGCGGTGCCGCAGGACCGGCCGGTCGTCGCCGTCTGCCGATCCGGCAACCGCTCGGGCAAGGCCGCCGACGCCCTGGCCGCTGCCGGCGTGCGGGCGCACAACCTGGCCGGCGGTATGAAGGCGTGGGCGCACGCCGGCCTCCCGGTGGTCACCGACGACGGAGAGCCGGGCACCGTCGCGTGATCGTCGCCGCCACGCTCGGGCTGGGCCTGCTCATCGGCCTGAGCCTGGGCGCCCTGGGCGGCGGCGGCTCCATCCTCACCGTGCCCGCCCTGGTCTACGTCATCGGCCAGGACGCCCGCGCTGCCACGACCAGCAGCCTGTTCATCGTCGGCGTCACCTCGGTCATCGCCGCACTCGGCCACGCCCGCAGTGGGCGCGTGCGCTGGGGCGTCGGCGTCGCTTTCGGGATCACCGGCATCGCGGCCGGCTTCGCCGGGACCGCGGTCAACCGGCTCATGAACCCCGATGTCCTCCTGCTCGGCTTCGCCGCGGTGATCGTCGTCGCCGCTGTGGGCATGCTCGCCAACAGCGGAGACGAGACGCTCCCGCCAGAAGAGGGCGACGCACTTCAGCCCGCACGACGCTGGAGAGCCGGGCGGATCGGACGGATCGCCGGCGCAGGCCTGCTCGTCGGCTTCATGACCGGGCTCTTCGGCGTCGGCGGAGGCTTCGTGATCGTCCCAGCGCTCACCCTCGCCCTGGGCATGTCCATGCCACAGGCGGTTGCCACGTCGCTGGTCGTCATCTCGATCAACTCCGCCGGCGCCCTGCTGGCACGCGCCGGCACGGCTCACTTCGACTGGGCCGTGATCGCCCCCTTTACGCTGGCCGCCGTCGCCGGCTCGCTCGGCGGGAAGGTCGTCGCCGACCGCCTCTCCGGCGCAACCCTCACGCGGGCCTTCGCCGTCCTGCTCATCGCCGTCGCCGTCTACACCGCCACCTCGAGCCTGATCTCGCTCCTCGGCTGACCGTCGGGAACAGGACGCACCTTTCGCGGGCTTATACCCATATGGGTATCGGACAACGAAAGGGTCACATCATGAGCTCGACCGACCTCACCGCCTCGACCTTCCAGGACACCGTCAGCCGTGACGGCATCGTGCTGGTCGACTTCTGGGCCGGCTGGTGCGGCCCCTGCCGGGCCTTCGAACCGGTCTTCGAGGCCGCCGCGCAGCGCCACCCCGACATCGTCTTCGGCAAGGTCGACACCGAGGCCGAGCAGGAGCTGGCCGCCGCCGCCGGCATCCGGTCGATCCCGACCCTGATGGCCTTCCGCGACGGCGTCCTCGTGTTCGCACAGCCCGGCGCCCTGCCCGCCGAGGCGCTCGAGGAACTCGTCACCGCGGTGCGCGGACTGGACATGGAGCAGGTGCGCGCCGACCTCGCCGACCAGCGCCTCACCGCCTGATCGCGGGACCTCGCTCGCGGTGTCCCGCGACATCATCTGCGTTGGAATTCGCGGTGCCGCCATGACTGATCATCCTGTCGGGCGATTGCAAGCCTTGGAGCAGACTTGGTGGGTGGAGTGCCGCCCCGGTGCCATCGCGGTCTTTCCCCCACGTCTCTTGGCTTCCGAGGCGACTGCGGCAGGACCTTCGCGCCATTGCGACACGTGGCCTCCCCGTGACGGGACCGGCGTTCATCGACCTGCGAAGGCGAGAGCGTCCTGCCAGGCGCTTCCCCGGCCGATCATCGCCCGATATTTCATGATCTTGCCCGGCATGTTGAGCGCCAGGGCGCCGACGAGCAGGTCCTCCTGGCGGTAGAGGGCGAGCCATCGAGTGTCGTCCAGGTCCCCGATCACGGTGACCTCGTCGGCGGCGGTGATGCCGACCATCTGCAGCTTGTCGCTGTACCAGTCCGACCAGAAGTAGGGGACGGTGCTGTACGGGGTGGCCTCGGCGGGGGCCAGAGCGTTGCGCGCCGCAGCGGCGCCCTGTTCGGCGGCCGACGTCCAGTGCTCGAGGCGCATCATCCGGCCGAAGAGCGGGTTGTGCCAGCGCGCGACGTCGCCCGCGGCGTAGACCTCGGGCGCGGCACGCAATGTCTCGTCGCACACGACGCCGTCCTCGACCTGCAGCCCTGAATCGGTGAGCCAGTCGGTGACGGGGTCGGCGCCGATCCCGACGACGACGAGATCGGCGGGCAGGATCGAGCCGTCGGACAGCGCGACGCCTTCGACGCAATCCTCGCCTTCGAGCCCGGTGACGGAGACACCGCACCGCAGCTCGGTGCCGTTGCGGGCGTGCAGGTCTGCGCAGGCGGCGGCCATCTGCTCGCCAACGGCACGAACGAGCGGCAGCGGGGCCGCCTCGAGGATGGTGACGTCGACGTCCCGCTTGCGGGCGGCCGAGGCGACCTCGGACCCGATGAAGCCACCACCGACGACGACCATGCGGCAGCCGCCGTCCAGGGCCCGGCGGATGCTGCGGGCGTCCTCCACGGTGCGCAGGGTGTGCACGCCGTCGAGCTGCTCCCCGGGCAGCTGCCGGGCGCGCGCACCGGTCGCGATGACCAGCCGGTCGTAGCGCAGCTGCTCGTCACCGCCCAGGACGATCTCCCGGGCATCGGTGTCGAGCGAGGTCGCGGGCACGCCGAGGCGCAGCTCGACGTCCAGGGCGCGCAGCTCCTCCTCGGTGCGGTGGTGCGGCACCGCCGGGTCCTCGCCTGGGTCGAGGAAGGCCTTGGACAACGGTGGCCGGTCGTAGGGCAGGTGCTCCTCGGCCCCGACGAGAAGCAGCCGCCCGGCGTAGCCGGTCTTGCGGGCGGACTCGACCGCGCGCAGCCCGGCCAGTGAGGCTCCGACGACGACGACAGGTCCTTCAGACATCGACTCTCCAGAGAACAGTCGGCGCTGATGCGCCAAGAACACGGGGCGCGTCAGCGGTCGGCGGTCACACAGGCCGGCAGCAGCTGATGGCGCAGTGCCCCCGGTGCGTGGGCGGGACGGCCGGCACGGATGGCGCGACAGGCGCGACGCGCTGGTAGGCCGCGCCAAGCGGTGGCCGCACATCCCGCTCTGCCTTGTTGGGCCAGAGGGAGCAGGCGCGCTCGGCCTGTGCGGTGATGGTCAGCGGCTGGTACAGGGTGTTGGCGTAGTTCAGCGAACCGGCGCCGACGCCCGCCCCGGCGAGGACCACGACCTTGGCGACCTTGCTGATCCGCTGGATCCCCTTGAGTCCCCAGGCGGGGTTCCCACCGGAACCGACGGACATCCCATGAGGTCCCGGGCAACGTGTCGTCGGTGAAGCGCATCCCCGGCCTCGAGCACGGTGATCCGGTAACCCTTCTCCGACAGCCGCAGAGCCGCGACGCTTCCGCCGAAGCCGCTGCCGATGACTAGGACGTGGGCGTCGTGCTCCGGGCGCGATGCGCCCATCCTCACTCCTCGATGCTCAGCGCGCTCGTGGGGCAGGCCGCGACGGCCTCCTCCATCAGCGCCCGGCGGCCCCCCGGGGGCGTGGGGTTCAGCAGCTTGAGCGCGCCGTCGTCACCGACCTCGAAGAAGTCCGGGGCGACCGACTCGCACATTCCCAACGACGAGCACTTGTTCTCGTCCAGCACGATCCTCACGGGAGTGTCCTTTCCGGTCGGGTGGACGGTCAGCGCTGCGGGGTGAAGCGCACGGGCAGGTGGTTGACGCCGTGGAAGAAGGTGCTGACCGTGTAGGAAGGCTCTCCGGACACGTCGATGTCGGGCAGCCGGGTCAGCAGCTCGCGGTAGATGGCCGCCAGCTGCTGGCGGGCCAGCTGATTGCCCAGGCAGTGGTGGATTCCGCCGCCACCGAAGCTCACGTGCGGGTTGGGGTTCCGGGAGAGGTCGAAGCGCTCGGGCGCGTCGAACACCTCGGTGTCCCAGTTGGCCGAGGCGTAGAACATGACCACCTTGTCGCCCTGGGTGATCTGCTGCCCGTTCAGCTCGCAGTCGCGGGACGCGGTGCGCCGGAACGTCATGATGGGGGTGGCCCATCGGACCATCTCCTCGACCGCCCCCTTGAGCCGGCCGTCGAGGTCCTCCATGAGCCAGGCCTTCTGCTCGGGGAAGTCGGTCAGGGCCTTCATCGCATGGCTGGTGCTCTGCCGGGTCGTGTCGTTGCCGGCGATGGTGAGCAGCCCGAAGAAGGACATGATCTCGTCGTCGGTCAGCCGCTCACCATCGACCTCGGCCTGCACGAGGTTGCTGAGCAGATCCTCGCCCGGGTTGCGCCGGCGCTCGGCGATGTACCTGCCGGCCAGCTCACCGAGGTACAGCATGGCCTGGAACAGGCGGTCGAGGGGTTCCTGGTCGCCCATCAGCTCCGGGTCGTTCCAGCCGCCGGCGAACTGCGACTCGTAGGCCATCTTCGCCCGGTCGGCCTCGTCGATGCCCATCATGTCGCAGATGTTGTGCATCGGGACGAGAGCCGCCACCTCGGGGACGAAGTCGACCTCGCCCCTGGTCGCGATGTCGTCCACGATGCGCCGGGCGTTGCCCTGGATCTGGTCGTGGATGCGACGGATTTGCTTGGGGGTGAACGCCGAGCTCAGCAGCCGCCGGATCTTGGTGTGCCGCGGCGGGTCCATCGCGATGAAGCCCTGCCCCGCGTCGAGTAGTTCCTGCGGCATCGACTCCATCACGATGCCCTCGCCGGAGATGAAGTCCTCGTGCCGCTTGGTGACCTCGACCAGGTCGGCATGGCGCACGACAGCCCAGAACCCCTGGTCGTTCGGGTCCTTCATCAGCATGTCCTCGACCGGCTGGTGCCAGCTCACCGGGCGCTCGGCGCGCAGCACGGCGTAGGTCTTCTCCCGCTCGGCGGCCGTCTGGGACCAGAACGCTCGGGACGAGATGTCCGCGGGGTCATAGGGGCGGGTGTCGCGCGGATGGGCAACGGTGGTCATCACGGCTCCAGGGTCTGCTCCGTACGGGTGGCAACCAGGTTGACACACCGCCCATTTTTGTCAAGTTGTAGACCCCGACTCGGGATTTGTCAGGACCGGTTTGGACAGAAGGAGGCCCCGGCAGTCGCTGTGACACACTGTCGGAAATTGTCAAGGACGGAACAAAGACGATGGGACGGGGGCGGCCAGTGGCGGCAGAGCCTCTTCGTCTGACCTTCCGCCAACACGTGCGCGACCGCGCACTGGACGCGGCGCGGGCTCTGACGGTCCAGAAGGGCTGGTCCCGAGTGCGCATGGGGGATGTCGCCGCGCTGACCGGGGTATCGCGCCCGACCTTGTACAAGCAGTTCGGCGACAAGCAAGGCCTCGGGGAAGCGCTGATCATGGAGGAGACCGAGCGGTTTCTCGTCGGCATCTCGGGAACGCTCGAAGCCCATCCTCAGGACGCCGCCGGGGGAATCACCGCAGCAATCGAGTACGTGCTGGCCGAGGCCGACGCCAGTCCCCTGCTGTGCGCGATCCTCACCTCGGCACGCGACGCCGACAACGAGCTGCTGCCCATGCTCACGACACGTTCCGCACCGGTGCTCGACGCCGCCACCCGAACCCTGATCTCCTGGTTCACGGAGCACTTCCCCCAGCTGGACCCGCAAGACCTGGCCGACGGCGTGGACGCAGTGGTCCGACTCGCAGTCAGCCATCTCGTACTCCCCGTCGATGACCGCACGACCACCGCGCGCCGACTGACTCGGATCGCCTTGCGAACCCTGCAGCTGGGGACCGTATGAGCGCGCGACCGATGCGGATCCCGGGCCGGGAAGACGACGGCGCCCGCCCCCGCTAGGGACGGGCCCCGTCGGCGTCCTGGATCATGCCTGACCGTGCTCCGTGTTCGCGGAGTCCAGGCCGACGACGTCGTCGGCCTTCGTGCCGACGTCGGCGCCGGACTCGGCACCCGGTGCCGCGACACCCGCCGGCGTCATCGAGCGGAGCAGGATCTGGCTGACGTCGAGGACCTCGACGTGCTCGCCGGCCTCGCCGTTCTGCTTCTTCGACGTCAACGCGTCGGAGAGCATCGTGATGCAGAACGGGCACGCGGTGGAGATCACGTCCGGGTCGAGCTCGAGGGCCTCCTCGGTGCGCTCCATGTTGATCCGCTTGCCGATCTTCTCCTCCATCCACATGCGCGCGCCGCCGGCGCCGCAGCAGAAACCGCGGTCCTTGCAGCGGTGCATCTCCTGGGTGGAGAGGCCCTGGACGGAGTCGAGGATCTCGCGCGGCGGTGTGTAGACCTTGTTGTGCCGGCCGAGGAAGCACGGGTCGTGGTAGGTCACCTTGCGGTCGACCGGCGTGACCGGCGTGAGCCGGCCCTCCTCGACGAGCTGACCGAGCAGCTGGGTGTGGTGCACCACCTCGTAGTGGCCCTCGAGCTGCGGGTACTCCTTGCCGAGGGAGTTGAAGCAGTGCGGGCAGGTGGCGACGATCTTGCGCATGCCCGGCACGCGGCCCTCGAAGACGCCGTCGAGGGTCTCCACGTTCTGCTGGGCGAGCATCTGGAAGAGGAACTCGTTGCCCATGCGGCGGGCCGGGTCGCCCGAGCAGCTCTCCCCGTTGCCGAGGACGGCGAACTCGACGCCGGCCATGTGCAGCAGCTCGGCCACGGCCTTGGTGGTCTTCTTGGCGCGGTCGTCGATCGCGCCGGCGCAGCCCACCCAGAACAGGTACTCGATGTCGTAGTCGAGCGGCCCGTCGGCCACCTTGACCTCGAAGTCGAGCTCCTTGAGCCAGTCCTCGCGGACGTTGCCGCCCATGCCCCACGGGTTTCCGCGGTTCTCCAGGTTCTTCATCATCACGCCGGCCTCCGAGGGGAAGCTCGACTCGATCAGCACCTGGTAGCGGCGCATGTCCATGATGTGGTCGACGTGCTCGATGTCGACCGGGCACTGCTCGACGCAGGCGCCGCAACTGGTGCAGCTCCACAGGACGTCGGGGTCGATGACCCCGCCCTCCTCGAGGGTGCCGACCAGCGGCCGGTGCGCCTGGGCGTCGTTGGTGCCCTCGATGCGGGCGTACCCGGACGCCCAGGCCTGCTCGTCGCTGGGCTTGAGGACGTCGTAGTCGGGAGCGGTCTCGCTCGCGGTCTTCTCGCCGAGCAGGTAGGGGGCCTTCGCGTAGAGGTGATCGCGAAGATCCATGATCACCATCTTGGGGCTGAGCGGCTTGCCGGTGTTCCAGGCCGGGCACTGGCTCTGGCAGCGCCCGCACTCGGTGCAGGTGGTGAAGTCGAGCATCCCCTTCCAGGTGAAGTCCTCGATCTTCCCGCGGCCGAAGATGTCGTCCTCGCCCGGATCCTCGAAGTCGATCGGCTTGCCGCCGCTGGTCATCGGCTGCAGGGGGCCGAGCGCGACCGTGCCGTCGTCGTTGCGCTTGAAGTAGATGTTGAAGAAGGCGCTGAACCGGTGCCAGGCGACGCCCATGTTCAGGATCCGGCTGATCACGACCAGCCAGACCAGGCTCGCCACGATCTTGACGAACGCGACGACCGTGAGCAGGTCGGGATTGTCGGGCAGCACCGTGGCCAGGGCGCCGGAGATCGGGTGCGACCAGGCGGGGGCGTCGGTCAGGTCGGAGGAGACCTTCAGCGCCCGGATCAGCAGGATGGAGATCCCGATGGTGAGGATGACTGCCTCGACGAAGTAGCCGCGGCCCTCGTTGGTGCCGGCGAAGCGGCTCTTCCGGCCCTGCCGGCGCGGGTGGTCCTTCTGGCGCCGGTAGATCAGGTACAGGATCCCGAGGATCGTGCCGGTGCCGATGACCTCGGCGAACAGGTTCCAGACCCCCCACTCGCCGATCAGCGGCACGTGGAACGCCGGGTCCCACACCTCGCCGAACGCCTCGACCAGCGTCAGGACGAGACCGTAGAACCCCATGAAGACGAACCAGTGCGCGACGCCGATTGTCGACCACTTGAGCATGCGGGTGTGGCCGAGCGACTCGATCGCCAAGGTCTTGAGCCGGTCCTTGACCGGGCCGAAGCGGGTGCCGTCGGGCTGGCCGATGCGGATGATCCGCACCATCGCCCGCACCGCGCGGTAGGCCATCACCGAGGCCACGATCAGGAAAAGGACGCTGATCGTGCCCAGGACAATCTGCAGAGGGCCCGTCATTCTCTTCCTCCCCGTACGCCTGGCGGCGTCGATCGACTCCCGTCCGTCACGCGAGGGACGGGTTTGCTCCGGTAAGCGCGCCGCGTGCGACAGCGGAAGGCGAGAGGCGGGGCACGTGTAGGGACGCCCTCCGCACTACTTGTGCGCGATAGCGGCCGGAGGTTAGACGACTGGTCGGTAACTCGGTGGCGGCGCCGCGCGTCCAGGGGCTGTCTGCGGAGCGGCTTCCCCCTTGTGACGACTCCCGAGGGCGCGAGGTCGAAGTCTGCGATGAAGGCCGCGCACAGTTGCCGATACCGCTGCACAATCTCCGGGCCGGATTCGGTCGTGCCGCCGTCGAGAGCGGGCGGGACGTGCCCGGACACGCACCCGAGGCTCCAGGCGCGGTCATCAAGACGACCTCTCCCAGCGAGCTATCGCGCGGGATGCGCTGGCGCGCAAGTACGACAGGAAGTCCCGTGCTTCCAGAAGTCGGTCTCGGTCGTCCCGGGGGGCGAGTTCACGGAAGCCGGCCTCCAGAGCTTCCTCGAGCCTCTCCAGCAGGACGAGGCGACTGGCGAGATAGCGCGGAAGGGGATTCGGCCGGCCCAGCCGGTAGTACCCACTTCGCACACCGGGCTCGCGATCCCGTTGCAAGAGTCCCAGACGGACCAGTTCCTGCACGGCGCCGCTGATCGCAGCCGCGCTGCTGCCGATCCCCTCGGCGAGATCTCGGGCGGTGAGGCGATCCCGACCGTCGGCGAGGGCGTAGGCCAGCACGCGCGAGGCCGTCGTGGACAGACCCAGACGATGCAACTCAGCGGTCAGTCGCTGATGCACCCGCACGGAGTCACGCCCCGCGTCGAGGTCGGCGGGGTGGGGCAGTCCCTCGGTCCGCGGGGACGTCGCCCCCCGCGGTCCCCGGTCCGGACCCGTGTCACCGGGCGAAGCGGCCATCACGACCCCGGGGCGTCGGGTGGGGGGTCGCTGGCATCGATCACCCGAACTCACCTGGCTGAACATGGATGCCCTCACGAGGGCTGCTCTCAGGATGGCGTGACGAACTTGCGATCCGGATCGCCGTGAAGCCGCTGCGCATGCCTTCCACGACATCCTTCTCGTCGAGCGGAGGCAGCGGCTCGGCCTGGTCGGGTCTCATCGCGTCGAAGACCAGGGACACGTACCGGCGCCGGTCCGCCGGCGAGGCCGGGGGCGTGGACAGACCGACGACGAGGATGCTGAGCACACGCGGGATGTCGTAGGGCTGGAGGTCCGCACGGATCTCGTTGGCCTCCTGCGCATGCCGCAGCAGGACGGCGAAAGGCTCCAGGAACTCCCTCAGCATGTCGTCGGTCAGCACCGCGAAGTTCGCCGACGAGGCGATCAATCCGCGCTCCCGGTCGAGCAGCTCCAGCAGCCGCTCGACGATTAGCAGGAACGACTTCCGGGCACTGCCTTGCGCGCACGAGTGCCGGAGGAGCGGCAGGAGCTCATCTCGCATGATCGACCGGTACACGGCCCGGGTCAGGCTCTCCCGGCTCGAGAAGTGGCGGTACAGCGTGGCGACCCCGACACCGGCTTCGCCGGCGATCTCCTCCAGCGACCCCTGGCCACCGGAGGCGAAGACCTTTCGGGCAGCCGCGATCAACCGCTCACTGTTGGCCAGGGCGTCGCGCCGCCGACCTCTTGTCGCCGATGTCATCGCAGCACTCCTCTCACGCCGACTCGGGGCGGCCCCCGTGGTGCCGCCACAAGCCCCCCTCCGCGTCCCGAGCTGACCGCGCTTACGATAGCTTCCTATCACTTCCATTCCGCGGGGCCCGCATGGGCGCTGTGACGCACTGACCGGCTCTGGGGGCTGCGGTGTCGACTTTGCTGTACCGGGTGGGGCGCTGGACCTATCGGCACCCGTTCCGCGTGATCGGGGTGTGGGCGGCGCTCCTCGTCGCGCTCGTCGGCGCGCTGGTCCTCAACCCGCCGAAACTCAGCACAGAGTTCCGGATCGACGGGACGCCGGCGCAGGAAGTGATCGACGAACTGGCCCGCGAACTGCCAGAGGTGTCCGGCGGCCAGGGGTCGCTGGTGTTCCAGGCGCCGGCCGGCGACCGACTGGACTCCGAGCTGTTGGGACCGGTGCTCGCCGAGGCGGTGCAAGGGGTCTACTCGGTTGAGGAGGTCGTCGATCCGGCCGACCTGATGCAGTCGCAGCAGCAGCCGGGCGCGGCCCCGGCCACCCCGCCGAGGAGCACCCCGGAGACACCGGGGAACGCGCCCAGCGCCCCGCCGGGCACGCTGGTCGTCGGGGGCCAGCCGGTGCTGGGAGTGACTGTGTCCGAGGACGGCCGGGTGGCACTGTTCCAGTTCCAGTTCGACGACCAGATCTTCGAGCTCCCTCAAGGCACCGTCGCGGACACCGTCGCGGCGGCGGAGGCCCCGGCGGAAGAGGCCGGTGTGGCCGTGCTGCCGGGCGCCACCCTGCAGGAGATACCCGAGATCATCGGCGTCGGGGAGATCGTCGGACTCGCCGTGGCCGCCCTCGTCCTCGTCGTCACGCTGGGCTCCGTGGTCGCCGCTGGGCTGCCGCTGCTGACCGCCCTGGCCGGGGTCGGCGCGGGCATCGGCGGCGCCTTCGCGCTGGCCCACCTGTTCGAGCTGAACTCCCTGTCGGTCGTCCTGGCCCTGATGCTGGGGCTGGCAGTGGGCATCGACTACGCGCTGTTCATCGTCAACCGGCAGCGCTGGCTGATCCTGACCCGCGGCCTGGACGCCGGGGAAGCCACGGGCCGCGCCGTGGGCACCGCCGGCAGCGCCGTGTTCTTCGCCGGCACGACGGTCGTCATCGCTCTCACCGCGCTGCTGGTCGTGGGCATCTCCCTGCTGACGGTCATGGCGCTCATCGCCGCCGCGACCGTCGCCATCGCCGTCCTGGTCGCCCTGACCCTGCTCCCGGCCCTGCTGGGTCTCGTGAAGGAGCGCATCTGCTCACCCCGCGCCCGGGCACGCCAGGCGGGACACCGCGACCGCTCCCGCAACCCGGCGCGACGCTGGGTCGGCCTGGTGGTGCGATACCGGTGGGCGGCCGTCGTCCTGGTCACGGCAGTCGCCGCGCTGCTCGCCCTGCCGCTGTCCAGCATGCGGCTCGGGATGCCCTCGGCCGAGAGCTACGGCAGCGGCACCCCGCAGCGTGAGGGATACGACCTGGTCGCCGAGGGCTTCGGCGAGGGCTTCAACGGGCCGCTGGTCGTGGCGGCCCGGACGGCCGAGCCCGGCACGCCGATCGAGCCGCCCGCCCTGCAGGAACTGGTGGCCGACCTGAGCGCGCTCGACGGCGTCCAGAGCGCCATGCCGGCCGGCCTCAGCCAGGACGGCACCATCGCGGTACTGCAGGTCGTCCCCACCACCGGCCCGACCGACGAGGCGACCGAGGACCTGGTCGCCGAGATCCGCGACCGCTCCGCGCAGTACGGGGACGACCTGGGGATCACCCTCGGCGTCACCGGCCTGACCGCCATCGGCATCGACATGTCCCAGCGACTGTCCGAGGTGCTGCCGATCTACCTGGCGGTGGTCCTCGGCCTGTCGCTGATCGTCCTGCTGCTGGTCTTCCGGTCCATCCTGGTCCCGGTCAAGGCGACCCTCGGCTTCCTGCTCAGCATCCTCGCGACGTTCGGGGCCACGACCGCCGTCTTCCAGTGGGGGTGGCTCAATCAGGTCTTCGGGCTCGACAGCACCACCGTGGTGATGAGCGTGATCCCGATCATCGCCACCGGCGTGCTCTACGGGCTGGCCATGGACTACCAGATCTTCCTGGTCTCCTCCATCCGCGAGTCCCACGTCCACGGCCACCACGGGACCGACAGCGTCACCGACGGATTCACCCAGGCCAGCCGGGTGGTGGTCGCCGCGGCGATCATCATGACCGCGGTCTTCGGCGGGTTCATCTTCAACGCCGACCCGATGGTCAAGCAGGTCGGCTTCGCGCTCGCCGTCGGCATCTTGATCGACGCGTTCCTGATCCGGCTCACCCTCGTGCCGGCTGTGATGGCCATGTTCGGCGACCGGGCCTGGTGGCTGCCCGCGTGGCTCGACCGGCTCCTCCCCGACCTCGACGTCGAGGGTGACAAGCTCGTCCAGCGGCTCAACGGCGAGCACGGCGACGTGCCCGAAGCCGCCGAGCCACCCGGCCGGGAACCGGCGTCGGCCCCAGCCGGGTGACGTGCCGATGATCGGAGGGCACCCGGCGAGGCAGCTCACCCGGCCGGGGAACCGACGCCTCGCGCGGTGGGGACGGCGGTTGATCGCCGGATCCGTCGTCGCGTCGGCCACCCTGCCCTGGCTGGCCGACTGGAACCACAGCCACACCTTCGGGCCCGAGTACGGCCCGCACGCCCGGTGGCACGGAACCTCCGAGGTCGTCGGCGCAACCGCGGAGGGACTCCTCGCCCTGTGGCTGCTCCGCGCCGCCGAGGAGCACCGCCCCGACGAACGCCTGCTCACCGCCGCAGCGCTGCTGCCCATCGCCCGCTGGGCGCCGTTCAACCTCACCCTGCTGGTGCCCGGGACCTCCCCCTACGACCAGCACCGCATCCCGCAACGGGTGCTGGGCATGCCGGCCGCCCTGCTGAGCCAGGACCTCATCGC
Organism: Bacillus sp. AZ43; assembly: GCA_004570425.1. Taxonomy (GTDB): domain Bacteria; phylum Actinomycetota; class Actinomycetes; order Mycobacteriales; family Geodermatophilaceae; genus Blastococcus_B. Next base: position 151,607 of record SPQJ01000003.1, read on the forward strand.
CGCCACCGCCGCCGCCGGCCTGATCCTCCGCCGCCTCGCCCGCGAACGGGCGTAGGGCGCCCGGACCACCCCGGCGGCGCGCCGGGGGCGGCCGCTCGATAGGCAGGCCACCACTTCTGAGGTGCTTGTCCTGCACGGGCGGCGCGGAGTCGACAGCGAGCGCCTTCAGTCGGCGGTCGGGTCCCCGTCGTGGAGGTGGCGCGCGAAGAAGCCGAATACCCGCCGCCAGGCATCCTCCGCGGACGGATGGTGGTAACCGAAGCCCACCACCCGTTCGAGGACGGCGAGCGGCCCGGTGTTGTGCCGGTTCATGAAGGAGTGGCCGGCGTCGGGATACTCCTTGACGTCGTGGTCGACCGCGAGGCTGGTCAGGGCACCGTTCAGTCGCTGGGCCGCACCCGGCAGCGTCCTGTCGCGGCCCCCGTAGCTGGCGACGACGGGGCAGGCCCCCTGCAGCACCCGCTCGAGATCCTGCGGTGTCTGCCCGTAGTTCGGAGCAGAGGCGTGGAACCCGCGAGTCGCCGCGACCAGGGCGAAGCCGCCCCCCATGCAGAAGCCGACGATCCCCACTGTGCCGGTGCAGTCGGGTCGCCGTACGAGCCAGGAGCGCGCGGCCTCAAGATCATCGAAAGCCGCGCCTTCGCGACGGCCCAGCGCCCGGAACGTCGACCGGAGGCAGCGAACGGGTCCTCCGGCTGTGAACAGGTCGGGCGCCAGCGCCAGGTAGCCTCCGACAGCCAGCCGATCCGCCTGCTGGCGGGTGTCGTCGGTGAGACCGAAGGCCTCGTGCACCACCACGACGGCGGGCCACGGCCCCGTGCCGACCGGCGGGACGGCGAGGTACGCCCGCAACTGGGGGGCGCTCGCGGCCCCGTCGATCGTCGTGTCCGGCATCAGGACCCCCCGTGTCGTGTGCTCATCTGTGAACTGTCGGGCTGCGTGTGGGCCGGCGTCACGAGGAGACGCGTAGTTCCTCGGCAGCCAGCGCGAGCAGGTCGGCGGCCTCCTCCTCCAGGGCGGGCAGTCGAGCGGCCGCCTCGGCGGCTGCGGCGACCCGGTCCGGCAGCGGAACGTCGGCGGTCGCGGCACGAGCCAACCGGCTCCACGCCTCGGCACACCTGTCGTAGGCCAGGCCCGCCCGTGCGCTGGCCGAGCTTCCCGTCCGCCACGCCACGTCGTGGCAGGCAGCCACCTGGAGCCGGCGGAAGAGCCCACCGCCCGTGCCGGCCTTCTCGACGAACACCGGGAGGGCGGCCAGCGCGGCTTCCAGGGTCACGGTGTCCCACACCTGCGGCCACGAGGCCAGGTCGTCGGCGAACTCCCGGATCCCGGCGAGCCCCAACGCGCTGATCGAGCCCGGCGGCAGGTCGGAGGAGTCCACGATCCCCGGACCGCCGTGTCGGATCCCGGCCGCCGCGGCGGCGAACGCCTCGGCGGCGACTGACCTCAGATCCGGGAGCCGCTCGGGCCAGTCGACAGCGAACGTGGCGTGACGCGTCGGCGCCGGGAATCCGGTCGAGCGGCGCGCACGGGCCAGCGCTGCGTACGGCACCTCTTGGACGGCCTCGCGGTCGTTGTCCACGACGTAGGCGATCTGCCGCTCGTCGTCGTAGCCGATCACCACGACGTTGTGCCGGCTCATCTGCAGCCGCACGCGCAAATAGGGCAGTTCGGCGATGTCCGCCCAGACCATGACCGGCCGGCCGGCGGTCAGTTCGTCACGGACCCAGCGCCATCCCAGCGCCGCGTCATCGGTCCGCCGCAGCTCCACCTGCGCACCCAGGCGTCGCAGCAGGTCGACCTCCATGTCCCCGCCCCGGCCGACGAGGTAGATCGGCGGCGCCAGACCCGGCACCCGCAGATAGGAGAAGTCCAGCCCCCCACCGAGGCCGAAGACCAGTCCCTCCGCGAGCACGTCCCCTCCCCAGTCGAGCCCCGCCCAGTCCAGCAGGTCGCGGAGTGCTCCGGACCCGCAGTGCCCGGCCATGCGATCGGGATAGCTCTCCAGCAACCGTCGCCCGCTCACGGCGCCACAGGCGCCGCGTCTCCACCGCCACGGGCGAAGTGCTCCAGGCCGACGACGAGGAAGAGTGCGGACGCCTCGACCACGGCCGCTCCCCCCTCGTCGGTGCCCTGCGCCCGGACGAACAGCTTGCGCCCTTCCCGACGCTGCACACCTGCCTCCAGCAGGTAGGGGGTCCCGAGCAGGACCGGCGACCGGTACCCGACCTCCAGGTGACGGGTGACCGCGGGCTCCCCGATCAGGTACAGCAGGAAGCCGAACAGGTCGTCCAGCACCGTCGCCACCGCGCCACCGTGTGCGATGCCCGGCGCGCCGACGTGCCGCTCGTCGAAGACGTGCCGCGCCCGCACGGCGTCCCTCTCCCGCCAGACCTGCAGGTGATGCCCGTGCGGGTTCTCCGGGCCGCAGCCCAGGCAACGAGCATGGTGCGGCGGCAGGGGCCCGGCATGGTCCTGACGGGCAAAGCCCTCCGACCAGTCCCCGATCACGGAATCCACGTCATCACCCCTGCCTCCTGTCGCGCACCAGCTCGCCTGCGGCCCTCATGACTGCACACTGCCCGCCGCCGGCAGTGGCCGGAGGGAGCAGAACTCCGACGCCGGGAACGAACCGGAAGTGGAGGGTGAGTTGCCCCATCACGGGTGATCGACCGTGACGTCATTCCTGCCCCTCGCCGTTCCGCCGACCCCGCGTGCCGTCGGCCACTGTCAGCGGAGTACCGCGTGCTCTCCTCCGCCGTGCTGCTGCCGTAGCACCGTCTTGAGCACCTTGCCGGTGGCGTTGCGCGGTAACTCGGGGACGAACTCCACGCGGGTGGGGCACTTGAAGTGGGCGAGCCGCTCCCGCGCGTAGGCGATCAGTTCCTCGGCCGTCGTCCCGGCGCCGTCCTGGAGCGCGACCACGGCCACCGGGGTCTCACCCCAACGGTCGTCGGGGACCCCGACGACCGCTACCTCACGGATCGCGTCGTGTCGGTAGAGGACCTGCTCGACCTCGATCGGATACACGTTCTCGCCACCGCTGATGATCATGTCCTTCTTGCGGTCGACCAGCGTGATGAAGCCCTCGGCATCCATGCGGCCCAGGTCGCCGGTGTGGAACCACCCGCCGCGGAACGCCTCGGCCGTGGCCTCCGGTAGACCCCAGTAGCCGGCGAACACGTTCGGGCCGCGCAGGACCAGCTCCCCGACCTCATCGGCGGGCTGGTTTCTGTCCGTGTCATCGACGATGCGTGCCTGGACGTGGAAGACCGCCCGGCCGATGGAGCCTGCCTTCTCCTTGACGTGGTCGGCGTCCAGGACCGACACGAGCGGAGCGGTCTCGGTCATCCCGAAGCCCTCCTGGAAGGGCAGGCCTTTGCCCTGGAAGAAGTCGATGACCGGCAGCGGGCACGGCGCTCCCCCTGAGACGGCGAGTTCCAGCGACGACAGGTCGTAGCCGTCGAAGCCGGGCACCGACATGAGCGCCGCCCACATCGCCGGCACCATGAACTGCACGGTGGCCCGCTCCCGGGACATCACCTCCAGAGTCCGGATCGGGTCGAAGGACGGCAGCACGACATTGGTTCCACCGACGTACAGCAGCGGCAGGGTGTGGACCCCCAGTCCGCCGATGTGGAACATCGGTGCCACTGTCACGGTGACGTCACTTTCCCGCAGGCCCCGACCGAAGGAGAGGCTGTTCACGACGTTCCACAGGTGGTTGTCGTGGGTGAGCATCGCGCCCTTGGGACGCCCGGTGGTCCCCGACGTGTACATCAGGCACGACAGGTCCCGCCGGTCGACGTCGCTGTCCACGGGCCGGGGCTCACCGCCGGCCAGCACCTGCTCGTAGTCGAACTCCCCGTCCTCGACCTCGCCGCCGACCAGCAGGCGGGACCGTATCCGGACGCCGTCACCAGTGAGGGCTGCGCGCGCCACGGGTGCGAGAGGCGCGGAGTACACGAAGGTGTCGGCCCCCGAATCGGCCAGGAGGTAGGAGACCTCGGGCGGCGCGAGTCGCACGTTCATCGGCACGAACACCGCCCCCAACTTCGCCGTGGCGAGCATCGTCTCGAGGAACGCGACGCTGTTCAGGAGCAGCCCGGCGACGCGGTCACCCCGGCGCACCCCCAGTGCGCGCAGCGCCCGCGCCAGTTGGTCGGTCCGCCCGTCGAGGTCGGCATAGGTCAGCCGTCGCTCACCCTGGACCAGCGCGACCCGGTCCCCGGAGAGGAACGCCCTCGTGGCGACCCAGCTGCCGATCCCCTTGTCCATGTGCCGTCCTTCCCGAGAGCCCCACGGTCCGGTGACCTGAGTCACGGCCAGCTTGGCCAGACTTGACGGTTCCGTCAAGATGAGGTTCCACGCGCGACCGCCGGATGAAGGGACGAGGCATGACGTCGGCAGGACCGGCATCCCCTCCAGCCACCGCGCGTGGCCGTCGCACCCGGTCCGCGCTGCTGGCGGCCGGAAGGGAGCTGTTCGAGGAGTGCGGCTTCTCGGCCGTCGGTATCGACGCGGTGGCGCAGCGCGCCGGGGTCTCCCATGGCACGTTCTACACGTGGTTCGACTCCAAGGAGATGTTGCTCCGCGAGATCATCTCCGAGGTCGCCGCGGACATCTTCTCCGCGACCTCGATCGGTAGTCGCCTGCCGGCGGACGCGGCGTATGCGCGGATCGAGGCGGCGAACCGGTCCTTCCTGCGTGCGGTCACCCGGCACTCCCGCATCCTGCGGGTGCTGGACTCGCTGGCGGACACACGGGAGGACTTCCTCCGGCTGCGGCTGGAGATCCGGGAGTCGTTCGTCCAACGAGGGATGGAGGGCCTGATCCGGCTGCAGGAGCTGGGGCTCGCCGATCCGCAGCTGCCGCCGCGGGCGACGGCCAGCGCTCTGGGCGCGATGGTGGAGTCCTTCGCCCACCTGTGGCAGGACCCGGTGGAGGGGCTGGACGAGGCGGCGGCAGTCGACGTCCTCACCCGGTTGTGGGCCGGGGCGATCGGTCTGGCGCCGCGAGCGTGGCCCGGCGGCGGCCGGGCGGGGGCGGGCTGACCGGACGGCCACGGGCCGAGATGGCGTGGATGGGTGGCCGGCGAGTCAGTGCTGCACCCAGCGCCACGGCGTCTCGCGGCTGCGCCGCACCCGTCCTCTGCTCTCCAGGAGGACCAGGTGCGCCAGGGTCTCGGCGACAGCCGCTCTGCGCATGAAGCCCGAGATCTGGTCCCAGGGCCGCGACCAGGTCAGCGCTGCGGTCAGTTCCCACGTCGTGGGCGCCGTCGCCGCGGCAGCGCGGACCTCCTCCAGCCGCGCGTCGTGGTGTGCCACGAGCGCCGACACGCGCGCCGCGAGGCCGGCGAAGCGGTACTCGTGCGCGGGCAGCACCTCGCGCACGTCCGAGTCCAGCGCTCCCACACGCGCCAGCGAGTCGATGAAGTCGGCCAGCGGGTTGCCGGGCGACTGAGCGTGCACCCCGATGTTGGGCGTGATGCGGGGCAGGACGTGGTCGCCGGAGAAGAGAAGGCGACGACGGTTCTCGTGGAAGCAGAGGTGGCCGGGCGAATGGCCGGGGGTGTGCACGGCACGCAGATCCCATCCCGCCAGTGGCAGCCGGTCGCCGTCGCGGATCAGGCGGTCGGGTTCGGCCTGGCGGACGTAGTCGGTGATCGCCAGCGAGGCGCCGGCCAGGACCCCGAGCTCGTCCTCGGGCACGCCGCAGTTCCGCAGCAGCGCGGCCATGTCGTCGAGCAGGTCGGTGATGCCGGCCCCGTACCGAGCGGGCAGCAGCGCGGCGTCGTCGGGATGCAGTCCCACCCAGGCACCGGACGCCTCGCGGACGCGGCCGGCCAGGCCGTAGTGGTCGGGATGGATGTGCGTCACCATCACGCCGCGGACGTCGCCCATCGCGTGCCCCGCGGTAGCGAGCCCGTGGGTCAGGGCCTGCCAGGCGTCGTCGGTGTCCCATCCGGCGTCGATCAGGGCCAGGCCGTCGTCCAGTTCGAGGGCGTAGACCAGCACATAGCGCAGCGGGCTGTCCGGGATGGGGACGGGAATGGACCACAGCCCCTGCTGGACCATCTCGACCGGGGGCAGGACCTTCTCGGCCCAGGCCCGTTCCTGTTCGGTACCGGTGACCCGCAGCGGGCGGGCGGGCTCCGAGGTCACAGGCCCATCCGCTTGCTGATGACCTCGTTCATGATCTCGTTCGTCCCGCCGCCGATGCCGAGGATCCGCGCGTCGCGGTAGTGGCGCTCCACCTCCGACTCCCGCATGTAGCCCATGCCGCCGAAGATCTGCACCGCCTCATCCACCACGAAGTCGCAGGCGTAGACGGCTGTGTTCTTCGCCATCGACACCTCGGTGACGACGTCCTCGCCGGCCAGGTACCGCTGCGTGACCGCCCGCGTGTAGCAGCGGGCCACGTCGACCTGACGGGCCATCTCGGCGAACTTGTGCCGGATCACCTGGCGGGAGGACAGCGGCCGCCCGAAGGTCTCCCGGTCCCGCGCCCACGCGAGCGCCAGATCCAGGGCGCGAGCTGCGGTCGCGTAGGCCTGGACGGCCAGGCCGATCCGCTCGCTCTGGAACTGCTGCATGATCTGCACGAACCCGGAGTTCTCCGCGCCGACCAGGTTCGCGGCCGGCACCCGCACGTCGGTGAAGGCCAGCTCGGCGGTGTCGCTGCACCGCCAGCCCATCTTGTCCAGCCGCCGGGACACTGTGAACCCCGGCGTGTCCGTGTCGATGACCAGCAGTGAGACTCCACCGTGACCGGGTCCGCCGGTGCGCACGGCGGTGGTCACGAAGTCAGCGCGGACGCCGCTGGTGATGAACGTCTTGGCGCCGTTGACCACGTATTCGTCGCCCTCGCGCACCGCGCGGGTGCGCAGATTCGCGACGTCGGAGCCTCCGCCCGGCTCCGTGACCCCCAGAGAGCCGATGAGCTCGCCGGCGAGCGTCGGCCGGACGTAGCGGTCGACCAGGTCCGGGCTGCCGTGCGCGGCGATGTGCGGAACGGCGATGCCATGGGTGAACAGGGAGGCGCAGACGCCGGTGGAGCCGCCGCCTTGCAGGATCTCCTCGGTGATGATGGCCGAGTCGATGGGGTCGCCGCCGCTGCCGCCCACCTCCTCGGCGAACCCGACGCCGAGGAGCCCGACGTCGGCCGCCTTCCGGTGCAGCTCCCGCGGCAGCTCACCGGCCAGTTCCCACTCCTCCATGTGCGGTGCGATCTCGCGGGACACGAAGTCGCGGGCCAGCCGCCGCAACGCCACCCGCTCAAGCGTGCTCCACGGGTCCCCCACGGGCGCGAGGACATCGGTCTCGGTCATGCGGCTCCTCCTCCGGTCGGTGCTCCCGCCGGTGACACCCAGGCGGGCAGGCGCTTGTCCAGCAGCGCGGCGATGCCCTCCCGCGCTTCGGCCGAGAGGAACCGCTCGGCGGAGACCTCGGCCATCCGGCGGAGGTCCTCCTGCAAGTCAGCGCCCGGGATGTCCCGCAGCAGCTGCTTGGTGATGTCCAGCGCCTCGGGGGCTCCCCGGCTCAGCTGCCCGACCAGCGCGTCGACTGTCTCGTCCAGCTCGTCGTCGGCCACCGCACGGTCCAGCAGGCCGGCCTCCCGGGCACGCACCCCGTCGAACTGCTCGCCGGTGAGGAACAGCTCGCGCGCGGCGCGGCGGTCCATCCGGCGCAGGACTGGCACGGCGATGATGGCCGGGGCCACGCCGATGCGGACCTCGCTGAACCCGAACGTCGCGCCCGCGAGACCCACCGCGAGGTCGCAGGCTGCGACCAGGCCCAGCCCGCCGGCGCGCGCGGCCCCGTTGACCCGCGCCACCACCGGCTTGGGTCCCTCCATGATCAGCGTGAGGACCTCCGGCAGGTTGACCACCGGCCGCACGCCCGTCCGCTCCTCCTTGAGGTCCGCGCCGGAGCAGAACACCGGCCCGGCCCCGGTGAGGACGAGGACGCGCACGGCGGGCTGGCCCATCGTCTGCCGCAGCGCGGAATGCAGCTGCTCGAGGAGCGCGGCTGACAGCGCGTTGCGGTTGTGCGGCGAGTCCAGGGTGACCACCGCGGCGGGCCCACGGTGGTCGACGTGGACCAGCTCCTGATCAGCCACGGAACCGCGCTCGCAGCTCGTGCTTCTGGATCTTGCCCGTCGCCGTCTTGGGCAGGCCGGCGAGGACCTCGATCCGCTTCGGGACCTGGAAGCCGGCCAGGTGCTCGCGGCAGAACGCGGTCAGCCGCTGCGCGAGGTCGGCGGGGTCGGCGGCGCGGTCGGCGGCGACGACGACAGCTGTCACAGCCTCGCCCCACTGGTCGTCGGGCACCCCGATGACAGCGGCCTCGGTGATCTCCGGGAAGCTCAGCAGCACCCGCTCGACCTCCACGGAGGAGACGTTCTCCCCGCCGGTCTTCACCATGTCCTTCACCCGGTCGGTGAACCAGACGACAGCCTCCTCGTCGAGGTGGCCCACGTCGCCGCTGTGGAACCAGCCGTGGGCGAAGGCCGCGGTGTTCGCCGCCGGGTTGTTCCAGTAGCCGCTCATCGCGTGCGGACCCCGGTAGACGATCTCCCCTGTCTCGCCCCGGGGAAGCAGGTCCCCGGCCGGTCCCATGATCCGGGTGTCGACAGTCACCACCGCCGGGCCCCACGAGCCGCTCTTCGTGTCCTGGTGAGCGGGCCACTGGAGCACCGTGGCCGGCACGCACTCGGTCTGCCCCGAGCCCAGCAGCACGTCGGCGCCGGGGAACGCGGCGGCGATCTGGCCGATCCGCTCCTGCGGCATCGGGGCCATGGCGTACATGCAGAGCCGGACCGAGGACAGGTCCCGCTCGTCCAGCCCGGGGGTGGCGAGCACCGCGGCCCACATCATGGGGAGGAGGAGCAGGTGCGTGGCGCGGCGGCTCTCCACGACGTCCAGGTAGGACCGGGGCTCGAAACCACCGGGCAGGATCGCCGTTCCGCCGGTCAGCAGCACGGGCAGCAGCAGCGTGTCCAGCGCGGTGGTGTGGAACAGCGGGAGCACGATCGGGGCCACGGAGAACTCGTGCCCGTGCCGGTGACCCACCTGCAGCGCATTGCTCAGTGCCGCCACGTGGACGGCCAGGTGGCTGGTCAGCACGCCCTTGGGCCGGGCCGTCGTGCCGGAGGTGTAGAGGCAGTGCAGGGTGTCGCGGTCCTCCACCACCACCTGCAGCGGGGTGGGGTCCGCGGCCACGTCGTCCCAGCGCAGCACCGGGCGACCGGCCACCGAGGCCGGCGCCTCCCCGGTGACCACCACTGTGGTGACCTGCGGCAGGTCGGGCAGCACCTGCTCGAGGATCGGGACGAACGCGGGATCGGCGACCACCGCCCGCGCGCCCGAGTCGCCCAGGATCCACGCCACGTCGTCGGCGGGCAGCATCAGGTTGACCGGCAGGGCGACCAGCCCGGCCTTGGCGCAGCCGAAGAACGTGGCCACGAACCGCCACGAATTCCCCAGCAGGAAGGCCACTGGCTGCTGGCGCTGCAGACCGGCGTCGAGCAGCCCGCGCCCGAATGCCTCGGCGGCGGCGTCGAGCCCTGCGTAGCTGATCTCCTCGGCGCCGTCGGCGACGGCGGTCCGATCGGGGAACTGGAATGCCGAGCGGGTGAGCATGTCCCCCACCGACAGGCGGGTGGCCAGATTCAGCTGGAGGGGATCGATCCCGGACAGGTCAGGACGCATCAGGTTCTCCTCGGTCGGGCGCGGGTTGGTCCTCCACCACGGCGAGCACGGCGCCGGTCTCCACCTGCTGGCCGACGGTGACGTGCAGTGCGGTGACCACGCCTGCCGTGGGGGCGGTCACCGGGTGTTCCATCTTCATCGCCTCGAGCACCAGCAACGGCTGCCCCGCCGTCACCCGGTCGCCCTCGGCGACGGCGACCCGGGTCACCGAGCCCGGCATGGCGGCGGTCAGCGACCCGGGCGGGATGGCGGCACTGGGGTCGGGGAAGCGCGGCAGCTCGACAAGCGCGGTGGACCCACCCGGCTCGTCGACGTAGCAGCTGTCGCCGGCCACGTGCACCTCGAAGGCGGAGCGCAGGCCGCCGGCCTCCAGCTCGATCAGCACCCTGCCCGGCGCCAGCACCTCGGCGCCCAGCAGCGTCGCCTCCACGGGGGTGCCGTCCACGTCGGCAGCCAGGCCGCCTCTATCGAGGCGGTACCGCACGGTCCCGGCGTCGAAGACAGTGGTCTGCGCCTGCGTCGGGTTGTTGCGCCACCCCGACGGCAGGCCGGCGAGCACCGGCGCGGTGGCCCGCCGCAGCGCCGCCCCCGCGAGGGCGGCCGCGAGCGCGTGCAGTCGCAGCCGTTCGGCGTCCACCAGGGGTGCGGCCAGCACGTCCAGGCCGTGCCGGTCCAGGAAGCCGGTGTCGGTCTCACCGGCGAGGAACGCCCCGCTGCGCAGCACCCGCACGAGCAGGTCACGGTTGGTGGTCAGCCCGTGCAGCCTGGCGCGTTCGAGCGCGCCGGCCAGGGCCAGCGCGGCCGAGGTCCGGTCCGGCGCCCAGGCGATGACCTTGGCCAGCATCGGGTCGTAGTGCACGCCCACCTCGCTGCCGGGGGCGACACCGCTGTCCAGCCGGATGCCCGGCCCGTGGGGCAGCCGGAACTCGGCGTCGGCGGGGACGTGGAGGTCCTCGAGCCGCCCCGACTGGGGCAACCAGTCCCGGGCCGGGTCCTCGGCGTAGAGGCGGACCTCGATCGCCGCCCCGTTCAGGGGAGGCCGCAGCGCCGAGTCGGGCAGCGGCCGGCCAGCGGCGACGTCGAACTGCAACCGGACCAGGTCCAGGCCGGTGACCGCCTCGGTGACCGGGTGCTCCACCTGCAGGCGGGTGTTGACCTCGAGGAAGTAGAAGTCGCCCTCATCGTCGAGCAGGAACTCCACGGTGCCGGCGCCGAGGTAGTCGATGGACCTGGCCGCGGCGACAGCGGCGGCCTGCAGCCGCTCCCGCAGCTCGGGGCCGACCGCCGGGGACGGCGCCTCCTCGACCACCTTCTGGTGGCGCCGCTGGATGGAGCACTCCCGCTCGAACAGCGCCACCGTCGTGCCGTGGCTGTCGCCGAAGACCTGGACCTCGACGTGCCGGGGCCGCTCGAGCAACCGCTCCAGGAAGACAGTGCCGTCGCCGAAGGCCGAGGCAGCCTCTCGGCGGGCACCCTCTACCGCCTCGGCCAGCTCCCCGGGACGGCGGACCTCCCGCATGCCGCGGCCGCCGCCGCCGAAGGACGCCTTGACCAGCAGCGGGTAGCCGACGTCGGCGGCGGCCTTTTCCAGTTCCGATCCGGACAGCCCGGTGGCGTCCACGCTGGGCAGGGTGGGCACCTCGGCCTCCTGCATGCGGGCCTTGGCGGCCAGCTTGCTGCCCATGGCGTCGATGGCCTCGGCGCTCGGGCCCACGAAGACCAGCCCCGCCGCCTGCACGGCGCGGGCGAAGTCGGCGTTCTCGGAGAGGAAGCCGTAGCCGGGGTGCACGCAGTCAGCGCCGGCCCGCAGCGCGGCCGCCACGATGGAATCGATGCGCAGGTAGGTCTCCGCCGGGGTGTTGCCCGGCAGCCGGACCGCGATGTCCGCGTCGGCCACGAACGGCGCGGACGCGTCGGCGTCGGAGTACACGGCCACCGTGCGCATCCCCATGGCCCGCGCGGTGGCGAACACGCGACGGGCGATCTCCCCGCGGTTGGCCACCAGGACGCTCGTCAGGTTCCGGGGAGCGGTCACAGCCTGAACACCCCCCATCCGTCGTGCAGACCTCGGACAGGGGCGTTGTGGATCGCCGACAGCGCCAGCCCGAGGACGGTCCTGGTGTCGCGCGGATCGATGATCCCGTCGTCGTAGACCCGGCCCGAGAGGAACAGCGCCAGCGACTCCGCCTCGATCTGCTGCTCCACGGCGGCCCGCATCGCCGCGGCGGCCTCCTCGTCGTAGTCGCGCCCGCGGGCCTGTGCGCTGGCCCGGCCCACGATGTCCAGCACGCCCGCGAGCTGCGCCGCCCCCATGACGGCGCTCTTCGCGTTGGGCCAGGTGAACAGGAAGCGGGGGTCGTAGGCCCGGCCGCACATGCCGTAGTTGCCGGCGCCGTAGGAGGCCCCGATGTTGACCGTGATGTGCGGGACGGCGCTGTTGGAGACGGCGTTGATCATCTGCGAGCCCGCCTTGATGATGCCGTCCTGCTCGTACTCGGTGCCGACCATGTAGCCGGTGGTGTTCTGCAGGAACAGCAGCGGGGTGTCGGTCTGGTTGGCCAGCTGGATGAACTGGGCGGCCTTCTCGGCGTCCTGCCGGAAGAGGACCCCGCGGGCGTTGGCCAGCACGCCGATCGGATAGCCGTGGATGCTCGCCCAGCCGGTGACCAGGGAGGTGCCGTAGAGCGGCTTGTGCTCGTCGAAGCGGCTGCCGTCGACGATCCGGGCGAGCACGTCGCGGGGGTCCAGCGGCTGCCGGAGGTCGGCCGGGGCGAGGTCGAGCAGTTCCTCGGGGTCGTGCAGCGGCGGGTCGGCCGGCCGGGAGGGGCCTAGTCCGCGCTTGCGCCAGTTGAGATTGCGCACGATCTGCCGGCCGATCCGGATGGCGTCGACCTCGTCGACGGCGAGGTGGTCGGCGCTGCCGGAGACCCGGGCGTGCATCGAGGCCCCGCCGAGGGACTCCTCGTCGGCCTCCTCGCCGGTGGCCATCTTCACCAGCGGCGGTCCGGCCAGGAACACCTTGCTGCGACCGTCGATCATCACCACGTGGTCGCTCATCCCCGGCACGTAGGCGCCGCCGGCGGTGCTGTTGCCGAAGACCAGGGAGACGGTCGGGATGCCCTGGGCGGAGAGCCGGGTGAGGTTGCGGAAGCCGCGGCCGCCGGGGATGAAGATCTCCGACTGGGTCGGCAGGTCGGCGCCGCCGGACTCCACCAGGCTGAGGAACGGCAGCCGGTTGGTCTCGGCGATGTCGTGCGCCCGCCCCGCCTTGCGCAGCGTGTACGGGTTCGAGGTGCCGCCCCGCACAGTCGGGTCGTTGGCGGAGATGATCACCTCCACGCCCTCGACGACGCCGATGCCGGTGACCTGGCTGGCGCCCACCGGGAAGTCGGTGCCCCAGGCGGCGTACGGGGACAGCTCCAGGAACGGGCTGTCCCGGTCCAGCAGGAGTTCGATGCGTTCGCGGACCGTCAGCTTGCCGCGCTTGCGGTGCCGGGCCAGGGCGCTCTCGCTGCCCCCCAGGTTGGCCAGGGCGCGCTGCTCGTCGAGTTCCGCGAGGCGCTCGAGCAGCGCGGCACGGTTCTCCGCGGCGCGCTCGGCGAGGATGGTCACACTCGTCCTTCCGGGAACAGGGACACCGGGACGTCGACCACGCGGGAGCGCAGCCACTCCCCCACGGCCTTGGCCTGGGGGTCGAAGCGGGTGCCGGCGGCGACGCCCTCGCCGAGCAGGCCGTGGATCTGGAACAGCACCGCCCGCAGCCCGGGCAGCAGCTCCCGGGTCAGCGGCAGGCCGGCCGCCTCGGGCAGCAGCTCGCGCAGCCGCTCCTCGGTGAGGAAGGCGGCCAGCCAGGCGTAGCCCTGGTCGTTCCGGGCGTACACGCCGAGGGTGGCCGCCCCTCCCTTGTCACCGCTCCGGGCGCCGACCACCCGGCCGAGTGGGACGCGGCGGGTGGGGCCGCCCGGCGACGGCCCACCGCCGGCCACCAGTTCCGCGGGCTCGTCGTCCTGGGCGCCGGCCGGCCGCGACCGCGCCGAGGGAACTGTCTCCGCGCCGCCGTCGGGCAGGCCCACCAGCTGGTCGACGTCCTCGGCCGGCACCCAGGCTGGCGCGTACACGCCGTAGGCCGACGGGCTGGGCGGGGCGGTGGTGGCGAAGAAGCCGGGGATGCTCGCCAGGCCCAGCTCGATGAGGGGCACTGTGAACGCCTTGCCCACCTTTTCCCGGTCCGGGTCCTTCACCGTCACGTGCAGCAGGGCGCTCGCCTCCTCCTCGGAGCCGGCGTCCGGGGAGTCCGTGCGCGCCAGGGTCACGACGGCCTCTGCCACCCCCTCCAGCGCCGGAGCCAGCTGCCGGCGCAGCAGCTCCGCCTTGCGGTCGACGTCCAGCCCCGCCAGCGGCAGGGTCATGGAGTTGCGGAAGCCGCCGAGACGGTTCGTCGCCACCTTCAGCCACCCCCCTGGCGGGAGCCCGCGGGCCCCGGTGATCTCGACCCGGTCACGCCCCAGCTGCCGAAGCTCTAGCTGGTCGAACCTGGTGATGACGTCCGGCCCGCCGTAGCGGCTGCCGGTGCACTCGTAGAGCAGCTGCTCTGTGACGGTTCCGACGGTGACAGCTCCCCCGGTGCCGGGGTGCTTGGTGATCACGGAGGTCCCGTCGGCGGCGATCTCGGCGAGCGGGAAACCGATGCGGTCCAGGCAGCCGGGGTCGGCGTCGAGCAGCTCGGCGAAAAAGCTGAAGTTGCCGCCGGTGGCCTGCGCGCCGCACTCGAGCACGTGCCCGGCGACGGTCGCCCCGGCGAGCGCGTCGAGGTCACCGGGGCCCCAACCGTGGTGCCAGGCCGCCGGGCCGACGACCACGCTGGCGTCGGTGACACGACCTGTGACGACGACGTCGGCGCCGGCCTCCAGCGCCCGTACGATGCCCCAGCAGCCGAGGTAGGCGTTCGCGGTGAGCGTGTCGGGGAACTCCCCGGCCCCCGCGGCCCCGTCACCGTCCGCCGGTGGCCGCTCACCGGCCCGCAGGCGGCCGGCGGAGCTCAGCTCGACGAGCCGGGGCAGCAGGTCGTCACCGCTGACAGTGGCCACCCGGACCTCGACCCCGAGCCGCGTGCCGAGTTCACGTACCGCGTCGGCCAGCCCTCGCGGGTTCAGCCCGCCGGCGTTGCTGACGATCCGAACCCCCCGGCTGAGTGCGTCGCCGAGGCAGTCCTCGAGCTGGGTGAGGAACGAGCGCGCGTACCCGGCGGCCGCGTCGCCGGCACGCTGCCGGCCGAGGATGAGCATGGTGAGCTCGGCCAGGTAGTCGCCGGTCAGGACGTCGACGTCGCCGCCGTCGAGCATCTCCCGCATTGCGGAGAGGCGGTCGCCGTAGAAACCGGAGACGTTGGCCACCCGCAGCGGCGCGCTCATCGCAGCGGCTCCCGCCCGGCTCCGGGGGGGCCGGCGAAGGCCTGCGCGATCCGGGCCCATTCCTGCGCCGCCGCCCCCCGCACTGTCAGCGCCAGGTCGTCGCGATGCCGGCGCTGGGTGACCAGCAGGCAGAAGTCCAGCGCCGGGCCGCTGATCACGTCCGCCGCCTCGGGCGGGCCCCAGGTCCAGCTCTGGCCGTCCGGCCCGGTCAGCTCGAGCCGCACCGGCGCTTCGGGCATGGTCGCGCCGCGGGCCGCGTAGGAGAACGGGCGCGCCCGGTAGCCGATCTCGGCGACCTCGCGCAGCCCGGAGGTGGCCGGACGCTGCTGCCCGAGCGCGTCGACGACATCCTGCCCGTGGGCCCAGGTCTCCATCAACCGGGCGGTGACGAACGAGGCGGGGCTCATGGGCGGGCCGAACCACGGGACGCGCATCCCGGGCTCGGCGACCCGCAGTGCTGCGGCCAGCTCGGCACGTCCCGTGCGCCAGCGGTCCAGGACCTCGGCCGGCTCCAGGTCCCGGCCTTCCAGCGTGCGCTGCTCGACGTAGTCGCCGCCGTCCGCGGTCACTCGCTGCACCAGCGCGGTGAAGGCATCCGGACCGGTGACCGCCAGCCGGGCGTCGGCGTCGAAGAAGGCCAGGTGGTTGATGGTGTCCCGGATGTCCCAGCCGACCGCGGGGGTAGGAGCACGCCAGGCGGCTGCCTCCAGCGGGGCGACCCGCGCGTCGAGGTCGGCGCACTCGGCCTCGAGGTTGCCGACGAGCTGCTCCAGCAGCGCGCTGCCGGTCGCCGTCATGCCGTGAACCCGTCCATCCGCGCCAGCACCTGGAGCATCACCTCGTCGGCGCCGCCGCCGATGGAGGCCAATCGGGTGTCGCGGAAGAACCGGGAGGTCCAGGTCTCCTCCATGTAGCCCATGCCGCCGTGGAACTGGATGGAGGTATCGGCGACCTCGCGCAGCAGGCGGCCGGCTGTCAGCTTGGCGACTGTCGCCTGCCGGGTGACGTCCTCCCCGGCCAGGTACGCCTCCGCGCAGGCGTAGTTGTGCGACTGCAGCAGGTCCACCTGCGCGGACAGCTCGGCCAGCCGGAAGGCCAGGTACTGGCTGGCCATGAGCGGCCCGCCGAACGCCTGCCGCTGCTTGAGGTAGTCGCGGGTGCGCTCGAGGGCGTGCCGGCAGCTGGTCACCGCGCCGTAGGCGACGAACATGCGTTCCACCACGAACTGCGCCATCTGCTGCTGGAAGCCGCGCCCGACCTGGCCGATCGTGTTGGACACCGGGACCCGGACGTCGTCGAAGAAGAGCTCGGCGGTGTCGGAGGACCGGTTGCCGAGCTTGTCGAGCGTCCGCGAGACGGAGAAGCCGGGCGTGTTCGTCTCCACGATGATCTGGGACATGCCGCGGTGGCCGCCCTCGTCGGAGGTGCGGGCGAGCAGACACAGCCAGTCGGCCTGGGTGCCGTTTGTGATGTAGAGCTTGCTGCCGTTGATCACCCAGTCGTCGCCGTCGCGCACGGCTCGGGTGCGCAACCCGGCCACGTCGGAGCCGGCGGCCGGCTCGGTCACCGCGATGGAGCAGACCGCAGTGCCACGGATGGCCGGCTCCAGGTAGCGGCGCTTGAGCTCGTCGCTGCCGAACTCGTGCAGCGACGGCGTGGCCATCATCGTCTGGACGCCGATGGCCATCGGGATCCCCGCGCACCCGGAGCGGTGCAGCTCCTCGACGAGGATGACCGAGTACATGTGGTCGGCCCCCTGCCCGCCGTACTCGGGGTCGTACTCCAGGCCCAGCAGGCCCAGCTCGCCGAGTTTCGGGAAGAGCTCGTGCGCCGGGAAGATGCCGGCGCGCTCCCACTCGTCGACGTGCGGGGCGATCTCCTTCTCGACGACGTCCCGGACCAATGCCCGGAAGGCGCGGTGCTCGTCGGTGAAGCGCACGGAGGCTCCTGCGGGTCATGGGCGCTGGCCACGGAGACAAACTTGACGACCCCGTCAGGTTAGCCATCTGGCGATGTGGCGCACAACACCCCGGGTCGGCTTTCTGGCGGGCCCGCCCCCTTTGGCGGCGCGGCTTCGTCGAACGGTTCAGCGACCGGCCGCTCCCGATCATCGGAGCCACCTTCCTGACCACCGGCGCTGGTCGGCTCCGGGCGATCACCCGTGGGTGGGTGACCCGCTGGATCCTGGCCCCGACCTTCCCGCTCGTCATCGCCCGGCGGCAGCGCCCAGCGGGGGCTCTGGAGTCATGGCAGGTCTGGCGAACGTGGGACGGAGCGGCGGAGGAGCTCATGCCCGAGCGGGCGGTCGAGGGGCAAGCGCGAGACGCCGATGTCAGCGGCGTCCGGGTCCTGCTGACGGGCGGTACCAGCGGGCTGGGGCTGGGCATGGTGCGGGCCCTGGTGACCGGCGGGGCCTCGGTGGTCCTGACCGGCCGGGACGCCGACCGTGCCCGCCGGGTCGCCGAGCAGGAGACGGCCGCCGGCCCGGGATCGGCCACCGGGATCGCGATGGACGTGCGGGACGAGGCCTCCGTCGCCGACGGCGTGGCGGCCGCGCGCGCGGCCCTCGGCGGCATCGACGTCCTGGTCAACAACGCCGGCATCGGCATGCGGACGGTCAATCCCCGGTTCCTCACCGAGCCACGACCGTTCCACGATGTCAGCCCGGCGGGGTTCGCCGACCTGATGGCCACCAACGTGACCGGCTACTTCCTCGTCGCCCGCGCGGTCGTGCCCGACATGGTCGCTGCCGGGCACGGCACCGTGGTGAACGTCAGCATCAACGAGGAGACGATGCGCCGCCGAGGGTTCGTCCCCTACGGCCCGTCCCGAGCCGCCACCGACGCGATGTCGCACGTGATGGCCGCCGACCTGGCCGGCACCGGCGTGGACGTCCACCTGCTGCTGCCCGGTGGGGCCACTGTCACCGGCATGATCCCTGACGACCTACCGGACGAGGCCCGAGCCGGGCTCCTGGAACCCGGTGATGGGCCCGGCCATCCGGTGGCTGTGCTCGCCCGCGTCCGCCGGCCGCACCGATCTCCGCGTGGTGTCGCGGGACTTCGTCCCAGCAGGGGACCCCTCTCCCGCGTGACCGACCCGCGGTTCGCCCCGGCCCCGGCCCGGGAGCCGCCGGCTGTGCGGGGCAGCCGGCCCCGCCCAATGGACGGAGCCGGCTGCATCCAGGGGTCGGTCAGCCGCGCAGCAGCTCGCCGAACCGGGCAGAGCTCTCGTCGATCGCCTTCTGCGCGGCGGGCGAGATCGCGCCCATGTCGAAGAAGCCGTGGATCATGCCGTCGTAGCGGTGGACGTCCGCGGCGACGCCCGCGGCACGCAGCGCCTCGCCGTAGGCCTCGCCCTCGTCCCGCAGCGGGTCGAACTCCGCCGTGACGACGACCGCCGGGGGCAGTCCAGTGAGGTCGGCGTGCAGCGGCGACAGGCGGGCGTTCTTGGCGTCGTCCCATGCCCCCGCGTAGTGGCCGTAGAACCAATCCATGGTGTCCTTCTCCAGGAAGTAGCCCTTGGCGTTCTCGACCCGGGACGGGTACTCCCCCTCCGCGTCCACCGCCGGGTAGATCAGGAACTGGGCGACCAGCGCTGTCCCGTCGGCGTGCAGCACCTGCGCCACGACAGCCGCGAGGTTGCCGCCGGCGCTGTCCCCGACGAGACCCAGCCGCTGGTCTCCGCCGAACTCGTCGAGATGCTGGGCGATCCAACGGGCGGAGGCCACCGCGTCGTCCGCTGCGGCGGGGAAGGGGTGCTCCGGCGCGAGCCGGTAGTCCACGGACACCACGACGGCGCTGCTGCCCTTGCAGACGTTGCGGGCCATGTTGTCGTGGGTGTCGAGGTCACCGATGACCCAGCCCCCACCGTGGAAGAAGATCACCGTGGGGAAAGGGCCCTCGCCTTCGGGGCGGTAGCCGCGCGCCTTGAGGTCACCCTCGCTGCCGGGCACCGTGCGGTCCTCACTGCTCCCGACCTGGACGACGTGTTCGGGCGCCCGGGAGCCGTGGGTGAGCGCGAGGTACTGGTCGCGCCCGGCCTCTGCGGTCCCCTCGTACATGGGGGGCATGCCCGCCTGGTCAAGCATGCTGAGGACGGCGGCGATGTGCGGGTCAACCGGCACAGGATTCTCCTTCTGGGAACGACTCGGGACGTGCGGAAAGAACTCGTGGGTGGTGCAGCGCGACCGCCGGCCGGCCGGTCAGCCGTACACCAACGAGGTGTCGTCGAGCTCGAGCGCAGGCAGTGAGTCGCGCTCCTCGGCGTACTCGAGCAGGTGGAGCCAGGGCTCTCGGTCACCCTGCTTGAACATCAGGTGCATGGTGCGCATGACGTAGCCGGAGTTGAAGTTCTCCGGATCGCCCCATGGCCGCAGCTGCATGCCGGCGTCCTCCGGACGCAGCGTGGGGACGACTGTCGTCGCACCCCGCTTCTCCATGTGCGCGAGCAACCGGCAGACGAACTCGCTGACCAGGTCCGCACGAAGGGTCCAGCTGGCGCGGAAATACCCGAACACGTAGGCCATGTTCGGCACGCCGCTGATCATCATGCCGCGCCAGGTGACCCGCTGGGTAAAGTCGACCGGCTCCCCGTCGACGGTGAAGGCGACCCCCCCGAACAGGCTCAGGTCGAACCCGGTGGCGGTGACGACGATGTCGGCCTCCAGCTCCTCTCCCGAGGAGGTGCGGATCCCGGTCTCGGTGAACGTGTCGATCGTGTCGGTGACGACCGACGCCTGGCCCTCCCGGATGGCGGTGAAGAGGTCGCCGTCCGGGAGGAGGGCGAGCCGCTGCTGCCACGGCCGGTAGGTCGGGTTGAAGTGCTTGTCGATGTCGAAGCCCTCAGGCAGCAGGGGACGCATCGATTCGATGATGAAGGCCCGCAGCTCCTCCGGCGCTTCCTTGGACATCCGGGTGATCTCGTCGCCCTCGGCGATGTACGCGCGCCGCAGGATCTCGTGGGTCCACTCGTCAGGGACGTCCAGGGCGCGCAGCGTGTTCGCCAGCTCGTGGGTCCTGGGGCGGGCGAAGAAGAACGTCGGCGAGCGCTGCAGCATCGTCACGTGCGCCGCCTCCTGCGCCATGGCCGGCACGAGGGTGGCCGCAGTGGCTCCGGATCCGATGACGACGACGCGCTTGCCCGCATAGTCGAGGTCGACCGGCCACTGCTGCGGGTGCACGACCTGACCACGGAACCGGTCCAGCCCCTCCCACTGCGGCCGGTGGGGCCGGGAGTGGTCGTAGTAGCCCTGGCACATCCAGAGGAAGTCGGTGGTGAAGCGCAGCGACTCGCCGGTGTCCTCACGGGTCACGTGCACCGTCCAGCGCTTCTCCTCCGATGACCAGCTGGCCGCGCTCACCCGGTGCCGGTAGCGAATCCGGTCACCCAGGTCGTTGTCCTCGATGACCTCGTCCAGGTAGGCCAGGATCTCCTCCGAGGCGGCGATCGACGCGCCCCGCCAGGGCTTGAACCCGTACCCGAAGGTGAACAGGTCGCTGTCGGACCGGACGCCGGGGTAACGGTGGGTCCACCAGGTGCCGCCCCGGGCGTCCAGCGCGTCGAGGATGACGAAGCTCTTCCCCGGGAACTGCTCCTTCAGGTGGTAGGCAGCACCGATCCCGGAGATTCCCGCGCCGACCACGAGCACGTCGACGTGCTGGGTTTCCTCGGCGGTGCCAGGTGCTGCGTCTGCGGTCAAGGTCATGCTCGGTACCCATCTGCCGGGTGACGGCGGTCACCACGGAAGCTAGCCGCGAGAGTTCCACGTGAGCCATGACACAATAGGCCGTAAGTTGATTATTTCGGCCAACCCTCAGCCCTTCGACGCCCCCGTCCGCGGCACGGGCAGCGTGGCTCTGCTGTGCGCGCTCGCCATGGAGCACGGCCTGCCTCGCCGTGATGTCCTGGCCGGCGGCGGGATACCGGAAGCAGCCCTCGAGGACCCGGACGCCGAGATCACCGGCGCCCAAGAGCTGCGCGCCATCGCCGCGGTCGCCGAGTCGCTGCCCGAGGACGCAGGCCTGACCGCCGGCGGGCGGTACCGGCTCGCGAGCTACGGCATCTGGGGCTTCGCCCTGCTCTCGAGCCGCACCCTGCGTGAGGCACACGAGGTCGCCATGCGGTTCGTCGACCTCACCTACGCCCTGACGCGCATCAGCGCCCAGGAGGACGAGGGCGAGGTCCGGCTGTTCTTCGACGACTTGGACGTCCCGGAACACGTCCGGCGCTTCGTCCTGCTCCGCGACACCTCGGCGGCCCTCCAGCTGTGGCGCGAAACCCTCGGCCGCCCGGTCGTGCCGCTGCGCGTGACGCTGCGACTGCCGCAACCGGCCGACCCCACGGGGTACGAGACCGCGTTCGGCGTGCCATCCCTGTTCGGGACCGCACGGTCGATGCTGGCCTTCGACGCTGCCCTGCTCGACCAGCCATTGCCGCAGGCGGCCCCCCTGACCGCCGCACTCTGCCAGGCCCAGTGCCGGGACCTCCTCCAGCGCCGCCACTCACGGCAGGGGACGAGCGGACGCGTGCGGGACCTCCTTGTGCACACGGGAGGCCGGATCCTCGGACAGGAGGAGGTCGCCGCCGAGCTGCACGTCAGCGTGCGGACCTTGCGCCGAATGCTCGAGGACGACGGAACCACCTTCCGCGCCATCGTGGAGCAGACACGTGAACACCTGGCGGAGGAGCTGCTCGTGACCGCCGGTCTGAGCGTCGAGCAGGTCGCTCGACGGCTCGGATACACGGATGCCTCAACTTTCGTCCATGCCTTCCGACGGTGGAAAGGGATCAGCCCCGGCCGCTGGAAGGAGCGGAAACGCGGGCTCCCGGTGCGGCCGTCCACGAACGGTCGGAAGTCCCGGCCGGCGGCCGGCGTAAGTGACGGCCGCGCCGGCCGAGCCGCAGATGGGATCCCTGTCCCATCGACGAGTTCGAAAGCCCCGGGCCCGAGAGAGCCCGGCGCCGCCGACTCCTGAGCATTCGCGCCTCCCGTTCGAGGCCGCGCTCAGTCGGAGGTGTTGGGCCGTTCAGTTCGATCCCGCTCCGGCCGATCGGCCGCCGATGGGCAGCCGGCCCGTATCCACGATTCCATCGCGGCGACCCCTCGTGCCGCCTCGAGCGCGATCATGATCTGCTGGCGACCCGGTCGCCGCCAGGTCGGGGGCCCGGCCGCCAGCCAGTCGGTCAGCACCGCGGGACGTCCTGTCCACGCCGTGCCCATGGCCAGGCTGCCGGTCATCAGGCACCAGAGCAGCAAACGGGCCGCGCGCAGCAGCCACAAGCCGAGGCTGTAGAGGTACAGCCTGGTTCGGAGGAGGTACTCCACCGCCCCCCCTCTCTCCAGGGGTCTGCCCGCTCACAGCGTCACGACCGCCGCGGGTCACCCCCGGCTGTTGCGAACTGCAACCATGGTCCCGCGGTGCAGTGCGAAAGGGAAGGGTTCCGTCTGCGGGCAGCATCTGGGGGCAGCTAGCTGTAGCGCCCCGGAGACACAGGCTGGCCTGGCTGGTCCGGTGGTCCCGCGACTACCGACGGCAGAGGCCGCTATGGCTCGGCCTTCGGAAGTCGCGCACCGGCCGATCCGCGGGCGTCGGAAGCGCTCCTGCGTCCGGCATCGTCCGCGCCATGCCCGAGATCGCAGTCCGGATCGACCGCCGTCTCGAAGGCCTCTGCGACGTTCTCCCCGGTGGTGTGCTCCTGCGCGTGTTCGCGCAGCGGGGTCTCCCGCAAGAACAGCAGCACGAGGAACCCGAGCAGAGCGAACGGCACGGCGGCGAGGAAAGTGGTCTGCAGCGCGTCGGCGAAGCCGGTGATGACCGCGGTGTGCACCGGTTCGGGCAGTGCGCCGATCTGTTCGGGGCTGCCCAGCGTCGGAGTCCCGCCGGCGATCCGGTCGGCCGGGACGCCGGCCTCGGCGAGGCGGGACGGGATGGTGTCGGCGAGGCGATGGGTGAGCAGGGCGCCGAACACCGCCACCCCCAAAGCGCCGCCCAGTGACCGGAAGAACGTGGCCCCGGAGGTGGCCACGCCCAGGTCCTTCTGCTCCACGGCGTTCTGGGTGGCCAGCACCAGCACCTGCATCACCAGGCCGATGCCGACGCCCGTGACCAGCATGTACAGCCCGGCCACCACCAGGGAGGTGTCGACGGCGAGCCGGCTCATCAGCCCCAGCCCGACCGCTGCGATCAGGAGGCCGACCACCGGGAAGATCTTGTACCGACCGGTGGCCGTGATCGCCCGCCCGGAGCCGATGGAGGCAGCGAGCAGGCCCACCATGAGCGGCAGCGTCAGCAGCCCCGAAGCAGTCGGCGACTCCCCCTTGACGATCTGCAGGTACTGCGGCAGGAAGATGATCGCGCCGAACATCGCGACACCGACGACGAAGCCGGCCAGGCTGGTGACGACGAAGGTGTGGTTCGCGAACAGGTGCGGCGGCATGATCGGCTCGCCTGCGCGACGCTCCTGCCACACGGCGAGCACCAGCAGGACGGCGGCCGCGGCGGCGAGCGCATAGGTCCAGGCCGAGTTCCAGGCGAACTCCTTGCCGCCCAGCGACAGCATCAGCAGCAGCGCGCTGACCGAGGCGACGATGAAGAAGGCACCGAGCCAGTCGATGGAGTGCCGGCTGCGCGGGAACGGCAGCTTCAACACGCGCTCGGTGACGATCAGGGCCGCCACGCCGATCGGGATGCCCACCCAGAAGGTCCACCGCCAGGACAGGTGCTCGACGAGGAACCCGCCGAGCAGCGGTCCCGCGACCGTCGCGATCCCGAACACGGAACCGATGTAGCCCTGGTAGCGACCACGCTCCCGCGGGCTGACGACGTCGCCGATGATCGCCTGCGACAACGCCATCAGTCCGCCGACACCCAGCCCCTGAACCGCGCGGAACGCGATCAACTGCGCCATGTCCTGCGCGAAGCCGCTGGCCAAGGATGCGAGCAGGAAGATCCCGATGGCGGACTGGAACATGATCTTCCGCCCGTAGAGATCGGACAGCTTGCCCCAGATCGGTGTGGATGCGGTGGAGGTCAGCAGCGTCGCCGAGACGACCCAGGCCAGCTGCTCCTGCCCACCGAGCTCGCCCACGATGGTCGGCAACGCCGTGGCCACGATGGTCTGCGAGAGCGCCGCGACCAGCATGCCCAGCATGAGCCCGAGCAGCACGGTCAGGATCTGCCGGTGTTCCAACGGTGGCAGGCCCTGGTGGCCGCTCGAGGAGTCCGGCGTCTGGCTGTGAGGAGCAGGGGAACTCACGCGCGCAGGACCTCTTTCGAACCGGCTTCGTCGGGGGTTGCGGCGGATCTGTCCGGGCTCGCGCCGGAGGGCGACGGCGCTCCGCCGGCCATTGCCTCGGTGACTCTGCCGTCGAGACCTGCGTTCAACCGTTCCAGCAGCGCTGCAAAGGTGTCCTGCTCGTCGATCGGCCACGAGCCGATCAGCTCGCGCACGGCATTCCGGCGGACCTGACGTGTCCCAGCGACCGCACGCCGCCCCGCCGATGTCAGCCGCAGCCGGCAGGCCCGCCCGTCCTCGGGGTCCGCCTCGCGCGTGACAAGCCCGGCCTGCTGCAGGCTGGCCACGTGCCGGCTCACCGTCGAGGCGTCGAGGTACAACCGGGCCGCCAACGCCCCGTTGCGCATCGGTCCCTCGTCGTTGAGGAAGCCCAGGATCGTGTATGCGCTCCGCTCCAGTGGCTCCACGGGCCCATCGGTGTGGAGCTGGACGCGCTGAGCCCGGCGGACCAGATGGGTCAGCTCACGTTCGATGCGCACCATGGACCCCTCAGCCGATCCGGCCCCACCCAGTTGCATGGGCCAACCATAAGGCGTTGCCGACGAAGGTTCCAGCTCTACCGCCGCCGGTGGAACTCCCCACCTACGCAGTCCGCCATCCGGTCAGCCCTCGGCGCTGGATCCCGCCTCGTCGCCTCCCGTCGACCCCGGCGATGACTGGCCCAGCCACGACTCCAGGGCGGCGATGCCACGCGCCGCTTCCCGGTGCACGAGCTCATCGTCGAATCGCGGTGCAGGTGAGCCATCGACCGGCCCGGACCGCCCCGGTGCACCGTGGAGCAGGTGCCGACCCGCGGCGTAGAGGCCGTAGCAGGACACCGCCACGCCGCCCATACAGAACGCCGCAACCAGGGTCCACGTGAAGGCGGGTAAGGCTTCCTCCAGCAGGCGCGACAGCGCTTCCCCCGTCGCCTCCCAGGCCACTACCGAGGCACCCATCAGTCGCCGCCAATCAACGTGCGGCACCACAGCCACCGGGCCATGGCGCCCGCGTGCGAGGACTTCAGCCTATTCCCGTACCGGCTCGGAACGGATGGTTGCACACGTCATCTTTCGACCAATCCCCAGCGAGACCTGCACCCGGGCAGAGGTCCGCGGCGGGTTCCACGATCAGGTTGCGAGTCCCCATCGTTCCGTGACACGTCCCACCTCAGGCCGTGAGCGAGGCGCTGTGGCGTGTAGCGGTGCGCGCCGGGCTTGACCCGAGGGACCTCGCCGGGGCCGACGGGCACGACCGGTCACGGACACCGCCCCCCTCGAATGGGTGGTCGCGCTCAAGACGAGTTGAGCCGTACCGATACGGAACCATGCGATTCGTGCGGTTCTCCGAGCAGAGCATGCGCCGCGCCTCGCCCCTGTGGTGCTACCTGACGGCGCTCGTGCTGCTGCCGCTCCTCGGCGTCATGGTCTTGGCCACCGCCGCGGCACAGACCCGGGCGAGCGAGGCGGACAGTGCCGCACGCGCGGAGAACGGCATGCGGACCCTCGCGGCCCTCGACGGCGCGCGCCGGAGCGTGGAGCAGGAGCTGATCCCGTTCCTGTGGCTGCACGTCGTCGCCAACCCGGAGGCCATCGCCATGCTCGACCTGCCGCCGGGACTGCTGGAGGTACAGGCCGAGACGATGGCGCGCGACTCCGCGCGGGTCCGAGCGGTGACCGATCGGGCGCTGGCCGGCGTGCCGGCCGGCTCGGTGGGCTCCGCTGCCGCCGAGCGCGCCGCGACGGACCTGGCCCTGCTGCGCTCCGGTGGCAACACGCTGAACCTCGACATCGAGGACGTCTACTTCCGTTTCCTGGCCGTCTCGAACGATCTGATGACCGCCCAGCAGGCCGCCGCAGCCGCCGCCACCGCGGAAGGGATCCCGGGGGTCACCCTGCGGGCACTCCAGGACGTGCAGTCCATCGCGCGGCTCAGCCAGGTCGCCAGCCGGCAGCTCCCGCTCTTCTTCGGGTCCATGTTCGCCGGCGGGGACAGCATGATCGGCTCGCGCACCGCGTGGCAGACCGCCCTGCTCGACTACAGCGACGCCGAACGCCAGATGAAGTCCCTGTCCCAGCCCTCGCTGCGAGAGGCATGGCGGGCCGTGCAGACGTCCGACGCCGTGGGCGCCGTGGACGGCGTGCTGACCAGCGGTGCGGACGGCGACACCCCCACCGTGTCCGTCGCCGAGATCGCCACGCTGCTCGTCCAGACCCAGGAGCGCAACGATCTGCTGGGCGAGCTCGTCGAGACCGCGATCGGCAACGCCCACACGCTGGTGTCCGCCGACCGGGAGGAGGCCACCGGTCAGCTGCGGGGGATCCTTCTCCTCGCCGCCGGCCTGCTGGCCGTCTCGCTGCTCGCCGCACTGGTGCTCGGCCGCAGCGTGGCCGGCGCGCTGCGACTGCTGGCCGGGCAGGCCAGCCAGATCAGCGAGGGCTCGCTGGTGGAGGTGGAGGTCGCCGGACCGCGCGAGGTGCGCACCGTCTCGGCGGCGCTGGGAGCCGCCGTCGCCGGGCTGCGCCGGATCCAGGACCAGGCCCAGGCCGTCGCCCGCGGCGACCTCGACGACGCCCTGCTCGACCAGCCGCTGCCCGGACCGCTCGGTGAGGTCGTCCACGCGTCGGTCAAGGAGATCGTGCACGCGGTACGCCAGCGCGAGGAGCTGCAGTCCGCCCTCGCCCACCAGGCCACCCACGACGCGCTCACCGAGCTGCCCAACCGCGCCCAGGCCGTCACGCTGGTCACCGGCGCGCTGCACCGCGGCCGGCGGTCCGGTCAGATGACCGGCCTGCTCTTCGTGGATCTCGACGGCTTCAAAGCGGTCAACGACGGGCACGGGCACGCCGCCGGCGACGAGGTGCTGCGCGAGGTCGCCCGCCGGCTCACGGCCGGGGTCCGGCCCGGCGACGTGGTCTGCCGCCTGGGCGGCGACGAGTTCGTCGTCCTCGTGGAGCCCGTGCACACCGAGCACGACCTGCTGGAACTCAGCCACCGGCTGATCTCCTCGATCAGCGAGCCGATGGTGGTCCAGCGTGCCCAGGTCCGGATCGGCGCCAGCATCGGCGTAGCGGTCAGCCGGGACGGCAGCACCGACGCCGACGTGCTCTTCGCCGAGGCCGACGCCGCCGCCTACCGCGCCAAGGCTGCGGGGCGTGGCCGCGCGGAGATCTTCGACGAAACCCTGCGGCGGCAGCTCAACCAGCGGGCGGCACTGGAGGTGGCGATCGCCACCGGCCTGGCCAACGGTGAGATGCAGGTGGCGTACCAGCCCGTCATGGAGGTCGCCACCGACCGGCTGAGGGGCTACGAGGCGCTCATCCGCTGGACGCGACCCGGTGTCGGACCGGTCGCTCCAGACCAGTGGATCCCCGTGGCCGAGGGGTCCCGACTGATCGGTGAGGTCGACCGCTGGATGCTGCACGAGGCCACCCGCCAGCTGGCGCAGTGGCGGGCCGAGTCCCCCGCCGCGCCGGGGGCGCCCGACCCGACGATCGCGGTGAACATCTCTGGACGGCACCTGGCCGACCCGCGGGTGATCAGCGACGTCGCCGACGCGCTGGAGGCGTCCGGGCTGCCCGCTCACCTGCTGGTCCTGGAGGTCACCGAGACCGTGCTGGTCGACGACCCGCTGGCCAATGACCACCTCACCGAGCTGCGCGCCATGGGCGTCAGCATCGCCATCGACTACTTCGGCACCGGATACACCTCCATCGGCCAGCTGCGCAACATGCCGGTCGACACGCTCAAGATCGACCGCAGCTTCGTGGCCTCCACGGAGCCCGCCCACCGCGAGCTCGTCGCCCTAATGATCAGAGCGGCGCACACCTTCGGGTTGACCGTCGTCGCCGAGGGCGTGGAGGAGCCGGACCAGCTGGCGCAGCTCAAGGCGCAGGAATGCGACCAGGCCCAGGGCTACCTGCTCTACCGGCCCATGCCCGCCACCGAGGCCGGGGCGCTGCTCCGCAGCCCCCAGCCCGCCGGCTCGCTCTGAGATGGAGCGACACGGTCCTGCGAGAGGGTGTGGGGGACACGACGACCTCCTGATCGAGGGCCGTCCATAGACAACTCCACAGCCCACCCAGACGTCTGAGCCATGCCGAGACTGGCACTACTGAGCAGACTCCCGGTCATTGACCGGCTCGCTGGCGCACGCCACGGTGACGGCCGAGACATCGACGACACCGCGATCGCCCCTACCCGCCGCAAGCGCAACGCCTCCTTGCGCGGCAGCAGGCCGCCCCCCGAGGAGGCGGCCAGCTCCGCAGAGCCATGGAGCAACCCAGAGGCGGATCGCGAGGTCGACGGCGTCGAACCCGTCGACCTTGTTCGGTCCGGAAGGTGCTGATCGCCTCGCCCCGCGATAGGACATGACGTCTCCCACCCTGGGTTACCCCCGAGCCGAAGAGGAGCCGGGACGCCGCATGCGCCGGCATTGCAAGCGCGGTGTTGAAGGCACGCGGAAGGCACGGCATCCGCGTGCCTCACGTCCCGCCTGCGGGAACAGGGCTAGAGTCTCAAGCCTTCCAAGCTGACTGTGCGGGTTCGATTCCCGTCACCCGCTCCGCCGCGGTGTCGCGGGAACCGTTCACAGGTATCCCGCGACACCGTTCAAGTTCGGGCGGTTTGTGGTGCCGCCATGAGCCTTGTCCTTCCGGCCAATGGGAGCCTCCATCAGACCCGGCGCGGGGCACTGTGCTCGGAGCGGAGGCTCTGGTCGACCACGGTGTGCAAAGGGCGAGTCCGAGTCGGGAGGCGGGCTACAGAATCGGACCGGTCGAAAGACCGGCACCGCGCTGCGACCCGACCCAGCACCGAACACCCCGTCGTTGTTCTCGCCGTAGCTGCAACGCCGCTGTCCACCGCAGGACTGGCCCGCGCTGGTGCTCCGGCCGGCGCGGCGCCGGTCATCCGGCGTTCACACGAGGAGCGGTGCGTTCACGTAGCCGGAAGACAACCGTCAGGCGAGGGGAAACACGGCGGACGCAGAGTGCTCTGCACGGTGGTGTGGTCGCCCCACCTCCGTGGTCCCACCCGCGTCCGCCCAGTGTCAGGAGCCCCAGCCGCATGGCCGCCGATACCGCACTGCCCGAGCACGTCGACACCCCCGCTCCCCCCGTCCACCACCCGCTGGACCCGCTGAGCGGTGCCGAGATCGAGCGCGCGGCCGCGATCGTCCGGGCGAGCGCCTACGGCACCCAGACGCTGCGCTTCGTGATGATCTCGCTCGCCGAGCCCGCGAAGCCGGCGGACCTCGTCTTCAACTCGGCTCCTGCGCCACCGCGAGAGGCCTTCGTCGTCGCCTACGACAGCTCCAGGAAGCTTGTGCAGGAAGGCGTCGTTGACCTCGACGCCGGCGCGGTGGTGTCCTGGACAGCCGTGCCTGGCCGGTTCCCCTCCTTCCTGATGGAGCAGCTGGCCGGCGTGGAGCAGGTCGTGATCGCGGACCCGCGCTGGCAGGAGGCGATGCGCCGGCGCGGCGTCACCGACTTCGCCCTGACGATGGTCGACCCTTGGCCCACCGGCTGGTACGGCGCGCAAGACCACCACGACAACTCACCCCTGCTCTGCCGCCCGCTCACCTTCGTGCGCGCGGAGCCCGGCGAGCACGGCTACGCCCGGCCGGTCGAGGGCGTGATCGTCACCTTCGACCTCGACGCCATGGCGGTCGTCGACGTGGAGGACCACGGCGTCGTCCCGCTGCCGCGGTACGCCGGGAACTACGAGGAGCGGTTCTTGTTCGCCGAGGGCAACCGCCCGGCGTTCCGCGACTTCCGGGACGACGTCAAGCCGATCGAGATCACCCAGCCCGAGGGCCCCAGCTTCACCGTCGACGGCCACCAGGTGACCTGGCAGAAGTGGTCGCTGCGCGTCGGCTTCAACCCGCGCGAGGGCCTGGTGCTGCACCAGCTCGGCTACCTCGACCGCGGTGTCCAGCGGCCGGTCATGTACCGCGCCGCGCTGTCGGAGATGGTCGTCCCCTACGGCGACACCGCCCCCACCCACTGGAACAAGAACGTGTTCGACATGGGCGAAATCGGGATGGGGCTGTCGGCGAACCCGCTGACCCTCGGCTGTGACTGCCTCGGCGAGATCTTCTACTTCGACGGCGTCGTGAACGACTCGCAGGGCAACGCCATCACCATCCCCAACGCCGTGTGCATGCACGAGGAGGACTACGGCATCGCCTGGAAGCACACCGACTTCCGCACCGGCATCGCCGAAGTCCGCCGCTCCCGCCGGCTGGTCATCTCCTTCATCGCCACCGTCGGCAACTACGAGTACGGCTTCTTCTGGTACCTCTACGTCGACGGCTCGATCGAGTACGAGGTGAAGCTGACCGGCGTCCTCACCACCGGGGCGATCCCCCAGGGCGAGCGGCCTCGGCACGGCAACCTCGTCGCGCCGGGCCTCTACGGCCCGCACCACCAGCACCACTTCAACGTCCGCATGGACATGTGCGTCGACGGCCCGTCCAACTCCGTCCTCGAGGTCGACTCGATCCCCGAACCCGATCCGGCGCTCAATCCGCACTCCAACGCCTGGATCACCCGGGAGACGCTCGTCCGGTCGGAGAGCGAGGGGGCCCGCGACTGGGAGTTCTCCACCGCCCGCTACTGGAAGGTGGTCAATCCCTCGAAGGTCAACGAGCTGGGCAGCCCCGTCGGCTACAAGCTCATGCCCCGGGACGTCGTCCCCTCGATGCTGCAGGAGGGGTCGACGATCTACGACCGCGCCCGCTTCGTGCAGCACAACCTCTGGGTGACGAGGTACGACCCGCGGGAGCTCTACGCCGCCGGCGACTACCCATACCAGTGCCCCGACGCCCAGGGCCTGCCGGAGTACGTCGCCGACGACGCGCCGCTCGAGGACACCGACGTCGTCCTCTGGTACACCGTCGGCGCGCACCACGTCGTCCGCCCGGAGGACTGGCCGGTGATGCCCTGCGCCTACATCGGCTTCATGCTCAAGCCGGTCGGCTTCTTCGACGGCAACCCGGCGCTGGACCTGCCGCCCAGCGCCGCCCGCTGCCACTGTGCTCCCGGCGCCTGCGGGTGCGCCGGCCACGACCACGGTGTGCCCGCCGCGCCCCACGCCGCACTGGGCTGAGCCGACCGGTGTCCGGCGCCGTCCCGACGGGGACGGCGCCGGACGCCGTCAGCCGGTGCCGCCGCGGCGGTGCCCCCACAGCCCGAGCGCCGCGAGGATCAGGCCGAGCGCGGCCAGCTGGACGGCCATCCACCCGACGAGCAGCACGCCGACAAGCAAGACCAGCGCGGCGCCGGGCAACCGGAGTCCTCGAGCATGGGCCGGTCCGGCAGCTGCACAACCGACATGCCGAGCGCGCCGCCACCGGGATCGGCCAGGAAGTTCAGCCCGCCGAACCAGCCGCCGCCGACCGGGACGGCGAGCACCACGAGCGTGGCGGTGCGGGCGGCGGGGACGGCATCCCGTCATGGTGCCGGGCGGCGGTGGGTCGGGGCGAGCCACGACCCACCGCCGCCCGGGACGGCACCTCGCGGTCAGCCGACCGGCGCGATCCGGCCGACGGCGTCGGACACCTGCTCGTAGGCGCGGCCCGCCCGCAGCACCGTCAACTCGTCGAACGGCCGGCCGGTGAGCTGCATGCCCAGCGGCAGTCCGGCGCCGTCGAACCCGACCGGCACGGACAGCACTGGCTGACCGGTGAGGTTGGCCGGTGACGTCAGCCGGATCAGCGCCTGACCGAGCGCCTCGGTCGAGCCGTCGGACCAGGTCACCTCGGTCGCGCCCACCGCGGGGGCCGCGAACGGCATGCCGGGCGTGACCAGCACGTCGATGTCGTCGAACACCTCGGCCCACGCCTGCTGCACGAGCGTGCGGATGCGCAGCGCCTTGATGTAGTCGGTCGCCAGCACCAGCTCCCCCACCTCCAGCGACAGCCGGGTGTCCTCGAGGTAGAGCTCGGGGTGCGCCCGCAGGTCGCGCTGGTGGTAGGCGCTGGCCTCCGGGTACACGATCGCCCACTCGACCGGCAGGATCTGCTCCGGGAACGGCGTGCGCACCTCCCGCAGGTCGGCACCGAGGCCGGCCAGCACCTCGATGGCCGCCCGGACAGCCCGCTCGACGTCCTCGTGCACGTGCTCGAAAAAGAAGTCGCTGGGGACGCCGATCCGCAGCCCAGCGATGCCGTCGTCCAGGCCGGCCGTGTGGTCCGGGACCGGGACGTCGACGCTGGCCGGGTCCCGCCGGTCGTAGCCGGCGATCGCGTTGAGCACGAGCGCGCAGTCAGTGACATTGCGGGCCAGCGGGCCGACGTGGTCCAGCGACCACGACAGCGACGCGACCCCGCGCCGGGAGGCCCGCCCGTAGGTCGGCTTGAGCCCCACCGTGCCGCACAGCGTGGCCGGGATGCGGATCGACCCGGCGGTGTCCGAGCCCATCCCGACCATGCAGCTGCCGGCCGCCACGGCCGCACCGGACCCGCCGCTGGACCCGCCGGGGATCCGGCCGGTGTCCCAGGGGTTGCGGGTGGTCGGGGTGATGCCGCCGTAGGCGAACTCGTGGGTGTGCGTCTTGCCGACCAGCACCATGCCGGCCCCCAGCAGCTGCTCGACCGAGGCCGAGTCGGTGTCCGGCACGTTGCCGGCGCGCACCTGCGAACTGGACGTCGTCGGCACGCCGGCGGTGTCGTAGAGGTCCTTCACCCCGAGCGGGATGCCGTGCAGCGGGCCGAGGTACCGCCCGGCGGCGATCTCCTGCTCCGCGTGCTCGGCGGACTTGCGGGCCAACTCGGGTGTCACGTGCGCGAAGGCGCCCAGCTGCGCCTCGGTCGCCTCGATTCGCGCCAACACCGAGTCGGTGAGCTCCACCGGCGAGAGCCTGCGGGCGGCGATCTCCGTGGCGGCGGCGGACAGCGACAGTTCGAACGGTTCCATGCTCTCGACTCCTCGTGAGGTGCCCCGCCCGGACGGCGGCGGCGGATCAGGGGCGGCCGGTGGCCGGACCGTGCCGGCTCAGCGGCCGGGGATGTCGGCGACGAGCTCCTCGGCCGCCTTCCGCGAGGCGATCTGGTGCTCCTCGAGCACGTCGATCCCGTAGACGTCGGCGAGCAGCGAGCGGTACGGGTCGGGCATCGGCTCGGCGCCGGCCAGCGTGGCGATCGTGATGGCGCCGCAGATCGCGACGTAGTGGATGCTGTAGCCGCCCTCCTGGACCATCACCAGCCGGCCGTCGCAGAGCTCCGCGGCCGCCTCCATGATCCGCTCGGTGAGGGTCGCGAACCCCGCGGCCGAGACCATCGTGTGCGCCAGCGGGTCGAAGTAGCTGGGGTCGAAGCCGCAGGCCACGATGATCAGGTCGGGCTCGAAGGCCCGCAGCGCCGGGACGACGACGGCGTCCATCGCATCCACGTAGCCGGCGTCGCCGGTGCCCGGCGGCCGCGGCACGTTGAGGTTCGTGTTCAGCCCCGCACCGCCGCCCCGCTCGTCCACGGTTCCGCCGTTCGGCGGGTAGAGCCGGTCCTGGTGGATCGAGATCGTGAGCACCCGTGGGTCCTCCCAGAACACCGCCTGGGTGCCGTTGCCGTGGTGCACGTCCCAGTCGACGACGGCGATGCGTTCCACCCCCAGCACCTCCTGCGCGTGCCGGACGGCGACGGCGACGTTGTTGAAGACGCAGAAGCCCATGCCGGTCTCGGGCACGGCGTGGTGCCCGCACGGGTTCACCAGCGCGAAGCCGTTGTCCACCACCCCGCCGACGACGGCGTCCACCATGGCCAGCGCGCCGCCGGCGGCCAGCGCGGCGATCTCGTAGCCGCCCTTGCCGAACGGCGAGACCCCGTCGCCGGCGTCCCCGCCCTTTGGCAGCGCGCTCTCGGCGACGATGCGGTCGTGGTGCTCGGCGGTGTGCACCCTCAGGAGTTCCTCCCGCGTGGCCGGGCGCGCGGGGATCCGGAGCAGCCGGTCCAGCAGGCCGCTGACCTCGACCAGCTCGTGCATGCGCCGCTTGTTGTCCGCGTGCGCGAAGTGGTGGCCCACCGGCTGCAGCCCGGCCGCCGGGTCCGCCGGGGTCAGCGACCCACTGCCGGTGTCGTTCCAGCCGTACAGCGGGTGCCACAGGTAGCCGGTCGTCACGGCGTGCCTCCTCGGGGTCGGATGCGGGGACCGGTCGCCGCGGACGGGCGGCGCCGACGTCCGACGACCCTGCCGGGGCGACATTCCAGGGCGATGACGAACGGGTGAAACATCCGGCGGCCGGCCCTCCGGCCCCTCGCCCGCGGTGCACACGAGCTGAACGGAACCGACATCCCGGGGCAACGTGCCGGTGCCAGCGTGCTCGGCGGGGGGCCGCCGGCACGGGCGCGCCCCACACGCCCACCCCTCGACCTCCCGGAGCACCGCCATGCCGAGCCACGCACTGTCCATCGACCTGAGCCGGGACTTCCTCGCCGGTGGAGAGGGCCACAACCGGTGGCACCCGGACATCGAGCCAGCCGTCAGAGTCGCCCCCGGCGACACGGTGGTCATGCCGGCGCGGGACGGCATGGACGGTCAGCTCGGGCCGGGCCTGGGCACCTCGCCGGACGCCTCGATCGGGCTCGATGCGGTGCACCCGCTCACCGGCCCGGTGTACGTGGAGGGAGCGCAGCCGGGTGACCTGCTGGAGGTCGAGATCCTCGACGTCGAGCCGGACTCCTAC
This sequence comes from Bacillus sp. AZ43, assembly GCA_004570425.1. GTDB lineage: Bacteria > Actinomycetota > Actinomycetes > Mycobacteriales > Geodermatophilaceae > Blastococcus_B. Next base: position 186,686 of record SPQJ01000003.1, read on the forward strand.
GGCTTCACCTTCCAGGCGCCCGGCTTCGGCCTGCTCCGGGACGACTTCCCCTGCGCCTTCAAGGTCGAGTGGGAGCTGGCCGGAGGGTTCGCCACCTCGCCCGACCTCCCCGGTGTCCGCATCCCCGGTGCGCCGTTCATGGGGGTGATGGGCGTGGCGCCCGACGCAGCGCTCCTGGCCGCGATCACCGTCCGGGAGGCCGCGGACGCCGCCTCCGGGGGCATGGTGATGCTGCCCGAGCCCGCGTGCGCCGTCCCCCCCACCGGCGACATCGCGCGCACCGGGCTGCGGACCATCGCCCCGCACGAGACGGGCGGCAACATCGACATCAAGCAGCTGACCGCGGGCAGCCGGTTGTTCCTGCCGGTGCACGTGCCCGGTGCCCTCTTCTCCGCGGGCGACGGTCACTTTGCCCAGGGCGACGGCGAGAGCTGCGGCACCGCGATCGAGATGCGCGCGACCCTGACGGCGCGGTTCGCGCTGCACCCCGGACGCGCCCGGGACCGGGGCATCCGGGGAGTGCACTTCAGCCGCGACGGCGCCGGCGACCCGCGTCCCCCGGCCACCCCCGAGCGCTACTACGCGACCACCGGTATCGCGGTCGACCGCGAGGGACGCAGCCGTTCGGAGGATCTCACCGTGGCCGCCCGCGACGCGGTCCGCACCATGATCGACCACCTGACGGCGGAGTACGGCTACACGCCCCAGCAGGCCTACGCCCTCTGCAGCGTGGCCGTCGACCTGCGGATCAGCCAGGTCGTCGATGCACCGAACGTGCTGGTCTCGGCGTTCCTGCCGCTGGACGTCCTCGTCTGACAGGAGGGACGGGTCCGCCGGCCCGGCCGTCACCGAGACGGAACCGGACGGACGCCGACCGGAAACGCGACCCCGGCAGGGTTCCTCGCGGTGACGCCGTCACCACTCCCCACACCCGACGGAAGGGCACTCGCATGCGCACGACCGGTTGGAGGTCCCGGTGAAGCTGCTTCCCGAGGAGGAGGAGCGGCTCCAGCTGTTCCTGGCCGCCGAGCTGGCCCGGCGCCGCCGTGCCCGGGGGCTGCGGCTCAACCACCCCGAGGCGGTTGCGCTGATCTGCGACGAAGTCATGGAGGCCGCCCGCGACGGGCGGAGCTACGCCGAGGCGCTCGAGGTGGGCGGCACCGTGCTCGGCCCCGACGACGTGCTCGACGGCGTCGCCGAACTGCTGGACCGCGTGCAGGTGGAGGCGTTGTTCGACGAGGGCACCGCGATGGTCACGCTCCACTTCCCGCTCGGCGGGGGCGGCTCGGCCGTGGGCCCGACCGACGACGTCGAGATCAACGCCGGCCGGGAGCGCGTCACCGTCGAGGTGACCAACACCCTCGACCGCGCCGTCCAGGTGACCTCGCACTATCACTTCTTCGAGGCCAACCGTGGGCTGCGGTTCGACCGGGCGGCCGCTTTCGGCATGCGCTTGGACGTCGCCGCCGGGACCGCGGTCCGGTTCGAGCCTGGTGACCGGCGCCCGGTGGACCTGGTGCCGCTGGCCGGCCACCGGATCGTCCGGGGGATCTCCGGCCTGGTCGACGGCGCCCTGGACGACGACGACGTGCGCCGGCGGGCCCTGGCCGCGGCCGAGCGCGCCGGCTATCTGGGGGCGATCTCGTGAGCGCCCTCCCCCGCGACGTCCACCGGCTGCTCTACGGCCCCGGCGAGGGCGACCTGGTCCCGCTGGCCGACACCGGCCTGCGGCTGCGGGTCGAGCGCAGCGTGATCGAGCCCGGCGAGGAGTCGCTCGTCGGCGCCGGCCGCAACCTCCGCGACGGCCTCGGCGTCCGGGTCGGTGCCGTGCGGGACAGCGCCCTGGACATGGTCGTGACCGGTGCGGTGGTCGTCGACCCGCTGCTCGGGGTCATCAAGGCCGACATCGGGATCAAGGACGACCGGATCGTCGGCATCGGTCAGGCCGGCAACCCCGACATCTCCGCGGGCGTGGACCTGGTGGTCGACGCCCAGACCCAGATCGTCGGCGGCTGGGGCCTGATCGCCACCGCCGGCTCGATCGACACCCACGTGCACCTGATCAACGCCGCCCAGGCCGAGACCTTCTGCCGCAACGGCTACACGACGGTCATCGGGGCCACCCCCGGGCCGTCGTTCGACGTCGGCGTCGGCAGCAGCCGAATCTACGACTCGCTGGTCGAGGGCGTCGGCGCGTGGCCGCTCAACATCGCCATGATCGGGCGGGCCGCGAGCTCGCGGGACGACCTGGAGGCCCACCTCGAGGTCGGCGTCTCCGGCTTCAAGATCCACGAGGACTTCGGCGCGTTCCCCGCGGTGATCGACGCCGCGCTGTCGGTCTCCGACGACCACGACGTGCAGACGATCATCCACACGGACACGATCAACGAGTCGGTCACGCTCGCCGAGACCATGTCGGCGATCGCCGGCCGCACCATCCACGCGTACCACGTCGAGGGCACCGGCGGAGGGCACGCACCGGACATCCTGGAGATCTGCGGCTACCCGAACGTGCTGCCCTCGTCGACCAACCCGACGAACCCCTACACCGAGGCGGCACTGGCCGAGCACTTGGACATGATCATGGGTGCGCACCTGCAGCACCGCTCGATCCACACCGACCTGGCGTTCGCGCAGTCCCGCATCCGGCCCACCACGATGGCCGCGGAGGACGTCCTGCACGACGTCGGCGCCATCTCGATGATGGGCTCGGACTCCAACGGGATGGGCCGCGCGGCGGAGTCGGCGCGCCGCACCTTGCAGCTGGCCGCCAAGATGCGCGAGCTCGGCGGGGAGCAGACCAGGGACGACAACGAGCGCATCCTGCGGTACCTGGAGAAGTACACCTGGTGCCCGGCCGTCGCCCACGGCATCAGCGACTCGGTGGGCACCCTGGCCCCCGGCCGGCTGGCCGACATCGTGCTGTGGGATCCCCGCTTCTTCGGGGTCAAGCCGACCACGGTCGTGAAGTCCGGCGTCATCAGCTACGCGGCCTCGGGCACCGGCAACGGCTCGGTGATGATGACCGAGCCGATCCGGATCCGGCCGCAGTGGGGCGCCTCCGGGTCGACGGCCGCCCGGCTGGCCCGGGTGTTCACGAGCGCCACCGGGCTGGACGCGGCCCGGAAGCGGGCGGCCCCGTACCTGTCCCGACTGCTGCCGGTGCACGGCACCCGGGGGCTGGGCAAGGCCGACCTCTCCCGCAACGCCGCCACCCCCGACGTGCAGGTCGACCCCGACTCGTTCGTCGTCACGGTGGACGGCGTGGAGGCGGTGGTGCCGCCCTCGACCAGCGTGCCGCTCAGCCGCCGGTACCTGTTGATCTGAGCGGCCGGTGACCGACCTGCCCTTCGCCCTGCTGCAGCTGACCGACTCGGGCTGCCCCACCGGTGGGTTCGCCCACTCCCACGGCGTGGAGGAGCTCGTGCACAGCGGCCGGATCACCGACGCCGGCACCCTGCTCGCCGCGCTCACCACCTACGTGGCGGAGTCACTGCCGGGGCGGGAGCTCGCCTTCACCGGCCTGGCCTGGGACGCCGCGGCGGGTGACGACGTCCCGGCCGTGCGGTCGCTGGTCGACGAGCGGGTGGCCACCCGGCTCACCCGGGCGACCCGCGAGGCGGAGGGGCTGCGGGGGCTGGCCCTGCGGCGCGTGGTCGCCGCCCTCCATCCCGGCAACCCGCTGCTCGACGCCGCCGCCGGTAGCTCGGCGGTGCTCTTCGGCGTCGCCGGCGCCCTCCTGGGCGCCGACCGCCGCAGCACCGTGCGGGCCGCCGGCTTCAGCCAGGTCTCGGCCATGGCCCAGGCCGCCGTCCGGCTCGGCCGGGTGGGACCGACCGGCGCGCAGCACGTCCTCGGCCGACTGGCCGGCCCGCTCGACCGAGCGGTAGCAGAGAGCGAGGAGAGAACGCATGGGGATTGGTACGGCTTCGCACCATCATGGGAGCTCGCACAGTCACGGCACGAGCACCGCGCCTCCGGCATGTTCATCACCTGAGTCCGAGCCGCCCGCCCGGCCGCTGCGGATCGGCATCGCCGGGCCGATCGGATCGGGGAAGACCACGCTGATGATCGAGCTGGTGCGCCGGCTGGACGCCGAGGGCATCGCCTGCGGCGTGGTGACCAACGACGTTTACACGACCGTCGACGCCGACATCGTCACCCGCTCCGGCGTGCTGCCCACCGAGCGGATCGTCGGCGTGGCCACCGGCGGCTGCCCGCACGCCGCGATCCGGGACGACGTCTCGGTCAACGACGCCGCGGTCACCGGGCTGGTCGACCGGCAGCCGGGGTTGGACGTCGTCTTCATCGAGTCCGGGGGCGACAACCTGACGGCGACCTTCTCCCGAGAACTGGTGCACCGCTGGATCTGCGTCATCGACGTGGGCGCCGGCGACAAGATCCCGAGCAAGGGCGGCCCCGGTATCACCGAATCCGACCTGGTCGTGGTGAACAAGAGTGACATCGCCGACCAGGTGGGGGCCTCGGTGGCGATCTTCCGCCGGGACCTGGGCGTGGCCCGCGGGGAGCTGCCCTTCGCGGTCACCTCCACCCGGGACGACGCCTCGATGGCCTCGGTGGCCCAGCTCGTCGGCGCCTGGGCGACGGTCGGGTGACCGCAGCGCCCGTCCTGGCCCGGGCCGCGCCGTCTCGGGCCAGGACCACCCGCCTGCCCGGGCCGCGGCCCGCGGTCCGTGCCCGGCTGGACTGCTCGCTCGCCCCCGACGCCGCCGGGCGGCTCCGGGTGCACGGGACATGGTCGGGGCCGGTGCACCCGGTGCACCACCCGACGTCCCGTGGGCCCGACGTCCTGGTCCTCACCACGGACACGGCCGGGCTCGCCGCGGGCGACGACCTGCACCTGCGGGTGGCGCTCGCGGCCGGCGCGGACGTCGTCGTCACCGATCCGGGCCCGACGCAGCTGCTGCCCGGGTCGGCCGACGACCCCGGCGGCACGGGGCGGCAGACCACGGAGTTCGCGGTGGCCGCCGGCGCCCGGCTGGTCGTGCTGCCGCACGCGCTGGTGCCGCTGCGGCGCTCGCGCTCGCGCGTGGACACCGTGGTGCGGGTCGAGCCCGGCGGCCGGGCGGTGGTCGGCGGCGTGCTCGCGCCGGGCCGGGTGTCCCTCGGGGAGGTCTGGGTCCCCGACCGCCTCGACACGACCACCGACCTGTACCTGGCCGGACGGCTGGTGGCGCGCGACGCCCAGCGGGTCGAGGCCGCGCCGGGGGCCCTGCGAGAGGAGGGGCACCTGGTCGGCGCGCTCGTCGCCGGGCCCGCCGACGCAGAACTGCTGGCCCGGGTGCGAGCGGCGGCCGGCGAGTGCGCCGGCGTCTCGGCGCTGTCCGACGACCTCCTGGCGCTGCGGGCCCTCGTCGCCACCCAGCACGAGGCCGCCGCCCTGCTCCGCGCGGTCACCGAGGTCGTCCACCCCGACCTCGCCGGCTGGGGCTGGAGCCGGATCGGGCGCTGAACCGGCACCGCCCGGCCCGTCGTGCGGACGGGCCGGGCGGCCGGGTGCGGTGCGAGGGCTCAGAGCGGGGCGAGCCGCCCGACCCAGTCGGTGGCGGCCTCGACCGCGGCACCCACGCCGAGCACCGTGCTTTCGGCGAACGGCCGGCCGACGAGTTGCAGCCCCACCGGCAGCCCGTCCACCGGCCCGCAGGGCACCGACAGCGCCGGCAGTCCGGTGATGTTGGCCGGTGTGGAGAGCCGCACCAGGCAGTCGGTGGGCCGCTCGGTGAAGCCGTCGGCCCAGGTGACCAGCTCCTGGTCGGCCGGCGGCGCCACCACCGGCACGGCGGGAGCCGCCAGCACGTCGATCCGGTCGAACATCTCCCGCCAGGCCTGCTGCATGAGCGAGCGGACCCGCGTGGCGTTGATGTAGTCGGTGGCCAGCACCAGCTCGCCGGCCTCGAGCGCGACGCGGACCTCCTCGGTGTAGAGCTCGGGCGACTCCCGCAGCGTCCGCTGGTGGTACGAGGCGGCCTCCGGGCCGAGCATCCCCCACGAGACGGCCCGGATCTGCTCGGCGTAAGGGATGGTGACCTCCACCAGCGTGGCGCCGAGCCGCTCGAGCAGGCCGATGGCGTCGCGGACCGACGCCTCGACCTCGGGCTGGACGTGGTCGAAGTAGAAGTTCGACGGCACCCCCACGCGCAGCCCCTGCACACCCCGGTCCCGCGCGGCCATCAGCTCGGCGGCGTAGTCGGGCACCGGGACGTCGACGGTCGCGGGGTCCACGCGGTCGTAGCCGGCGGTCGCCGACAGCACGTGCGCGCAGTCGACGACGTCGCGGGTCAGCGGGCCCACGTGGTCCAGCGACCAGGACAGCGACGCCACCCCGCGCCGGGAGATGCGGCCGTAGGTGGGCTTGAGCCCGACCGTGCCGCACACCGCGGCGGGGATCCGGATCGAACCGCCGGTGTCGCTGCCCAGGCCGACCAGGCACTCCCCCGCGGCGACGGCGGCGCCCGAGCCGCCGCTGGACCCGCCGGGGACCCGCGAGAGGTCCCAGGGGTTGCGCGTCGTCGGGGTGGTCGCCCCGTAGGCGAACTCGTGGGTGTGCGTCTTGCCGATCATGACCATGCCGGCGGACAGCAGCCGGGAGACCATCTCGGCGTCGGTGTCCGGCACGAAGCTGGCCCGCACCTGGGAGCTGGAGGTCGTTGGGACGCCGGCGGTCTCGTAGAGGTCCTTCACGCCCAGCGGCAGGCCGTGCAGCGGCCCGAGATGGCTGCCCTCGACGATCTGCTGCTCGGCCTCGGCCGCGGCCTTGCGGGCGAGGTCGGGGGTCACGCAGGCGAAGGCGTTGATCCGCCCCTCGACCGCGTCGACGCGCTCGAGGACGGAGTCGGTGAGCTCGACCGGGGACAGCTCGCGGCTGCGGATCGCGGCGGCCGCCTGGGACAGGGACAGCTGGTAGGGCTGCACGCTTACTCCCACCGGGCGTCGAACGCGGTGGCCGGGGGGGTCTCCCCCAGCGGCACCTCGTCGAGCGTGTCGAGCATCGCGTAGATGCCGTTGACCATCGGCGCCACGGCCTCGAGGCGCTCGGGCGACAGGTCGAGCCGGGCCTGGCGGGCGGCGAGCTGCAGCGCCTCGCCGACCAGCTCGCGGGACTGGGTGGACATGGGTTCCTCCTGGATGGGTGGGTGGACGGCCGGTGGATCAGCCGGGGAGCGGCGGGGTGCGCGAGTGCCAGTCGGTCGCCGCCTCGTAGGCGGCACCGACCCGCAGCACGGTGGCCTCGTCGAAGGGGCGGCCCATGATCTGCAGGCCGACCGGGAGGCCGCCGCCGGCGAAGCCGCACGGCACGGTCAGCGCGGGGACGCCGGCGGCGTTGGCCGGGGCGGTGAGGCAGTTGAGCGCGAACAGGATCGGGTGCTCCTGCCCGCGCACCACCGCCGTGCTCGAGCCGTACGCGGGAGCGGGGATCGCCACGGTGGGGCTGACCAGGACGTCGACGTCGCGCAGCGCGGTGGCGAACCCCGCCTGCACCAGCCCGCGGGCGCGCTGGGCGTTGACGTACGTCGTCCCGCTGATCAGCTCACCGGCCCGCAGCCGCGCCCGCACCTCCTCGGTGTATGCCCCGGGCACGCGGCGGATCTCGTCCTGGTGGATCGCGCTGGCCTCCACCCCGGCCAGGGTCGAGATGACGGACTCGGTGAGCTCGACGGCGGGCACCTCGACGGGCACCAGGACCGCACCGGCGCCGGCGAGGACCGCGATCGCCGCGCGCACCGCGGCGTCGACGTCGTCGTCCGACCAGTCGAAGAACCAGGTGACCGGCACCCCGATGCGCAGCCCGGCGACCCCCGCGTCCAGGCCGGTCAGGTAGTCGTCGACCGGGACGTCGACCGACGACGGGTCGGCGGGGTCGTGCCCGGCGAGCACCTGCAGGCAGAGCGCCGCGTCGGCGACGGTCTTGGTCAGCGGCCCGGCGTGGTCCAGCGACCAGCTGAGCGCAGCGACCCCGCGCTTGCTCACCCGCCCGTAGGTCGGCTTGAGGCCGACGACCCCGGTCAGCGCGGCCGGGATGCGGATGGAGCCGCCGGTGTCGCTGCCCATCGCCATCAGGCAGAGGTCCGCCGCGACGGCGGCGCCGGACCCGCCGCTGGAGCCCCCGGGGATGGTGCCGACGTCCCACGGGTTGTGCGTGGGCGCCGAGACCACCCCGAAGGCGAACTCGTGGGTCACCGTCTTACCGAGGACGATCGCCCCGGCGTCGCGCAGCCGGCGGGTGACCTCGGAGTCGGCGTCGGCCGCGTGCCCCGCGCGCACCCGCGACCCGGCCAGCGTGGCGGAGCCGGCGACGTCGTACAGGTCCTTGAGCGCCACCGGGAGGCCGTGCAGGGGGCCGAGCGGCCGCCCCTCGCGCACCGCCTCGTCGGCCGCCGCGGCCGCGACCAGCGCCGCGTCCGCGTACACCTCGGCGTAGGACTCCAGCACGCCATCGTACCGGTCGATGCGGGCCAGCGCCGCCCCGACCAGCTCGGTGGACGTCAGCTCCCCGGCAGCCACCAGGGCTGCCGCCGCGCGCAGCGACAGCTCGGCCGGATCCGCCGGGCGCCCGCCCGTCGCGGCGGCCGCGGC
>SPQJ01000040.1 GCA_004570425.1 Bacillus sp. AZ43
GCCGCCGGGACGGACGTGGAGCCGCTGCCGGTGCCGCTGTCGTTCGTGGCCAACGCGCGGCCCGAGGTGCTGCGCTCGGTGCGCGTCGAGCTCGCGCTGCTGCCCGACATCGCCGACCTGACCCGGCCGTCGCCGCGCCACCCGTGGGCGTTCGTCGACTCGCCGGACATCGATCTGCCGGCGGTGCAGGCCGCGGCCGCCGCCGTCGACGACGCGGTGCGCGAGGTGTCGGCGATCCCGGCGCTCTCCGGTGTCCTGCGCCAGGCGCGCCGTGCCGCCGAGCTCGACTCCCTCGTGCACGTCCTCAGCGGTCCCCGGACCGGTCTGGACGTCATCGAGGAGACCTTCACCGACTTCTGGACGGCGGCGACATCGGCCATCCTCGGCGAGATCGCGGCGTTCACCGCGTTCCGCCACCCGGGGCTCGACGTCTGCACGCCCGACGTGCTGCAACTGCCGCTGGCCGAGGTCTACGTGGCCGCGCAGACCGCCGCGGCGTCGTCCTGGTGGGGCCGCCGTCGGCGGCTGATCGCCGTCCGCGACTCCCTCGCGCCCTACCTGCGGCCCGGCGCCACCGTGAAGCCGAAGGACGTGCCCGCCGTCGTCGAGAACCTGTGGCGGGTGCAGACCGCGGTGCAGGCCATCGCGGCCCGGGCCGCGTCGATCCCCGGCCTCTCGGTGCCCGAGGGCTGGAACCCGTTCCGCGACGCGGAGCTGCTCGCGCGGGAGGTCGAGTGGCTGCGCCGCGCGGGCGCGTGCGTCGACGGCGCCTCGCCCTTCCACGTGCAGCTGCGCAAGCTGATCGTCGCGGGGCTGCCCGAGGGCACCGCGGCCGCCGAGGCCGTGGCCCGGCTGCGCGACGCCGTCGGCGACCTGGTGACGGCGGCACGCAGCAGCGACGACCAGCTCGCCGCCTGGGCCGGGGACGACGGGCTGCTCTTCCGCTGGTCGATGACCCGCCCCGAACGCGGCTCGGCGTCCCCCGGGTCGGTGCTCATGTCGTTGCGCCGGTGGGTCTCGTTCCTCGACACCCTGGAGCCGCTGCGCTTCGCGGGGCTGTTCGACGCCCGCACGCTGCTGCTCACCGGCCGGGTCAGGGCCGACGACGCGGTGCGCGCCTTCGACCGCGGCCTCGCGGCGGCGTCGGTCGCCGAGCGCCTGGACGCCACCGGCCTCGACATGTTCGACGCCGGCGCGCACGAGAAGTCGATCCGCCGCTTCACCCGTGCCTCCCGTGCCGTGCGCGAGCACCTGACCACGGCGCTGCCCGCCCGCGTGCTGGCCGCGCGCCCGTTCGACGCCGCCTCGGGGTCGGGCCAGGTCGGCGCACTGCAGCGGGAGCTCGCCAAGCAGCGCCGCGGCCTGGGCGTGCGACAGCTGCTGGCCACCTACGGCGAGCTGATCACCCAGGTGATGCCGTGCGTGCTGGTGTCGCCGGACTCCGTCGCCCGCTTCTTCCCGGCCGCCGCGGGGCAGTTCGACCTGGTCGTGTTCGACGAGGCGTCGCAGATCCGGGTGGCCGACGCGGTCGGCGCGCTGGGCCGGGCGAGGGCCGCCGTCGTCGTCGGTGACTCCAAGCAGATGCCGCCGACGTCGTTCGCCGAGCCCTCCACCGTGTCCGACGACGGCTCGGAGCTGGCCGAGACGGCCGTCGAGGACGAGGAGTCGATCCTCAGCGAGTGCGTGCAGGCGCGCGTGCCCCGGCAGTGGCTGTCGTGGCACTACCGCAGCCAGGACGAGTCGCTGATCGCGTTCTCCAACGCCCAGTACTACGGCAACCGGCTCTCCTCGTTCCCGGCGCCGACGCACGGCCGTCCGTCGTCCGAACCCGACGGCCGCGGCGTCTCGCTGGTGCGGGTGCCCGGCACCTTCCACCGCTCTGGCGCGGGGCGGCTGCTGCGCACCAACCCGATCGAGGCCGAGGCGATCGTCGCCGAGATCCGCCGCCGGTTCGACGCGGTGCCCAAGTGGGACGGCGTCGAGGCGGTGCCCTCGATCGGCGTCGTCACGTTCAACGCGCAGCAGCGGGCCTACATCGAGTCGCTGCTCCGCGACGCCGACGACGAGCGGCTGGCCGCGGCGCTGGACCGCACCGACGGCGAGGGGCTGTTCGTCAAGAACCTGGAGAACGTGCAGGGCGACGAGCGCGACGTCGTCTTCTTCTCCACCGGCTTCTCCCCCAACGCCGACGGCGAGCTGCCGCTGAACTTCGGTCCGCTGAACCGCGTCGGCGGGGAGCGGCGGCTCAACGTCGCGGTGACCCGCGCCCGGCGCCAGGTGGTCGTCTTCTCGTCGTTCGACCCGGAGCAGCTGCGGGCCGAGGAGACCTCGTCGGTCGGCATCAAGCACCTCCGCGCCTACCTGGACATGGCCGCGCAGGGCACCGACGTGCTGCCGCGGGACGCCCGGTCGGCCAGCGTGGTCGACCGGCACCGCGAGGAGATCGCCGCCGCGCTGCGGGAGCGCGGTCTCGTGGTGCGCACCGACGTCGGGCTCTCGGAGTTCAAGGTCGACCTCGCCGTCGCGCGGGTGGCCGACCCGGAGACGCCGCTGATGGCGGTGCTGCTCGACGGCCCGGCGTGGGCGCGCCGCGGCACAGTGGGCGACCGGGACGGGCTGCCCCGCGAGGTGCTCGGCGACATGCTGCGCTGGCCGGTGGTGGAGCGGGTGTGGCTGCCGTCGTGGCTGAGCTCGCGCGACGCCGTCCTGGAGCGGCTGGTCGAGGCCGTGGACGCGGTGCCGTCGGCACCGGTGGCCGAGCCGATCCCCCTGCCGACGGCGGCGGTCGAGTCGTTCAAGGGTGTGGCCGCGCTGCGTTCGTCGGTGACCGCGGCCGTGGCGGTGACCGCTCCGCCGGCGGCGGCGAAGCCGACTCCGAGGCCGGCCGCCAGGAAGCCCGTCGGCCCGGCGGCGCTCGACGGCGAGACGGCCTTCGTCCCCTGGCTGCCCAAGCCCGCCGGCGAGAAGTCGGTGCTCGACGAGCTGCCGGCGTCGAAGGCGGCGCGTGCCGTGCGCAAGGTGCTGACGGCCGGCATCAAGGCGGAGGGGCCGATCCACGTCGACCGGCTGGCCAAGCTCACGGTGAACGCCTTCGGGCTCAACCGCTCGTCGGAGGCGCGGAAGAAGGCGCTGCTCTCGCTGCTGCCGCCGTCGGCCGTGATCGGCGACTACCTGTGGCCGGAGGGGACCTCGCCGGAGAGCTACGAGGGCTTCCGCCGTCAGACGGCGAGCACCGACCGGCCGATCGACCACGTGGCGCCGGAGGAGATCGGCAACGCGATGGCGGCGCTCTGCCGGGCGTCGGCCGGGATGATGGCCGACGAGCTGCTCACCCAGACGGCCGCGATCTTCGGTTACAAGCGCCGGACGCCCACCGTGACGCCGGCGCTGGAGGCCGCGCTGAAGGTGGCGCTGCACCGCGGCCGTCTGGTCGAGCAGCCCTCCGGTCTGCTGACGGCCTGAGCTAGCGCTTGCCGCCGCCCGCGGCCACCCGGGCGCGCGCCCAGCCGATCAGGCAGTAGAGGGCCGCGTGGCCCTCGGGGGTGGCGTAGCCCTGCTCGAACCTGGCCGCCTCGATGAGCTCGTCGCTGTCGACCGAGCCGGTGCGGTAGAGCTTCTCGAGCACCTGGCCGTGCTCCGTGCGGTTGCTGAACATCCCGGCGATGCCGACCGCGACCTGGTCGGAGACGGCGAGACTGACCGGCGCGTGCGGCACCGCGCTGCGGCGCTCGAGGACCTGCTGGACCTCGCCGAGGATCTGCGCCTCGTCGGCGGGAATCGTGGATCTGGAGCCGATGAGCACCATGCGCTCCTCTCTGTACTGGTGACCGTGCCTAAGGACCATCGTCCGTCGGGGACCCGGACTGAAGTCGAGCCGGGCAGGGCAAAGAAGCTGCAACATTTCGCGTTCGCGTGTTCACTGCACCGGCTGCGCAGCCCCCTGACAACCCCCTGACGAAGTGAAAGGACGATGGAGACCATCAACGGACGCCTGCTCAACTGGGCGTCGATCCTCGAGGAGAACACCCGGCAGCAGGCCGAGCGGACCGCCTCGATGCCGTTCATCTACCCGCACCTGGCGCTGATGCCCGACGCGCACCTGGGCAAGGGCGCGACCGTCGGCTCGGTCATCCCGACCGATGGCGCGATCATCCCGGCGGCGGTGGGCGTCGATATCGGCTGCGGCATGATCGCCGTCCGCACCCAGTTCACCGCGGACGACCTCGCCGGCCGGCCGCTGGACGTGCTGCACGGCCGGATCTCCCGGTCGATCCCGCTGTCGGCGGGCAACAAGAACGCGAAGATCCGTGCCTCCGCCGAGCCGCGGATCGCGGAGCTGCGCGACATGCCGGGCGCGAACCAGGCGCACGGGGTGGCGGCGCACTGGCCGCAGCAGCTGGGGTCGCTGGGCTCGGGCAACCACTTCATCGAGGTGTCGCTCGACGAGACCGACCGGGTGTGGCTGTTCCTGCACTCCGGCTCGCGGGGCGTGGGCAACCGGCTGGCGCAGAAGCACATCAGGGTCGCGCAGGACCAGTGCGCCCGCCGGCACGTCCAGCTGCCCGATCGCGACCTCGCCTACCTGGTCGAGGGCGAGCCGGAGTTCGACGCCTACATCGAGGCGCTGCGGTGGGCGCAGCGGTTCGCCTACCTCAACCGCGAGGAGATGATGGACCGCTGCGTCGACCAGCTGGGCCGGTTCCTCGGCACCGAGGTAGAGCGGCACGACACGGTGAACTGCCACCACAACTACACCGAGCGCGAGACGCACTACGGGCGCGAGGTGTGGCTGTCGCGGAAGGGCGCGATCTCGGCGCGGGAGGGCCAGCTGGGCCTGATCCCCGGGTCGATGGGCGCGGCGTCCTACGTCGTGGTCGGCAAGGGCAACGTGTCCTCGCTGATGTCCTCACCGCACGGCGCTGGTCGCAACCACTCCCGGGGCGCGGCCCGGCGGCTGTTCACCCGGGCCGACCTCGACGCCCGGATGAAGGGCATCGCCTGGGGGCACTCGGACGCGTTCCTCGACGAGCACCCCGACGCGTACAAGCCGATCGACCAGGTGATGGCCGACGCGGCGGACCTGGTCGAGGTGCGGCACACCCTGCGCCAGGTCGTCAACGTCAAGGGCGACTGACCGCAGGTAGCTCCACCGACGGCCCGTACCGTGCGCACGTCCCGTCCAGATCGCAGGAGAACCGTGTTCCCGACCGACTCGTCCCGCCCGCTCCGGCCGGTGGTGCACCTCCACCAGCCGAGCGACGTGGTGTCCGCGCACCTGCTCGAGGCGCAGTGGCTCGGCGGTATGCCGTACCTGCGGACCGCCGAGGTGCCCGGGGCGGTCGGCGACCTGACGCGCGTGCTCCCGGACGGCGCGGCTCTGCGCCTGGACCAGAAGGACCGCGGCGAGCGGGCGCTGCTCGTCGAGCTGCCCGACTCGCTCGCCTCGATCACCACGGAGGACGGCGTCACCAGGGTGACGGTGGTGGGCGCGGACGTCGGCGGCGTCGATTCGCTCGTCGAGCGGATCACCGCGGCGGCCCGGGCCCTCGTGGTCGAGCCCGCGGGCTCGCTGCGCATGAGCTTCTGGTCGTACGGCGACGGCTTCGGTCAGATGTCGACGCGCCGCGTGACCGCGCCGAGCTGGTCGGAGGCCTCCGGCAACTACGCCCACCGCACCGGCGAGCGGCTCGAGACGTTGATGTCGATGACGGATGTCGACGGCCGCGCCGGCCGGCTCGTGCTGTGGCACGGCGAGCCGGGGACGGGCAAGACCACGGCGGTCCGGGCGCTCAGCCGGGAGTGGGCCGACTGGTGCCGACCGCACTACGTCATGGACCCGGAGAAGCTCTTCGCCGAGCCGAACTACCTGCTCGAGGTCGCCGGCGCCCACGGGGACGGTGACGACGACCAGGACGACGACCGCTGGCGGCTGGTGGTGGCCGAGGACTGCGACGAGTACCTGCGCTCGGACGCCAAGGTGCGCTCGGGCGCCTCGCTGGGGCGGCTGCTCAACCTCTGCGACGGCATCCTCGGCCATGGCCTGAAGGTGCTCGTGCTGCTGACCACCAACGAGGACGTCGGCCGGCTGCACCCCGCCATCACGCGGCCGGGCCGGTGCCTGAGCCAGGTGGAGTTCGAGCCCCTGTCCCCGGTAGAGGCACGGACCTGGTTGGGCGGCGACGCGTCCGCTCCCGAGGAACCGGTGACCCTCGCGTCGCTGTACGCACTGCGCGAGCAGCGACAGCACCTCGGGGCCACCCGCGAGCCCGCGCCGGGCGGCTACCTCTAGCGCTCCTGGAGGTCAGGTCCGGGCGATGCCGAGCAGCGTGACGTCGTCCGTACGGGGCGGGTTCAGCACGCCGAGGACGGCGTCGAGCAGCGCCGACGGCTCGGCGGGTGCCGCGGCGACGGCCCCCCGCAGGTCCTCCAGTCCGGTGGCCAGCCCACCACGCCCGCGCTCGACCAGCCCGTCGCTGTAGAGCACCAGCCGGTCCTCGCCGGACAGCCGCACCCGCGTCTCGGCGTAGCCGGCGACGTCCAGCAGACCGAGCGCCGGGCCGCGCCCCTCGTCGAGCGCGGTCACTCCCCCGGCCGTCACGTGCAGCACGGGCAGGTGCCCGGCGTTGGCGACGGCGACCTCTCCGGTGCCCGGGTCGAGCTCGAGCACCAGAGCCGTCGCCATCTCGCCGGGCAGCAGCGCGGCGATGACCTCGTTGAGCCCGTCCAACGCGGCCCCGGGGCCGGACGCGCGCAGCAGGTGCGCCCGCAGCGCGTGCCGCAGCTGCGCGGTGATCGCCGCGGCGGACAGCCCGTGCCCGGCGACGTCGCCGAGCACGATGGACACCGCGGCCCGACGGGAGCGGCACGAGGTCGTACCAGTCGCCCCCGACGACGTCCTCCGCGCTGGGCAGGTACCGCGCCGCCACCTCGAAGCCGGGCACCTTCGGCAGCTGCCCGAGCAGCAGGGTGCGCTGCAGTGCGGTGGCCAGCCGGTTGTCCTCCTCGGCCCGGCTCAGCGCGGCCGCGGCGACGTGCGTCGCCAGGGCGCTGGCCGCGGCGACCTCGTGCGCGCGCCACGGCCGCGACGTCTCGCGCACCGTCTCGCTCCACGCGTCGAACGAACGCCGCGGGCTCAGCCGCGGCCCGGCGTCGGTCTGCGCCGTCTTGGAGGTGTACGGGTTGCCACCCCAGGTGACCTCGCGCAGCGTCTCCGGCCGGAACCAGGCGAGGAAGTCCCCCCGGCCGCCGGCGATCTCGACGGCGAGCACGCCACTGGCGCCGGCGGCGAGATCGGCCGCGTCGGGCACCACCCGGCTGACCGCGTCGGTCACCGGCGTCCCGGCGGCGAGCAGGGCCCGCACCAGCGGCTCCACCCGCTCGGCCGGCGGCGTGGTCCCGAGCAGGCGCAGCTGGCCGTTGATCCGGACGGCGGCCCCGGCGGCCGGCAGCAGGTCGAGGGCGGTCACCTCGCCGTCGGTGAGCGCCGCGGCGACCGCTCGAGGGGTGCGGCCGACGACGGCGGCCAGCTCGGCCTGCCGCCGCGCGACCTCGACGATCCCCGCCTGCTCGCCGGCCGCCACCTTCGTGTGCAGCAGCAGCGACGCGGTGCGGCCGAGGAACTCCGCGGCGGTGCGGTCGGCGTAGGAGGGCCGGTGCGGCCCGGCGTAGTGGTGGCAGGCGATGAGACCCCACAGCCTGCCGCGGTCGATGAGCGACACCGACATCGACGAGACGACACCCATGTTGGCCAGGTACTCCAGGTGCACCGGCGAGACGCTCCGCAGCACCGCGCCCGACAGATCGAGCGGGCGGCCGTCGACGAGCGGCGGCTCCAGGGGCACCCGCGAGTAGGAGGCGTCGGGGATGAGCCGCAGCCAGTTGGTGGCGTAGAGGGCGCGGGCCTGGGCGGGGATGTCGCTCGCCGGGTACCAGAGACCGAGGAAGGGCTCGAGGTCCTCCCGCCGGTCCTCGGCGACGACCTCGCCGTTCCAGTCGGCGTCGAACCGGTAGACCATCACCCGGTCGAAGCCGGTGAGCGTGCGCACCTGGCGGGCCAGCACCTCGGTCAGCTCGTCGAGCGTGGCCGCACCCGACAGCCGCTGCAGGACCGTGGGCAGCCGCCGGTGCCAGGCCGCGCCCGCCTCCCCGGTGCCCTCGACCCGCTCCCACTCGGTGATCAGCAGCCCGTCGGCGCGGGAGAGCACCAGGTCGACGTCGCCACCGGGCAGCCGCACCCGCAGCGGGTTCACCTCGGCGAGATCGCCGGCGAGGCCCGCACGCAGCCGGGCGACGTCGTCGTCCGCGAGCAGCTCGGGCAGGGAACTGCCGGCCACCGGCCGGCCGAAGAGGTCAGGGGCGTTGGCGGAGGCGACGACGACGGCGAGGTCGTCCTCGGTGACGGCCAGCAGGGCGCCGTGCGGCTGGATCGCGCCGGGGACCGCGATGGGCTCGTCGGCGCAGCGGAGCAGCGCCTCCTCGGTCACGGCGGCGCTGTCGATGCTCACCCGCGGGAGGCTACGGGCGGGCCTCGCGGTCGACGGCGCCGGGCAGCTCCGCGGCCGACACGACGATCGGCACGACGGTGCCGAGCTCCAGCAGGTCGATGGGCAGCCGGATCGCCCCGTTCGAGGGCGGGGCGATGACGTGCAGCGCCACGCCCGCGGCCGAGGCCTTCTTCGCGATGCGGACGAGCTCGCGCGCGCCGGAGGAGTCCATGAACGCGGTGGGTGTCAGGTCGATGACGAACGCGCCGGGCGGCGGGGTCAGCTCGCCGTCGACGGCCCGCGCGAGCACCGGTGCGGTCGACAGGTCCAGTTCACCCCGTACGGTGAGGGCCGGTCGCCCCGCGACCGTCGACCGTTCCAGCGCGAACAGCACGGTCTGGCTCCCTCGTAGCGGCTACTGATCTCTGCGAAGGGTACTGGCACCGCTTCGGGGAGAGGAGGGCGTGCGGTGAACATCGACTTCTCGGTCCGTCTGCCGGTGGACGCGCGGAGCCTGCCCCTGATCCGGGGGCTGGTCCGGCAGACCCTCGAACACCTCGGCGTCCTCTCCAGCGGGATCGACGAGATCCTGCTCGCGCTGAGCGAGGCGTGCGCCAATGTCATCCAGCACGCGCGCGACCAGGAGGAGTACCAGGTCGACGTCGTGATCGACGACCAGGTGTGCGTGATCTCCGTGCTCGACGACGGCGGCGGCTTCGACCTCGACGCCGTGAGCGCCGCGCGGCCCGAGTCGCCGCTCGACGGCGGGCGCGGCCTGATCCTCATGAACGCCCTGGTCGACCGGCTGGCGTTCGTGCAGGACGAGAGCGGCCGGCACCGGGTCACGCTCGAGAAGCGGCTGGTCACCTCGCCGCGGCTGCGCCTGCTCCCGACCTGACCTCAGACGGGGGTCGCCTCCGCCGGACGGCGGGTCGAGCGGGTGATCGCCCAGCCGAAGACCGCGGCGATCGGGAACATCAGCGTGCCGTAGACGGCGGCCGGGACGGCGAGCTCCACGCTGTCGAGCACGCTGATCGCGACCGTGATGGCCAGCGTGCTGTTGTGGATGCCGATCTCGAACGCGCTGGCCACCGCCTGGCGCTGCTCGACACCCAGCGCCCGCGGGACGAGGAAGCCGAGGCTGAGGCTGAGCACGCAGAACAGCACCGCGGGCACCCCGATGTCGCGCAGGTACTCGCCGATGTTCTCGCGCTCGGCGAGCATCGTCCCGAGGATCACCAGCGCGAGGACGACGGCCGAGAGGATCCGCACCGGCTTGTCCATGCGGTCGGCGAACGCCGCGTTGCGCGAGCGGACCAGCATGCCGATCGCGACCGGGACCAGCACCACCGCGAAGACCTGCACCACCTTGCCGAGCTGCAGGCCCAGCGAGCCGGCGTCCTCCGGCTCGAAGAAGTCGATGGCCAGGTTGGTGACCAGCGGCAGGGTGACGACGGCGATCAGCGAGTTGACCGCGGTGAGGCTGATGTTGAGCGCGACGTCACCGCGGAAGAGGTGGCTGAACAGGTTGGCCGTGGTGCCGCCGGGCGAGGCGGCGAGCAGCAGCATGCCGACGGCGAGGAGCGGCGGCAGGTCCAGCGCCAGCACGAGGCCGAAGCAGACGGCGGGGAGGACGAGCAGCTGCAGCGCGAGCGCGATCACCACGGCCCGCGGCTGCCGGCCGATGCGGACGAAGTCGCCCACGGTCAGCGACAGGCCCAGCCCGAGCATGACGACGGCGAGGGCGAGCGGGAGGGCGACGCTGGTCAGCGCGGAGTCCATGGGGTGCATCATGTGGGACTCAGGTCACATTATCGAGCAGGTGACCGCGTCGTCCCTCGTCGGAGTGGCGGGGCGGCGCTGCCCGCCGTCGGTCCGTCGTCTTGGATGACGGCGTGAGCGCACCTCCCACCGACTTCGCCGCCGAGGTCCGCGACGCCGTCCGCCGGCTGGCCGCCGTGGTCGAGCGGACGCCGCTGCAGCGCAACGCCCGGCTCTCCGGGCTCACCGGCGCCGACGTGTGGCTCAAGCGCGAGGACCTGCAGGTGGGCCGGTCGTACAAGATCCGCGGCGCCTACAACACGATCAGCCAGCTCTCCCCCGACGCCCGGACCGCCGGGGTGGTCTGCGCGAGCGCCGGCAACCACGGGCAGGGCGTGGCCTACGCCTGCCGGGCGCTGCAGGTGCGCGGGCAGGTGTACGTGCCCGGCACCACGCCGCGGCAGAAGCGCGAGCGGATCGCGGCGCTCGGCGGCGACATGGTGGAGCTGGTCGTCGTCGGCGACTCCTACGACGAGGCCGCGGCCGCGGCGTCGGTGCGCGCGGCGACCACCGGCGCGACGCTGGTGCCGGCGTTCGACGCGCTGTCCACCGTGATCGGCCAGGCGACGGTCGCCGCCGAGATCCTCGAACAGCTGCCCGGGCCGCCGGACGTCGTCGTCCTCCCGGTCGGGGGCGGCGGGCTGCTGGCCGGCTGCGCGACGTGGCTGCGGCAGCACTCCCCCGGCACCCGGCTGGTCGGCGTCGAGCCGGCCGGCGCCGCGAACATGGCCGCGGCCCTGGCCGCCGGCGAGCCGGTGGAGCTGGCCGAGATCGACACGTTCGTCGACGGCGCCGCCGTGCGGAAGGCCGGTGCGGTGACGTTCCCGCTGGTGCGCGACTCGGGTGCCGAGCTGGTCGCGGTGCCCGAGGGGCAGATCTGCACCGAGATGCTCGACCTGTACCAGGCCGACGGGGTGATCGCCGAGCCCGCGGGGGCGCTGGCGCCGGCCGCGCTGAGCGGCGGGGTGGTGACCGTGCGGCCCGGGCAGACCGTCGTCGCGCTGCTGTCCGGCGGCAACAACGACGTGAGCCGGTACGCCGAGGTGGTCGAGCGGTCGCTGGTGCACCGCGGGCTCAAGCACTACTTCCTCGTCGAGTTCCCCCAGGAGCCCGGCGCGCTGCGACGGTTCCTCGACGAGGTGCTCGGCCCGGACGACGACATCGTGCTGTTCGAGTACGTGAAGCGGGACAACCGGGAGACCGGCGCCGCGCTGACCGGCATCGAGCTGGGCTCGGCCGACGGCCTGGCCGGCCTGCTCGAGCGGATCGAGGCCAGTCCGCTGCGCATCCAGCACGTCGCCCCGGGGACGACGGCCTACCGCTTCCTGGTCTAGGAGCGCACGCTGGGGCAGGTGGGACCGGTGAACGTGTCGGACTTCGGGTCACACGTAACGGCGCCCTAGCTTTCGAGCCCTCGTCGTCTCGTCCGAGGGAGTCCCGTGAACGCTCGCTCCATCGTCCTGGCGGTCGCCTGGCTCGTGGCGCTGCTGTTCGTGATCGGTGGCGTCGCCGCTGACGGCCTCGGCGGTGGGCTGGTCATGGCCGGGGTGGCGGCGCTGCTCCTCGGGGCGGGCGCGGCGATCGCGGGGCAGGCGCGCTGGGCACGCATCGCCAGCCGCCGGGTCGCCGCGATCGTGGCGGCCGCCGGCGTGGTCGCGGTCCTGGCCGGCGGCGCGATGGTGGGCCCCACGGCACCCGCTGCCTCCGAGACCGGGTCCACCCCTGCTCCGACCACGGCTTCGGCGAGCCGCACACCCAGCGGGGAGGAGCGCGAGGCGGCGCTCGCCGAGGCGGAGACCGCCGAGGCCCGGCTCGCCGAGGCTGCACTGGCCGGCGCACTGACCGATGCCGATGCGGCGGCAGCCGTCGAGGGCGCGGGCCGCACGACGGCGTTGGCCGCGCTCGCCGCCGTCGAGGTGAAGGGCCGGGCGCCCCGCACCGGCTACGACCGCGATCTCTTCGGGTCCGGCTGGGTGGACACCGACCGGAACGGCTGCGACACCCGCAACGACATCCTCGCCCGCGACCTGACCGACGAGACGTTCAAGCCGGGCACCCGCGACTGCGTCGTCCTCACGGGGAACCTGGCCGACCCCTACTCGGGCCACGGCATCGCGTTCCAGCGCGGGCAGGGCACCAGCGACGACGTGCAGATCGACCACGTCGTCGCGCTGTCCGACGCCTGGCAGAAGGGCGCGCAGCAGCTCGACGTCGCGCGGCGGACGGCGTTCGCCAACGACCCCCTGAACCTGCTCGCCGTCGACGGGCCGCTCAACATGCAGAAGGGCGACGGCGACGCGGCGACCTGGCTGCCGCCGAACCGCGCCTACCGATGCGACTACGTCGCTCGCCAGGTAGCCGTGAAGGTGAGCTACGAGCTCTGGATGACGCAGGCGGAGAAGAACGCCATCGCGACGATCCTCAGCGCGTGCCCGGACCAGCCCCTGCCCGGCGGTGTCGTCGCGGTGCTCCCGGAGCCCGCCCCTGCTCCCGCACCGGCTCCGGCTCCGAAGCCCGCACCCGCACCGGCTCCGGCCCCGGCCCCGGCTCCCGCGCCGGCCCCGGCCCCCTACTACAAGAACTGCACCGCAGCCCGGGACGCGGGCGCTGCACCCGTCCGGCTCGGTGACCCCGGGTACGGCACCCACCTCGACCGCGACGGCGACGGCATCGGCTGCGAGTAGCTCAGAGCCAGACGGGCGGTGGCGGGACGTCGCCGCGCAGGCCCTCGACGCGTCCGCGGGTGAGCCAGGCGACGACCGCGGCGACCGGTCCCTCCACCGGCTGCCCGCTCCCCCACGTCCGGTCCACGTCGGTCGCGACGACGGTGACCCCCAGGTCCTGGTCGCGGGACCCGAACAGCGCCAGGACGTCGTCGACCAGCGCGGCGGCGAGGTCGCGCGGGAGGTCGGCGAAATCGAGCCCGGCGCGCAGGTCGGTGCCATGCACCCAGAGCTCCTTGGCGCGCATCCACGGCACGAGGGACGCGACCACGAGGGCGCCCTGGCCGTTGCGCACGGTGGCCTGCCACGCCTCGGCCGGCATCTCCTCGATCGCCGTGGCGAGCCGGCCGGCGGCCGCGGCGAGGTCGGCGCGCAGCTGCGCCGGCTCCAGGGCCGCGGTCGTCTCGATGTCGGCGTCGCGGACCGCGCGCGAGGGGTACATCGGCGTCTCGGCACCGGTGCGCGCCCAGGTGAGCAGGTTGACCAGGGCGTCGGCGTTGCGGGCCACGTGCGCGACGACGTGCGCGCGGCTCCAGCCCGGGAGCGCGGAGGGCGCCGCCAGCTCGTCGTCGGTCAGCCGGTCGACGGCGTCGGCGACGGCTCGCTCGCCGTCGGCCCACCAGCGGCGGGCGTGGTCGTGCGGAGGGGTGTCGGGCACCCACCGAACCTAGCGGTCACGCGGTCATGAAGCCGCTCTCGTAGGCCGCGATCACCGCCTGGGTGCGGTCCCGCGCGCCCAGCTTGAGCAGCACGCTGCTGACGTGCGTCTTCACCGTCTCGCGGCTGAGGAAGAGCTCGGTGGCGATCTCGGCGTTGGACAGCCCGCCGGCGACCAGCCGGAGGACGTCGGCCTCCCGGCCGGTCAGCGCCGGGAGGGCCGCGGGGCCGCGGGCCCGCGACGGCGCGTGCGCCGCGATCAGCCGGCGGGTCAGGTCCGGCAGCACGAGGGAGGTCCCGCGCGCGACGACCCGGATCGCGTCGACCAGCTCGTCGGGATCCGACCGCTTCAGCGCGAAGCCGCTCGCCCCGGCCTGCAGCGACCGGAACAGGTAGTCGTCGTCCTCGAAGGTCGTCAGCACCAGCACCCGCGGCCGCTGCGGGTCGCGGGCGACCAGCTCCCGGGTCGCGGTGATGCCGTCCATGTCGGGCATCCGGACGTCCATGAGGACGACGTCCGGGTCGGTCGCGGCGGCGACGTCCAGCGCCTCGCGGCCGGTGCCGGCGTCACCCACGACGGTCAGGTCGGGCTCGCTCTCCAGGATCACCCGCAGCCCGGAGCGGACCAGGACGTCGTCGTCCACGAGCAGGAGTCGCAGGCTCATGCGGCGCCCGACAGCGGCAGCGTCACGCACAGCTCGAAGCCGCCGGACGGCGTCGGCTCGGCGCTGAGGGTGCCTCCCGCGGCGGCCGTCCGCTCGCGCAGCCCGGCCAGTCCGCGGCCTCCGCCGGGGCCGGGGCGGCTGTCCGTCTGCGGCGCGCGCTCGTTGCAGACGCGGGTGACCAGGGTGTCGCCGCTCCGGACCACCTGGGCGACGGTCAGCGGGGTGCCCGCGTGCCGCAGCACGTTCGTCGTCCCCTCCTGGACCACGCGGTAGGCCAGCTCCTGCACGCCGGGGGGCACGTCCTCGACGTCGCCGTCGACGACCAGGGCGACCGGGAGACCGCCGTCCCGGAGTCCCGCGAGGAGGCCGTCGAGGTCGGCGAGCGACGGCGCGGCGAACGGCGCGGGGTCACGGCCGCCGTCCTCGGCGCGCAGCACCGTGAGCACCCGGTCGAGCTCGGCGAGTGCGGTGCGGGTGTTGGTCTCGATGTGCTCCAGGGCCTGGCGGGCGAAGTCGGGCTGCAGCGGCCGGTCGTCCGGCGGCGTGAGGGTGCGGCGGGCGGCGGTGGCCTGCAGCAGGCTGGCGGTCAGTGCGTGCCCGATGGTGTCGTGCAGGTCGCGGGCCAGCTTGTTGCGGTCGGCGAGCCGCCGGGTGCTCTGCTGCAACGCGGCGATGGCCTGCTCGGGTGCGGTGCCCAGCAGCCGGGGTGCCACGGAGGCGGCCAGCCGCACGAGCAGGTCGAGCACCGCCAGGGTGAGGACGACGACCGCGACCATGAACGCCAGCAGCGGCAGCGCGGTGAGCGCGTTCCAGTCGGCGCCCCAACCGAGGTAGGCGAACCCGAGGCCGCCGAAGAACAGCGTGGCGAGCGTGGCCGCGCCCATCAGCACCCGCGCGCCGAGCCAGCCCAGCGCCCGCCAGGTTCCGGTCGACATCACCAGCCGCCGGAGCTTGCGGATGATCCCCGGCTGGTCGAGGACCCGCTCGCCGGCGGGGACGTCGACGGCGAGGAGCGTGCGGACGAGCCGCCGTTCGACGCCGGCGAAGCCCCGAGTGGTCGCGAGCACCAGCAGGATGAGCAGCACGCCGACGCCGTAGACCAGCGCGATCACGGATCCGAACAGCCCGAAGAACAGCGCGAGGTAGAGGGCGCCGAACGGCAGGCTCGCCAGCGCGTACAGGGCGCGGCCGGGCCAGCCGGGGCGCGCGACGGCGAGCAGCTCGCGCACCCGAGCAGCGATCTCGGGGGCCGAGCTCGGAAAGGTCGTCACGGGTCGATCCTGGCCGAGCGCCGCGGGTGGCGATTCCCCCGCGGGGGCGCTGTCGCCCTCCCCCGCGCGGGGGACCCAGGTCGGCGCTGCGGGGTGATCCGCACGGACCCCCTGGCCCGACAGGCTGCCGGTCATGACTCCATCCCCCTCCCGGTGGCCCGCATGATCCAGGTGCGCGGGCTGACGAAGCAGTACGGCGCGGTGCGCGCCGTCGACGACCTGACCTTCGACGTCGAGCCGGGCAAGGTGACCGGCTTCCTCGGCCCGAACGGTGCGGGCAAGTCCACCACGATGCGGATGATCCTCGGCCTCGACCGGCCGACCGCCGGCAGCGCGACCATCGGCGGGCGCCAGTTCGCCACGCTGGGCGAGCCGCTGTGGGTAGCCGGCGCCCTGCTCGACGCGCAGGCGACGCACCCCGGCCGGAGCGGTCGCGACCACCTCCGGGTGGCCGCGCGCACGCACGGCCTCCCGCTGCGGCGTGTGGACGAGGTGATCGACCAGGTGGGCCTCGGTCCGGCGGCGAAGCGCCGGGTCAAGGGCTACTCGCTGGGCATGCGCCAGCGGCTGGGCATCGCGTCCGCGCTGCTCGGCGACCCGGCCGTGCTGCTCTTCGACGAGCCGATGAACGGCCTCGACCTCGACGGCGTGCGGTGGGTCCGGCGCCTCGTGCGCGGGCTGGCCGACGAGGGCCGCACGGTGCTGCTGTCCAGCCACCTGATGAGCGAGATGGAGCAGACCGCCGACCACCTGGTGATCATCGGCCGCGGGCGGCTGATCGCCGACGCCTCGATCGACGAGGTCATGCGCGGCGAGGGCGCCGGCCGCAAGGTGCGCGTGCGGACGCCGGCGACCGACCAGCTCGCCGGTGCGCTGCTGCGCCGCGGCGCACTGGTGCACCCCAGCGGCGACGGCGAGCTACTGGTCGAGGGCGTGACCGCGGAGACCGTCGGCGACGTGGCGCTCGAGGAGGCCGTGGCGGTGCACCGGCTGGCCGAGGAGCACTCCTCGCTCGAGCAGGTCTACCTCGACCTCACCGGTGACAGCGTCCAGTACCGGGTCTCCGAGCTGGCGGCCCCGCGATGACCGCCGTCACCCTTCCCCAGCCGGGCACGGCCGCCGTCGTCACGCGCGCGGCGTCCGCCGAGTGGCTGCGGCTGCGCACGGTGCGCTCGACGTGGTGGTGCCTGCTCGCCGCGGCCGCCGCGGTCGTCGGCATCGGGGCACCGACCGCCGTCGACGAGGCCTCCATGGCCGAGGCCCTCGGTTGGCCGCCCGCGGCCGCGACGCTGGCCGGCGAGTACGGGGTGCTGGTCGGGCAGTTCGCGCTGCTGGTGCTGGCGTTGCTCGCCGTCACGCAGGAGTACGCGAGCGGGTCGATCGGCCCGACGCTGCAGTGGACGCCGCGGCGCGGGGTGCTGCTGGCCGCGCGGGTGGCCGTGCCGGTCCTCGTCGCTGTAGCCGCCGCGGTGGTCCTGGCCCTGGTCGCGGACGTCGCCGCGTGGCTGATCGCACCGGAGCTCGCGCTGGAGTTCTCCGAGGTCGCCGGCAGCCTGGGCCGGATCGCCGTGGTGGTCGCCGCGGGGAGCGTGCTCGCGGTCGGCGCCGGACTGCTGCTGCGCAGCACCGCCGGAGCGCTGGCCGCCGTGTTCCTGCTGCAGCTCGTGCTGCCGTTCCTGCTGCCGGTCTTCGGCGTGCAGTGGATGGCCGACCTCGGCGAGCTGATGCCCGGATCGGGTGCCATCTGGACGCTGCTCGGGGAGCCGGAGATGACGGCCGGCCAGGCCACGGCGTTGCTGGTCGGCTGGTCCGCCGCGGCGCTGGCGGCGGGCGGCTGGCGGCTGCTCCGCCGCGACGCCGGCTAGGTCGTCACGGGGTGAGGACGCGGACGGGGCTGCCCCTGACCCAGGCAGCCACGTCCTCGACCGCCTCGCCGTAGAACACCTCGTAGGTGCCGCGGGTGACGTAGCCGAGATGCGGGGTGAGCACCGTGCGCGGCGCCGTCCGCAGCGGGTGGTCGACCGGCAGCGGCTCCCGGTCGAAGACGTCGAGGCCGGCGCCGCCGATCCGGTCCTCGTGGAGGGCGTCGAGGAGAGCCTGCTGGTCGACGATCGGCCCGCGGCTGGTGTTGATGAGCACCGCGGTGTGCTTCATCAGGGCGAGGTCGTCGGCGCCGATGAGGCCGCGGGTGCGCTTGGACAGCAGCAGGTGGACGGTGACGACGTCGGAGGTGGCGAACAGCTCGTCGCGCTCCACCCGGCGCACCCCGACCTCCGCGGCGCGCTCGTCGGTCAGGTTCTCGCTCCAGGCGACGACGTCCATCTCGAAGGCCTGCCCGATCCGGGCGACCGCGCTGCCGAGCCGGCCGAGGCCGACGATCCCGAGCCGGGCGCCGTGCAGGTCGGTGCCGACGGTCTGCTGCCAGCCGCCGGCGCGGACCGCGGCGTCCTCCTGCGGGATGTGCCGCAGCGTGGCGAGGATCAGGCCCCAGGCGAGCTCCACCGTGGCCGAGGAACCGGAGGCCGTGCCGCAGACGGTGATGCCGCGTTCGTTCGCGAAGTCGATGTCGATCGACTTGTTGCGCATGCCGGTCGTCACCAGCAGCGCCAGGTTGGGCAGCCGCTCGAGCAGGGTGCGGCGGAACGGGGTGCGCTCGCGCATCGCGACGACGACGTCGAAGTCGCGCAGCCGCTCGGCGACGGCGTCCTCGTCGGCGAGATGGTCGTGGAACTCGACTACCTCGACCGGCTCGGGCACGCGCGACCAGTCGCAGAAGTCGGCGGCGACGGACTGGTAGTCGTCGAGGACGGCGATCCGATGCATGCCAATGGTCTACACCGAGAGAGCAACGACGACCGGTCGATGACGCACGACGCCCCGTTCCGGGTCTACCGGAGCGGGGCGTCGATGCGGGTTATCGAGTTCAGTTCGCGTTGCAGCTCACGATGGCGTACTGGCCGGTGGAGGTCTGCTCGGCGACAACTTCGCCGTCAACGGTGATGCGACAGGTGATGGTCGTGCCGTCAGGCGACGACCCGTCGAACACCGGACTCATCTGGCCGGTCAGCGTGAAGGACTGGATGAAGCTGTCCTCCACCTGCAGGGTCTTGCTCCAGGGCGGCGCCACGTTGTTGTCCTGCGCCTGCCCGATGTTCCCGCCGTCGAGCGTCATGTACGTAGCGGAGACCTGAGGAGCGTCAGACTCGAGCGTGTAGGTGACCTCCACTGTGCCCGATGCGTTGCCGCCGTCCGAGCCATCACCCCCGCCCGAATCGCTTCCGCCGCCATTGGCCGCCGTGGCGGCGATGGCGACGATCACGACAACAAGGATCCAGAACCAGACACGCGTGTAGATGGGCTTCTTCTTCTTGAGCTCGTACCCCTGCGGAACATAGGGCGCGGGCGGCTGCTGCGGTGCGGACATGTCTTCCCCGTTTTCTGATGTGAGCCGGAAACAGACCGCACGGTATCTAGAAGGAAGCCGATTTCGAGGGGTGCACCCCCACCTTTGTCCTGCAATGCATGAAGAACGCCCTCAGGCGCACCACTGGTACAGCGCTTTCACTCTGCGCACGCTGGCTTCGGGCCACAACGCAAAGCGGCGGCCACCGACATGGTGGCCGCCGCTGTGCGTCTGGCAGAGATCAGTACTTGCGGGTACCGCCGCTGCGCTTTGCCTGGAAGTCCGAGATGGCCTTCTTGATCTTGGCCTGGTTCTGCGGCTTGCGGGCCTCCTGGATGACCTTGGCCGCGACGCCGGACGCGATGAGCTTGCGGATCATGCCTGCCATGGGTGTGGCCTCCTTCGGTTGCTTGTTCCTGCTGTTGCCCGAACGAACGGGAAGCCAACCACGCTCCCGCCGACGTCGACCGATCGTGTGGGGTAGGACTGCCCCGTGCCCGCTTCCCCGCCGGTCCTGCTCCTCGACGTCGACGGCGTGCTGAACGCCGTCCGGACGGACCTCCCGGAGGGCTGGCGGCGCGGCACCTTCAACGGCTACGTCCTCTCGTGGGACCCGACGGTCGTCGCGCGACTGCGGGAGCTCCACGAGTCGGGCCGGGTGGAGTTGCAGTGGCTGACGACGTGGACGCAGCTCGCTGACCGTCTGCTGGCCGAGCCGATGGGTCTCCCCCGCGGCCTGACGACGCACAGCCGGGACGACGTCCTGCCCACCGGCTTCGGCGGGGAGCGGCGCGGCGTCCCCGGCTGGTGGAAGCTGGCCGCCGCCCGCGCGGTGGCCGAGGCCGAGCCCGACCGGCGGATCGTGTGGATCGACGACGACCTCGCCGAGAAGGCCGCGGACACCCGCGAGTGGCTCGAGGCGCACGGCCGGGTGCTGGTGGTGGCGCCGGCGTTCTCGACCGGGCTCACCCACGCGGAGCTCGACCGCGTGGAGTCGTGGCTCGCGGACGCGCCCGACTAGATGACGAGCGGCATCCCGATCACGATCTCGGTGCCGTCCGGCCGGAACGTTCGCCATCGTCCGGTGGGTCCTCGCTCGACCCGGAAGCCGTGATGCACTTTCGTGTGGTGCCGTTCGCAGAGCAGCGCTGAGTTCTCCAGCGACGTCTCTCCACCGGAGATCCAGTGGACCAGATGGTGCACGTCGCACCAGTACTTCGGCGCACCGCAGCCGGCGAAGACGCAGGCCTGGTCGCGGAGCTCGACCGCCTTGCGGAGGTGCGGCGGGACGACTCGCTTGGTCCGGCCCATGTTCATCGGCATGCCGTGCTCGTCGAGCAGGACGGGGGTGATGCTGCCGTCGCAGGCGAGCGCGCGGGTCCGGGCGGCCGAGAGCGGGCTGCCGGAGCCGGTCGTCGCGGCGGCGGGCCGGTGGACGGGTCGAGCAGATCGGCGGCCGGGATGGTGACGACGACGTTCGGCTTGACCGTCCGCAGAACGGGCAGGTCGCCCGACGCGAGCTGGTTGTCGGCCAGCTGGACGACGGCGTCGGCGAGCTGCTGGGACCGGGTCCGCCGATCACCCCTCGGTCGATCGGCCTGGACGACGGCCTCGAGCGCCGTCTTCAGCTTCTCGCCGCCGACGGCGTCGAGCTGACCCCGCACGACGACCGTGCCGTCGGCGAAGGTCGAAACGGTGAGCGACCGCTCGTCGGTCGGATCGGGTTCGGGGCCGTCCGGGTCGAGCCGCGACAGGTAGTGGTGCACGACCCGGGACAGCTGGGCGATGTCGCGCCCGGCGGCCACCGCGGTCAGAGTGCGGTCGACCTCGGCGAGGTCGACGCCCTGCGCGAGCGCCGCGGTCCACCGCTCCGCCGCGGTGACCGGGGCGATGACCGCGACCTGCTCGGCCGTGACCGCACCGGCGGCGAAGGCGGCTTCGAGTTCGGGCAGGTGCTGCAGCGCACGGCCGTTGCGGACCAGCTGCCCGGCGGCACCCGGGCTGAGCCGCCCGTGGCCGCGCAGCCACGAGCGCATCGTCTTCTGCCCGTCGTCCTCCGCGGCCTGCTGGGTCTCGGCGGCGCGCACCCGGCGGCTCAGCTGAGCATCGATGCGGTTCCTCGCCTCGAGCAGCTCGGTGATCCCGGCGAGCTGCTGGCGGGGTGTCAGGCCCTGGACGTCCTCGGCCGCGAGTGCGTCGAGAGCGGATCGCAGCTCGCCCATCGACACCTCCCATTCGTTCGAACGTGTGTACGAATCATACCGCCGTCAGCCCGGTCGTGCAGGACGAACCCACAGGTCAGAGGCCTGTCCACAACGTGCCGACTCGTCTGGACCCCCATCAGCCCGTAGCGTCCGACCCATGGCGGAGCGAGCGTTCACGACGGTGCTGGAGGGCGGTTCGTACTTCGAGGGGCCGCGGTGGCACGACGGCGCCTGGTGGGCGTCGGACTTCTACCGGCACACCGTGAGCCGGGTCGAGCCCGGCGGCGGCGAGACCGTCGTCCTCGAGGTGGAGAACCAGCCGTCGGGGCTGGGCTGGCTGCCCGACGGGTCGCTGCTCGTCGTCTCCATGAAGGACCACCGGCTGCTCCGGGTGAGCGACGGCGAGGTGACCACGCACGCCGACCTGTCGGCGCACTGCACCGGCCTGCTCAACGACATGGTGGTCGACCCCTCCGGCCGCGCCTTCGTCGGCGACTTCGGCTTCGACCTGATGGGCGGCGGCGCGCCCGGCCCGGCGTCGGTGAAGCGGGTCGACCCGGACGGCACGGTCACCGTCGTGGCCGAGGGGCTGAGCTTCCCGAACGGCTCGGTGATCACCCCGGACGGCGGCACGCTGATCGTCGGCGAGACGTGGGGCAACCGCTTCTCCGCGTTCGACATCGCCGCGGACGGCTCGCTGGCCAACCGGCGGGTGTGGGCATCGTTCGGCGACGAGCCGGTGGGCGCCACCACCCAGGAGCTGCTGGGCCAGGTCGTCGTCGCACCGGACGGCTGCACCCTGGACGCCGAGGGGCACGTCTGGGTGGCCGACGGGTTCGGCCGGCGGGTGCTGCGCGTGGCCGAGGGCGGCGCGATCGTCGAGGAGATCACCGCGCCGGGCGGGATGGGGGTCTACGCCTGCGCGCTCGGTGGGGACGACGGCCGCACCCTGCTGATGTGCTGCGCACCGGACTTCTACGAGCACACCCGCGCGCCGGTGCGGGAAGCGGTGCTGGTGGCGACGGAGGTCGCCGTCCCGCACGCGGGCCTGCCGTGAACGCCTTCACCGCGCTGTTCGGCGAGGAGCCCCTGGTGGAGCGGATCGGCTCCGGCTTCGACTTCACCGAGGGCCCGGTCTGGGACCCGGTGGAGGCCTGCCTCTACTTCAGCGACATGCCGGGGGACGTCCGGCGCCGGTGGAGCGAGGACGAGGGTGTGCGCGAGGTCCGGCGCCCCAGCAACAAGGGCAACGGCATGGCGTTCGACGCCCGCGGCGCGCTGCTGGTGTGCGAGCACTCGACGAGCCGGCTGGTGCGCGAGGAGCCGGACGGGACGACGACCGTGCTCGCCTCGCACTGGGAGGGCCGGGAGCTCAACAGCCCGAACGACGTCGTCGTCACGCTGTCCGGCGATGTCTACTTCACCGATCCCACGTACGGCCGCAGCGCGGGGTCCGGCGTCGAGCGGGAGCAGGAGCTCGACTTCCAGGGCGTCTACCAGATCCCGGCGGGCACGGACCGCCTGGAGCTCGTGGCCGCCGACTTCGAGCAGCCCAACGGGCTGTGCATGTCGCCGGACGAGTCGGTCCTCTACGTGAACGACACCGCCCGGGCGCACATCCGCGCCTTCCGCATGGGCCCCGTCGGCCCGGAGTCGCGCGGACCGGTGCTGGCCGAGGGGCTCGGTGACGACGACGGCGCCTGCGACGGGATGAAGACCGACTCCGCCGGCAACATCTACGTGACCGGTCCCGGCGGGGTGTGGGTGCTCGACCCGTCCGGCGCGCACCTGGGCACGCTGCGGGTGCCGGAGCTGGTGGCCAACCTCAACTGGGGCGGGCCGGACTGGTCGACGCTGTTCCTGACCGCCTCGACGTCGCTCTACCGGGTGCGGACGAACGCCGTCGGAGCGCCCGTACCCAACATGAGCCGCGGCGGGGCCTGATTCGGGACGTCACCCGCCCCTCACAGGGAGCGGATCTACCCTGACCTCTCGACGTCGACCACGGGAGGACCTGCCGCATGCCCTCCTCCGAGCCGGACGCCCGGGCGACCCGCCGGTTCCGCCGTCGGCCGGCGGAGCCCCCGCCCCGCCCTACCGGCAGCCGACCGCGCCGCTGCCCGACCGCCCCCGGTTCGACCGACCTCCGCCGTCCGGCAACGACTGGTACGCCGCTCCCCCGCGGTACGACGACCGCTACCGGCACGCGCCTGCCGATGACCGGTACCGCGACCCGTGGCCGGTCGCCCCACCTCCGCCGGGTCCACCGCCGCCGCCGCCGGAGGAGCCGCGTCGGCGTCGTCGTCCGCGGCGGGATCCTCGCGGCCGCTACGCCCGGCGGCCCCGCCGTCGGCTGCTCCGGCGGGTCCTCGGGGTGCTGGCCGCGCTGTTCGTCGTCCAGGCGATGGTGCTGCTCTCGCTGCGCTGGGTCGACCCGCCGACGACGGCGTTCATGCTGGCCAACCCCGACGGCGCGATCCAGCAGTCGGTGCCCGTCGAGCACGTGTCCCGCAACCTGCTCGCCGCGGTGATCGCGCACGAGGACGCCGCGCTCCCCTACCGCTCCGGCGCCTTCACGTGGGACGAGCTGTGGGGCCGGGCGCAGGCCCGCATCGAGGGCGCGGAGGACCCGTCGGGATCGACCATCCCGCAGCAGGTGGCCAAGAACCTGTTCCTCAACCAGTCGATGAGCGCCGTCCGCAAGGGTGTGGAGGCCGGGCTGGCGATGGAGCTCGCGTTCTTCCTCGACGACCGCCGGATGCTCGAGCTGTACGTGAACTACGCGCAGTTCGGCCCGACGATCTACGGCATCTGCGCGGCCTCCTGGTACTACTTCGACACCCCGCCGGGCGAGCTCAGCGAGGGGCAGGCCGTGCAGCTGGCCGGGCTGCTGCCCTCGCCGACCCACGTCCAGCGCGCACCGGGCGGCGGGCTGGACTTCCAGGTGGAGGACGGCAAGGGCTGGCTGTCGCGCTCGCACGTGATCAACGCGCAGAACCGCGTGCCCAAGTGGCTCGACCGGCTCGGCTTCCAGCCCGTGGAGGACGCCGGCGTCACCGGCCTGGCCTCCGAGCAGGAGCCGTCGGACGACGACTGCACCACGCGGCCCGACGAGGTCGCCGAGCTGATCGAGGCGGAGGGCACCGCCTGATCTCAGCGGCCGTCCACGGCCCCGTCGACGAGCTGGGCCCGGTTCCGGCCGAGGATCTTGGCGTCGTAGAGCGCGCGGTCGGCGCTGCGCATCAGGTGGGAGGCGCTGTCGCCGGGGCGGTACTGCGCCACCCCGCAGGACAGCGAGATCTCCGGGTGCAGCGCGCACACCCGTCGTACGAAGGCGAGCGCCGTGGTGCCGCGCATGCCGGGCAGCAGCAGGGAGAACTCGTCGCCGCCGTGCCGGGCCAGGACGGCGCCGGCGGGCAGCTCGCGGGTCCACAGCTCGGCGACCCGGCGCAGCACCCCGTCGCCGGCGTCGTGGCCATGGGTGTCGTTGACCGACTTGAAGTGGTCGACGTCGAGGAGCACGGCCGACAGCGGCTCCCCGGTGCGGGCCGCGTCGGACATCAGCTCGCCCAGCGCCTGGTCGAAGGCGCGCCGGTTGACCAGCCCGGTGAGCGGGTCGAGGTTGGCGCTCGAGGCCAGGACGACGAGCCGCTGGATGACGATGCCGATCCCGGTGAGGACCAGGTCGAAGCCCAGCGCCGTCCCCAGAGGCACGTCGCTGAAGGCGACCAGGGCCGCGGTGACGCCGACGACGGCGACGACGAGGTGCGCGAGCGCCTGGCGGTCGGAGAAGAAGAAGTGCGCGTCGACGACGACGAAGGCGATCAACGTGGCGGCGGCGAGCGAGGTGACCGGGTCCGGTGCCACCGCCACCGCCGTGACGATGAGCGCGGTCGCGGCGCCCACCGCGACGTGGAACCAGTGACGGGGCCACCGGGCGCCCCATCGGCCGGCGACGGCGGCCGCCGCCAGGGCGGCGAGGGCCAGGGCGACGAGCACCGACCGTCGCGCACCGGGCTCGATGCCGGAGATGACGAGGAGACCTGCCACGCCGCCGAAGGCGAAGAAGGTGGCCAGCGTCTTCGCCATCACTCGGGTGGTCGCCACCTCGGGCGCTGCGGACCGGCTCACGCTGTGGATGTCGGCCGATCCGGCCCTCCCCTGAAGCGTTGTGCACGACCAGACCACCCGCGCGAGCGACTTTTCGGGCGGCTCGGTGACGGCCGTCACCGGTCGGCTCACTCCGGCATCATCGAGGCTCCCCCTTGTCTGGAGCTGCCCGTGCCGTCCATGCACCGTTCGCACCGCGTCGCCGGTGCCCTCGTGGGGTCGGCGGTCGGCGACGCGCTCGGGGCGCCGTTCGAGTTCGGCCCTCCGGGGGCGTTCTCGGCGCGCTTCCCGGTGCCGGCGCGTGGGTCCGCGACGGAGATGTGCGGAGGCGGGCCTCAGGGTCGGGAGCCGGGCGAGTTCACCGACGACACGCAGATGGCACTGCTGGTCGCCGAGTCGCTGGTGGCGAGCGACGGCCTGGACGAGGCGGACCTGTTCGGCCGGTTCGTGCGGTGGGCGTCGGAGTCGCCGCCGGACATGGGCCGCCAGACGCGGGCGGTGCTGCTGTCGGGGAGGCCGTGGGACGTCGCCGCGGCCGAGCACTTCGCCGCAACCGGCCGCGCGGCGGGCAACGGCTCGCTGATGCGGGCGACGCCGTCGGCGATCTGGTTCTCCCGCTTCGGCGCGGAGGCGTCGGCGGACGCCGCGCGGCGGATCTCGGCGCTGACGCACGGCGATCCGGCCGCCGGTGAGGGCTGCGTCGTCTTCTCCGAGCTGTTGCGGGTGGCGCTGGACGGCGGTGACCCGCTGGCCGCCGTCCCTTCGGCGCTGGAGCTGGTGCTGCCGGAGCACCGGTCGCGCTGGGCCGAGGTGCTGGCTCCTGAGTGGTCGCCTCATGGCGAGGTGGACGGCGCGGTGTGGCCGACGCTGGGTGCAGCGGTGTGGGCGCTGCGCCGTGGGCGCGACTTCGCCGAGGTGCTGCGGCTGGCGATCGACCTCGGCGGCGACACCGACACGGTGGCGTGCGTCGCCGGCGGGCTCGCGGGTGCGGTGTTCGGGATGGGCGGCATCCCGATGCGCTGGTCGTCGGCGGTGCACGGGCGCGTGCCCGGGTTCGGCGACCGGCGGTGGGGCCTGGCGGACCTGCAGGAGCTGGCAGCGGCGCTCGACGGGAAGCCGCTGGTGAAGTACTCCCCCGGCGTGATCCCGCGGATCGGCCCGGCGGAGGTCCTGCCCGGGATCTGGGCCGGGAACCTCGACGGCGCGCGGTACAGCGAGGAGGACTTCGCCGTCATCTCGCTGTGCCGGCTCGGCGACCCGTTTCCGCACGAGGTGCACCGGATGGCCTACATCGCGGACGACGACTGGAACGCCGACGTCGACACCGTCCTCGCCGACGTCCTGGACGACATGGCGGCGCTGCGCGCGGAGGGCCACCGGCTGCTGGTGCACTGCCACGGCGGCGCCTCGCGCACCGGGCTGGTGCTGCGCGGCTGGCTGGTGCGCGAGAAGGGGATGTCGGTCGAGGGGGCGACGGCGCACGTCGCCGAGCGCTGGCCGCACCTGGGCCTCTGGAACGCAAGCTTCACCGCCGCCCTTGAACGGCTCGCCGCCCGGGTGCGGTGACATCGCACTGCCCGTTAGTTGGCGTTGAGGCCGAATCGCCGGGTGAGCAGCTTGAACTTCCAGTACGACTCGATCTGCTCGATGGTGTCGTCGGGAGTGTTGCCGTCGACGACTTCCCGCACCGACACCTGGTAGTGGCGGCGGCCGTGGCGGGCTACGGCCTTGAGGCGGACGTCGCCGCCGTCACCGCCGTTGGCGTACTCCAGCCAGCGGCCGAGCAGGCTGTCCGCGCCCTTCGCCGAGCCGACGTACTGCTGTCCGGACTCGACGTCGACCAGCAGGTACACGCCCTTCACGGCGCGCAGCACCTGCTGCCAGCCGTGAGGGAGGGTGGGGATGTCATCGACCGGCCGGACGAACTCGCGGAACCCGGGGAAACGGGGTTCGTACTGCTCGGCGATCTCGAGGACCGGCTTGGGCTGGTTGGCGGCTCGCTGCACCCAGGTCCGTGTGCCGGCACCCCAGTCGATGACGACCTTGTCGGTGTAGTCGCCGAGTTGCTCGAGCAGCCGCAGGTCGTAGCCGTGAAAGCCGGACACGTCGCCGCCGGTCAGGACGTCGACGGTGCCCGCCGGGCTGGTGGTGATGCCGGCGACCTCGTAGAGGCCGACGAACACGGTCTTCCGGGCCTCGGTCACGATGAAGCTGGCGATCAGGTCGCCCACATCGAAGACGTTGCGCTGCTGGACGCTCTGGTACCGCTCGAACGTGGATCTGTCGTTTCGCCAGGCCTCGTAGAGCCGGCCGGGCTTCAGTCGGTTGTCCTGGTGCCGGACCAGGCGGACCTGCGCCGGGTCGACACCCTCGAGGGACAGCAGGTCGTTGAACGTCAGCATCCGCATCCCCTGGCTGAGCCGCGCATGGGTCAGCGGCTCTCGTCGTCCTGGGGAGGAACTGCCGGAACGGCCGGACGACGGGAGAAGCCGGGGTCGAAGCGCTGGGTCATGTCCAGCTCACCGGTGTCGGCAGCGGCGTGCCGCCCGGGCAGGGGCATCGTGAACTCGGCGGTCTCATCGGTGAAGTGCTTGGCCACGGCTCGACGGTACGAAGCGGAACGACTCCGGCGCGGGACCCGCGCGCGGCGTCCCGGGCGGCTGGGGCTCGAGGGGCAGATGTGGTCGATTTGTCGACTTGGCGCCATGTCTCCGGGTCGATCAGCCGACCGGCACGGTGATCGACGACGGCGCCGCACCGCACGGGCGGTCAGTCCCACCACAACTTCGGCAATCGTCGAGCGGAGGAAGGGCCGAGGACCGTGCGGAGAAGGTGGCATGCGCCGACCCTGCCGTGGCCAGGACCACGACGAGCCGCATCAGCGGGATCTGTGGACACAGACGCGTCATCCACAGCACTCGCTCTCGGCAGGGCTCCCCCGCCTCGTTCGGGACTGGATCGTTCGCTCGATAGGGCCGGCGGGCCGTGGAGGACCACCCGATCCGCCGCCCCCGGGACTCGGGTCGTGCGACGTCAGAAGATGGCGCGATCGCGCAACTGCTCCTGGGCGTAGGGCGGTAGCGGCACGCTGTCGATCAGCTCCGCCATGTCGAACCACGAGCCGCCGCGCGCGGTTCGCGCCCTCACGAGCGCATCCGCGTCGGCCTGATCGATGTCCGCGACCCGAGCGATCACCTCGGCCGGGGCGGTGTTGACATCGATCAGCCCGCCGTCGTCATAGCCCCGACCGAGATCGGGGCGACCGATACCCAGCTCGCGCCGTAGGCCGGGCTCCCGAGCGATCAGCTGCCGCGTCTCCTCACGGCGGGTTCGCGCCCCGAGCGCGCGGGCGACCGTGGGGTCGGAGTGGGCAGCGACCACGCCGCGGCCGCCGTAGACCTCACGGCGGAGAGGACGCAACTGGATGCAGGCGAGGACGACGACGGCCAGAACGCTCAGTCCACCGATCGTGCTCAGCGTCTCGTTGCCCGAGCTGCCGTCGGCCTTCTGCGGGGGCGTCAGTGCCATGAGGACGACCAGGTAGATGCCCGCTGCGGTGTACGCGAGCGCCGTCGTCCGGATCTGGGCTCGGCCCAGGCGACGCGCGGCGTGCCAGAACGGCACGGCGGCGAGGAACCCGGCCGAGCAGATCGCGAGCACGAAGTACCAGCCGCCGGCCCGGAACCGCTGGCCGGGCGTCGGGGTGTTCGGCTGAGCCGGAGCTGGGAAGTGTGCCGTGGTCATGGGGTTCCCTTCGATGGTGCGGTGAGCCGCGGCGGCTGGGGCTGCGGCGCAGCTCGGTAGCAGCTGCAGGGACCGAGTTGGCTCATGCTCGCGCCCGGTCAGGAGGTGAGCCGGCGGGCGACGGCCTCGCCGCCCACCCGGCGGATCAGTTCCAGGTCGCCGCACACGACGAGGAGATCGCGAGCACGAGACAGCCCGACGTAGAGCATTTCCCGGGCGCGGTCCTCGTCCCGGAAGCCGTTGACGGCCAGGACGACGGCGGGGCGCTCGAGGCCCTTGAAGCCGAGGACGTGCCCGTAGAAGACGTCCTCGCCGTCCCAGAAGGACGACCAGTACGCCTCCTGGCCCGTGTTCTGACGGGCTGCCTGCTCGGGGTGCCGGCGGTACGTCGTCAGCAGGGCGACCGCCTCGTACGGCCAGCCGTCGTCGAGCAGTGCCTCGATGGCGTCGTCAGCGGCATCCAGGGCGTCGTCCGTGGGGCACTGGACGAAGCGGACCGGGACGCCGTTGCCGCCGCGGTTCTTCATCTGGGACGTCGTCAGGCTGCCGAAGGTGCCGGCGATCTGCTTGGTGTTGCGCAGGTTCTCGGTGAGGTTGATCGGTGTCAGCGCCACCGGCGGGCGGCCCTGGCGGGCGAACACGCGCTGCCCCTCGTCGGCGAACACGTAGAGGCAGCCGTCGTCCGGACGGCGGAGCGCGGCCAGGACCGCCGGCCACCAGCTCTCCGCGAAGTCCTGCGCCTCGTCGATGACGATCGCGTCGAACCGCTCGGCCTCGGGCAGCGCTCCGGCGAGGGCGACCATCTCGCCCGGCAGGTACTCCTCCCAGTAGCGGCTGTCGTCGTCGGAACCTTCCCCGACGCCCCAGCTGATGCCCAGGTAGTGGAAGGTGCCGACGTAGGCGGGCTGCTCCTTCGGCCGCCACGTGGCGACCCGTCGCTTGAGGAACTCGGCGAGCCCGCGCGAGTAGCACATGACGGCGACGCGCTGCCCCGCGAGAGTCAGCCGGCGGGCCTTCTCCAGCGCCAGCCAGGTCTTGCCCGACCCGGCTCCCCCGCGGATCTCCACCCGCGGGTTGTCCTCGAGCATGTCGAGGACGCGCGCCTGGTCGCGCGTGAGCAGGTCGCACTCCGCCTCGCGCTCGTGGAGGGTCGCGAGGAGGTCCTGCTGCGGGATGCCGACTCCGACCAGGCAGTCGACGAGCTGCTCGACCTCGTCGGCCGACGGCGGCTGGGTGTCGTGCTCGAGCTGGCGCAGCGCGGAGGCGATGCGTTCGGCCGCATGGGGTGTGTCCGTGCTGTCCAGGACCATCCACCGCGGCGCGTCGGGGGCCTCGAAGCCGTCGGGCAGCGTCGTCGCCGGCAGCGCGACGAGATGGACCATGCGCGGGTCGCCGCTCGTCCAGCGACGGTCGCGACGCAGGTAGTCGCGCAACAGGTACTTGCACTTCTTCGCCTGGTCCACCGGCCAGATGCGCTTGTCGATCCCGCCGCCGACCTGCCGCCACTCGCCGCCGCGCAGCGAGACGCTGCCGCCCTTGACCTCGATGACGGCGATCCCGAAGCCGGGCCAGGCCACGATCACGTCGGCCTCGCGGTCCTGCTTGCGGTCGCTGAAGACCTGCCCGCAGATGACGACGGCGTCGTCGGGCAACTGCTCGCACAGCGCCTCGGAGAAGGAGCGCTCGGCGTGCGACTCGTAGACCGGTTCGGCCGGGTAGCGGCGGGCCGCCATCAGCGCGTCCCGCCGGACGGCCGCTCGCCCGCCGGAGCCGCCCCAGAAGACAGCCCAGCCGGCTCCATGCCGACGACTGCGACGATCACGAGGGCTCCTCTGTGCTCACGGCCCGGGTGTCGCCGGACGGGTGCGTTGCCTGCCGGACCATGACACAGGCGGGTGACGGAACCGGGCCTTGCCGGAGTCGGGCGACCGCTCCAGCCCCATGCACCCCTCGGCGCAGCACTCCCCCCGGGGTTCACTCCTGGTCCACCGACGGACCCGTGCGGTGCTGCCCGTAGGCGAGCCAGGCCCGCTGCCGCGCGGCGACCGGCCCCTCCTCGCCGATGTGACGGCAGCCGGGCGAGCACTCACCCGTAGCGGCCGAGACGACGAAGCAGGTGACGTTGGGCCAGCCGGCGTCCTGG
Source organism: Bacillus sp. AZ43 (assembly GCA_004570425.1). Taxonomy (GTDB): domain Bacteria; phylum Actinomycetota; class Actinomycetes; order Mycobacteriales; family Geodermatophilaceae; genus Blastococcus_B. The sequence continues at coordinate 31,225 of SPQJ01000040.1, forward strand.
CAGAACTGACCGATGTCCGCCAGGACCCTGCTCGCCGCGATCGGTGCCAGCCCGGACTGGACCTGCTCCGCGAACTCGCCGTAGGTCACCGGCGTGGCTCCCGTCCGGGCCAGGCCCTGCAGGATCCGCAGTCCGTCCACCATGCGGCGCGTCCGTCCCTCCGACCAGTGCCGGTCGTCGAGATAGCGGGAGAGGACGGAGTTCATCGATCCTCCTCGACACGTGCCGGGTCGATCAGCCCAGCGGCAGGGTGAGGGACGACGGGGTCGCGCCGCCGTGCCGGATCCGGTGGTTCACGGGCACGCCCTCCGTGGCCCGGCCGGGCGGTTTGCCGGTGCCGAGGTTGCGCGCGTACCGCGGGTGGGCCCCGCCGGACACCTGCAGCCGGATCCGGTGCCCGGCCCGGAAACGGTGCGCGGTGTCGGGCAACGTCGCCTTGACGACCCGCTCTCCCGCCTGTGGCCTTTCGCCCTCGGCGGGGTCGAGCCGGACGAGGCGGTCGGTGATGTTGATCGACTTCCCGTTCGGGCCCACGTCGCACAGCCGCACGAACACGTCGGCGTACGGGTTGTCGGGCGCAACGAACAGCCTGAGCCGCACGCCGCCGCGCAGCTCGATCGGCTGCCGGAGCGCCGTCGTGGTGAAGGTGCGGACGTCGTCCCGTTTCTCCAGCGCCGTGTTGTCCCGCGGGCCGGCGCTGCGGGCGAGGACGCGGCCGCCGACCGCGGGCGTGGGGTCCATCGGGTCGTAGCGGAACGTCGTCTCCGACGCGTCCGCGGGCGTTTCGTCGTCCAGACGCCCGTTCGGCGCCAGGTACCAGGTGCGGGTGGTGGTGGCCGGCGGCCAGTCGGGCAGCTTCCGCCACGTCCGCGCGCCGGTGACGTAGACGCGGACGCGGTCGGTGCGCGGCGGCACCGGCTCCGCGCCCTTCACCGGCAAGTGTGCGTTCAGCCAGGCGAGGCTCTCCCGCGCGGTGACCGCCGGGTCTATGGTGAGGTGCGCCCACGGGCCGATGGTGAGGCCGACCTCGACGCCGCGGCCGCGGAGGACGGCGTACTGCTGCAGCGTCTGCTCGACGAACCAGTCCTGCCAGCCGCCGACGAGCAGGGTCGGGACGGTGCTCGAGTGGACGGCGGGCGTGGCCCGGTACCGATCCCAGTAGGGGTCGTCGAGGTCGGGGTGATCGAGCCACTCGTCGAACCACGGCGCCGGGTCGCCGCCGAGGCGCTCGGCCAGACCTTGCAGGGGAAGCTCGCCCAGGTGCGGGGTGAGCCGGCGCTCCGCCGTCATCAGGCGGAGGACGCCGCGCAGGGGGCTGACCTGCTCCTGGTGGGCGATCAGCTCGGTCCAGATGGCGAGGTTGGTGAGCTGGAAGGCGCCGTCGACCATGCCGGCCTGCGCGAGGTCGTGCGGGCCGGTGTTCATGACCATCGCCTTGAGCTCGGGCGGCGGGTCGAGCGCCAGCGCCCACTGCGTGTAGGCGAGGTAGCTGGGGCCCAGGGTCGCCAGCCGGCCGTCGAACCAGGGCTGGTCGCGCAACCAGACAACGGAGTCCTGACCGTCGTGCTCCTCGTTGACGACGGGGGTGAACTCGCCGCCGGAGCCGAACGTGCCGCGCACGCTCTGCATCACCACGGCGTAGCCGCGGGCCGCGAACGGGATGGCCAGGGTGAGGGCGAACCCGCCGGCCCGGCCGTACGGCGACCGCAGGAGGACCGTCGGGTGCGGTCCGGCGGTGTCCGGCAGGTAGACGTCGGCCCGGAGGACGCAGCCGTCGCGCATGGGGACGTCGAGGTCGCGGAGCATGCTGACCGGAGACGTGGGGCCGGGCAGCTTCCACCGGCAGTCGAGCGCGGCGACGGCGATGCGGGCCGGGCGGGACAGCGGCTGCGGCGAGCGGGCGGACACGGACACCAGACCTCCACACCGGACGGCGGAGCGGCGCCCCGGGCTCCCGCCATCATCCCTGCACGGCCGGGGCGGGCGGGCACGGCCGCGGCCTGACACCTCGACCACCGGCACCCCTGCCGGTGCGGCGACTTCCCGGGCACCGGTCCCACCTATTCGGACAACGCGCCCTGTTGCCCAGGACACTGGACCGACATTTCAGCCGCATGATGGTGGGCAAGAAGTGATCGAACATCGCGATCGACGGACAAGCGCGAACAACGTACTCCATCTCTCGCCGTGTCGACATGGCGGGGAGAGTCGTTGCCTTACAGCATCACTCACCGCCTTGAGCGGCCTCCGAAATGATTACGACACCGATTGCTGAGATGGTCGTCACGACACTATACAGCTGCAGTAGTGCGTAGCACGCGATCATGATGCCCAGGAAGAAGAGAAGCGTGTGCAAGCTGACTACGTCCGCGGGCCAGACGACAGCATTCCCCGCCGTTATCACTGCGCCGACCCCGTACGTAAGAGCCAAGAGGTGCAGCATGCCCGACCAGGAGAAAACAAAAATGAGCTCGCTGTAATGAGAGAACTGCTGACCAGGCAGACTTCGCGTCGCCCAGACACGTCTTTGCCCCCTGAGAGCAATGCTGAGAGCAAGGACCGCGCCCGTGACACTGGCCGCAAAGGCAATCCCAGCGACCGCGATCTCGACATTCGCAAGGGTCGATATCTTCAACGCCCTCAGCGGACCAAAGTTGAATGCACCTATTGTGCATATGGCCGCTACGACCGACGACACCCATAAATGCCTGTCTAACAGCAGCCGCTTACGCCTAGGAAGGACCTGTCCGCGCCAGTACTTTCCATCGGATGACTCTCGCCCAACCCACGGTGGCGACGGTGCAGTCGGTTCAGACATCGCAGTGACTCAAGCGGTGCATGCAACGATCATGACTCATCCAGGTTCGCGACAGCAGCGTTATCCACATCGTCAAAGAGCGCGTCGGCTGCATCAGCGATGACCTCTCGCTCGTCTCGGTCCGGCGCCCCCCGGACGAGCCGCACGAACCGACGAGCGTGATGGCGAAGGAGGGACACACTCGTCTCGCGATCTTCACCCGCCCGTCGCCCTGTCACCCGAAGATCCTCCGCCATGCCACCACTCTGTGCAGCGAAGTTCTTAATGTCTGCCACGATGCCCTCATCCGGGTCGAGGGATTCGCCCCGCTGGGCGGACATCTCTACAGATACGCGGCCGGCCCGCGACTCGGCACCATATCGCGTCAGCGGACCGACATGGTCTGACCAATCCAGGTTGGGGCGCGTAAGGACCACCGCAGCTTCCCTGATTCGCTCGAATTTTTCTATTTCTTGCCGAAAGCTCTGAGAAGGCACAGGGGTCAGGCTGATCGTTAGCCTACTGAAGTCGAGCGCTTCGCGCCCGATCGCACTCAATCCTCGTGCGATCAATTGCACCGGCACGCCGGGACGGCGCCTTTCGATGGCCACCAGCCGCGCCTCGGGTCTGACAATGACCTGCGTTGTATAGGCGAGGAGTCGATCCCCTAGGTTCTCGTAACGCTCTTCCTGGGTCTCTGGGTCGAAGGTCAGCGGGGGAAGTCCGCTCTGCGCATTCAGGAAGCGCATCGCCCAGCCGCGACCGGTCTCCGCCATATCGGTGATGGCGACAACGTCACCCCTCAGCTCAGTCTGCCGAGAGCCCGGAGCTAGAGCAGCCAGATCACGAAAGAACTCCTCATAGTCCAGTACACCGTCGGCGGTATGGCCGCTGATCACGTACGCGTACACCGGCCGATTCTCGAACTCAGGCGCCACCAGATACTCCCTCGCACGGTAGTACACCAAACCTATACGACCGTGGACAGTTAGGTGGTGCCATTGGCTCGAAGGGCGTCAAGTTTCTTACGCGGCGGCTTTGCGGGCCGCGGCCTCATCCTCTCCATGTGAGACGGATGTGGGAGGGGCATAGGGCGGAGAAGGTCCGCTGTTAGGGATCGGCAGCGCCACCAGGCACCCCTGGACAGACTGCGATCGCATTGTTTCGGACCGCGTTCGGTCAGGCTCTCGCGGGCTCGTCGTTCGCCGCCTCGTAGAACGCGTCTGCCAGGGCGACGATGACGCCATTGACCCCGGGGCCGTCGCTGAAAAAGTAGTCCGCCATGGCGTTGTGGGCGCCTTGGTTGTCGACGACTGCCTCGGTGACCGCTACCTGGAAGTCCTGTGACTCGAGGAACTGCTTCTTGGAGTTCACCTGCGTCTGCTTGACCAGGTCGGGGTAGGACAGCAGTCGCTGAACGAGACCTTGGACGAACTCCCGGATCTGGGACTCGAGGAAGGTCTCGGCGCCGAACAGGTCGTTCATCTTGTCGATGACGACCTGGAGGGCGACGTACTTGGGCTCCTTCTTCGTGCCGGTGCCGGCGGCGCTGATGCCCTTGAGCTGTCCGTCGCCGGTCAGCGAGATGTCGACCGCGACGCCCTTGGTGTGCTTGACCCCGACCAGGACCACGTCGAACAGGTCGACCTCTGCCGCCCAGGAGGTTTCGTCGATGACCCGCTCCAGGAGGCGCAGGAAGATCGAGAGCATCTCCAGGTAGGGGTCGCCGTAGTCGACGATCTGGCTCATGAAGTCGTAGAGCCGCACGTAGGTCGAGACGTCCTTGCGGAACAGGTCCAGCGCGTTGAGGGTGACCTTGTCGTCCTCCTCGAGCGCCCGGGCGTAGCGGCGCGCGAAATCGTGCTGGGCCGGGCTGATCGCCGCGGAAAGGGCGTTGTTGCCCTTGCGGGTGACCCACAGCTCGGCGACCTGGCGGACCTGGTCCTCGGTGTAGATGCCGGCCTGGGTGAGCTTGGTCGCCAGGTGGACGACGACGTAGGGGTCGGTCTCGGTCTCCAGCGTGGCGTTCTTGAAGTACGGCTCGAAGGCGGCCTTGATGTCCTCGGGCTTGTTGACGAAGTCGATGACGAACGTCTTGCGCTTCTGCTCCCCACCGGCGGTGCGGTGGGTGCGGTTGAGCCGCGACAGCGTCTGCACCGCGGTCACGCCCGACAGCTTCTTGTCGACGTACATGGCCGAGAGCAGCGGTTGGTCGAACCCGGTCTGGAACTTGTTGGCGACCAGCATGACCTTGTAGGTCTCACCCTTGAATGCCGCCGCCAGGTCGGCGCCGGCGCCGGGGTTCATGTTCGCCTCGGTGAAGTCGTCGTCATTGCTCGGAGCGGGGCCCCAGTCGGCGCCCCAGACCTCGTCCTCGTCCATGCGCACCGCGCCGGAGAAGGCCACCAGCGTGCGGTAGCTGTAGGAGGGATCCGTGGCGGCCCGATCGTCGATGTAGGCGTCGATGGCCTTCTTGTACTTCACCGCGGCCTTGCGTGAGTCGGTCACGACCATCGCTTTGGCCTTGCCCTCGAGCAGGTGGGCGACGTTGGCGTGGAAGTGCTCGACGATGATCTGGACCTTCTGGCTGATGTTGGTCGGGTGCAGGCGCACCCACCGCATCAGGCCCTTGCGGGCCGCCCCTTCTTCGACCTCGCCCTCGCTGTTGGCGTTGCCGGCGATCTTCAGGGCGGTCTCGTAGGCCTGGTAGCCCTTGAGGACGTCGAGGATGTAGCCCTCCTCGATGGCCTGCTTCATCGAGTACAGGTGAAACTCGCGCGGCTTGCCGTCGGGCCCCTTGCGTCCGAACAGCTCCAGGGTCTTGTTCTTTGGGGTGGCGGTGAAGGCCAGGTAGGAGATGTTGGGCGACTCGGCCCGTTCAGTCATCTCCGCGGCCAGGATGGACTCGACGTCGACCTCGCCGCCGTCCTCGATCTCCTGGAGCTCCTCCGCGGTCAGGACCTGCTTCAGCTTCGAGGAGATCTGCCCGGACTGCGAGGAGTGCGCCTCGTCGGCGATGACGGCGAACGTCTTGCCGCTCAAGCCTGCGTCGGCCCGAATCTCCTCCAGCGCGTGCGGGAAGGTCTGCACCGTCACCGCGATGATCAGCTCGCCGTTCTTCAACGCCGTCGCCAGCAGGCTGGACTTCGACTTCGCGCCCGCCTTGCGGACATCTTCGGGGCTGATCGTGGCCACGATCTTGCCGGTGCCATCGATCTGCCGGATCGCGTCCTGGAGCTGCCCGTCGAGCACCGTGCGGTCC
>SPQJ01000041.1 GCA_004570425.1 Bacillus sp. AZ43
GTCATCGCCGGCGTGTGCGCCGCGATCGCCGATCGATTCGGCGTCTCGCGGGGCCTGGTGCGCGTGGGCTTCGTGCTCTTCGGCCTGTTCGGGGTCGGGGAGGTCGTCTACATCGGCGGCTGGCTGGCCGGCGGACGCCGCCGGGACCGCCGCGGCGCCGGGGTCGGCCGCCGGCGTCCCGCCGGTGGCCGGGCCCTGGGCGCGCTGGCTGCCCGTGGTCGGGATGGCCTGGGTGGCCGAGGCCGGCGTGGCGCCGGGGGCCGCGCCCTCGGACGTGGCCGCCTCCCCGGTGGGGGACTCGGTGCGCACCGAACCCTGCGTCCGGTCGCTCATGCGAGTCTCCCCATCCCCTGGCGGCGCGCGCCGCTCCCCAGCCGGACCCAGCCGGTTCCGCTGCTCTCTGCGATCAGATTAGGCGTCGGGCTCGTCGTTGTCCGTCGTACGCGCGATCGCCACGATCGACACGTCCTCCGGCAAGTTCATGAGCTTGACACCCATCGTGGCCCGGTCCTTGTTGTGGCGGACACCGTTGACCGGCGTCCGGATCACACCGCCACCGGAGGTGATCGCGTACAGCTCGTCGCCGAGGGTGACCGCGAGGGCGCCGACCAGCGCACCCTTGCGCGCCTTCGGGTCCGCGGTGAGCACGCCCTTGCCGCCGCGCCCCTGGTTCGGGTAGTTCTCGATCCCGGTGCGCTTGGCGAAACCGCGCTCGGTCGCCACGAGGACGTCGACGCCCTCCTGCACGACCATGAGCGAGAGCAGCCGGTCGTCCTCGCTCAGCGAGATGCCGCGGACGCCCTCGGTCGCCCGGCCCATCGGGCGCAGCGCCGTGTCGTCGGCCTTGAACCGGATCGACATCGCGTTGCGGGTGACCAGGAGCAGGTCCGACTGGTCGTCGATGAGCGCGGCGCCGACCAGCTCGTCGCCCTCGCGCAGGTTGATCGCGATGACGCCGGCCTGGCGCGGAGAGTCGAAGTCGGTGAGCCGGGTCTTCTTGACCTGGCCCTTGGCCGTGGCGAGGACCAGGTACGGCGCGACGCCGTAGTCCTTGATCTGCATGACCTGGGCGATCTTCTCGTCCGGCTGGAAGGCGAGGATGTTCGCCACGTGCTGACCGCGGGCGGTGCGGTTGGCCTCGGGCAGCTCGTAGGCCTTGGCCCGGTAGACCCGGCCCTTGTTCGTGAAGAACAGGATCCAGTCGTGGGTGGAGCCCACGAAGAAGTGGTCGACGATGTCGTCCTGCTTCAGCTGCGCGCCCATCACGCCCTTGCCACCGCGGCGCTGCGAGCGGTAGAGGTCGCTCTTCGTCCGCTTGGCGTACCCGGTGCGGGTGATGGTGACGACGACCTCCTCCTCGGCGATGAGGTCCTCGATGGAGACGTCGCCCTCATTGGCGACGAACTGGGTGCGCCGGTCGTCGCCGTACTTCTCGACGATCTCGGCCAGCTCGTCGCGGACGATCTGCCGCTGGCGGGCGGGCGAGTCGAGGATCGCCTGCAGGTCGGCGATGCGGGCCTCGATCTCGGCCAGCTCGTCCATGATCCGCTGCCGCTCGAGGGCGGCGAGGCGCCGCAGCTGCAGGTCGAGGATCGCCGTCGCCTGGATCTCGTCGACGTCGAGGAGCTCCATGAGGCCGGTGCGCGCGGCGTCGGCGGACTCGCTGTTGCGGATCAGGGCGATGACGTCGTCGAGGTGGTCGAGCGCCTTGGCGTAGCCGCGCAGGATGTGCGCGCGCTCCTCGGCCTTGCGCAGCCGGTACCGGGTGCGCCGCTGGATGACCTCGATCTGGTGGTTGACCCAGTTGCGCACCAGCTCGTCGAGGCGGAGCGTCCGCGGGACGCCGTCGACGATCGAGAGCATGTTGCAGCCGAACGAGGTCTGCAGCTGGGTGTGCTTGTAGAGGTTGTTCAGCACCACCTTGGCCACGGCGTCGCGGCGCAGGGTGATGACCAGCCGGCGGCCGACGCGGTCGCTGGACTCGTCGGCGATCTCGCTGATGCCCTGGAGGCGGCCCTCCTTGACCGCCTCGGCGATCGACTCGGCCAGGTTGTCGGGGTTGACCTGGTAGGGCAGCTCGGTGACGACCAGCTGGACGCGGCCGCGCGAGTCCTCCTCGACGGTGACGACGGCGCGCATCTTCACCGAGCCGCGACCGGTGCGGTAGGCGTCCTCGATGCCCTCGCGGCCGACGATCAGGCCGTGGGTCGGGAAGTCGGGGCCCTTGATCCGCTCCATGCACGCGGTGAGCGCCTCTTCGGCCTCGGCGTCGGGGTGGTCGAGGACCCAGTAGGCGGCCTCGGCGACCTCGCGCAGGTTGTGCGGCGGCATGTTGGTGGCCATGCCGACCGCGATGCCGGCGGAGCCGTTGATCAGCAGGTTCGGGATGCGCGCGGGGAGGACCAGCGGCTCCTGCGTCCGGCCGTCGTAGTTGGCCTGGAAGTCGACGGTCTCCTCGTCGATGCCGGCCAGCATCTCCATCGCCAGCGGCGTCAGCCGGCACTCGGTGTACCGCATGGCGGCCGCCGGGTCGTTGCCCGGGGAGCCGAAGTTGCCCTGGCCGTCGATGAGCGGGTAGCGCATCGACCACGGCTGGGCGAGCCGGACGAGGGCGTCGTAGATCGCCGAGTCGCCGTGGGGGTGGTAGTTACCCATGACCTCGGCGACCGGGCGGGCGCACTTCACGTAGCCGCGGTCGGGGCGGAAGCCCTGGTCGTACATGGCGAAGAGCACGCGGCGGTGCACCGGCTTGAGGCCGTCGCGGACCTCCGGCAGCGCACGGCCGACGATGACCGACATCGCGTAGTCGATGTAGCTGCGCTGCATCTCCTGCTGGAGGTCGACCGGCTCGACGCGGTCGCGGGTGGGGATGTCCGTCACGGTTCAGGTCTCCACAGGTGGTTGCACAGAAGTGGACAGAAGTTCGAAGTCGGCCCCGTCCAGAGGCTCGCCCCGAGCGTGCGAGGGGCGAGGAGGACGGGGTCCTCTCAGACGTCCAGGAAGCGGACGTCCCGGGCGTTGCGGGTGATGAAGCTGCGGCGGGCCTCGACGTCCTCGCCCATGAGGATGCTGAACAGCTCGTCGGCGGTGGCGGCGTCCTCGAGGGTGACCTGACCCAGCAGGCGGGTCTCCGGGTTCATCGTGGTCTCCCAGAGCTCGGCGGCGTTCATCTCGCCGAGGCCCTTGTACCGCTGGATCATCTCCTCGCGGACCTTGCGGCCCTCCTCCTTGCCGGCGGCCAGGAGGGCGTCGCGCTCGCGGTCGGAGTAGGCGTACTGGTCGCCCCACTTGCCGCCCCACTTGATCTTGTACAGCGGGGGCCGCGCGAGGTAGACGTGGCCCGCCTCGACCAGCGGCCGCATGAAGCGGAACAGCAGGGTGAGCAGCAGCGTGCAGATGTGCTGGCCGTCGACGTCGGCGTCGGCCATGAGCACGATCTTGTGGTACCGGAGCTTCGACAGGTCGAACTCGTCGTGGATGCCGGTGCCGAAGGCGGTGATCATCGACTGGACCTCGGCGTTCTTGAGGACCCGGTCGATGCGCGCCTTCTCGACGTTGATGATCTTGCCGCGGATCGGCAGGATCGCCTGGAACATCGAGTCGCGGCCGGACTTGGCCGAGCCGCCGGCCGAGTCGCCCTCGACGATGTAGACCTCGGAGTTGCGCGGGTCGGTCGAGCGGCAGTCGGCGAGCTTGCCCGGCAGCGAGTTGTTCGACAGCAGGTTCTTGCGGGCCAGCTTGCGGGCGTCCTGCGCCGCGCGGCGGGCGCGGGCGGCCGACGACGCCTTGTTGATGATCGTCTTGGCCTCGGTCGGGTTCGCCTCGAACCAGTGCGAGATCTGCTCGTTGCAGACCTTCTGCACGAAGCCCTTGACCTCGGTGTTGCCCAGCTTGGTCTTGGTCTGGCCCTCGAACTGCGGGTCGCCGATCTTCACCGAGACGATGGCGGCCAGGCCCTCGCGGATGTCCTCACCCGTGAGCTTCTCGTCCTTGCCCTTGAAGAGCTTCTTCTCCTCGGCGTAGCGGTTGACGATCGACGTCAGCGCCGCGCGGAAGCCCTCCTCGTGGGTGCCGCCCTCGTGGGTGTTGATGACGTTGGCGAAGGTGTAGACCGACTCCGAGTACGCCTCGGACCACTGCATCGCGACGTCGACCGACATGCGCATGTCGTTCTTGCCGGTGCCCTCGGCGGAGAAGCTGATGACCGACTTGTGGATCGGCGTCTTCTTCGCGTTGATGTGGGCGACGTAGTCGATCAGCCCGCCCTCGTAGTGGTACGTGACCTCGGTGGCCTCGAAGGCCTCCGCCTCGGCGCCGGCCTCGGGCGCGGCCTCGGCGAGGGTGACCTCGTCGGCCAGGCCGGTCTCGGCCTTGCTGTGCCCGGGCCGCTCGTCGCGCAGGACGATCTTGAGGCCCTTGTTGAGGAAGGCCATCTCCTGCAGCCGGCGGCTGATCGTGTCGAAGCTGTAGGTCGTCGTCTCGAAGATGGAGCCGTCGGCCCAGAAGGTGATCGCGGTGCCGCGCTTGTCGGTCGGGCCGACCTCCTCGAGCGGGCCGGGCTTGGCCTCGGCGTACTCCTGGTGCCACTCCTTGCCGCGGGTCCAGACGCGGACGTCCAGGCGCGTGGACAGGGCGTTGACGACGGTGACACCGACGCCGTGCAGCCCGCCGGAGACGCCGTAGCTCTGGCCGTCGAACTTCCCGCCCGCGTGCAGCGTGGTCATGATGACCTCGACCGTGGGCCGCTTCTCGACCGGGTGCATGTCGACCGGGATGCCGCGGCCGTTGTCCTCGACCCGGACGCCGCCGTCGGCCAGCAGCGTGACCTTGACGGTGTCGCAGTACCCGGCCAGCGCCTCGTCGACGGCGTTGTCCACGACCTCCCACACCATGTGGTGCAGGCCGCGCTCACCGGTCGAGCCGATGTACATGCCGGGGCGCTTGCGGACCGCCTCGAGGCCCTCGAGAACGGTGATGGAGCTGCCGGAGTAGGAGTTCTCCGAGGCGTCGGTCTTGGGTCGAGCGACCACGTGGGGCCTTCCTCTCGCGCACCCGGCACACGACTCCCCGACACTGGCGAGGGAGCCGTTCGCACCACACGGCTGCGCACCTTCAGGGGCGCAGATCGACGCTGGGCCGGTTGCTGGCGGTTTCTGTCACCGAGGATACCGGGTCGACCGACAGTAATGCCGTCGTCCACGCCCTCACGCCGTGTCTGAGCCCCTTCCGGGTCCTCCGCCACCACCGGTGCTGCACCCGGGGACGACACGCCGTCCTCGGCCGGCTGGGGCCTCAGCCCTAGTTGCGCGGGCCCTTGGGGTGCTCGCCGGCCAGCGAGGCGGGGTCGAAGTCGGGCACCTGGGCGCCGGTCCGCCGGTTCACGAGGACCGTCACCGCCCAGAGGAGGACGCCGATGGCCAGGAGGATCCCGGCGATCCGGTACTGCTCGGCCGGCCGCCCGGCCCACGGCGTGGCCAGGAAGCCGCACGCCAGCGCGCCGACGACGGGCAGCACGGTGGGCGTGCGGAAGTGGTCGGCGTCCACGCGGTCGCGGCGCAGCACGAGGACGGCGACGTTGACGACGGTGAAGACGACCAGCAGCAGCAGCGCGGTCGTGCCGCCCAGCGCGGGCACCGCGCCGACGAAGGTGATCAGACCGAAGGCGAGCGCGGTGGTGAAGAGGATCCCGGTGACCGGGGTCCGGCGGCGCGGGTGGACCCGGCCGAGGAGGGGCGGGAGCACGCGCATGGTGCTCAGCCCGTAGACCAGCCGGCTGGCCATCAGCATGTTGATCAGGGCCGTGTTGGCGACGGCGAACATCGTGATGACGCCGAAGAGGCCGATCGGGAAGCCCGGGGCGCCGGCCTCGACCACCTGCAGGAGCGGCGTCTCGCCCTCGCTGAGCCGGTCGGCCGGGACCAGCGCGATCGCCGACACCGACACCAGCACGTAGATCAGGCCGGTCAGTCCGAGGCCCAGGAGCAGCATGCGGGGGAAGTCGCGGCGCGGGTCCTTGGTCTCCTCGGCCATGTTCACCGAGTCCTCGAAGCCGACCATCGCGAAGAACGCCAGCCCGGTCGCCGCGATGACGCCGCTGAGCACCGGCTTGTCGCCGGTGTCGAAGGCGGTCACCCGCGAGAGGTCGCCCTCGCCCAGCCCGAGCGCCCAGGCGCCCACGCCGATGACGATCAGCAGGCCGCTGAGCTCGACGCAGGTGAGCACGACGTTGGCCTTCACGCTCTCGCCGACGCCGCGCAGGTTGACCGCGGCGATCAGGGTCATGAAGCCCAGCCCGATCAGCGTGATGCCGAGGTCGCCGAGGTCGAGCCCGAACACCTGCACGGCGTTGGCGCTGAAGGCGCGGGCCGCGGTCGACGCCGACGTGATGCCCGAGCTCATGACGGCGAACGCGACGAGGAACGTCAGGAAGTGGATGCCGAACGCCCGGTGCGCGTAGAGCGCCGCGCCCGCCGCCTGCGGGTACTTCGTGACCAGTTCCAGGTAGCTGAACGCGGTGACCAGCGCGACGAGGAAGGCGAGCAGGAAGGGCAGCCAGACCACGCCGCCCACCTCGGCGGCGACCGTGCCGGTCAGCGCGTAGATCCCGGTGCCCAGCACGTCGCCGACGATGAAAAGCAGGAGCAGGCCGGGGCCCATCACCCGCTTCAGCGCGGGCTGCCCGCCGCCCTCCCCGCTGCTGGTCCCGGCCATGGCACGCCTCCCTGCCGGGGCGGCGGTCGACCCGGTTCCAAGATCGTCGCGCCCGCTCGGCGCACTGTCGATTCGAGCGGGACGCGTCCATCGCGCCGACACTCGGACCGTGCCCACCGCCGCCCCGCTGCTCTGCCTGGTCACCGGCGCCACCGGCTACATCGGCGGGCGCCTGGTGCCCGAGCTGCTCGCCGCCGGCCACCGGGTGCGGGTGATGACGCGATCGCCCGAGCGCATCCGCGACCGGCCGTGGGCCGCCGACGTCGAGGTCGCCCGGGCCGACGCCACCGACCCCGCCGCGGTGGCCGCGGCGTGCGCCGGGGTGGACGTCGCCTACTACCTGATCCACGCCCTCGGGACGGGGCCGGAGTTCGAGGAGACCGACCGGAGGGCGGCGCAGGTCGTGGGAGCCGCCGCGCGCGCGGCCGGCGTGGGCCGGCTGGTGTACCTGGGCGCGCTCGAGCCGCGGGGCGAGGAGCTGTCGCCGCACCTGCGCTCGCGGACCGAGGTCGCCGAGATCCTGCTCGCCTCCGGCGTGCCCACCGCCGTCCTCCGCGCCGCGGTGGTGCTCGGCTCGGGATCGGCGTCCTTCGAGATGCTGCGCTACCTCACCGAGCGGCTGCCGGTGATGGTCACGCCGCGCTGGGTGCACAGCCGCATCCAGCCGATCGCGGTGCGCGACGTGCTGCGCTACCTCGTCGGCTGCGCCCGGCTGCCGGCCGACGTCTCCCGCGGCTTCGACATCGGCGGGCCCGACGTCATGAGCTACGCGGAGATGATGCAGCGGTACGCCGTGGTCGCCGGCCTCCCGCGGCGCCGGATCCTGCCGGTCCCCTTCTTCTCGCCGTCGCTGTCCAGCCACTGGGTCGGGCTGATCACCCCGGTGCCCGCCGGGATCGCCCGGCCGCTGGTGGAGTCGTTGCGCAACACCGTCGTCTGCGCCGAGCACGACATCGCCGCCCACGTCCCCGACCCGCCGGAGGGGCTGCTCGGTTTCGACGACGCCGTCCGGCTCGCCGTCGCCCGCGTGCGCGACTCCGCCGTCAGCACCCGGTGGTCGGGGGCCTCGGTGCCCGGGGCGCCGTCGGACCCGCTCCCCACCGATCCCGACTGGGCCGGCGGGACGCTCTACGTCGACGAGCGCACCCGGGCGACGACGGCCGCTCCCGCCGCGCTGTGGCGGGTGGTCGAGGGCATCGGAGGCGACACCGGCTGGTACTCGTTCCCGCTGGCATGGGAGGTGCGCGGCGCCCTGGACCGGCTGGTCGGCGGGGTGGGGCTGCGCCGGGGACGCCGGGACCCGGCGCGGCTGCACGTCGGGGACGCGCTCGACTTCTGGCGGGTCGAGGAGCTGGTGCCCGGACAGCTGCTGCGGCTGCGTGCCGAGATGCGCCTGCCGGGGCTCGCCTGGCTCGAGTTCCACGTGGAACACGACGGCGGGGAGACCCTCCTGCGGCAGCGGGCGACGTTCGCCCCCCGCGGGCTGGCCGGGCACGCCTACTGGTGGGCGATCGCCGTCTTCCACGGGGTCGTCTTCGGCGGGATGCTCCGCGGCATCACCCGCGCGGCGGAGAACGCCGACTGAGGGCGCCCGCCTGCCTCGGCCCTCCGTCAGACCAGCAGCTGCGCGGCCGCGAGCTCCCGGTACAGCGGGCTGGTCTCGACCAGCTCGGCGTGGGTGCCGCGCGCGACGACCCGGCCCTGGTCGAGCACCACGATCTCGTCGCTGTCGAGCACCGTGGACAGCCGGTGCGCCACGACCAGCAGCGCCCGGTCCGCGGCCGCCCTCGCCAGCGTCTCGCGCAGGAGGCCCTCGTTGCGGGCGTCGAGGCTGGCCGTGGGCTCGTCCAGGAGCAGGAGCTCCGGCCGGGCCAGCAGGGAGCGGGCGATGGCGAGCCGCTGGCGCTCCCCGCCGGACAGCAGCACCCCCTCGTCACCGACCAGGACGTCGAGGCCGCGCGGGGAGCGGCGCACCACCTCGGTCAGCCCGACGTCGGCCAGCACCGCCCACAGCTCCGGGTCGGTCGCGTCGGGCCGGGTGAGCAGCAGGTTGTCCCGCACCGTGCCCGCGAGCACCGGCGCCTCCTGCTCGACGTAGCCGAGCCGGGCCCGCAGCGCCGCACGCGGCAGCTCCCGGACGTCGGTCCCGGCCCAGCGGACGGTGCCGGAGTCCACCGGGTAGAAGCCCTCGACCAGTGCCAGGACCGTCGACTTGCCCGCCCCCGAGGGGCCGACCAGCGCCACCCGGCTGCCGGCCCGCACCTCGAAGGAGACCTCGCGCAGCACCGCCGTGCCGTCCGGGTAGGCGAACGAGACGTCGTCGAGCTCCAGGAGGGGCGCACCGGGGACCGGGACCACCGGCGCACCCGGCCGCTCCGGGCGCTCGTCCTCCTCGGGGGCGAGACCGAGGATCTCCTGGATCCGGGCGAGGGCCCCCAGGCCGGTCTGCAGCTGGGTCCACGCGCCGATCGCCCGTCCCAGGGGCATGACCAGCAGGAACAGGTAGAGGATGAAGGCGACGAGCTCGGCGACGGAGATGGATCCGCCGGCCACCCGGTAACCGCCCACGCCCAGCACGGCCAGGAAGGCGCCCTGCACGGCGATCGAGCCGGCCGGGGAGACGAGCGCCTCCAGCCGGGCCACCCGGACCCCCGCCTCGAACGCACGCCGGGCGCTGCCGCCCACGCCCGCGATCTCCCGGGCGGTGGCGCCGCTGGCGCGGATGGTCCGGACCGCCGAGAGCGCCCGCTCGACGGCGGCGGTCATCGCGCCGACCTCCTCCTGCGCCTGCCGCGACAGCCGACGCACCCCCCGCGCGGCGAGCACCGCCGTGGTGACGCCGATCGCCACCGCGCCCACGGTGAGCAGCAGCAGCCAGCCGTCGACCAGCGCCATCGCGACCACCGCGCCGACCGCGAGCACGGCCGAGCCGACGACGTCGACGACGCCGGAGGTGACCGTGGCGCGCAGGAGCGTGGTGTCGGCGCCGACCCGTGACATCAGGTCGCCCGTGCGCCGCCGGTCGTACTCGGCGACCGGGAGGCGCAGCAGCCGGTCGGTGAGCAGCTGCCGGGTGGTCAGGACGACGCCCTCGGCGGTGCGCTGCAGCAGGTACTGCTGGAAGGCCGACAGCGCCGACGCGGCCAGGAGCACGACGACGAGCAACGAGACGGCCGGCAGCAGCGGCCGCCCGGAGCCCACGACGTCGATGACCCGGGCGACCAGGGCCGGCTGCGCGAGCGCGCCGGCCGCGGCGACCAGCGACAGCGCCGCCGCCCCCACCAGCGCACGGCGGTGCGGCCGCAGCAGGGGGAGCAGCTCCCGCAGGCCCGCCCCCGAGGGGACGGGCGACGCGTCCGGAGCGGTCAGCGGATCGGCCCGGTCAGAACCCGGCGGCGAGCGCGCCGACGATCGCCGTCAGCAGCCGGGCGTGGTGCTCGATCAGCTGGGGCCGGTGACCGTCCGGCCGGATGGCGGCCACGAACCCGGCGGACGTCCAGAACTCGTCGCCGTCGTCGGTGCCGAGCAGCAGCCCCTGGACGGCGGGGTCCTGGGCGAGCCGCTGCACCTGCGGACCGTCCTCGCCGGCCAGCAGCTGCCAGCGGGCATCGAACGCCTCGTTGCCGGTGGGCACCGGCACCATCCCCGCGATGCCGTGCTTCCACAGGCGGGCCGGGGACAGCCGGAGCGGGGGGACGGCGCCGAGCAGGGGCGCCGCGGTGATCGCGTGCGTGGCCACCCAGCGCTTCCCGTAGGGCTCGGCGATGTCGAACGCCACCAGCTCGAGCGCGCCGGCGCGGCCGCGCAGCACGCCGGCCGGCCGCGCCTCCTTGCCCGGGCGGACCGGCGCCGAGGCGATCAGGCCGCCGAGGACGGCGTCCTCCGCGCTGCTGCCGTCGGAGACCGTCCAGCCGTGCTGCAGGGCCCAGGCCTGGGCCCCGTAGGGGTCGCCCTCGTAGGTGAACGCGCGCTCCATCTCCGGGTCGCGCTGCCGCCGGCGGGAGCCGAACAGGCCGCCGCCGGTCCGCTCGGGGGCCGGGGGTGCCGGCGGCGGGGCCCACGTCGGGTCGACGCCGGCCGGCCGCTCGGGGGTGTGCGCCGGCAGGTCCCACCCGGGCGGCTGCCAGTCGGCGCCGCCGGTGGAGGGCTCCTCCCGCGGGGTGCGGCGGCGGTCGGCGAAGTTGGGCTCGTCCGGCGCGGTCGCGTCGTCGCCCCCCAGGTGGGAGGGCTCGCGCCACTCGCTGCCGTCGTCGGGATCGCGGTCGCGCGGGCTGGTCATGGGTGCATCGTCCTCTCGCGCCGCCGGGCGCTCATCCGTACGTGTCGCGCGGTCCCCGCCCGCGCACCGAGCGCGGGCCCTTCTTCCAGCTGGGGGCCGTCGGACCGACAACGCGCAACCGGGTCACGACGTCCCCGCCGACCTGGGCGCGCAGCTTGCCGAGGATCGTCGGGGCCAGCAGCCGCAGCTGGGTCGCCCACGCGGTGGACTCGGCGACCACGAGCAGCTCGCCCTCGGTGAGGGTCTCCGGCCGGCAGTGCTCGGCGATGTCCGGACCCACGATCGCCGACCACCGGCCGAAGACCGAGCCGACCCGCGTCCGCTCGGACCAGTCCTGCTCGGTGACCAGGGAGTCCACCAGCCGGCCCAGCGGCTGGGGGTCGTCGGCGCCCGGCCCCGCGCCGGTCCACTTCCGGCGGGGACCGGCGATCCGCCGGCGGGTGGGCTGCGGACGGGCCGCCGAGGCGGCCCGCGCCGCCTCCAGCGCCGCCCGCGCGATGTCGCTGGGCCGGGCCGGCCGCTCGTCGCTCACGGCACGCTCCCCTCCCCGGCCGGCACCGCGTCCTTGACGACGACGGCGAAACCGTCGCCCACCTCCACCCGGACGCCGCGCAGCTCCGCCGGCACGTCGTCCACGACCGCCGCGGTGATGAGCGTCTGCTCGGCGGAGCGCGCGACCGCCGCCAGCGCCGCCCGCCGTTCGGCGTCGAGGGTGGCGAAGACGTCGTCGAGGATCAGGATGGGGTCCTCGCCGTCGGCCCTCAACAGGGCGAAGGTGGCCAGCTTCAGCGCCAGCGCCAGCGACCAGGACTCGCCGTGGCTGGCGAAGCCCTTCGCCGGCGCCGGGCCGAGGTGGATCACCAGGTCGTCGCGGTGCGGGCCGACCAGCGTCATGCCGCGGTCGAGCTCGTCGCCGCGCCGCTCGGCCACCCTCTCCCGCATGGCCGCGGTCAGCTCGGCCGGGGACGGCACGGTCGCCCCCGGGGCGAGCGCGGCGCCGTCCCCGGCCGCGGGCACGGTGGACGAGTAGCCGAGGCCGGCCACCGCGGCGCCCTCCCCGGCCACCCCCGCGTAGGACTCGGCGAGGTGCGGCGCCAGCTCGCTGACCAGCTGCAGCCGGGCGGCGATCAGCTCGCCACCGAGCTCGGTGAGGTGCCCGTCCCAGACGTCGAGCGTCTCGATCGCCTTGCCGCGGGCCAGCCGCGCCGTCTTGAGCAGGGCGTTGCGCTGCTTGAGGACGCGGTCGTAGTCCGACCGGACGCCGGCCAGCCGCGGGGTGCGCGTGACCAGCAGCTCGTCGAGGAACCGGCGGCGCTCGGTCGGGTCGCCGCGGACGAGGCTGAGGTCCTCCGGCGCGAAGAGCACCGTGCGCACCAGCCCGAGCAGCTCGCGCGGCCGGGGTAGCGGACCGCGGTTCACGCGGACCCGGTTGGCCCTGCCGGGGTTGATCTCGATCTCCACGAGCAGCTCGCGGTCGCCCCGGCGCAGCGCCGCGCGCACGACCGCCTGGCCGTCGCCGTGGCGGACCAGCGGGGCGTCGCCGGACACCCGGTGGCTGCTCATCGTGGCGAGGTAGCCGACCGCCTCGACCAGGTTGGTCTTGCCCTCGCCGTTGCGGCCGACGAACACCGTGGGCCCCGGGGACAGCGCGAGGTCCACCCGTTCCCAGCTGCGGAACGACCCGAGCTGCAGGTGCCGGACGTACACCCGTCACCCTCCCCCAGGGCCAAAGTGGCCACTTCGGCCCTGCTGGTTCATGCCGGGCGCTCGGCCTCCTGCGCCTGGACGGCCTGCACGGCGTGCCCGCCGAACTGGTTCCGCAGCGCGGCGACGGCCTTCATGGTCGGGGAGTCCTCCTGCCGGCTGACGAAGCGGGCGAACAGGGACGCCGCGATCGTCGGCATGGGGACGGCGTTCTCGATGGCCTGCTCCACGGTCCAGCGGCCCTCGCCGGAGTCCTCCGCGTAGCCCTTGATCCGCTCGAGCTCCGGGTCCTCCTGCAGCGCCCGCACCAGCAGGTCGAGCAGCCACGAGCGGATGACCGTGCCCTGCGTCCACGAGGCGACGACGCCGGGGACGTCCTCGATGAGGTCGACGGCGGCGAGCAGCTCGTAGCCCTCGCCGTAGGCCTGCATCATCGCGTACTCGATGCCGTTGTGGACCATCTTGCTGAAGTGGCCCGCACCGACCGGGCCGGCGTGCACGAAGCCGGCGCCGGGCAGCTCCTGGCCCGACTCGTCCTTCGGGGCCGGCGGCCGCAGCGCGTCGAAGATCGGCTGGACCTTGGCGACGTCGTCCGCGGTGCCGCCGACCATGAGGGCGTAGCCGTTCTCCAGCCCCCACACCCCGCCGGAGACACCGGCGTCGACGTAGCCGATGCCCTTCTCGCGGAGCATCACGTCGTGCACCTGGTCGTCGGTGTACTTGGAGTTGCCGCCCTCGACGATCACGTCGCCGGGCTCGAGCAGGTCGGCGAGCTCCTTCACCGTCTGCCGGGTCGGCTCGCCCGAGGGCACCATCACCCAGACGACGCGGGGCGCGGTCAGCGCCTCGACCAGCGCGGGCAGGCTGTCGACGTCCCGCTTGCCCGGCGAGCGGTCGTACCCGACGACCTCGTGGCCGGCGCGGCGCACGCGCTCGGCCATGTTGCCGCCCATCTTGCCCAGCCCGATCAGCCCCAGCTGCACGTCTGCTCCCTCGGTGACACGGCTTCGTGGTCTTGGTTGGAAGGCCCGGTCGCAGCAGAGGGACCTCGTCCCTCTCACACCTCGCCGGCTCGGTGCGAGCCTCCGGACGAGGCCAACCTACGACCTCCGGCTCAGCCCGGCAGGCGGACCGGCATGATCAGGTAGCGGTAGCTGCCCGACCGCTCCGGCGCCTTCGGCTGGTCGTCGTCGGCCGCCGGCTCCTCCACCCCGGAGAGCACGGCCGGCTTCAGCGGGCTCGTGAAATCCATCCGGGCCCGGTCGGTGTGCACCGCCGCGAGGCCGTCGAGCAGGAACGTCGGGTTGAAGCCGATGGTCAGCGGCTCGCCCTCGAACTCGACGTCGCAGCGCTCCTCGGCCTGTCCCTCCTCGTCGGTCCCGCCGGCCCGCAGGGTCACCTGGCCCGGCGTGAACTCGCAGCGCAGCGGGGTGCCCCGCTCGGCGACGAGGGCCACGCGCTTGGCGGCGTCGGTGAACAGGCCGACCGGCAGCGTCGCGTGGGCGTGCGACTCGTTCGGCATGATCGCGCGGTACTTCACGAACTCCGCGTCGAGGAGCCGCGTCGTCGTCTGCCGGTCCTTGCCGGAGAGGCCGAGGATGCCCTCGCCGGAGCTGCCAGACGACAGCGAGAGCACGATCTCCGGCCCGCTGGTCAGGGTCTTCGCGGCGTCGGCCAGCGTGCGCGCCGGCACCAGCACCGCGGCCGAGACGCCGGAGCTCTCCGGCCGCCAGGCGAACTCGCGCACGGCGAGCCGGTAGCGGTCGGTCGCGGCGAGGGTGATCAGGTCGCCCTCGATCTCCAGCCGGACACCGGTGAGCATCGGCAGCGTGTCGTCGCGGCCGGCGGCGACGGCGACCTGGCTGACCGCCTCGGCGAAGACGTCGCTGTCGACCAGACCGGCCGACGACGGCATCGAGGGCAGGGAGGGGTAGTCCTCCACCGGCAGGGTCGGCAGGCTGAACCGGGCGTTGCCGCAGGTGATCGCCAGCCGCGGGCCGTCGGCGGTGATGTCCACCGGGTGCGGGGGGAGCGCCCGGGTGATCTCGGCCAGCAGCCGGCCCGGGACGAGCACGCGCCCGCTCTCGGTGGCCTGCACGTCGACCTCGGCGCGTGCGGACACCTCGTAGTCGAAGCCGGAGACCGACAGCTGGCTGCCGTCGACCTCGAGCAGGATGCCGGCCAGCACCGGCACCGACGGCCGCGGCGGCAGGCTGCGCGCCGTCCACGCGACGGCGTCGGAGAGCACCTCACGTGCCACCCGGAACTTCATCTCTCGACCCACCCCAGCTCGGCTTCTGCGTCCCGCTCGCGGGGACCGCTCTCGTCGCACCGGCCGACGGGCGCTGGTGCGCGCCCTGCCGGTGCGGTGCTCATCGTGCCTGCTGCGGTCCCCCGGGGGGAAACCCCGGTCCCTCGATGAGCTGGTTGTGCCCCTCGCGGCGCAGTTCTCCCGTGCCCGCTGCGGCCGTCGGTGGCCTGGTTCCCGAGAGCTCCCTGGACCTGCCCGGCAGGGCTTCCCCACCCAGAGTGTGGTTCGAGAATTCTCCGAGATAACTCCCTCATCCTCGTCATCACAGGTGTGGAAGCTGGGGATCGAGGCCCTTCCCGCAGGTCAGCGACCGCATCGGCCTGTTGGCCGGATGTGGGTGGTCGGCGACTTCCTGTTGTCGACACGTGGACATCTCGACGGTTGTTCACCGGTCCCCGCCGTCGTCCACGGTCTGTCCCCTGCGTCTCCCGGCTCGATCCCCAGTTCGTGCCCAGGCGCCGGCCGTCGGGACCCGCCGCGCCCGCCCGGTGCCGACGGCGGACGGACGAAACCCCAGGTCAGAGGCCGTGTCGGGGTGAGGACGGGGAGGTGAGCACCCGTCGCGGCCGGTGACCCGGGGTGAGCCCGTGGGCACGAGATCTCCCCAGGCTGTGCACATTCCTGGGGACAACTTCTCGATTCGTCGACGGTGGTCACCGACCGCCGACCGGCCGGCACGGCGTCCGACGAGGGCTTCCGCGCTGTCGACATCTGTCCACGGCTGTGGACAACCCGTGGGACAACCCCACCGCCGTCCTCCGGACGACACCCCGTCGCCGAGGTGCCCGGCTACTGCCGCGCGCGGCTCTTGATGCGTGCCGTGAGCTCGGTGACCTGCGTGTAGGTGGCCCGGCGCTCGCTCATCAGGTTGGTGATCTTCTTGACCGCGTGCATGACCGTGGTGTGGTCCTTGCCGCCGAACGAGGCACCGATGCGCGGCAGCGACAGCTCGGTCAGCTCGCGGCAGAGGTACATCGCGATCTGCCGGGCGTTCACCAGCGTGCGGCTGCGGTTGGTGCCCTGCAGCTCCTCCATCGTCACGGAGAAGTACTCCGCGGTGGCGGCCATGATGATCGCGGCGGTGATCTGCGGGCCCTGCTCGTCGCTGATGAGGTCCTTGAGCACCAGCTCGGCCAGCGGCAGGTCCACCTGCTGCTTGTTCAGCGACGCGAACGCCGTCACGCGGATCAGCGCGCCCTCGAGCTCGCGGATGTTGGTCTGCACCTTGCTGGCGATGAACTCCAGCACCTGGTCGGGCACCTGCAGCCGCTCGCCCCAGGCCTTCTTCCGCAGGATCGCGATGCGGGTCTCGAGGTCGGGTGCCTGGACGTCGGTGATCAGGCCCCACTCGAACCGGGTGCGCAGCCGGTCCTCCAGGGTCGTCAGCTTCTTCGGCGGACGGTCGGAGGTGATGACGATCTGCTTGCTGGCGTTGTGCAGCGTGTTGAACGTGTGGAAGAACTCCTCCTGCGTCCGCTCGGCGCGCTCCAGGAACTGGATGTCGTCGATGAGCAGGAAGTCGATGTCGCGGTAGCGGCGGCGGAAGTCCTCGGCCCGGCCGGAGTGCACCAGGTTGATGAACTCGTTCGTGAACTCCTCGGTGCTGACGTAGCGCACCTTCACGTTCGGGAACATCCGCGCGGCGTAGTGGCCGATCGCGTGCAGCAGGTGGGTCTTGCCCAGCCCGGACTCCCCGTAGATGAACAGCGGGTTGTAGGCGCGGGCGGGCGCCTCGGCCACCGCGACCGCGGCGGCGTGGGCGAACCGGTTGCTGTTGCCGATGACGAAGCTGTCGAAGACGTACTTGGGGTTCAGCCCCGGGTCCAGCCCGGCCGGGCGGCCCTGCTCGGGACGCCGGCGGCCGGCCCCCGCCGCGGCGGACCGGGCGCGCTGGTCGCCGCCGTCGCCGGCGACGTCGAAGGGGAGGACGTCGGCGGTGCGCTCGTCGGCGCCGCCCCAGTCGCGGCCGGACGGCTCCGGGCCCCACGTCGTGGTGGCCCAGTCCTCCGGGGCCCCGCGGTCGACGGGTGCGCGGTCGGCCGGGCGCAGCTCGCGCACCTCGCCGTCCGGGCGGGCCGGCAGCTCCTCGGCGGCGTCCCGGTCCCACGGCGCCGAGCCGACGGCGTCGGTGCGGACGCCGAACGCGCTGCGGCCGTCGTCGGCCCGGTCGCGGCGGGCGCGGTCCTCCTCGGCACGGCGCGCCTCGAGCGTGGCTTCCGCCGACGACCACGGGCGGCGGGTCGGCTCCTCCTCGCGCGGCTCGTCCTCGGGCGGCGGGGGTGCGTCCTCCAGCTGGACGGCGACGCGGATGTCGCGGCCGAACCGCTCGGACAGGGCCTCGGCGAGCACCCGGCGCATCCGGGACTCGAGCACCGTCTGGGTGAACTCGTTGGGGGCGGCCAGGACGGCGGTGTCCTCGACCAGCCCGAGCGGGCGGGTGAGGTTCAGCATCGCGTTCTGCTGAGGGGACAGGCTCGTCGCCAGTCGCTCGCGGATCTGGTCCCAGACGGTCGCCAGGTCCAGCGTGGCATCGGCCATGCCGCTTCTTCCTCCCCATGGTGTCGATCCCGGTCGGTCACCGCTGCGGAACTACCCGCCTGTGGATGTGTGGACGCACGGGGTCCACACCGGTGTCCACAGGCTGTGCACGGCCGGCGACCGGTCGGGCCGGCATGCGCGGCCGGCCGACGCCGATCCACATCTCTGCAGGTCGGAGCCGGGTTCCAGCGGGAAGACGGACGAGTCGCCGGCCGGTTGGCCGACGGGATCGGCCCACACGCCGTGACCCTGACGTCCGACGCGGAGCGACGGCGACGCTAACAGCCCCATCCACAGCCCGGCAACGCTCGGGGGACCGCGCCGGGCGCGTCGCACCCGGCGCGCCGCCGGTGCCCGCACGGCCGGTCGGGGGGTCATGGGTGGTCGCCCGCGGCCCGGGTCACCGGCACCGGCCGGTCCTCGGCTATGCTGGCGGGAGTCTGTGGACGGTTCCGGCCGCCCGCTCCCCCCGACCGGTGTCGCCGTGCGGGTGGTCAGCGGCCCGGAACGGTCGGCAGTGACCAGCTTCCGGGGTCGGGACGCGGCACCTCGCCGCGCGTTCCCGCCGCCCCGCGCGTGCCCGCCCGCCGGCGGGTGCGCACCGCCGATGTCGTGTAGTGGGAGTACCTCGTGAGCAAGCGCACGTTCCAGCCGAACAACCGCCGCCGGTCCAAGACCCACGGCTTCCGGCTGCGGATGCGGACCCGCGCGGGCCGGGCGATCCTCGCCGGCCGTCGGCGCAAGGGTCGCGAGAAGCTCTCCGCCTGACGTGCTGCCCGCGCAGGCACGCCTGCGCCGGCGTCCGGAGTTCACCGCGGTCGTCCGGTCCGGCAGGCGCGCCGGGCGGCCGACCATGGTCCTCCACTACCTCTCCGAACGGCCCGAGCACCGGGACGGCCCCGCGCCGTCCGGTGCCCGGGCCGGTTTCGTGGTCGGCAAGGCCGTGGGCAACTCGGTGGTCCGCCACCGGGTGACCCGGCGGCTGCGCGCGGCGGTGCGGGAGGAGCTGCACCGGCTCCCCCCGACCGCGGACCTGGTCGTGCGGGCCCGCCCGGAGGCCGGCTCGGCCGCCTCCGCGCTGCTCCGGCGCGATCTCGCCTCGGGTCTGGACCGGCTGCTCGGGGAACGGGGTGCCCGCTCGTGATCGCCCGCGCCCTGCTCGCCGTCATCCGGTTCTACTCCCGGGCGATCAGCCCGGCGCTGCCGCCGCGGTGCCGCTTCTACCCGACCTGCAGCGCCTACGCCGCCGAGGCGATCGGGCTGCACGGTGCCCTGCGCGGCGGCTGGCTGGCGCTGCACCGGCTGGTCAAGTGCGCCCCCTGGCACCCGGGTGGCGTCGACTTCGTCCCGGCCGCCGACGGCGGAACCGGGCGACCGGCCCGCTCGTCGAGCACTGCAGCGTCGCAGTCCCCGCACCACCGAGCCGTCCCGCCGGTCGACCGTCGGGCGAACGAGGAGTCCTCCGTTGCTTGACTGGCTGTACACCGCCATCTCCTGGGTGATGGCGCGGTGGCACTCGCTGTGGGACGCGGTCCTCGGTGACCCCCCGGCGGAGTCGGCGCTCGGCGGGCTGTCGTGGGTCCTGGCGATCGTCTTCCTCGTCGTCACGATCCGGCTGATCCTGTTCCCGCTGTTCGTGAAGCAGATCAAGTCGCAGCGAGCGATGCAGGAGCTCCAGCCCGAGCTGGTGAAGCTGCGCAAGCAGTACGGCAGCGACCGCCAGGGGATGGCGGTGGCGCAGCAGGCGCTGTTCAAGGAGCGCGGCGTCAACCCGCTGGCCGGCTGCCTCCCGATCCTGCCGCAGATCCCGGTCTTCCTGTCGCTCTTCCACGTGCTGCGCCGGCTGGCCCCGGACAAGCAGGGCCTCTACAGCTGGTCCGACGAGCTGACCGACCAGGCCGCGCGGGCTCAGCTGTTCGGCGCCCCCATCTCCTCGTCGTTCAACATGAGCGGCGCCAAGGAGACGGCGATCCTCGACATCGCCGGGGTCACCTACACGAACATCCGCATCGTCGCGTTCGTGCTGATCGTGGTCATGTGCCTCACGACCTACTTCACGCAGAAGCAGATCATGAAGCGCTCCGGCCCGGTCGAGGGCCAGGCCGCGATGATGCAGAAGATCCTGCTCTACGTCATGCCCGCCGGTCTGTTCGTCTCGGGCTTCATCTTCCCGATCGGCGTCCTCCTCTACTGGATGACGAACAACCTGTGGACGCTGGGCCAGCAGTTCTTCGTCCTCCGCAAGATGCCGCCGCCCGGCTCGCCGGCCGCGAAGGCCAAGGAGGAGGCCGCCAAGCCGGCCATCGACCCGAAGACGCTCGCTCCCAAGCCCGGAGCGAAGCCCGTCCGCCCGAAGGGCGGCCGCCCGGCCACCCCGCCCGCGACCCCGTCGACCGGCGGCGTCACCGCCGCGAGCGCCGACGGCGCCCCGTCGGGCAACGGGCGACCGCCGGGCGCGAAGCCGGCGGGCAAGCCCGGTCCGCAGCAGAACCGGGGCAAGCGCAAGCGCCGCTGACCGGCCCCCGCGTCCGACCGACGCCCTCGACCACCGGGTACGCCCGGCCGCCCGCACCGACCTGGGAGGAACCCCCCGTGAGTGCTCCGCAGCAGCCCACCGACACCGCCGACGAGGCCGTCCCCGGCACCGTCCTGACGCCCGCCGCCGCGGGGGTCGGCGACCCCGACCTCGCCGCGGACGACGCGCTGAGCGCCGACGCCGTCGTCGAGCCGGTGGACGACGACACGGACGAGACGGATGAGGCCGACGGGGCGGACGGGGACGACCTGCTGGTCCGCGAGGGCGACGTGGCGGGGGACTACCTCGAGCGGCTGCTCGACATCCTCGACAAGGACGGCGACATCGACCTCGACGTGGAGGGCGACCGCGCCTCCGTCGCGATCGTCGGCGGGCGGCTCACCGACCTGATCGGGCCCGACGGGGCGACGCTGGAGGCGCTCCAGGAACTCACCCGCCTGGCCGTCGCCCAGTCCACGGGCGTGCGCAGCCGGCTCATGCTCGACATCGGCGAGTTCCGCGCCAAGCGCCGGGCCGACCTCACCGCCCTGGCCGGCGAGACCGCGCGCCGCGTCGCCAGCAGCGGGCAGCCGGAGCGCCTGTCGCCCATGAACCCGTTCGAGCGCAAGGTCGTCCACGACGTCATCGCATCGGTGGCCGGCGTGCACAGCGAGTCCGAGGGCGAGGAGCCGAACCGCCGCGTCGTGGTCCTGCCCGACAGGTGACCGCCCACGACGAGGCGGCCGGCCCGGCCGTGCCGCCGGCGCCGGAGAGCGCGGCCCGGGTGTTCGGGGCGGCGCTGCCCGCCGCCGAGCAGTACGTCGCCCGGCTCGCGTCCGACGGTGTGGTCCGCGGGCTGATCGGGCCGCGTGAGGTGTCCCGGCTGTGGGAGCGCCACGTGCTCAACAGCGCCGCCGTGGCGGAGGCCGTCCCCGACGGCGCCCGGGTGGTCGACGTCGGCAGCGGCGCCGGGCTGCCCGGGATCCCGCTGGGCCTGGCGCGCCCGGACGTCGAGCTCACGCTGGTGGAGCCCATGTCGCGGCGGGTGGAGTTCCTCGACCAGACCGTCGCCGCACTGGACCGGCCCGGTGGCCGCCCGTGGCGGGTGGTGCGCGGGCGGGCCGAGGAGCGCTCGGTGGTGTCAGCGGTCGGGCCGGTCGACGTCGTCACCGCGCGGGCGGTCGCGCCGCTCCCCCGGCTCGTCGGCTGGTGCCGCGGGCTGATGCGCCCCGGCACGCAGCTCGTCGCCCTGGTGGGCGCCCGCGCCCTGGAGGAGCTCCCCGGGATGCTCCCGCAGCTGGCCGCCGCGGGCATGCGTGATGTTCATCCGCGGGCCGTCGGCGCGGAGCTCGGCGATGCTGCCACTACCGTGGTGGTCATGACGCGTGGAGCGCGGTGACGTCGCTCCGGCACGGAGTGCACCACCCTGTTCCACGTGGAACAGGTACAGCCACCCGATCCGTTCCACGTGAAACGGATCGTCAGGAAGGACCCGAGATGACCGACCCGGGCGAGCGGCTGCGGAGCAGTCTCGCTGCCGACCAGTCGTCCGCACCGTCCTCGGCCGGCCTGGGCGACTTCGACAGCCCGATCGCGATGGAGGCCCTCCGGGCCACCCGCCTGCTGCACGCCGCCGACCAGGACCCCTTCCCCGCGCCGAGCCGGATCCGGGTCATCACCGTCGCCAACCAGAAGGGTGGCGTCGGGAAGACCACCTCCACGGTGAACCTCGGGGTGGCTCTCGCGCTGTACGGGCTGCGGACGCTGGTCATCGACCTCGACCCCCAGGGCAACGCCAGCACGGCCCTCGGCGTGGAGCACACCGTCGGCACCCCGTCGGTCTACGACGCCCTGGTGGGCGACAACTCGCTGGCGGAGGTGGTCCACCCGACCACGGCGAGCCCGAAGCTGCTCTGCGTGCCGGCGACGATCGACCTGGCGGGCGCGGAGATCGAGCTGGTCTCCGTGGTGGCCCGCGAGCACCGGCTCCGCCGGGCGATCGAGGCCTACGTCGAGCAGCTGCCCGCCGACCAGCGGCCGCACTACGTCCTGATCGACTGCCCGCCGTCCCTCGGCCTGCTCACGCTCAACGCGCTGGTGGCCGGGGACGAGGTCCTGATCCCGATCCAGTGCGAGTACTACGCGCTCGAGGGGCTCGGGCAGCTGCTCAACAACATCGACCTGGTGCGGCAGCACCTGAACCCGGGCATCTCCGTCCGGACGATCCTGCTCACCATGTACGACGGCCGGACCAAGCTCGCCGACCAGGTGGCCGACGAGGTCCGCAACCACTTCGGCGAGCTGGTGCTGCCCGCGGTCATCCCCCGCAACGTCCGCGTCTCGGAGGCACCGGGCTACGGCCAGTCGGTGCTCACCTACGACCCCGGGTCGCGCGGCTCGACGAGCTACGTCGAGGCGGCCCGCCAGCTCGCCGAGCGCGGGGTCGACCTCCCGCCGCTCGAGCGCCCCGGCCTGGCCGGGTTCAGTCAGCACACAGGAGAGCCAGTGAGCACGCCACGGGTGAGCGGAGAGCGGTCATGAGCAAGCGCGGCGGGCTGGGCCGGGGCCTGGCGGCCCTCATCCCCACCAGCGCTCCCCCGGAGCACACGGCGGCGGCGGCCGCGGCGCCCGCCCCGGTCGTCGACGAGCCGTCGTCGTCGGCTCCCTCGGTCACGCTGGTGCCCGCTCCCCCGGCGTCCGAGGAGCGCGTCGCCGAGCAGGCGGCACCGCCGGCGCCCCGGCCGGTCGACGACGCCGTCGGGGCCGTGGGCGTGCCCGGCGCGCAGCTCCGCGAGGTGGCGGTCGGCGACGTCGTCCCCAACCCCAAGCAGCCGCGCCAGGTGTTCGACGACGAGGCGCTCGAGGAGCTCACGCACAGCGTGAAGGAGTTCGGCCTGCTCCAGCCGATCGTCGTCCGGGAGAACCCGCGGACCGACGGCACCGCGGTCACCTACGAGCTCATCATGGGCGAGCGGCGGCTGCGTGCCGCCCGCGCCGCCGGCCTGGAGACCGTGCCGGCGATCGTCCGGGACACCACGGACGACGCGATGCTGCGCGACGCCCTCCTGGAGAACATCCACCGCGTCCAGCTCAACCCGCTGGAGGAGGCCGCGGCCTACCAGCAGCTGCTCGAGGAGTTCGGCGCGACCCACGAGGAGCTGGCCAGCCGCATCGGGCGCAGCCGCTCGCAGGTCACCAACACCATCCGGCTCATGAAGCTGCCGGTGAAGGTGCAGACCCGCGTCGCGGCCGGCGTCATCTCCGCCGGGCACGCCCGGGCACTGCTGGGCCTGGCCGACGCCGACGCGCAGGACGCCCTCGCCACCCGCATCGTCGCCGAGGGGATGTCGGTGCGGGCGACGGAGGAGGCGGTCGCCATGGCGGCTGCCGAGCAGCCGACCGCCAAGCGGCGGGCCCGGAAGATCACCGCCCCCGGCGTCGAGGAACTCGGCTCGCGGCTCTCCGACCGCTTCGAGACCAAGGTCAAGATCCAGATCGGCCGGTCCAAGGGGAAGATCGTCGTCGAGTTCGGCTCGGTCGACGACCTGCAGCGGATCATCGGCGTGATGGCCCCGGAGATCACCGGACGCCGTCCGGAGGCCTGATCGGCGGCTGAACGAGAGATCGGCCTGATTACGTCACAGATGTAAGGCCCCGCAGCGGGGCCTTCTTCAGCGGACGGTCGCCGCCCGGCGGGCCAGCAGCCGGGCGAGGACGTCGCCGAGCTCCAGGCCGGCCGCCTCGACCGACATCGGGAACATCGAGGTCTCGGTGAGACCCGGCGAGACGTTCACCTCGAGGAAGTGCACCTCGCCGTCCGGGGAGACGATCGCGTCGGTGCGGGAGAGGTCGGCCAGGCCGAGCACCTCGTGCACCTGGACGGCGAGCGCTGCGGCCCGGGCCGCGACGTCGTCGCTCACCCGGGCCGGCGCGTGGTACTCGGTGAGCCCCGGGGTGTAGCGGGCCGTGTAGTCGAAGACGCCCGACGCCGGGGCGATCTCGACCGCCGGCAGCGCCCGCGGCCCCTCCCCCAGGTCGACGACGCCGATGGCGAGCTCGACGCCCTCCACGTAGCGCTCGACCATCACGGTGTCGCCGTAGGCGAAGCAGCTCACCATGGCGGCAGGCAGCTCCTCGACGTTGCTGACCTTCTGCACGCCGAGGGCCGAGCCGCCGGACGCGGGCTTCACGATCAGCGGCAGGCCGAGCCGGGCCACCATGAGGTCGAGCACCGCGCCGGCGCCGAGCTCGCGGAACGTGCTGTGCGGGAGCGCCACCCAGTCGGGGGTGCGCGCCCCGGCGGCCCGGACGACCGACTTGGCGGCGGGCTTGTCCCAGGCCAGCCGGCAGGCGGCCGCCGGGGAGCCCACGTAGGGGACGCCGGCCAGGTCGAGGACGGCGCGCAGGGCGCCGTCCTCGCCGGTGGCCCCGTGCAGCGCGATGAACACCGCGTCCGCGGGTGCGGCGGCCAGACCGGGGAGCAGGTCGGCGTCGGCATCGCGGATCTCGGCGTCGACGCCGGCGCGGGCGAGCTCCTCCCACACCTGCGTGCCGGAGGAGAGGCTGACCTCCCGCTCGAAGTTCAGCCCGCCGCTGAGGACGACGGCGCGCAGGCCGGAGTGGCCGGCACCGGGTGCGGGGGAGGTGGCGGTCGATTCCGTCATGCCCGTCCGTCCTCGTAGGTGTCGCTGTTGGCGGGTCCGACGATCGTCCCGGAATCCGTGGAACGCGTGCGCCCGATGGCGCGGAAGCTCCCCGTGTCGACGGCGTCGAAGGTGGAGTGCAGGTCCAGCTCCGCCTCGATCACCCGGGCGAGGCGGCGGACGCCCTCGCGGATCTCGTCGGGCTCGGGGTAGCAGTAGGACAACCGCATGAACTCGCGGCCGTTGCCGTCGGCGAAGAAGCCGATCCCGGGCACGTAGGCGACGTGCGCGTTGACCGCGCGGGGCTGCATGAGCTTGGCGTCCAGGCCGTGCGGCAGCTTCAGCCACACGTAGAAGCCGCCCTCGGGCTGTGTCCAGGCCGTGCCGGCCGGCATCAGGGCGGCGAGGGACTCCAGGGTGGCGTCCCGCCGCTCCCGGTAGAGCTCGGTGAACAGCTTGATCTGCTCCCGCCACGGCTGCGTGTCCAGGTAGCGGGCCACGGCGTACTGGGTGAGCGAGGGCGGGCAGAGCACCTGCGCCTCGGTGGCCAGGACCAGCTTCTCCCGGACGGCGAGCGGCGCCAGGACCCAGCCGACCCGCAGGCCGGGCGAGAAGGTCTTGGAGAACGAGCCGAGGTAGATGACCCGCTGGTTGTTGCGGGCCCGCAGCGCGCGCATCGGCTCGTGCTCGAAGCCGAGCAGGCCGTAGGGGTTGTCCTCGATGACCAGCAGGTCGTACTTCTCGGCGAGCGCCATGACCGCCTCGCGGCGCTCCTCGGAGAGCGTCACGCCGGCCGGGTTGTGGAAGTTCGGCACCGTGTACAGGAACTTGACCCGGTCGCCGTTGGCCCGGCAGTCGACGAGCGCCTCCTCCAGCGCCTCGGGGATCAGCCCGTGGTCGTCCATGGCGACGTGCCGCACGCGGGCCTCGGCGGACTGGAACACCCCGAGGGCGCCGACGTAGGACGGCGCCTCGGCCAGGATGACGTCACCGGGATCGACGAACACGCGGGTGACCAGGTCGAGCCCCTGCTGGGAGCCGACGGTGACGACGACCTCGCTCGGCGAGGCGTCGGTGATGCCCTCCAGGGCCATGACGTCGCAGATCCGCTCGCGCAGCCGCGGGTCGCCCTGCCCGGAGCCGTACTGGAGCGTCTGCGCGCCCATGCCGCTGACCAGGTCGCCGATCATCGAGCCGACGGCGTCCAGGGGCAGCGCGGTGACCGCGGGCATGCCTCCGGCCAGGGAGACGACCTCGGGCCGGCTCACCACGGAGAAGAGCGCCCGGATCTCCGAGGTCTTCATGCCGTGCGTGCGTGCTGCGTACCGGTCCGCCAGCGGGTCCAGCCGCGGGTGCCGCGGCACGACGTGGGGATGCGCACCGTGCGTCAGGTGCGTCCCCGGCTGACCGGGACCGGCAGGGGAGCCGGGCGGAGTGGTGGGCACCTTCACGAGTGTAAGGAGGGGGGCGCCGGGAGCGACCGGGCCTCCCGCGGAAGTGGACTGGGCGCCCCTAGCCCTGGATCCGGTCCTCCAGCACGAACGTGCCCGTGGGCGGGTCGTTCTCGGCGGGGAGGAAGAGCCGCTGGACGGCGGCGAGGACACCGGAGGCGATCGCGCTGCGCACCCGGGCGTCCAGGAGCAGCAGCCGGTCGACCGGGTGGGACAGGTACCCGCAGTCGAGGCGGACCGCCGGCATGCGGGTCATCCGCAGCAGGTCCCAGGTCTTCGGGTGCGAACCGAGGTCCAGCAGTCCGGTCCGGGCGACGGTCTCGCGGCGGGCCAGGTTGGCGAACTGCTCGCCGGCGGTGGACGACGCCCCCGAGCCGGTGCCGTAGTAGTAGCTGGCCACGCCGCGGGCGTGCTCGGAGGTGTGCGAGTCCAGGTGGAGGGAGACGAACAGGTCGGCCCGGGCGTCGTTGGCGAACTGGGTCCGCTCGGCGGCCGACGGGTTCTGCTCCCGGCCGCGGGTGAGGTAGACCATCGCGCCCGCGGCCGCCAGCCGCCCCTCGATGCGCGAGGCGAGGTCGAACACGAGGTCAGCCTCGGTCGTCTCCCCCACGGCGTAGCCCGTGTCCTCTCCCCCGTGCCCGGGGTCGACCACGATCCGCCGGCCGATCAGGTGCGGCCCGCTGGCGACGAAGGAGGCGCTCTGCCGCAGCAGCTGCGGCCGTCCCCCGGTCACCTTGCGGCCGAGCTGGCGCAGCGCGCGCATCGTGGCCGGCCCGCAGGTGCCGTCGGCGGTCAGGCCGTAGTCGCGCTGGAAGGTGCGCAGACCGTGCTCGGTCTCCGGCCCGAAGATGCCGTCGACCGGCCCGGCGTCGTACCCCAGCTCGTGCAGCCGCTCCTGCAGGCTGATGACGTCGTCGCCGCGGACGGGACGCTCCGGGTCGTAGCGGAGCAGCCGGTCGCCGAGCGACCAGCGGGCCTCGTTGAGCGCCCGGTAGGTCTCCTCGCCGACCCGGCCGTCCACCGACAGCCCGCGGTTCTGCTGGAAGTGGCGCACGGCCAGCTCGGTGGCCTCGTCGAACACCGCGGCGTCCAGCGCGACGTCGGGGAGCGTGGCCATGGCCTGCGGGGGCCGGGGTTCGACGGTGCCGTCGAGGTCGCGGAGCAGCCCGAGGCTCCGCAGCGCCGTCTGCACGTCGGCCACCGCGGGACCACGGTCCCCGAGGCGCAGGATCTGCATGCGGCTGTCGCTTCCCATCGTCCTGCGATTGTCGCCCCCCGGCCTTCTCGCGGCCCGGTGGGGTCCACCCGTACGGGAACGGGCCCGCCCGACCAGGTGGTCGTGCGGGCCCGTTCGTGACTCTCGGTGGCCCCTCAGGCGGGGCCGCGCCTCACAGGTAGTCGGCGAGGTCGTTCAGGATGGCGCCCTTGGGCTTGGCGCCGATGATGCTCTTGACCGGCTTGCCGCCCTGGAACACGGTCATGGTCGGGATCGACATGACCTGGTAGTCGCGGGCGATCTGCGGGTTCTCGTCGATGTTGAGCTTGGCGATCGTCAGCTTGTCGCCGTGCTCGGCGGCGATCTCCTCGAGGACCGGGGCGACCATCTTGCAGGGGCCGCACCACTCCGCCCAGAAGTCCACGAGCACGGGCTTGTCGCTGCCCAGCACGTCGCTGGCGAAGCTGGTGTCGGTGACCGTCACGGTGTTGCCTGCCATCGGTCGTCTCTCCCTCTGCTCGACTGCTCGAAGTACCTACCGTCGTAACCGGTGGGTCGGTGGATATATGCCCGTCCCGCGGGGACGGGTCCTCGCTCAGCGCTCGTCGAAGGTCTCGGCGAGCCAGCGCTCGGCGTCGATCGCCGCGGCGGCACCCGTGCCGGCCGAGGTGATGGCCTGCCGGTAGATGTGGTCGACCACGTCGCCGCAGGCGAAGACGCCGTCGATGTTGGTGCGGGTGGTCGGGTGCTCGACCTGGATGTAGCCCTCGTCGTCCAGCTTCAGCTGGCCGGCGAACAGCTCGCTGCGGGGGTCGTGGCCGATGGCCACGAACATGCCGGTGACCGGCATGGTCTCGGTGGCGCCGCTCTCGACGTCGGTCAGCTGCACGCCGGAGACGGTGCTGTCACCCAGGACGTCGGTGACCTGCTTGCCGAGCTCCCAGCGGATCTTCTCGTTCTCCTGGGCGCGCTTCACCATGATCTTCGAGGCGCGCAGCTCGTTCCGCCGGTGGACCACGGTGACGCTCTTGGCGAACCGGGTGAGGAAGGTGGCCTCCTCCATCGCCGAGTCGCCGCCGCCGACCACGACGATGTCCTGGTCGCGGAAGAAGAACCCGTCGCAGGTGGCGCAGGCCGAGACGCCGCGGCCGAGGAGGCGCTCCTCGTTCGCCAGGCCCAGGTACCGGTACTTGGAGCCGGTGGCGACGATGACGGCGTGCGCGCGGTGCACCTCGCTGCCGACCTTGACGATCTTGGGCTCCGCGGTCAGGTCGACCTCGGTGACGTCCTGCGGGACGAGCTCCGCGCCGAACTTCTCGGCCTGGGTGCGCATGTCGTCCATGAGCTGGGGGCCCTGGATGCCCTCGGGGAAGCCGGGGAAGTTCTCCACCTCGGTGGTGGTCATCAGCGCACCACCGAACTGCGAGCCCTCGAACACCAGCGGGTGCAGGTTCGCGCGGGCCGCGTAGGTGGCGGCGGTGTAGCCGGCGGGGCCGGACCCGATGATGATCAGGTCACGGACGCCGTCGTGCTCGGCCGGGGGGATGACGGGGTTCTCGATCTCCTCCGTCGTCACTGCGGGGCCGGGCGTCGGGAAGTCACTCACGGGCGGCACAACGAGGATCGTAGGTGCGGCATTCCCCTGCCTCAGCCGGCGGCCTGGACGCTGACCTCGGCGATGCCCGCCGAGTAGCCGCCGCCGCTCTCGACCAGCCCGGTGAGCCAGACCAGCACGTAGCGCGCCGTGACCGGCTCCTCGAAGGCGAGCTCGGTCTCGCCACCGAGCTCGCCGTCGGCGGCCACCGCGAAGCTGTCGAGGTTGCCGTCGGGCGCGTCGCCGGTGCGGATCTCCACCGTGGCGCCGGCGCTCGGGCTGGTCAGGGTGACCGCGGCGAGCTCCTGCGCCGAGCCGAGGTCGAGCATGATGCCGAGGCCGTCCTTGAGGTTGCCGAAGGCCGGCGAGCCCCGGTACTCGTAGGTCGACCAGGCCGTCGCCGGGTCGCCGTCGAAGGCGAGCGGCACGTCCTCGTCGTTGTCGGGGTCGCCGTCGCCCTGCGGGTCGTAGACATCGCCCGACGCGATCGACAGCGGCTCCCCGGCGGCGACGGCCGCACCGGTCGGATCCGCGGAGGCGCTCGCCTGGGGCGTCGAGCCGGGTGTCTGGTCGACCTCACCGGCGACCGACAGCACCTTGTCGCCGATCCACCAGGCGAGCGCGACGACCACCAGCAGGGCGAGCAGCGGCAGCCCGACGACGACGAGCTTGTGCCGCTGGGCGCCGTCCTCGTCGATGTCGTTCTCGCCGGTGAACGGCTCGTCGTACCCGTAACCCTCGTCGAGCACGCCGAGCGGCTCGTCGTCCCGGGGGGCGGAGTAGGCGCCGGCGTACGCACCGGCGGCGGGCGCCACCGAACCGGCGGCGACGGTGTCGCCGCCCACGGCGCCCGGGGCGAGCGGGGCGTCGGTGACCGGCCGCACCGGCGGGACGGGGGGCAGGGTCTGCGGGTCCAGCCGCACCGGCCCGTCCTGCGCGGCGGGGGCGCCACCGGGGTGGTCGGACTCCTGGTCCGGGCGGCGGTCGCGCAGCCGCCGCAGCCAGCCGCTGTCGGTCTCCTCGGCCCGGGCGGCCGGCGTGAGGGGGCCGGGCCGGGACCGCTCGCCGAGCAGCGACGCCATGGCCGCGACGCTCGACAGCCCCTGCCCGGGCTCGGTGGACTTCGCGCGGCGGACCAGGGCCACCAGGTCCGAGGGGCCGCTGAGCCGGCGGGGCTGGCCGGGGGCGAGCCCGGTGAGGCAGGCCTCGAGCAGCGCGCCGAGGGCGGCGATGTCGCCGTCGACGGTGCCGGTCGCGGCGGGGACGGCGCGCAGCCCGACCAGGCCGTTCGGCCGCAGCACCACGTTGTCGGGGGTCAGCCCGCCGACGGCGAGGCCGACGCGGTGCGCCTCGGCGACGCCCTCGGCCAGCCGGCGGAGGACGGTGCGGGCCTCGCGGTCGGGCATGGGGCCGCGGGCGAGCCGCTCGGCGAGCGTCTCGCCGTCGATCCACTCGTTGACGACGTAGGCGGCGCCACCGGGGGTCTGCGGGTCGCCGGTGCCCTCGGAGGCGTCGTAGACCATCGCCAGCGCGGGGGTGGCCAGGCCGCCGGCGGTGAGCGCGCGGCTGATCCAGGCGTGCGCGGCGGGCCCCGCGGGGGTGTGCACGCGGATGGCGACGTCGCGGTTGAGGACCCGGTCCTTGGCCCGCCAGCACTGGATGACACCCGTGGGCGTGGGCTCGTCGGGGCCCACCTGGTCGAGCGGGCGGTAGCGGTCGGGGAGGCCGGTGGTCGTCGACGTCATCGACACTGTCGACCCCCTGTTCTCTCCCGGCCGCCGGCGCGAGCGCTCCGGCGGTGGGGTCGTGTCCCGCTCGTGACCGCTCATCCGCGTCCCCTCCGGTCCCTGAGTGCTGCCAGGGGCTCCCGGATCTCGGGGACACGGGCGATCACGAGGCCCGCGAGGGCCACGCCACCGATGACCACGGTACCGATCAGGACGGTCACGAGCGACCCTGCCGTGGACGTGCCGACGAGGTCGTCGGTCACGTTTCGGGCGAGCAGGCCGACCGCGCCGGCGACGACGGCGACCAGCGCCATGCGCAGCAGCGGGCCGAACGTCTCGCGCGAGGCCAGGCCGCCCAGCCGGCGTCGCAGCGCGAGGTCCCCGATGACCCATCCGGCGACGTAGGTGAGGCTCGTGGCCAGCATCAGACCGGCCACCACGTGGTCGGGGTCGACGACCACGGGCACCAGCAGCAGCAGGGGCACGCGGACGGCGACCATGCCGAGCTGGATCAGCGTGGGGGTGCGGGCGTCCTTCATGGCGTAGAAGACCCGCAGCTGCAGGAGCGTGACCGCCATGGGCAGCAGCCCGAACGCGCCCACGGCCAGCGCGGTGCCGATGCCCTCGGCCTGCTCGGCCGTCGTGTTGCCCCGGGCGAAGGCCAGGATGCCGAGCGGGGGGCCGAGCACGGTCAGCGCCGCGGTGACCGGCAGCAGCCCCAGGGCCGACAGCCGCGTGCCGAGCGAGAGGTCCGAGACGACGCCGGGGACGTCGTGCCGGGAGGCGGCGCGGCTCATCCGCGGCACGAGGGCGGTGAGCAGGGCGACGCCGATGATCCCGTAGGGCATCTGGAACAGCAGGCTGGCGTTGGCGAAGGCCAGGGAGCCCAGGCCCTGCTCGCGTCCGGCGGCGTTCGCGATCCGCATCGCCACGACGACGCCGACCTGGCTCACCGCGACGTAGCCGATCACCCAGAGCCCCAGCGTCCCGGCCTCGCGCAGCCCGGTGTCCCGCAGCCCCCACCGGGGACGCAGCGGCACCCCTGCCTTCCGCAGCAGCGGCAGCAGCACCAGCGCCTGGACGGCGATGCCGAGGGTGGTGCCCACGCCGAGCAGCCACACCAGCCCCGGGGTCAGGGACGCCGGCTCGAGGTCGCCGGGGCCGCTGGCCGCGATGAAGACCAGCCCCGTGGCGATGACGACGACGTTGTTGAGCACCGGGGCCCAGGCGGGCGGGCCGAAGACGCCCCGCGAGTTCAGGATCGCCTGGGCCAGCGCGCCCAGCCCGTAGAACACGATCTCGACCAGCAGGATCCGTGCCAGCCAGACGGCCAGGCGTTCCTGGTCGGGGTCGTCGGTGATGCCGTAGAGCGAGGTCAGCAGGGGCGCGGC
This sequence comes from Bacillus sp. AZ43, assembly GCA_004570425.1. GTDB lineage: Bacteria > Actinomycetota > Actinomycetes > Mycobacteriales > Geodermatophilaceae > Blastococcus_B. The sequence continues at coordinate 32,081 of SPQJ01000041.1, forward strand.
GAGGATCGCCAGGGCGGTGACCACCACCAGGCCCGCCACCGCGACCGTCGCCAGGCGCTGCGCGTAGGCGGTGCCGCCGTCGCGGTCCCGCTCCTGCGCGTGCACCAGCAGCGGCACGATCACCGACGCCAGGACGCCGCCGAGCAGCAGCTCGTAGACGATGTTGGGCAGCGTGTTCGCCGTGTTGTAGGCGTCGCCGACGAGCGTGGCGCTGCCCAGCGCGGCCGCCAGGACCATCGTGCGCAGCAGGCCGGTGATCCGGGAGACGAGCGTCGCGACCGCCATCGTCCCTGCCGCGCGCAGGATCCCGCCGGCGGCGCCCGGAGCGCCCTCGCGCCGGTCGGCCTCCTCCTCCGTCTCCGCGTCCGTTCCCCGGGGGACCGGCGGGAGGACGGTCATCACCTGCGTGTAGCCGTCGTCGTCCGCGGCCGGCACCCAGCGGTTCCGGTTCGGCAGGGGCGGCAGCGGCGGTGCCGGCCGGGCCGCCGGGGCGGACGGGGGTGGCACGGGCGGGACCGGCGGCGTGCTCGCCGGCGGCGCGCTGAACGGCGTCGACGGCGGC
>SPQJ01000042.1 GCA_004570425.1 Bacillus sp. AZ43
GATCTGGCCGCCGTCACGGGCACCGCGGTCGCCTGGGCCGGTGGGCTGACCGGGCCGGTCCTGGCCGTGCTCGCGCTCGCCCCGCTGGCCCTGACCGACACCCTGGCCGGGCTGGTCGACGCCCTGCAGCGGCGCGGCGCCCTGGCCGATGCCCGGGCCCGGCTGGACGACGTCATCGAGGCGCCGGTCCCCGCCGACCCGGCCGACCCGCTGCCCGCCCCGGTCGCCGTCTCGTCGGTGCGGACCGAGGGCCTGGTCGCCGGCTGGCCCGGCGGGCCGGACGTGCTCCGCGGCCTGGACGCGGCCGCACGCGCGGGCGAGGGGTGGCTGGTCGTCCGCGGACCCTCCGGTTCGGGCAAGTCCACCTTCCACGCCGTCCTCATGGCCGCGCTCCGGCCTCGCGCCGGGAGCTACGAGGTGGACGGCACCGACACGACCCGGCTGGCCGGCGACGACCTGCGCGCGCGGATCGCCTGGCTGCCGCAGGAGGCGCACGTGTTCGGCTCCAGCATCCGGGCCAACCTCGCCCTGGCCGCGCCGCGCGGGGAGCTCAGCGGTCCCGACGGCGAGAGCCGCATGCGCACCGCACTCGCTGCCGCGGGGCTCGGTCGGCTGCTGGCCGATCTCCCGGAAGGCCTCGACACCCCCGTCGGCGCGGGCGGCACCGCCCTCTCCGGCGGAGAGCGCCGCCGCCTGGCCGCGGCCCGCGCGCTGCTCGCCGACCGCGACGTCGTGCTGCTGGACGAGCCGACCGCACACCTGGACGCACCGACGGCGGCCGCCCTGGTGGCCGACCTCCGCCGGGCGCTGGCCGGCCGGGTCGTCGTCTGCGTGACGCACGACGAGCTCGAGGACGTCGGAGACACCGTCGTCCGGCTGGAGGCAGCGGCGCCGGCGAGGGTGTGAAGGCGGACGACCTACCGGGTGCTCAGTCGCCGAGCGGCACGTCGACCGGGATCTCCGGGCCGAGCCGCGCGCCCAGCAGCAGGTCGAGGTCGTCGCCGGACCAGAAGCTGCCCGGGTCGTAGGCGTTGAGCGGCCGGTCGCCCGGCAGCAGGCCCATCGCGGTGTAGGTGGCGGCGACCAGCTCGGCGCAGAAGACCGTCTCGGCCGCGGTCTGCCGCCGCAGCCGGCCGTTGACCCAGCCGCGGACCAGGCCGCGGGTGGTCGGGAACGGCCGCCCGTCGAGCCGGGCGATGGTGCGCAGGACGGCGTCCTCCATCTCCGGGGTCACCCCGCCGTCCTCGGCCGGGCCGACCAGCTGGCGCAGCCAGGCGGCCTGGCCGTACCGACGGCGCCAGGTGGTGACGGCGTCGCGGAGGTCGTGCAGCTGGACGCCGCGCTGGTGCTGGCCGGTCCACGCGTCCGGGAGCGACCTGCCGAGCTCGGCGTGCCACAGCAGGGGCGGCAGGTCCTCGAGGACGACGGCCATCCCGACGTGGTTGACCGGCGCGTTGGTCAGCGCGCGGATGGCGCGGTCGGCCAGCGACGGCCCGCGGAAGACCCACACGTCGCCGGTGCGGGTGAGGTCGACCGCGTCGTCCAGGGAGAGCTCGGGCACGGGGCGCTACGTTACGGACGTGCGCCTCTGGAAGCTGCTCGGACTTGCCGGTCTCGCGGGTGTCGCGGCCGGTGGCGTGGTCATCGCCCGCAACGAGCGGCAGCGCCGCGCGTACACGCCCGACGACGTCCGGGCCCGGCTGCACGAGCGCGCCGCGACCGCGAGCCCCGAGCCGGTCCCGCCGGCCGAGCTGACCGCCGGCCGCACGCACCGCCTGGCCCGCCTGCTCCGGCGTCCGTGAAGGACCGAGCCCCGCGATGATCAGTCCCCCCGGCTCTGACCCCCTGCCGTCTCCGGCGCGCTACCGGCTCGGCGGGGTCACGGACCGGAGCCACGGATCGGTGGCGGCCCGCTCCAGCAACCGCGGGTGCCCCGTGGCCATGGAGAGGTCTTCCCGGGCCAGGGAACGCGGCAGGTCGCTCCTGGTGGTCGCACCGTCGCGTCCGACCATCTCGGCCGCCATGGCGAGCGCGCACGCCCGGTCGTAGAGGGCCTGGAGCGACCGAGGACGGAACCAGGTGGGATCGTCCGGAGAAGGGAAGCTCTCCCCGTCCGACTGCAGCACACGGAGTGCGACCTGCAGTTCGCCGAAGACGGCGCTCATCTCCCGCACGAACGTGTCGGACCGCGAACTCGCGCCACACGCCTCGAGCAGTTCCCGGAAGCGGTCCAGGGCGCCCTGTGCCTTCTCCCGGTCAGTGGAGCCTTCCTGCCGGTACGCCGCTGCGTTGAGCCATGCGGCGGCTGTGGCGTGCGCTATCCGCAACCGGAGGGGCAGGTACCCGTCGTCGTCGCTGCGCGCGGGTGGTGGGACGTCGTTCGAGTGGTCGAAGAGGCCGTGCGGATCTCGCCGCTGCCACTCGACGACCTTGCAGAGTCCCTCGAGACGCGCCGCATGTGCCCTGAACGCTTCCGGGGTGTCGGCGCCCGGTCCCCGCCCCTGCACGTAGGCGGCGCGCGCGAGGGCGTTCCTGGGATCCCGCTGGACCGCGAACGCCTGGAGTCGGCTGCGGAACCCGTCGTCGGCGGTGGGCGAATCCGGCGGGCGGGTCGCGACCACGTGCGCGGCGACGCTGTCCCACTGCGTGGCACCGCACAGTCCACGGGCGAGCCGGGGGTGTCGGACCGACATCTCGGTGAGGATCACGGCTGCTGCCGCGGTGAGGCGATTGCGTGCACTCGGTCCCGGACCGGCCTTCGCTCCTTCGGTCGCAGGGGGCTCCCGGAATCGCTCGCCATCGATGATCGCCGTCCGCACCACCGAGCCGTTGCGAGCGACCGCCACCGTCATCCAGCCGTCCTCGTGGTCCTCGACGGTTGCCCGCCAGGGGACGGACGGCTGCAGGAGCCCCAGCGTCGATGCCAGGACGGTGGCCACCCTCCCGACCGGAAGGCCCTTCACGGCCTCGGTCGGCAGATCCGTGACGTCGACCTGCTGCGGGGTCTTCAGCCCCTCGGGCGGCGAGGTGCCCAGGTCCTGGAGACGGGCGAGGACGTAGGCGGTCGCAGCGGGGTCGGCCTTGTCGCCGGTGTTGACCATGACCCGCAGTCGCAGGGCGTGACCGCGTCCGACGGCGAGCAGGACGATCCCCAGGACGGCGATGCCGGCAGTGACGGTCCACGGCCAGACGTCGTCGGGGATGCGCAGGATCGGGTCGAGCGGCCGGACGAACAACCCCAGCAGCAGGAGAGCGAGGGCGGCGCCGACCACTGCGAAGGCGGCAGTGACCGCAGCGGGCAGCCCCAGCCGGTAGGCCTGGTCCCCGAACCTGGCCGTCGTCCCGGCACGGGTGCCGAGCCAGGCGATCAGGAGGATCGCGCCCGCGAGCCCTGCGGCGACCGGTGACCGCCACTCGGCGTCGATCCCGTCCACCCAGGGCGGCGGCCAGCCGAGCAACGCGATCCCGCGGAGCACGGCGAGCACCGCCAGCACCAGCCCGGCGCTCCAGGCGGTCCTCCGGATCCAGTCCGGCCAGGCCACAGCGCTCCCCGGAGCGAGGCTGGGGGTGAGCAGTCGGGCCACGACCAGCACCACGGCGAGCACCCCGAGAGCCGGGAGGAGCGCCGCCCCGAGTGGGCCGATCCAGCGAGCGTAGAAGGCGTCCCAGCGGTCTTCTGCCCGCTGCGGGAGCACGCGCTCGTCGGGCGTCAGGCCTTCGCGTGCCGCGGCGTTGGCGGGGTCGAGCGCCAGGGCCCTCTGGAAGCACCGGTCCGCGATGTCGCCGAGTCCGGCCCGGGCCACCCGCTGGGCCGAGGCGGCGACCCGCTCGGCCGCCCCGCGGCGGGCCGCGACGTGCTCCAGGCCGGCGACGGCCCGGACGTCCTCGGCGAGCACGGACGTGTACAGCTCTTCCGCGAGACCGAGGTTGCCCGCCTCAGCCAGGCGGTTCGCCTCGAACAACGCCGTGCCCGCCTCGACCGTGCCAGGGGTGTCTGGCGGCGACGGCGGTTCGAAACAGGTCTGAGGACCCGACGAGTCCGGCGGCCCGGACGGCATGGCCGCGACGCTGATGACCACGAGAGCACCGAGGACCGTGGCGACGCCGATGATGCGGTGCCATCGTCGGTTGCGCACGGCGCCTCCCCCGAACGGGCCGAACGAAGGAGGCGCACGCTAGCCCGCTGGACTCCCTCCGCACAGATGGTCGTGCGCGAGGCATCCTCGCCGGGAACACCTCGCCTCGTGACCTCAGCCCGGCAGCGCCGTGCCCTCGTCCTTGAGCTCGACGCCCGACGCGCCCAGCTCCCGCGCGGCGCCCAGCAACCGCGCCACGACCTCCCCGGCCTGCGCGTACGACAGCCCGTGCGGCGGGCGGACGTTGGAGACGCAGTTGCGCTCGGAGTCCGCCCGGCCCGGGCGCGGGTCCCAGGTCAGGTAACCACCGAGGGAGTCCGCCGACGACAGCCCGGGCCGCTCGCCGATGAGCACCACGACCGCCCGCACCCCGAGCGCCGCGCCGATCTCGTCGCCCAGTCCGACCCTCCCCTGGTGCGCGAGCACCACCGGCGCCACCGACCAACCGGGCAACCGCTCCAGCAGCGCGCGCACCGTGCCGGCGGCGTGCTCGTGCACGGCCCGCGGCGAGAGCCCGTCGGCGATCACGATCCCGAGGTCCGCGCCGGTGGCCGGCAGCGACGTCCCAGGCGCGAGCCGCCGGCCGAGATCGGGGCGCTGGAGGTACTCGGCCCGATCGGCCGCGGCCGAGCGCACCTCGACCACGTCGAGGTCCCCCAGCGCCGTCCGGACGACGTCTGGCTCCAGCGCCATGTGCACCGCGTCCCGCGCCACCGCGTGCGCCAGGCGGAACTCCAGCTCCCGCGCCGTCGGCAGCCCGTCGCCGGCCCGCCCGAGCGCCACCCGGGCCCGGGTGGCCGACCGGAGCGCCGACCACGGGTCGACGGCGGTCACGGTCGCGCCGCCGCGAGCAGGGCCCGGGCGGCCGGTGCGTCGGCGGCCAGGGAACGCACGCGCCCGTCGGCGTCGAGCAGGTCCATCCGCGCCAGCCACTCCTCGAACTCCGGTGCCGGCCGCAGCCCGAGCACCTGCCGGGCGGTGAGGACGTCGGTGAACGACAGCGACTGGTAGTGCAGCATCACGTCGTCCGACCCCGGGACGGCGATGACGAACGAGCAGCCGGCCGCGCCCAGCAGCAGCGTGAGGGTGTCGGTGTCGTCGCCGTCGACCTCCGCGTGGTTGGTGTAGCAGACGTCGACGCCCATCGGCAGGCCGAGCAGCTTGCCGCAGAAGTGGTCCTCCAGGCCGGCGCGGATCACCTGCTTGCCGTCGTAGAGGTACTCCGGGCCGATGAAGCCCACGACGGTGTTCACCAGCAGCGGCTCGAAGTGGCGGGCCACCGCGTACGCGCGGCACTCCAGGGTCTGCTGGTCGACCGGCCGCCCGTCCACCCCGCGGTGCGCGTCGGCGGAGAGCGCCGACCCCTGCCCCGTCTCGAAGTAGGTGACGTTGCGGCCCACCGTCCCCCGGCCCAGCTCCAGCGCGCCGGCGCGGGCCTCGGCGAGCAGGTCGAGGGTGACGCCGAAGCCGCGGTTGGCCGCCTCGGTGCCGGCGACGGACTGGAAGACCAGGTCGACCGGTGCGCCCTTCTCCAGTGCTCGCAGCGTCGTCGTCACGTGGGCCAGCACGCACGACTGCGTCGGGATGTCGTACCGCCGGATCACCGCGTCCACCAGCTCCAGCAGCCCGATCGTGCGGGCCGGTGAGTCGGTGGCCGGGTTGATCCCGATGACGGCGTCGCCCGACCCCTGCAGCAGCCCGTCGACGATCGAGGCGGTGATCCCTCGCGGGTCGTCGGTCGGGTGGTTGGGCTGCAGCCGCGAGGCGAGCCGGCCGGGGAGGCCGAGGGTCGACCGCAACCCGGTGACGACCCGGGCGCGGCGGCCGACGGCGATCAGGTCGGCGTTGCGCATCAGCTTCGACACCGCCGCGACCATCTCCGGGGTCAGCCCCCGGGCCAGGCGGCTGACCGACTCCTCGTCGCCCGCGGCGGCCCAAGCCAGCAGCCGGTCGCGGAACTCCCCGACGGTCAGCGCGGCGACCGGCGCGAACGCCTCGGCGTCGTGGGTGTCGAGGATCAGCCGCGTGACGTCGTCCTCGTCGTAGCCGACGACCTGCTCCTCCAGGAACGTGGCGAGCGGCAGGTCCGCGAGCACCGTCTGCGCCGCCACCCGCTGGGCCGCGGATTCGGCGGCGCACCCGGCGAGCACGTCGCCGGAGCGCGCCGGGGTGGCCTTCGCGAGCAGGTCGGAGAGGGACGGGAACTCGTAGGTGTGCCCGGACAGCGTCGTCCGTCGGATCACCGCACCTCCTCGTCGGCGACCGCCAGGAGCTCGAACTCCTCCTCCGGCGCGGAGGCGACCAGGTGGTGCCGGCTGTAGAGGGCGAAGTAGGCCAGGAAGACGGCGTACGCGGCGAGGGTCCAGAGCGCGGCCTCGACGTCGACGAGGAACGTGGCGACGACGGCCGCCGCGGCCAGGACGAGGGCGACGCCGGTCGTGGCCATCCCACCGGGCGTCCGGTAGGGCCGAGGCAGGTCGGGCTCGCGACGGCGCAGCACGATGTGGCTGACCATCATCAGCACGTAGGAGACGGTGGCCCCGAAGACCGCCATGTTGAGCAGCATCGCGCCCTGGCCGGTCAGCGAGAGCACGAACCCGATGGCGCCGGGCACGAGCAGCGCCAGCATCGGCGCCTTGCGGCCGTTGGTCACCGACAGCACCCGCGGCAGGTATCCGGCCCGCGACAGCGCGAAGGTCTGGCGCGAGTAGGCGTAGATGATCGAGAAGAAGCTGGCCACCAGACCGAACAGGCCGGCGTAGTTGACGATCTCGGTCAGCGCCGACGACGAACCGGCCACCTCGAGCGCCTCCACCGGCGGGTTGCCGCTGGCCGACATCGCCTCCGAGCCGCCGGCGCCGGAGGTGAACACGAGCATGAGCACGGCGAGGACGAGCAGCACGCCCATCGCCGCGACGATGCCCCGCGGCAGCGCCCGGGCGGGATCGCGCGCCTCTTCCGAGGCCAGCGGCACGCACTCGACGGCCAGGAAGAACCAGATCGCGAACGGGAACGCGGCCCAGACGCCCATGAGGCCGAACGGCAGGAACTCGGAGGCGCCGGCGGAATCGGTCGGGGCGATGTCGAGCAGGTTGCCCGCGTCGAAGGCCGGGATCGCGCCGACCAGGTAGAGCACGAGGCCGGCGACGGCGATCCCGGCGATGACCAGCATGACCTTGAGCGCCTCGCCGACGCCCATGAGGTGGACGCCGATGAACAGCGCGTACGCCGCGAGGTAGACCCACCAGCCGTCGGTGATGCCGAACAGGCCGAGCGACTCGACGTAGGAGCCGATGAAGGTGGCGATCGCCGCCGGGGCGATCGCGTACTCGATGAGCACCGCGATGCCGGTGGCGTAGCCGCCCCACGGACCGAGCGCCCGGCGGGCGAAGGTGTAGCCGCCGCCCGCGGTCGGCAGCGCCGAGCCCAGCTCGGCCAGCCCGAACACCATCGCGGTGTACATGACCGCCATGAGCACGGTGGCGATCAGCAGGCCGCCGAACCCGCCCTCGGCCAGCCCGAAGTTCCAGCCGGCGTAGTCGCCGGAGATGACGGCGGCGACCCCGAGACCGGCGAGCAGCACCCACCCCGCCGTCCCGGTGCGCAACTGCCGCTTCTGCAGGTAGCCGGCCCCCACCACCTCGGCCTCGACGCCGGCGTGGTGCCCGGGCCGAGCCGGTCGAACTCCTGGTTCCGCGGTCATGACTCGCCCTCCCGGTGAGCCCCCGCGTGGCCGGGAGGTGCCAGCGTGGCCCTCCCCCGCCGGGCGCACAACGGGGTGCGACAGGACGGAACACGCTGTTCACAGCGCCGATTCAGATGCTCCGCCAGCGCCCCTCGGTCGCGTTGCCGGCGGGCTTGGACTCGAAGACGTTGCCCTCCGTGGGGCCCACCTCGTCGTCGGCGATCGCCATCCGCTGCAGCAGCGGTCCGACCAGCGCGTCGAAGACGCCGGGCACCAGCCGGAAGCCCGCGGTGATCAGCGGGTTGAACAGCCCCGCCTGCACGATGCGGCGCGGCCGGTCCAGCGTCGAGAGGACCGCGCGGGCCACCCGGTGCGGCGAGTAGACCGGCGGCGGAGGGCGGCCGGTGCTGCCGGTCCACGACGCGGCCTGGACGTAGATCGGGGTGTCGACGCCGCCGGGCTGGACCGCGGAGACCGAGATGCCCGGCTCGTCGCGGGTCTCCTGCTGCAGCACGCGGATGAGGCCCAGCTGGCCCCACTTGGCGGTGACGTAGCTGCCGAGCAGCGGGGTGGCGATGTTGCCCAGCAGCGAGTTGACGACGACCAGGTGCCCGGCACCCCTCCGCCGGAACACCGGGAGGACCGCGCGGGCCACGTTCGCGGTGCCGTGCAGGGCCGTGTCGACGACCCGTTCGTACACCTCGCGCGGCACGTCCTCGATCCGGCCGTAGGCCATCACCTGCGCGGCGTGGACGACGACGTCGAGCCCGCCGAACTCGGCCACGGCGGTGTCGACCGCGCCCTGGACGGCGTCCGGGTCGGTGACGTCGGCAGGGTGCACCAGCGCGGCGTGCGCGCCGGCGGCGAGGGCCTCGACGGCGGCCTCCTCCAGCGACTCACGGCCGCGGGCGACCAGGACGAGGCGCGCGCCGCGTCCGGCCAGCTCGATGGCGGTGGCCCGTCCGATGCCGCTGGAGGCACCGGTGATCAGGACCGTCTGCGGGGACGCGGGGTCGCTGGGTGTCGGCACGCCGGATGCGCTACCCGGCCGCCGTTCCGCTCATGCGGGTTGCGCACGACCGATCTCGTCCAGGACGCGGAGCAGCCAGCCCGGGCCGGCCACCGCGGCGCCGTCCGGCAGTCGCGCCCGGAGGCCCCGGTCCGCGGTGACGACCAGCAGCTCCCTGTCGCCCGCCAGCCGGGCAGCGCACGCGGCCAGGGCGTCGTCGCCGCTGCCGGCTGCGCGCTCGACCAGCACCCCGTCCGGCGCCGGCGCCTCCCGCGCCTCCCCCTCGACGACCGCGACCACCCCGGTGCACGTCATCCGCCCGCCGTCGGGGGCGGGGAGGGACCGCCCGGGCAACGCGGCCAGCCGGGTCAGCAGGCGGGCCGCCGCGCCCGCGCGGTCGCGCCACCAGCCGTCGGGCCGGGAGCCGACGACGTTCGCCGCGTCGACCAGCAGGACGGTCATGGCGTCCCTCCGTCGGAGTGCGCGCCGTCACCCGGACGGGCGACCGGCCCCCCGTGCCGGTTTGACCAGGGCCGGAGCGGACACCGGGACCCGGATCGCAGGGGGATCCGGCTCGAGACCGACGGCACGAAGGAGACCCATGATGACCGGCAGCGAACCCACCCGGCACGACGGCACCCAGCTCGGCGACGCCCAGCGCGACACCACGCGCCACGACCACGCTCAGCGCGACGCCACGGCACCGATCCGGGGCGACGGCGCCTCCGTGTCGCGTGGCACCGCCCGCGAAACCGTCGCCGCCCAGCGCGCCGTCTTCGGCGGGATCAAGTGGGGGGCGGCGTTCTTCGGCTGGCTGTCGGCCAACGGCCTCGCCGTCCTGCTCGTGGCCCTGCTCGGCGCTGCCGGTGTCGCCCTCGGGCTGGCGCAGGGCATCGACACGGCCGACGAGGCCGCGGAGCAGGCGGAGACGATCGGCATCGGCGGCGGCATCGCCGTCCTCGTCGTCCTCTTCCTCGCCTACCTGGCCGGGGGCTACGTGGCCGGGCGGATGGCCCGGTTCGACGGTGCCCGGCAGGGCGTGGCGGTGTGGCTGATCGGGCTGCTCGTCGTCCTCGTCCTCGCCGCGGCCGGGGCGCTGCTCGGCGCGCAGTACAACGTGCTGCGGCAGCTGGACCTGCCGCGCATCCCGATCGACGAGGGCACCGCGACCAACGCCGGCATCGTCGCGCTCGTCGCGATCCTGCTCGTCACGCTGCTCGGCGCGCTGATCGGCGGGAAGCTCGGGGACGGCTACCACCGCAAGGTCGACCGCGCCGGCTTCGAGGCGTGAGCCGGAGCCCCGCCCGGGGACGGTTCCCCGGGCGGGGCTGCGCTCCTACGCTCCGGAGCATGTGCCGGAACATCCGCCCGCTGTCCAACTTCGAGCCGCCGGCGACCGACGACGAGATCCAGGCCGCCGCCCTCCAGTACGTGCGCAAGATCAGCGGCACGACGAAGCCGTCCCGCGCCAACGCAGCGGCGTTCGAGCGCGCGGTCGCCGAGGTCGCCGCCGCCTCCACCCGGCTGCTCGACTCCCTGGTCACCACCGCGCCGCCCAAGGACCGCGAGGTGGAGGCGGCCAAGGCCCGGCAGCGGGCCGCCCTGCGCTACGGCACCTGACCACGCGCTGCGTTGCGCGCAACCGAATAGCCGGCGGGTGGCGGGGGTAGGGAGACGGTCCCGCTCCACTGCCAAGGAGGCCGCCATGGCCCGCAGCACCCTCTCGCGCACGTTGCACGACGTCGGCCTCTCGGCATGGTTCGGCGGCACGCTGGCCAACGCCGTCGCGCTGAACGCGGCCGCCGGCGAAGCCGGGAGCGACTCGGCCACCGGCCGGGTCGCCAACGCCGGCTGGGACCGCTGGACCCCCGTGAACGCCGCTGCCATCGGTGCCCACCTCGTCGGCAGCGTCGGCCAGCTGCGCGCGAACAAGCAGCGGCTGGCCGCCCAGCAGGGTGTTGCGGGGATGTCGTTCCTGAAGACGCTGCTCACCGCCGCCGCCCTCGGCGCGACCGCGTACAGCCGGGTGCTCGGCCAGCAGGTCTCCGCCGCCGAGAACCCGCCGTCGAAGCGGGGCACCAAGCCCAGCAGGCGGACGAAGGCGGCGCGGCCGGACGTGGCTGCCGCGCAGCAGCAGCTCGACACCCTGCAGTGGGTCATCCCCGCGCTCACCGGCGCGCTGGTGGCTCTCAGCTCCTACGCCGGCGAGCAGCAGCGCCCGTCCGAGGTGGCCACCGGGGTCGCCGCGAGCTGAGCTCCACCGCCGTAGGACCTCGCGGCGACCGGTCGGCTACAAACGTCCGCATGAGTTCCAGCACCGCGGCCGACCCCCTCCGCCTCCGGCAGGCCCGCTTCGCCGAGCTGACACCGTTCGAGGTGTACGCGCTGTGCCGCCTGCGGGTCGACGTCTTCGTGGTCGAGCAGGAGTGCGCCTACCCGGAGCTGGACGGCCGGGACACCGAGCCCGCCACCGTGCACCTGTGGCTGGAGTCCGACGATGAGGTCGCCGCGACCATCCGGGTGCTGGACGACGGCGCCACCAGGGCGATCGGGCGGGTGGCCACGGCGGCCGGCTTCCGGCGGCGCGGGCTGGCCGCCCGGCTGATGCGCGAGGGCATCGCGATGTGCGCCGGCGCCCCGATCACGCTCGGCGCCCAGGCTCATCTGCAGGGCTGGTACGAGACGTTCGGCTTCCGGCTCGACGGCCCGGGCTACGTGGAGGACGGCATCCCGCACGTGCCGATGCGGCGCGAACCGGCCTGACCCCGCGGCCGGCGGTCCGGCCAGGCGACCACGAGGACGTTCCCACCGTCACGGCGCCCGGCCGGCGGGGCGGTGGGTCAGGGCGAGCTCCGGTCCGCCGCACCCGGGAGACGGGCCACGAGGTCCGACGAGACCCGGGTGACCTGCGGCAGGACGCCGTCGCTCTTGTGCACGTTGCTCGACCAGACCGGCTCGGGGTGCGTGTCGATCCCGGCGCGGACGTCCTCGGCGGTGCGCAGCTTGGCCACCTTGTGGGTCAGGATGCCGAAGCCGACCTTCGCCACGACGTCGGTGACCGAGTAGGCGACCTGCATCGTCGCGAACCAGGCGGGCGTGACGTCGGCGAACACGGGGATCGCGTAGACCAGCGGGTAGATCCCGAAGCTCCCGAGCAGCACGATGGTGGCGTTCCGCAGGCTGACGGCCGCCTCACGGCCCATCGTCGGCATGGACTCCCGCACCGCGCGGATGAGCGCGACGTAGAGGTAGACGAAGAAGGCGGTGCTGATCAGCCCCCACACGACGAGGGCCGTCACGTCCCTGCCCTGGGCCAGCAGCTGCGACCCCAGGTACCCGCAGAAGATCATGAGGAAGGCCGCGGCCATCGTGCGGAAGCGCAGGCTCCGGGCCCGGGCGCCGGCCACCGAGCAGACCGCGAGCAGTTCCACGGTCAACAGGGGGACCGTGACCGACCAGTCGATGTAGCGGGTGGACTCGGAGGTGCGCGCCTCCTCGTTCGGGACGTACACCTCTCCCTCCAGCCGGAAACCGCTGTCCCAGTCCTGGTACAGGAGCAGGTAGGCCAGCATCGCGACACCGGACAGGCAGAGACCCGCGAGAACCGAGGGCCGGTAGCGGACCGACACCTCCGTGCGGCTGGTCCAGGAGTGGACGAAGTAGGCGAAGAGCGCGAAGAACGCGAACAGCAGCGCCCACTGCACGAGGTCGTAGAGGCCCAGCGGCATCGTCTGCAGTTCGGGCGTGGGGGTGTCCATCGCAGCTCCCGGCTCCGGCGCGTCGAACGGTGGCGCGCGCCGTACCCCCGTCCCCGGACACCAACCCACGCGTCCGGCCGGGAGAGGATGGCCGGATGGACGCCGGAACCGCCCTCCGCACCGCCGCCGACCGCGTGGAGCGGCTGGCCGCACGCACCACCGGCGGCGACTGGCGGGTCGATGGCCTGCTGGCCACCCGGCCCGAGGTCGTCGCCCACTCCGCGGACGGCGGCACCGAGCACGTCGCCGAGGCGCGGGAACGCACCGCCACGTGGATCGCGGCCCTCTCCCCCGCCCTCGCGGCACCCCTGGCCGCGTGGCTCCGCGCCGCCGCGGCACAGGAGCCGCTCGCCCCGGAGGCCGTCTCCGTCGCCCGCGTCCTGAGCGACCGCCTGCCCTGACCCGCGCTCAGCCGTCCGCGGTGCGCCCGGCCCGGTCGACGATCTCGTCCTGCCGGCTGCCGATGACGGCGAACTCACGCGCCTCGCCCGAGAACGGCTCGACGCGCACCGCGCCGTCCCGGGGGGCCGGAGTGACGCTCATCAGGCCCGTCGGTCCCGCGTACGCCTCCGCGACCGCCCGCCCCTGCGCGTCGCGCACGGTGATCGCGGCGACCTCCCCCGCGGCGTACACGAGCAGCGCGGGCTCCGGCTGGACCTGACCGGTCGCGAAGGTGCAGGTGGCGGCCACAGCCAGTTCGTCGAGGGAGGTGCCCGCCGGGTGCGCCTGCATGCCGCACGTGCCCAGCGACCCGGCGCCGGACGGTTCGATGTCGGCCCAGGCGATGCTGACGACCACGGCACCCGTCGGCATCGTCACCGCGACGACCACCGCCTGGGGGTCGCCCTCTCCCGTCCCCTGCGGGAACGGCCCGGAGAAGAGCAGGTCGAGGCGCACCTCGTCCCTCGTGAGGCCGGTCTGCGCCAGGACGCTGCTGACCGCGATGTCGACGGCCTCCGGCACGGGCGGTTCGCTGGACGGATCCCGCGGGGTGAGGACCGGCGGGTCCCAAGCCCCGCCCATCGGGAAGTACGCCCCGGCCGGCCGGCTCTCCACGACGGATCCGCCGCGGACCACGCGGTAGGAACCGGCGCTGCCCTCGATGGCCGGCCGGCCGATCGTGGCCACGGCGAGGCCGTTCGCGGTGTCCACGGGGGTCGCCGGCCGGCTCACCGACCCGTCGGCCGCGACCTCGACCCGTGGGGTCAGCTCGACCGCGTCCCCGGGCGCCACGAGGACGACCATCACCCCGTCCGCGCCGAGGTGGCTCGCCGACTCCCTCTCCTCCAGGCGCTCCACCGGGCCGTCGGGCACCAGCGCCCCCGGGTCCTCCCCGCGCGCCCCGGTGAACCACTGCCCGGTCACCGCACCGCTGACGTCGGTGCGGCCGACGACGAGCGCGCGCCGGCTGCCCGGCACGTCCCCGAGGAAGGCCACCCGCCGCTGCTCGACCTCCGGCGTCCAGAGCGGCTCGCTCCAGTCCAGGTCGCGGACCTCCTCGAGAGCGGCTGGGTCGTCGGCGAGCGACCCGCGCACCGGCCAGTCCAGCGCAGGCGCCGGAGCGTGCGCGACCTCCACCGGGTCGGGCACCGGCCGCGCCGTCGGCCACAGCAGCGGGACGGCGACGGCGACGAGGGCGACGCACGCCGCGACGGCGATCACGGCGGCCCGCCGTCGGCGCCGGGTCCGGTGGGTGTGGACGACCGCGTCGACCGCGGCGTCGTCGTCCAGGAGGGCGACGCCTCCCCGGCCGGCCGCGCTCTGCAGCAGGTCCCGCAGCTCGTGCTCGTTCACGCGACGCCTCCCGCCGGGCGCAGCTCCGGGTGGCCGTCGAGCGCCGTCCGCAGCCGGGCCATCGCCCGGGAGGCCTGGGTCTTCACGGTGCCCACCGAGCACCCGAGCAGCTCCGCGGTCTGCGCCTCGGTCCGGTCCTCGTAGTAGCGCAGCACGACCACCGCGCGCATCCGCGGTGGCAGCGCCCGGAGCGCCTCGATCACGGCCGTGCTCCTCTCGGGATGGCTGTCGTAGTGGGCCTGCTCGGGAAGGGCGTCCATGACCTGCTCGGTCGAGAGCAGCCGGCGACGCCAGCTGACCGACGTGGTGACGAGCACACGACGCACGTACGCCTTCGGGTCGCCGGCCGCGGCCACGCGGTCCCAGTGCTTGTAGGTCTTGAGCAGCGCGGTCTGCACGAGGTCCTCCGCATGCCCGGTGTCGCCGGTCAGCAGGTACGCGGTCCGCAGGAGGCCGCCGCGCTGCGCCGTCACGAACTCGCGGAAGCCCACCGCGCTCTCGGTGCCCACCGGTCTCCTCTCCCCGTCTGCTCTGTACACGCCGCGGGCGGCACGGATGGTTGACAGCGATCCTGAGACGTCTAACGGTTAGATATCTAAGATGCCTTCGTGAGTGCTTCCGACGACTCCCTCAGCCTGCTGATCGGCCGCGTCGCGAAGGAGTTGAGCCGGGCCTTCGACGACGTCCTGACCGCGGCCGGCGGGTCCACCCCCGTCTGGCAGGTGCTCCGCGCGCTCGCCGCGGGCGAGCACCGGACCCAGGCCGAGCTCGCGGCGGCCATCGGCGTCCGCCAGCCGACGCTCACCCACCACCTCGACACGATGGAGCGGTCCGGCCTGGTCACCCGCGACCGCGGGGACGCCAATCGGCGGGTCCAGCGCGTCACCGTGACGGAATCGGGAGAGCACCTGTTCCTGCGGCTGCGCCGCGCCGCGGCCTCCTTCGACGGCCGCCTCAGGGCGGGCCTCGACGACGGCGAGGTCGCCGAGCTGCGGCGACTGCTCGCCCAGCTCACGGAGAACGCACGCCCCGACTGAACCCCTTGACGTCCGACGCCGGTAGGGCTACACCCTCTAGCCATGGCTACACCGTCGAGCCAGCCGACCCGCATCGAGCGCCGCCGCGCGGCGGTGATGAGCGAGGCCCTCGACCATGCGCTGGCCCTCGTGACCGAGGAGGGCGTCGGTGCGCTGAGCGTCGCGGAGGTCGCCCGCCGCATGGGCATCCGGGGGCCCTCGCTGTACAAGTACTTCCCCTCGCGGCACGCCGTCTACGACGCGCTCTTCGCGCGCGGTGTCGCCCAGGAGCGGGCCGCCGTCCGCACCGCGGTCGAGGGGCTGGAGCCGGGCGTTCCCGCGCTGCGCGCGGGGGGCCGCGCGGTCGTGCGCTGGGCGGTGGAGAACCCGGCGCTCGCCCAGCTCCTGCACTGGCGGCCGGTCCCCGGCTTCGAGCCCTCCCCCGCCGTCTTCGCCTCCGCCGTCGAGGAGCTGGACGTCGTCCGCGAGCAGTTCACCGAGGCCGTGCGGCGGGGTCAGCTGGCGGCCTCGGCCGACTCCCACGACGCCGTCCGCCTCTGGACCGTCGTCCTCAGCGGGGTCATCTCCCAGCAGCTGGCCAACCAGCCCGGCGTGCCGTTCGACGACGGCGACTTCAGCCGGCTCACCGACGCAGCGATCGACCTGTTCCTCTCCGCCCACACCCCCTGAGGAGTCGTCATGCAGACCCTGGACCGCGACGAGCTGAGCACGGTCGTCGCCGCTCCCCCGCCCGAGGTCTACGCGCTGGTCGCGGACGTGACCCGCACGCCGGAGTTCAGCCCCGACGTCGTGCGCTGCCGCTGGCTCGACGGCGCCGCCGGCCCGGCCGTGGGCGCGCGGTTCGAGGCGGTCAACCGGAATCAGCACGGGAAGACGTGGCGCAACCGGCCGGTCGTCGTCGCCGCGGAGCCCGGCCGCGAGTTCGCGTTCGCGCGGACCGAGCCCTTCGCCGGCACCATCGTCTGGCGCTACCGGTTCGAGCCGGTCGACGGCGGCACCCGCGTCACCGAGACCTACGAGGTGGTGCGGCCGATCACCCGCATCGGCTGGTTCGTCATCGAGAAGGTGTTCCGCGCCGGCGACCGGCGCGCGGCACTGCGCGCCGGGATGGAGGCGACGCTGCAGCGGCTCGAGGCCACCGCCGCAGCGGCGCCGCGCGCCGCGGAGACCTCCGCCGGAGGCTGACCCGCGCGACCGCTCAGGCGTCGAGCGCCCGGGCGCAGGCGGCGGCGCGGTCGAGCAGGAAGGCCCGCTCGCGCTCGTTGCGGGTCAGCGACGCGGCGCGCTCGAACTCGGCCCGCGCCTCCTCGCGCCGTCCGAGCTGCTCGAGCAGGTCGCCGCGCACGGTCGGCAGCAGGTGGTAGTTCGCCAGCGCCGGGACGTCGCGGAGCGCGTCGACCAGTTCCAGCCCCGACGCCGGGCCGTAGGCGCGCGACACCGCGACGGCCCGGTTGAGCTCCACCACCGGCGACGGCGACAGCTCGGCCAGCGCCTCGTAGAGGGCGGCGATCCGTCCCCAGTCCGTGTCCTCGACGGCACCGGCCCGGGCGTGGCAGGCGGCGATCGCGGCCTGCAGCGCGTACGGACCCAGCGCTCCCCCGCACTTCTCGGCGCGGTCGAGCGCGGCCAGCCCGCGGCCGATCAGCACCCGGTCCCAGCGGCCGCGGTCCTGGTCGGCGAGCAGCACGGGCTCCCCGGACGGCGAGACGCGGGCGCGCAGCCGCGACGCCTGGATCTCCATCAGCGCGACCAGACCGTGCACCTCCGACTCCCCCGGCGTGAGCTCGGCCAGGATGCGGCCCAGCCGCAGCGCCTCCTGGCAGAGCGCCGGCCGCACCCAGTCCTCCCCCGAGGTGGCCGAGTAGCCCTCGTTGAACACCAGGTAGATCACCTCGAGCACCGAGCCGAGGCGGGCGGTGAACTCCGGGCCGGCCGGCACCTCGAAGGGCACGCGGGCCGCGGTGAGCGTGCGCTTGGCCCGCACGATCCGCTGCGCCAGCGTCTTCTCGGGCACCAGGAAGGCACGGGCGATCTCGTCGGTGGTCAGCCCGCCGAGCAGCCGCAGGGTGAGCGCCACCCGCGCCTCCCGGGAGAGCACCGGGTGGCAGGAGATGAAGACCAGGCGGAGCAGGTCGTCCTCCACCACCTCGTCGAGCGCGGCGGCCCAGTCCGGCTCCTCCGCCTCGGCGAGCTCCCGGCCCAGCAGGGCGGTCTTCTGCTGGAGCCGCTCGGCGCGGCGGAAGGTGTCGATCGCCCGGTGCTTGGCGGTGGCCATCAGCCAGGCCCCGGGCTTGGCCGGGACGCCGGTCTCCGGCCACCGCTCCAGCGCCGCGACCAGCGCGTCCTGGGCCAGCTCCTCCGCGAGCCCGACGTCGCCGGTCACCCGGGTCAGGGCGGCGATCAGCTTCGCCGACTCCATGCGCCAGACGGCGTCGACGACCCGGTGGAGGTCGGTCGTCGACGCCGCCGAGGCGGGCGCATCGGGCATCAGGCCTCGTTGCGGGCGGCGACCGCCGCGCGCATCTCCTCCTCCTTGGCCCGGAGCTCCGGGGTCATGGCGTCGCCGAAGTCGTCGTCGCTGAAGACCTGGCGGACCTCCAGCTCGCTGTCCTTGAACGGCGCCTTCTTGATCCACTCGAGGACCTCCTCGCGGGAGGACACCTCGAGGATCCAGAAGCCGGCGACCAGTTCCTTGGTCTCGGTGAAGGGCCCGTCGACGACCGAGGCGTTGCCGTCCTTGTCGAACCGGACCTTGGCGCCCTTGGAGGTCGGGTGCAGCCCCTCGCCGGCGAGCATGACGCCGGCCTTGACCAGCTGCTCGTTGTAGGCCCCCATCTCGGCGAGCTCCTGCTCGGTGGGCATGACCCCGTTCTCGGTGTCCTCGTTGCCCTTGACGATCACCATGAAGCGCATCGCTGGTTCTCCCTGTCGTGTGGTGCGGGAACGGGGGCCGGTCCTGACGACCGGCGCGGAGCCCGTTCTACACAGACGTCGAACGACCCTCGCCCGGATCGACACGACTCGCGAAGAATTTTCGCCGCCGTCCCACGGGCGACGTCACCGCATCCGGCTAGCGCCGCGCGGGACGAGCGCCGTACCGCAGGCCACCGGCCGATCCGAGGCCGCGGCGGCTCAGTCCTGACCGCCGTAGTGGTGGGCCTCGGCGTAGGCCGACAGGATCTCCGCGGTCGTGCCGCCGACGCGGAGGAACTCTTCGTCGAGGACACGGGCGAAGTCGTCGATGGCCGCGCCCAGGAGCCCGGCGGCGATCCGGACGTCGCGCCGCGGCGCGGCTCGGCCGGCGTCGCACAGGGAGGTGGCGACCGACAGCATCGCCGGCAGCGCCGCCTCCTCGTCGTGGTCCCGGAAGTAGTAGGTCTCGCTGTACTGCGTGACGTCGACGCGCGCCTGCACCAGCGCACCGGCGAGGCCCTCCAGCAACGGCGCCGCGAGGCTGGAGTCCGGGTCGCCGAGGAGCTCGTCGGCCGGGACGGTGCGCAGCTGCGCGAGCCGGACGGCGAGAGCCCGGCGGCGGATCAGCGCGGGGTAGACCTGCAGCACCCAGGTGACCGAGGCGGTGAGCAGGGCGAAGCCGATCAGGGCCTGGACGGGCACCACGATCCGCAGCCAGCCCGCCTCGGGGACGATGTCCCCGAACCCGAGCGTGGCCAGCGTGACCAGGGACAGGTAGACGGCGTCGAGCGCTCGGCTTCGCTCGCTGGCGTCGAGCGCGCTGTCGAGGACGAAGCCCTCCGGGAGGTGCGGGGCGTACACGAGCGCACCGCCACCGATCAGCAGCACCAGCCACAGGCCGATGACGAGCGCCAGGGCCACGGGACCGGTGATCGCCCGCATCGCGCCCCGGTCGCGACGGCGCTGGCCGAGCCGCCAGAGGCCGCGCATGACCAGGTGGCTGAGATCGCCACGCCCGCTGGGATGCCAGATGGTGTGGAAGATGTCCCGCAGCGCCACGAGCACCACGACGGCGCCGACCCCGGTGATCGACCAGTCCACCCATGCCATCGGGTGCCAGTCTGACCGAGAACGGTGACCCGAGCCCCTCGGGGTCGGGGCCCGGCTACGACACGGTGGTGGTGGTCCGCCGCAGTTCGCCGTGGCCCGGGAGGCGACCGCCGGCCGTGGGACGACGAGTGCCCCGCCGGCGGACCGGCGGGGCACTCGTGCGTCGGCAGGGGCGGATCAGACCGGAGCGGCGCAGTAGATCGTGCCGGGCTCGGTGACGACGTCGCCCTCCCACAGCACGTACTCGGTGGCCGGGAAGTCCGTGCAGACGTCCTCGAGGCTGTCGGCCTCGAAGTCCGCGTAGGTCATCTCGGCGTCGTCGATGCCGACGACCTTGTACTCCGCGTCGGACGAGCCGCAGTCGACCGTCTCGTAGTCGGTGGCCGCCTCGGCGGCACCCTTGATGCAGTCGCCGACCTCGGTGGCGCCGAGGCCGAAGCCGCCGGTCAGCGCGTAGGCGCCACCGACGCCCACGACGAGGACCGTGCCGGCGACGCCGAGCCACTTCTTGGCGCTGCCGCTCTTCGCCGGCTGCTCCTGCGGGGCGCCGGGCGGGGCCCAGGCCCCCGCGGCGGGGTCCGGCTGCGCGCTGGGCGCCTGCTGGTCGGAACCGGGGTAGGTCATGTCTGCTCCCGTGAGACCGAGGGGGTCGTGCGATCCGGGAGAGCGTGACCGACGCCACGCCCCATGGGGAGCGCGCCACGAGACCTCGCGACTCGGACCGGTAACGAATGGTTCCGATGGACGCACCAGTCCCATCCGCCCCGTTGCGCGTGCGCCCGGCGTCGCCGGGTAGCAGTGCCGCCATGGCTGACGACGGGGCGGTGGGCGGGTTCGCGGAACGGCTGGGAGCGCGGGCGGAGGTGGCCGACGACGGCTCGGCGCGGCTGGGGTTCACCGCTGCGGACGAGCACCTCAACCAGGCCGGCACGCTGCACGGCGGCGTCCTCGCCACGCTCGTGGACACGGCGATGGGCGCGGCCGTCCGCTCCGCCGTCGGCGACGACGACGTCCCGGCGACCAGCCAGCTGACCGTCACCTACCTGCGCCCCGGCAAGCCCGGCGACCTGACCGTCACCGCCCGGGTGCGCACCCGGGGCGAGCACCTCACTGTCTGCGAGGCCGACGTCGAGCAGGACGGGAAGGCCCTCGTGCATGCCGTCGCCACGTTCGCGCTGCTGCACGGCTGAGACCACCCGCCGGACGGGGGCGGCCGGCAGGTCAGCCCCTCCCGGCGCCCTCGAGCACGACCGCGGCCGAGCCGGAGTTCTCCTCGTCGACGTCGCCGCCGTCCGAGCCGATCTGGCTGACCAGCAGGATGAACAGGAAGATGCCCACGATGATCGCGGCGATGACGCCGAGGATCAGCGCCCGGGCCTTCGCGCGGCCCATCGTGGGGCGCGCTCCGGCCCGGTCACGAGGGTCGGTGCCGTCGTCGTTCTGGTGGCTGACCATGCGGAGCTCCGGACATCGGGGAACGGTTCCTCCCCTGGATGCCCTCGTGCCCAGCACCTACGCGCGACAGGGTCGGCAGATCGGCTCGTCGACCCGGTCCGGTCCGGTGTTGTGGACGACGACCCGTGCGGGTGACAGACGTGGGGAGCCCGTCCGGGTAGCGTCGGCCTCACCATCGCCGACGTCCGGGGGCGCACCGTGGCCAGCAGTCCAGCACGCCGTACGGACCAGGATCGGCCCGCCGAGGTGAACGCCGGCGGGACGGTCGAGTGCCCGGAGTGCGGCGCGGCGAGCACCCCCGAGAGCGTCGAGCGCTGGGGGCACTGCCGGGCCTGCCGCACCGCCCAGTCGCGGGAGATTTACCCCCTGCGCTGGTGACGGCGAGGGGGACCACCGACCGCGTCGTCGCCCGGACGGGCGTGGAGGTCCGCTAGCGGGACGGCCGGGCGCCGGCCAGCTCCCGCGCGGCGGCCGCGTCGTCGGCGTCCAGCTGGCGGGCGACCGCCTCCTGGAAGGCGTCGTAGGCGGCGTCGGGCGTCGTCCCCAGCGCGTCGCCGATCTGGTCCCAGCCGGCGCCGCCGCGGAGGGCGGCGCGGATGCCGATGAGCTGGCTGTCGTGCGCCTTGCGGGAGACGACCTCACCGAGGGCCAGCAGCTCGAGGGCCTCGTAGGTGTCGAGATTCGTGTCGACGTCCTTGAGCGAGGCGGCCCAGTCGTCGCCGTCCACGTCCCGCACGGTGTTGAGGGTGGTGGCTCCGCTGTCGCGTCGGCTGAGGAAGTCGAGGCGGGTCGCGGCCGTCGGGAGCGAGAACTCCGCCTCGAGGGCCTCGGGGGTGATGCTCATGCCCGGAGGGTTCCCCGTCGGGGACCGTCCGCCAAACCACCGCACCGGGTGACGCCGGATACCTGCCACCTCCGGGCGGGGCGCTACGCAGCGGACCCGGCCGCACACGCGGACGGGCCCGCACCCCGAGGGGTGCGGGCCCGTCCGCGGCGCCTGGCGGCGTCAGCTGGTGACGCCGACGGCTTCCTTGGCCAGCGCGGCAAGCTGGGTCTGCGCGGCGCTCGCCACGTTCGACCGGTTCTTGTGCGTCTCCTCGTAGCGGATGACCACCTGGATGTCGTGCGGCGTCTTCAGGCCCTTGATGGCCTTGACGGCGTCGCCGACGGAGAGGTTGTCGTAGTTCTTGATCGGCAGCTCGTCGGCGCTGACGTCGCCGAGCTCCTCGCGGGCGGACTTGGCGGCCTTCGCGGCCTCCTTGTTGCCCTCGCGGTCGGCGACCTGCTCGGCGCGGCGCAGCGAGGCACCGCGGCCGGCCGAGAGGGTCTCCCGCACGGCCTCGCTGAGCGCGGCGGCCCGCTCGGTGACGGCGGAGATCCGGTCGGAGGTCTCCTCACCGGCGTGCTTCACCGTGTCGACGGCGTTGTTGACCGTGTTGGCCCAGAAGCGGACCGGGGCGTTGACGGCCTTCGCCACACCGCCGGCGACCTTCTGCACCGGGGTGGCGACCAGAGCGGCGGGGCCACCCATGGCCTCCTCGGCGAGGACGACGGTCAGCCACTCGACGGTCGCCTTGTGGGCGTCGATGAGCTTCTCGGCGAGCTTGCGGACGCCGGTCTCGCCGGCCTGGTCCGCGAGCACCTTCACGTAGGTGGCGCGGTCGAGCAGCTGGTGCTCGAGCTGCAGGTCGGTGAGCAGCGCCTCCTCGATCGGCGAGGCCTGCTCGAAGGTGGCCTTCAGCGCCGCGGAGAGCCGGCCGATCGCCGGGGTGACGACGTCGGGCACGCCACCGATGGCGCGCAGCTGCTCGGTGATCTCGAGCGTGCGGGCCGCGGCGTTGTCGGCGTTCTGGGTGAGCTCGCGGCGCACCGCGTCGGTGCGGGCCTGCGAGATCCGGGTGCGGGCCACCTGCTCCTCGGTCTGCGTGAGAAGGACGAGGGCGCGCAGCTGGTTGATGAGCTTGGCGTTCTTGTCGGTCATGGCGGAGGAACAACTCCAGAGATCGGGATGGCCCCGGGGCGGGGTCCTGTGCTGACGAACCTCTACATGCCCCGGGACCCCCGAGTGCTAACTCCTGCAAGCAGATTGCTAGCAGTGAGCCGCGTCACTCACGCCGACGGCGGCCGGTACTCCCCCGCGATGCCCAAGACCTCGCCCAGCGCCCGCAGCTCCGCCTCGAACATGGGCTCCGCGTCCTGCAGCGCGAACCGCAGGTGGCCGAACACCTCCATGCAGACCATGCCGTAGAGCCGGATCCAGCAGGACAGGAACACGTGGACGACGCCGAGCGGCAGGGGCACCGGCAGCTTCGCGCACCACTCCCGCAGCTGGGCCCGCAGCGCCGGGTCGATCTCCGACTCGTCGGGCACCGGGAAGCCCTGCTCCAGGTAGATGCGCGCCACCAGCTCGGCGAACACCCCGCCGAACCGTCGGCTGGCCACCTGCGGTGGGTGATCGCCCTGGCCGTGCATGTCCGCCGGGTCGATCACCCGCTCCCCGGCCGACCCGAACAGCAGGCCGAACTCGGCGTGGTGGGTGGTCGCCCACGTCCGGAACGCCCGGGAGATCTCGAGCAGCTGCACACCGGAGGTGGCGGGGCGCGCGTCGTCGCGGACGCGCTCGAGCAGGTCGGTGAGCTCGTCGTAGAGATCGGCGACGACGTGCTCCACGAGGTCCTCGCGGCTGGCGAAGTAGCGGTAGAGGCCGGGGGCGGTCATGCCCATCTCGCGGGCGACGGCGCGCAGCGCGAGCCCGTCGACCCCCTGCTCGACCAGCACCCGACGAGCCGTCGTCTTGATCTCACGGACCGTGTCGGCACGCGCGCGATCGCGCCGGCTCAGCGGCTCCTCGGACGATTCCGCCATTCCCTCGCACAATCCCCTTGACATCAGTGAACGGTGTTAGCAGAGTGATCGCCGTTCGCTAACACCGTTCACGCTAGCACTGGAGTCATCGTGTTCGAGGCCCTCGGTCGAGTGATGTACCGCCGCCGCCGCTGGGTGGTGGCACTGGCGCTGGCCTTCGTCGCGTTCGCCGGCATCTGGGGCACCGGGGTGTTCGGCGCCATGACCGGCGGCGGCTTCGAGGATCCCGACAGCGAGAGCTCGACGGCCGCCGAGGTCGCCGAGCGGGAGCTGGGCCGCGGCGGCGGCGACGTCGTCGTCCTCTACTCCAGCGACGGCCTGACCGTCGACGACCCGGCCTACGCCCGGGCGGTCGAGCAGAGCCTGGCCGCCCTGCCGGACGACGTGGTCGAGGAGGTGGTCACCTTCTTCGGGACCGGCGCCCCGCAACTGGTGAGCGACGACCGCACCGCGACGTACGCGCTGCTCACCCTGGCCGGCGACGAGGACCAGCGGACCGAGGGCCTCGAGCGCATCGAGGACGACCTCACGGCCCCCGGCCTGGAGACGCAGATCGGCGGCGGCACGACGATCAACCGCGACATCAACGAGCGGGTGAGCTCGGACATCGCCCGGGCCGAGATGATCTCGCTGCCGATCCTCGCCGTCCTGCTCGTGATCATCTTCGGCAGCGTCGCGGCGGCGGGCCTGCCGCTGGCGATCGGCGTGGTCGCGATCCTGGGGTCGTTCGCCGCGCTGCGCGGGTTCTCGATGGTCACCGACGTCTCCATCTTCGCGGTCAACGTCGTCACGATCACCGGTCTCGGGCTGGCCATCGACTACGGCCTGTTCATGGTGAGCCGGTTCCGCGAGGAGATCCGCCGCCAGCCCGACACGGAGACGGCGCTGGCCCGCACCATGGCCACCGCCGGCCGCACCGTGGCGGTCTCCGGGATCACCGTCGCGATCTCGCTGGCCGGACTGCTGATCTTCCCCCAGGTGTTCCTGCGCTCCATGGGCTTCGGCGGCATGAGCGCCGTGCTCATCGCGATGCTCGCCGCGCTCACCCTGCTGCCCGCCCTGCTGGCGATGCTCGGCCCGAAGGTCGACGCGCTCTCGGTGCGCCCGTGGCTGCGCCGGCTCCTCGGCCGGGCGCCGCGGACCACGACCACCGAGCACGGCGCCTGGGCGCGGATCGCGCACAGCGTCATGCGGAGGCCGGTCGTGTACACGGTCGTCGTCACCGCCGCCCTCGTCGCGCTGGCGCTGCCGTTCCTGCGCGTGGAGTTCGGCGGCATCGACGAGCGGGCGCTGCCGGAGGACACCGAGAGCCGGGTGGTCGCCGAGACGATGCGCGCCGACTTCCCGCCGAGCGAGCGCGGCCCCATCGACGCCGTCGTCACCCTGGCCGACCCGGTCGACTCCGCGGCCGGCGGCCAGGCCCTGCAGGCCTACGTCGACGACGTCGCCGCGGTCCCCGGCGTGGCGGGGGCGACCGTCGCCGCGGCGTCGGGGAACACCGCCCGGGTGGACGTCGCCTACGCCGGCGACCCGCTGTCCACCGAGGCCCGCGACCTGGTCGGCGACATCCGGGCCGTCCCGGCGCCGGAGGGCGGGCAGGCGCTGGTCGGCGGGCAGACCGCCGTGCTGGAGGACCTGCTCGACAGCCTGGGCGCGCTGCTGCCGTGGATGGCGCTGTTCGTGGTCGCGACGACGTTCGTGCTGCTGTTCCTGGCCTTCGGCTCGCTGGTGCTGCCGGTCAAGGCGGTGGTGATGAACGTGCTGTCGCTGGGCGCCTCGTTCGGCGCGCTGGTGTGGATCTTCCAGGACGGCAACCTGTCCGGGTTCCTGGACTTCACGCCCACCGGGACCGTCGAGGCGACGCAGCCGATCCTCGTGCTGGCCATCGTGTTCGGGCTGTCGATGGACTACGAGGTGTTCCTGATGTCGCGGATCCGCGAGCAGTACGACCTCACCGGCGACAACGCGACCGCCGTCGCCACGGGCCTGCAGCGGACCGGCGGCATCATCACCAGCGCGGCGCTGCTGCTGCTCGTGGTGATCGGCGCCTTCTCGCTGTCGGGGATCACCTTCATCAAGATGATCGGCGTCGCGATGCTGATCGCCATCGTGATCGACGCGACCGTCGTCCGGATCCTGCTGGTGCCCGCGACGATGCGGCTGCTCGGCCGGGCCAACTGGTGGGCCCCGGGTCCGCTGGGCCGGCTCTACGCCCGGTACGGCATCCGCGAGGACGACGCCCCGTCGCCGGTCCGGGAGCCCGAGCTCGCCGGCGCCCGCTGAACTCCGCCCCCCGGGGACTTCCGGTGCAGGAAGTCCCCGGGGAGGGGGTCAGACGGCGGCGGTCTGGTTCTCGGGCGAGATCCGCGGGTTGACCCGGAAGCGGAGCACCGGCTGGGTGTCGTCGTCCTGCAGGTAGGCCGGGGCCAGCCGTGCGCGACGCACGGGCAGCGGGGACGGCGGCAGGAGCTTGCCGCAGCCGACGCAGTACCGGCCACGCTGCTCGACGGCGTTGCAGTGCCTGCACGTCATGTGTGCCTCCTCGAACTCCGACGTCCCCCCTCGGGCCCGTACGACGCAGACGTTCGCAGGTGAGGACGACGGATCGGCCGGGTTCGCGCGCGGTGGGACGACCTGTAATGCGACCGTCACCTGTGCGGAGACGGGCGGCACCGGAACCGCTACGACCGGTGGCGGACCACCGCGTCCACGAGGAGGCCGAGGAACGGCACTTGCCCGGCGACCAGCTTCGTGCGTGCGTCGTCGAGCCCGAACCAGGCGGCGCGGTCGATCTCGGGGAACTCCTGCACCCGCCCCGACCGCGGCGGCCACTCCAGCTCGAAGGTGTTGCTGCGGGTGGCCGCGGCGTCGAGATCCCCCTCGGCCGCCCAGACGGCGAGCACCTTGCCGCTGGTCACCCGGCGCTGCCCGAGCGGCACCAGGTCGCCCGCCGGCACCGGTGAGCCCAGCTCCTCCTCGAACTCGCGGCGGGCCACCGCGAGCGGGTCCTCGTCGGGCCCGTGCTCGCCCTTGGGGATCGACCAGGCGCCGTCGTCCTTCCTCGCCCAGAACGGCCCGCCCATGTGGCCGAGCAGCACCTCGACGCCCTCCGGCCGTCGTCGGTACAGCAGGATCCCCGCGCTCGTCCTCGGCATCGCTCAGCGGCCGGTCCAGCGCGGCGGGCGCTTCTCCAGGTAGGCGGCGATGCCCTCCTTGCGGTCCTCGCTGAGGTACGGGTTCGGGCCGACGTCGAGCCGCAGCGCCTGCCAGAGCGGCAGCTCGAGGCCCTTGACCGCGGTCTCCTTCATCCGCCGGACGCTGATCGGCGCGTTGGCCGCGATCCGCTCCGCGAGCGCCACCGCGGTCGGCAGCACCTCCTCGGCGGGGACGAGCCGGTTGACCAGGCCCCACCGCTCGGCGTCCTCGCTGGTGACGTACTCCGCGGTCAGCAGCAGCTCGAGCGCGATGCCCATCGGGATGCGCTTGGGCAGGACGACGGACGCGAAGTTGGCGCCCATGCCGATGGCCGCCTCCGGGAGGCCGAGCCTGATGCCGGGCGCGGCGACCCGCAGGTCGCAGGCCAGCGCCAGCTCGAAGCCGCCCGCGACCGCCGCGCCCTGCAGCGCGGCGACGATCGGCACCGGCGTCTCGGTGACCACCTCGAACAGGGAGCGCGTGGGCCGGTTCATCGGCGGCCGGAAGCGCTCCCCCGCGCGGTCGCGCTCGCGGATCTCCTTGAGGTCGAAGCCGGCGCAGAACGCGGGGCCGTTCCCGGTGAGCACGATCGCCCGCACGTCCGGGTCCTCCGCGCAGGCCAGCAGCTCCTCGACCAGGTCGGCCTGCAGCGGGGAGGAGAGCGCGTTGCGGCGCTCGGGGCGGTCGAGGGTCAGCACGCGGACGTGACCGCGGTTCTCGACGATCAGTCCGGACTCGTGGCGGATCGGCTGGCTCATACCTGCAACCTCACCGGTGGCGGGCGCGCAGGCAAGTCACCGCAGGCGGGCCGCCATCAGGTCCTGCGGCGAGGTGGGCCGCAGGTCGTCGAAGAAGTCGGGCAGGCCGAGGCCGCCGGCGGCCGTCCTCAGCTGCCGCAGCTGGGCCGTGGTGAGGATGGCGTCGTCCAGGACGGCGGTCCGCACGTGCTCGAGGTAGCGGCGGTGCACGGCGAGCACCCGGTCGGCGCCGATGCCGGCCGAGCCGGCCAGCCGGACCAGCGACTGCGCCTCGCCGCCGAGGATCCGCCCCTCCGCCAGCGCCGGCGTGAGGAGGTCGAGGTAGCGCTGCGCGTCGGCCTCGGCCGCGTCGACGACGGTGCGCGGCAGCCGGCCGATCATGGCGGCGAACCAGCCGTCGCCGGCCGGGCGCAGTTCGCCGAAGCGGGTCTTGGGGGCCGCGCCGAGGTCGAGCTCGGGCATCGAGCGCAGCCCGGTGAGGTAGCGCATGGGCTCGCCGTGCGCGGCGAGCATCCGCGGCAGGAGCGCGGCCACGGTGCGGACGTCGGCCTGCGCGGTGTGGGCCTCGGCGACCGGCAGTCCGGCGTAGCGGGCGAGCGTGTCCAGGCGGTGGTTCGGGGTGCGCAGCGTGCGGCGGGCCAGCCACAGGGAGCACAGCGCCGGGTTGAGCGGCAGCACGATGCCGGCCCGCGCGAACTCCGCGGCGAGGAAGCGCTCGACGAACGCGGCGTTGTGGGCGACGACGACCGCGCCGTCGATCCGGGCCAGCAGCTCGCCGGCGACCTCGGCGAACGTCGGGGCGGCCAGCACCTCGGTGTTGGAGATGCCGTGGACGAAGACCGGGCCGACGTCCCGGCCGGGGTTGACCAGGGTGACGAACTCGTCGACGAGCCGGCCGTCGGCGTCGAGCCGGGCGACGGCGATCTCGACGATCCGGTCGCCGCGGGCCGGGGCGAGGCCGGTGGTCTCGACGGCGACGACGGCGAACGGCGCGTCGACGGGGAGGCCGGGGCCGTCACCGCCGTACTGGAACAGCGGGCCGCGCATCCCGGGCCGGGCGAGGGGCAGCGGGCCGGTGGAGCCGGGGGCGTCGACGGGGGCGCGCGGCGTGGGGACGACCGGGGCGCGGGTGCCGGGGTCGGGGGTGCGGCGTCGTCGTTCCGCCGCGCGACGGCTCGACCGGCGCTCCGCCAGGAACAACGCGAACAGCAGGCTCAGCCCGACCAGCACGAGCCCACCGACCAGCAGCTCGATCGGCACCCCGAACATGCACCCTCCCCGTCCGCGTCAGCGCGGACCTCAGCGTTCCGGGGATCTGCTCCCCCGGCGGACGACCTCGCACGGAGGCCATCGGCAGATCTGGGCCGTCCGGCACCGTCGGGCGCGGCTTCCCGTGTGATCCGGGGCAACGAACCGGCCCACGCGTCACACGAACCCCTCCCGTCGGGGAGCATGGGAGGACCGATCCGTCCGCTCCGGTAGACAGGTGGCATGGAGAGCACTGCCGACATCACGGTGGGCGACGTCGTCGCCCAGCGGACGGCCGTCTCCATCGAGATCACCGCGACGCCGGTCCTCAGCTACGCGCTGGCGCACAACCGGGTGCCGGTGGTGTCCCGGCTGGCCATCACCAACCCGGGTGGCCCCGTGCGCGGCGCGACGGTGCGCCTGGGGGTGCGCGACGCCGAGGGCCCGATCGCGCAGACCGTCGAGCTGCTGGCCGACCTCGACGAGGGCCGGACGACGGTGCTCACCGACCTCGGCCTGGTCATGGACCCGGCCGCGATGCTGCACGTCGAGGAGCAGCGGCCCGGCGTCGTGGACGTCGAGGTGCTGGCCGACGGCGAGGTCCTCGGCGAGGCCGGCCGCGTCGTCCAGGTGCTCGCCGCGCAGCAGTGGCTGGCGACCCCGGTGCCGCTGGCCCTGGAGATGCTCGCCGCACACGTGATGCCCAACCACCCGGCGGTCACCGCGGTGGTGAGCGAGGCCGCGGGCGTGCTGGAGCAGACCACCGGTCGCGGCGACATCCAGGGCTACGCCGACGGCCCCGAGCGGGTCGACCAGGTCGTCGCCGCGGTCGCGGCCGTGCTGCAGCGCCGCGGCATCCGGTACAGCGAGCCGCCGGTCAGCTGGTCCGACCTCGGCCAGCAGGTGCGGTCCCCCGGCGACGTCCTCACCTGGCGCGTGGGCACCCCGCTCGACCTCGTCGTCCTCATGGCCGCCGCCCTGGAGCAGGCCGGCATCCGGCCGCTGCTGTGGCTGGCCGACGGCCACGCGTTCCTCGGCTACTGGCGGGAGGAGCGCAGCGCGGAGAGCGCCGCGACCACCGACGCAGCCCCGCTGGTCAACCTGGTCGACCTCGGGCTCATCCGGCTGGTCGAGACGATCCTGCTCACCAGCACCGGCGAGCTGGCCGCCGACCTGCACACCCCCGTCTACGGCGACTGGCTGGCCGGCGAGCTGGACCGGATCGTCGGCGTCACCGACGTCCACCGGGCCCGCAAGGACGGCATCTTCCCGCTGCCGGCGCGCGCCCGCGACGAGTCCGGCGTCCTGCAGGTCGTGGAGTACCGGCCGGCGCTGCACAGCGCCCCCGCGAAGGCCGACCCGCCGGCCCCGGCCACGTCGTCGAGGCCGGAGGCCCCGGCCCGCGTGCAGCAGTGGAAGAACGCGCTGCTCGACCTCAGCCTGCGCAACCGGCTGATCAACTACACGGAGCGCTCCGGCCTGGCGCTGACCGTGCCGCCGGCGACGCTGGGCGTCCTGGAGAACTTCGTCCACGACGGGACGCCGATCACGCTGCTGCCGGCCGACCAGCTGGCCGCGGTGCAGGCCGAGCGCGGCATCACCAGTGCCCGCGACCTGCCGCCCGAGCAGCTGACCGAGCTGCTCGTCGAGCGGCGCGAGCTGCACGCCGACGTCACCAGCGGCAGCTACCTGCCGAAGCTGCGCAACCTCGCCTACAAGGCGAAGACGGTGCTCGAGGAGACCGGCGCCAACAACCTCTACCTGGCGCTGGGCAGCCTGGTGTGGGAGCTCGACGGGCGGCCGCTGCGCAGCCCGCTCGTGCTCATCCCGGTGCACCTGGCGCCGCTGGGCCGCACGGGCTCCTACCGGCTGTCGCTTGACGAGTCGGGGTCGAGCACGCCCAACTACTGCCTGCTGGAGAAGCTGCGCCAGCTGCACGGGCTGACCGTCCCGACGCTGACCGAGGCCGTCGACGGCACCCTCGACCTCGACGGCGCCTTCGAGGCGATGCGCACCGCGCTGGTCGGGCACGGCCTGCCCTACCGGGTCGAGTCGACCGCGGACCTCGCGATCCTGCAGTTCGCGAAGTTCCGGCTGTGGAAGGACCTCGACGAGCACTGGGCCGACTTCGCCGAGAACCCGCTGGTGCACCACCTGGTGCACCAGCCGACCGAGGCGTTCGAGGACCCGGCCCGCGACACCGGCCCCTACGTCGACCTCGACGAGCTCGCCGCCGAGCTGCCGGCACCCGCCGACGCCTCGCAGCTGCGGGCGATCGCCGAGGCGGGCGCGGGCCGCACCTTCGTGCTCGAGGGCCCGCCCGGCACCGGCAAGTCGCAGACGATCACCAACCTGCTCGTCCGCGCGGTCGCCGAGGGCAAGCGGGTGCTGTTCGTGGCGGAGAAGCGGGCCGCGCTCGACGTCGTGGCCCGGCGGCTGGACGCCGTCGGCATGGGCATGTTCGCCCTCGACCTGCACGACAAGGGCAGCCGCGCCTCGATGGTGCGCGCGCAGATCCGGCTGGCGCTCGAGCACGCGGTCTCCGTTGACGAGCAGGGCCTGGCAGCCGACGGCGAGTCGCTGCGCTCGGCCCGCCGGACGCTGGCCCGCTACACCGACCGGCTGCACGCCGACAACGCCGTCGGGCTCTCGCTCTACTCGGCGCGGACGTCGGAGCTGGCCGCCGGGACGGACGTGGAGCCGCTGCCGGTGCCGCTGTCGTTCGTGGCCAACGCGCGGCCCGAGGTGCTGCGCTCGGTGCGCGTCGAGCTCGCGCTGCTGCCCGACATCGCCGACCTGACCCGGC
>SPQJ01000043.1 GCA_004570425.1 Bacillus sp. AZ43
TCGCGGACGACGTCGCCGGCGGCGCGGACGGGCGAGAGGCCGCGGGCCACCAGCGAGCGGAGCTCGTCGTCCCGGCGCCGCATGCGGTGCCCGGCCCAGGCGCCGACGAGGACGAGCGCGGCCGCCCCGCCGCCGATGCCGACCGCACGGACCGGGGGCTCGAGCAGCTCGACGGTCCGGTCGACCGACTCGAGCGCGTTGGGCAGGGAGGTGCGGACGGCGGCGGTCTCGAAACCGCCCTCCTGGACGACGCCGGCCAGCGGACCGTCGGGGTTGGTCATGACGGCCTGGAGCCGCTCGTAGCGGTCGACGGTCGCGCGGGCCTCGCCGATCGGGGTGGCCTCGTCGAGCGGGACCGTCCACTCCATGTCCAGGTTCACGCCCAGGGCGACGGCGACCGCCTGCGTGCGTTCCTGCGGTGCGAGCACCGCCGCCGGCGGGAAGACGAGATCACCGCTGGTCTGGTCGAGGGTGGGCAGGAAGAGGAAGCCGAGCCCCTCCCAGAACTCCTCCAGCGGGGCGACCGGGGGGACGTAGACGCCGGTGACCGGCACGACCGCCGTGCCGCCGGCCTCGGTCGCCAGCGTGAGGGAGTCGCCCGGCCCGACGCCCGCACGGTCGGCCAGCGACTGCGGGACGAGGACGCCGTCGCCGCTCCCGCTGCCGGCCACGATCTCCAGGTGGTCGCCGGCGCCGGCCAGCGAGGCGAGCCGGGCCGCTCCGCCGCCGGCACCGGTGAAGGCGCCGAGGTCCTCGCGCAGCCCCACGAAGAACTCCGGCCGCCCGAGCCCCGCGGCCGCGGCGGCCTCCGCGACGGCGGTGTCGAACTCGTCGCTCCGCTGGATCCGGTCGGTCGGCGGGCCCCCGCGGCGACCGACGGTGGTGGCCAGGACGGTGGCTCCGAGGGAGGCGCGGCTGATCCGGTCCTGCTCCTGCTCCCAGGCCCCCTGCTCGGCTGAGGCCACGAACAGCGGGGCCGAGACCAGGGCGGCGGCGAGGACGGCGACCAGCAGCGCAAGCCCGACGGCTTGTCCAGGCAGCGGCAGCAACCGCAGGCGGAGGCGCCGGAGGGCCGACCGCGCTCCCGCCTCCCGCCTCGTCATCGCGGGGACCGTACCGAACCCGCGGGCTGCGCAGGCGCCCGCGCACCGGCATGCGCGCGGACCCGGGCGCCGTCAAGACGATCGCCTTGACGGCGCCCGGACGGGCAGGTCAGTAGGCGACCGTGAAGCGTGCCCGGCGGTGCGCCGGCTGCTCGATCTCGTCGACGATCGCGCGGCCGAAGTCGGCGCCGCCGATGAACGAGGTGCCCTCGTCGTCGGTCAGCAGCACCTCGCCGCCGACGCGGTAGGTGCCGCGGTCCTCGCCGGGGGCGAAGGCGCCGAAGCCGGCCGGCGGGCTGACGTAGAACCAGTCGAGGGTCTCCGGGGTGGCGCGCAGGTCGTCGAGGACGTCGGCCATCTCCAGGCTCTCCGGGCGGTAGTCGGCCGGGAAGTCGGGGGTGTCGAACAGCCTCGGGCCGCCGTCCGCGACGTGCAGCGACCCGGCGCCGCCGACGACGCCGACGCGCACCCCGGCGTCGGCCGCCTGCGCGGCCAGTGCGGCGATGCCGGCGCGCACCGAACCGGCCATGTCGCCGCGCGGGGCGATGGTCACCACGACGACGTCCGCGCCGTCGAGCGCCTTGCTGCGAGCGGTCTCGTCCAGCAGCGAGCCCTCGACGTACTCGACGTCCGGGGTGGGCTGCTCGGGCAGGCGGCGGCTGTACGACGTCACCGCGTGACCGCGTCGCATCGCCTCGGCCGCGATGCTGCCGCCCGCGTAGCCGGTCCCTCCGAACACGACGATCCGTGCCATGACTGTCCTCCCGATCGGTTCTGGTGCGGGGAGAACCCGGGCAGGTACTTGAAGATTCCACTATCCCGACCCGTGGCGAGCCGGCGAATGTGGTCGTGATCTCATCCTCCGGGGTGCGCCGACCGAGAGGAGCGGGTCGTGGCCGAGGTGCACGGCAGGTGTGACGGACGGTTCGCGGGCGTGGGCGAGGCGCTGGCCGAGCAGCTGGACCGCGACGAGCTCGGCGCCTCGATCGCCGTCGACCTGGACGGCGAGACCGTCGTCGACATCTGGGGCGGCCACCGCGACCCCGAGCGCACCACCCCGTGGACGCAGGACACGATCGTCAACGTCTGGTCGACGACGAAGTGCGTGCTGAACCTGGCCGCGCTGGTGCTCGTCGAGCGCGGCGACCTCGACGTCGACGCGCCGGTGGCCGACTACTGGCCCGAGTTCGCGGCGAAGGGCAAGAAGGACGTCCTGGTGCGGCACCTGATGTCGCACACGTCCGGCGTCCCCGCCTGGGAGCCGCCGTTCTCGGTGCGCGACATGTACGACTGGGAGTCGGCCTGCGAGCGCCTGGCGCAGCAGCGGCCCTGGTGGGAGCCGGGGACGGCGTCCGGGTACCACGCGGCGAGCCAGGGGTTCCTCGTCGGCGAGGTGATCCGGCGGATCACGAACACGACGTTCAAGAAGTTCGTCGCCGACGAGATCGCCGGGCCGCTGGGCGCCGACTTCCAGATCGGGGCGCGGTCGCGCGACTTCGGGCGGGTGGCGTCACTGGTCGCC
This sequence comes from Bacillus sp. AZ43, assembly GCA_004570425.1. Taxonomy (GTDB): domain Bacteria; phylum Actinomycetota; class Actinomycetes; order Mycobacteriales; family Geodermatophilaceae; genus Blastococcus_B. The sequence continues at coordinate 2,626 of SPQJ01000043.1, forward strand.
CCGCCGCAGCAGGAGCCGGCGGGGGAGATCGACCCGTCGTCCGTCTCGGTGCGGACGTTCACCGCGCCGGTGATGTCGGTGAAGGCGACCAGCTCGCCGGAGTGGCGCGCGGCCGATCTCGGCGCGCTGAACGGCCACTCGAACGCGCGCGGGGTGCTCGACGTGCTGCGGGTGCTGTCGCTGGGCGGCTCCGCCGGTGGGGTGCGCCTGCTCTCGCCCGGGACCATCGAGCTGGTGTTCGCCCAGCAGGCCGACGGCGTCGACCTCGTGCTGGGTGAGCCGTTCCGGTGGGGGATCGGCTACTGCCTCGGGTCGCCGGTCGTGCCGTACGTGCCGGAGGGCCGGACCTTCTACTGGGGTGGCTGGGGCGGCTCGCTGGCGGTGATGGACCTCGACCGCCGGCTGACGATCACCTACGTGATGAACGCGATGGCCCCGGGGATCCTCGGCTCCGACCGCAGCGAGGCGTACGTGAGGGCCGTCTACGACGCGCTCTGACTAGCGGGTGACCAGGTGGGAAAGGTAGGGCCCGTGGATCTCGACGAGGTGCTGCCGAACAGCCACTACGTCACCCGGCAGTCGCGCTGGATCGACGCGCCGGCGGACGTCGTGTGGGAGGAGCTGCACGCGGTCCGGCTGTCCGGCCTGCCGGTGACGGTGGTGCTGGGCGCCGCCCGTTTCCTGCCGGTGCTGCTGTCGGGCAAGGGCTTCGGGGAGCTGCGCGACCGGCCGTTCCTGGAGGCGCTGCCGGTGCCGCTGCTGTCGTCGACGGAGCCGGAGTCGGTGGTGTTCGGCGGGGTGCTGCAGGCGTGGCGGCTCGGTGGTGGCGAGTCGGGGCCGGAGCTGGACGCCGAGGGGTTGCAGCAGTGGATGCGCCCGGGGTGGGTGAAGGCGGCGATGGACTTCCGGCTCACGCCCGCGCGTGGCGGGACGGAGCTCTCGTCGGAGACCCGGGTGCTCGCCACCGATCCGACGACGCGGCGCCGGTTCGCCCTCTACTGGGCGTTCGTGCGGCCGGGCAGCACGGCGGTCCGCTGGGAGGTGCTGACGGCGGTGCAGCTCAAGGCGGAGCGCCGCATGAGTGTGCGCGGATCCACCTGATGCGGCTCCGATCAGGTGGATCCGCGCACGACCGTCGGGGATCGATGGTGGCGCGCCGGCTCAGCCGCGGGCGGGGTAGGCCCTGGGCAGCTTGAAGCCGTTCTCGGCCATGAGGGCGCGCAGCCGGTCCGGGTAGTCGGTGATGATGCCGTCGACACCCATGTCCATCAGCGACTGCATGGTCGCCTCGTCGTTCACCGTCCACGGGATGACGGCCATGCCGGCCTCGTGGGCGTCCGCGACCATCTGCGGCGTGGTGTACGCCCGGTAACCGGGGTCGGTGACCGTGCCGTTCTGCGGGTCGCCGTGCACCGGGGAGATCGCATCGGCGCCGAAGGACGCCGCGGCGGCGACGAGATCACCACCGAAGTCGTCGATGTCGATCCCGCCCAGCCACGGGGAGGCGCCCGGCAGCCCCGCCTGGAGGAACTGCTGGCCGTTGGTCAGCGCGACGATCGGCAGCTCGGGCGCGACCTCGCGCATCCGCATGAGGGCGCCCCAGTCGAAGGACTGGATGGTGACCTGGTCGGTCAGGCCGGCGTCGCGGACCTCCCGCGCGACGACCTGGACGAACTGCTCCCGGGGTGCGGTCTGCTGCGGTGCGCCGGCCTCGACCTTGGTCTCCACGTTCAGGGTGACCTGGTGCGCCCGCCGCTCGTTGACCAGGTCGAAGACCTCCGAGAGCAGCAGCATGCGAGCGCCCGGTACGGCCTGCTGTCCGGGGTACTCGGCCTTGGTGGTGCTGCCGCAGTCCAGCGTCCGCACCTGGGCCAGGGAGAGGTCCTTGATGTACTTGGCACCCGGCACGTAGGGGAACTCGGGGTCGCCGGGGAACGCGGGCGCCGTGTCGGTGCACACGCGGGCGTTGGGGTCCCGGTCGTGGGTGACCACGGCGTGCCCGTCTTCGGTGATCTGGACGTCGAGCTCCAGGGTGCTCACCCCGAGGTCGAGCGCGCGGCCGAAGCCGGCCAGCGTGCTCTCCACCGTCAGCCCGATGCCGCCCCGGTGGGCCTGCAGGTCGAAGCGCTGCGAGCCGTAGCCGGGCCGGTCGTCCCCACCGGGCCGGCTGGGCCGCTCCTCGCCGAGGGCCACACCGGCGGGCACGAGGCTCGTCACGGTCGCGGCGGTCATGGCGCACAGGGCGAAGCGGATGGATTTGCGCAAGGTCTGCTCCTCGGTGTCGTCGAGCCGCGACCGGCGGTGGCGGCGCTCGACAGGCTCGTTCACCGAGTTGGCGTGCGGGTGGCGCGGCGGCAAGCACCGCGCCAACGGTTCCGGATCCTGTGCCGGACTCAGGGCTTGGTCGCGACGCCGTCCAGCCAGAGGGTGTTCGAAGCGTCCCGGTGCTACCCCGTCGTCCCCACGTGCTCGTCGCTGACCCGCGGCCCGTTCCTGATGACCTTGCTGTCGGAGGGGAGGACGGCACGTGCCTCAGGAAGTCATCTACGGCCGGAGGACGACGCCCGTCTCGCGCTCGGACACCTGCCACAGCTCGTCGATCCGCTGCTGCAGGTCCCAGCGGCGCAGGATCGGCCGGCGGACGGCGGGGCCGTTCGACGCGTAGCGCGGCGCGTAGAGCTCGCCGCCCTTCGCGTCCGGCTCGGTGGCGGCGCGCAGCTGCGGCCGGGCGCCCTCGGCCGGGGTCATGCCGCGCTGCTTGGCCAGGACCTCGGAGAACGCGCCGATCCAGCCGCCGCCGCCCTCGCGGACGGTGCGCGACTGCAGGTCGGTGTTCGACAGCCCCGGGTGGGCGATCAGGCTCTGGGCGGCGTGGCCGCCCTCCTCGAACCGCTGCTGCAGGCCGAGGCCGAAGTGGTAGTTGGCCCACTTGGCCTGGGCGTAGGCACGCCAGGCCTTGTACCGGCCCGCCAGGTGCGGGTTGGCCGGGTCCATCGGGCCGCCGAAGAAGCGGGCGGTGCTGGTGACGGTGACGACGCGGGCCCGCTCTGCTCTCAGCAGCGCCGGGAGCAGGTGCGCGGTGAGCGCGAAGTGGCCGAGGTGGTCGACGCCGAACTGCATCTCGAACCCGTCGGCGGTGCGGCGTTCCGGCATCGCCATCACGCCGGCGTTGTTGACCAGGAGGTCGATGCTGTCGTGCGCCGCGAGGATCGTGTCGGCCGCCTTCCGCACCGAGGCGAGGGAGCCGAGGTCGAGCTCGACGATCTCGGTGGACGCCGCCGGCGTGCGGGAGTGGATCCGATCGTCGGCGGTGCGGGCCTTGTCCTGGTCGCGGGCGGCGAGGACGACGTGCGCGCCGTGGGCGGCCAGTTCCTGCGCCGTCACCAGGCCGAGGCCGCCGTTCGCGCCGGTGACCACCGCCGTCCGGCCGCTCAGGTCAGGGATGTCGGCGGGAGTCCACATGCCCGCCAGTGTCGTCCGGGGCCGTGACCGTGCGCTCGTCCACCCCATCCGCGTGGAATGACGTGGACCAGCGCACACCGGTCAACCGATCAGCCCGGCGTCGTGGGCGAGGATCGCGGCCTGCGTGCGGTTGGCCAGGTCGAGCTTGGTGAGCAGGCGGGAGACGTAGGTCTTCACCGTCGCCTCGCTGACGAACAGCCGCTTCGCCAGCTCGGCGTTGGACTCCCCACTGCCGAGCAGTGTCAGCACCTCGCGCTCCCGGTCGGACAGCTCGGCGATCTTCTGCAACGCCTGCGCCTTGCGCGGTGCCGCCTTCCTGTCCACGTAGGACTCGATCAGCTGCGCGGTCACCTTCGGCGAGAGGGTGGCGGTGCCGTCGGCGATCGACCGGACGGCGGCCACGATGTCGCGCGGCGGGGTGTCCTTGAGCAGGAACCCGGCCGCGCCGGCGGCCAGCGCCGCGTACACGTAGTCGTCGACGTGGAAGGTCGTGAGGACGGCGACCTGCGGCGGCTCGGGCAGGGCGAGGAGCTGCTTCGTCGCGCCCAGCCCGTCGAGCACCGGCATGCGGATGTCGATGAGGACGACGTCCGGGCGCAGTTCTCGCGCGAGCGTGACGGCGTCGGCGCCGTTGCCGGCCTCGCCGACCACCTCGACGTCCTCGGCCGCCTCCAGCACCGTGCGCAGGCCGAACCGCACCAGCTCCTCGTCGTCCACCAGCAGCACGCGGATCACGTGGGCAGCACCGCCTCGACCGACCAGCCGCCGTCCAGCCGTGGGCCGGCGTCGAGCCGGCCGCCCAGGGTGCGCACCCGCTCACCCAACCCCACCAGGCCGTAGCCGCCTCCGGACGTTCCCGCGGGAACGTCCGGAGCCGTTCCGTTGACCACCCGGACGACGAGCTCGCCGCGTGGACGCTCGACGGTCACGCAGACCGGCGCCCCGGGCGCGTGCTTGCCCGCGTTGGTCAGCGCCTCCTGCACGATCCGGTAGGCCGCGCGCCCGACGGCCGGGTCGACGGCGCCCAGGTCGCCGCGCAGCTCGACGGTCATCCCCGCCTCGCGCGCCTGCCCGACCAGGCGCGGGACGTCGTCCAGACCTGGCTGGGGTCCGAGCGGGGCGTCCTCGTCGACCTCGCTCCCCCGCAGCACCCCGACCATCTGCCGCAGCTCGTCGAGCGCCTGCCGCCCGGCGGTCTGCACGCTGCGTGCGAGCTGCTCGACGCGGCCGGGATCCGTGGCCGCCATCTCGATGGCGCCGGCCTGCAGCACCATGAGGCTCACCCGGTGGCCGACGGCGTCGTGCATCTCGCGGGCGATCCGGGTGCGCTCGTCGAGGACGGCCTCGCGGGCCAGCAGCTCCCGCTCCGTCTCGGCGCGCTCGGCCCGTTCCCGCAGCGCGTCGAGCAGTTGGGCGCGGGTGCGCTGCCAGATGCCGAGCGAGCCGGACAGCACGATGACCAGGGCGATCGTGCCCAGGGCGCCGACGGCTTCGCTGCCCGTGTCGATGTCCCACGGCCGGGCGAGGGCGACGGCGCCGACGACGGCGGCGCCGATGCGCACCGGCCAGGAACCGACGTACCGGCCGACGGCGTAGGTCGTGAGCATCATGCCGACGCTCAGCGCCGGGATGACGGCGCCGAGGGCCGCGCTCACCGCGAACGGGATCAGCGGGGCGGAGCGACGGAAGAGGAACAGCGTCGCCACCAGCAGCAGGCTGCCGATCACCAGGACGGCGTCGGGGACCAGACCTGCTTCCGGCGTGGCGACGCCGATGGCGATGGTCGCCGTGGCGGTCAGGGCGACGTGGGCCTCGAACCAGAGGCTGCGCGCGCCGAGGCCCGGCCAGATGCGGTCGCGGAGCCCCATGGCGGGGAGCGTAGGTGCGGCGTCGTCGTCCGCGGGTCGCCCGCGAGTGGACTCCTGGATCAACTTTCGGATGACGCGGTCGCGCCGTCCGGTGACCCGTGTTCGCTGCTCACGGCCGACGCGGTGACCAGGGTCTTCGCGACAGATTCGGTGCATCCCGAATCCCGGAGGTTCCCCATGATCACGGTCAGCGGACTGACCAAGCAGTACGGCGACCGGACGGTCGTCGACAACGTCTCCTTCACCCTGGAGCCCGGCACCGTCACCGGCTTCCTCGGGCCGAACGGCGCCGGCAAGACGACGACGATGCGGATGATGACCGGTCTGGTGCCGGCGACGTCCGGGTCGGCCACCGTCGACGGCCGGCCCTACACCGACCTGCCGAACCCCGGCGCGGTGATGGGCACGCTGCTCGACGCGTCGGCGGTGCACCCCGGCCGGGCGGGGCGGACGCACCTGCGCCTGCTGGCCTCCACCATCGGTGTTCCGGACTCGCGGGTCGACGAGGTGCTCGAGCTGGTCGGGCTTGCGGACGCCGCCGGGCGCCGGGTGGGCGGCTACTCGCTCGGCATGCGGCAGCGGCTCGGGATCGCCTCGGCGCTGCTGGCCGATCCGCCGGTGCTGATGTTCGACGAGCCGGCCAACGGCCTGGACCCGGAGGGCATCCGGTGGATGCGGGCGCTGCTGCGCGGGCACGCGGCGCGCGGCGGGACGGTGCTGCTGTCGTCGCACCTGCTGGGCGAGGTCGAGCACACCGTCGACCGGCTGCTGGTGATCGGCGGCGGCCGCATCGTCGCTGACGGAACCGTGGCGTCCCTACTGGGTGCAGACGGAACGGTCGCGCGTGCTGCGGATCCAGTCGCTCTGACCGTCGCCCTCGAGGCGGCGGGGTTCCACGTGCAACACGAGGGCGACGGCGCGCTGGTCGTGGCGGGCGCCGAGCCCGGCGCCGTGGGTGCGGTGGCCGCGGCCGCCGGCCTGGCGCTGACTGATCTGCGGCCGGTGCAGCGCGGCCTCGAGGACCTCTTCTTCCAGCTCACCGACGCGTCGTGACCGGGGCGCCTCATCCCTCCTCCCGAAAGGCAGCTCCGATGTCCGACGTCCTGACCCTCACCGCTCCGCGCACCGACGTCCCTGTGCGCCGGACCGCTCCGTCACTGCCCGCGCTGGTCGGGCTGGAGATGCGCAAGTCCCTGTCCACCAGGTCCGGCAAGGCCCTGGCCGTGGCCGGGATGCTCATGGCGCCGCTGGCGACCGCTGCCATCGGGGCGGCGAGCACCGAGCGGCTGCCGGTCGCCGACGGTCCGCTCGGGATCATGGGCCTGTTGACCGCGTACCTGTTGATCTCTCTCGGCGTGCTGTCGACGGCGGGGGAGTGGAGCCACCGGACGGTGCAGACGACGTTCCTGCTGGTGCCGCACCGAGGTCGGGTGCTCGCGGCCAAGGTGGCCGCGGTGGCGCAGCTGGGCGCGGCGGTCGCCGCGGTGTCGACGGCGCTGACGGCGGGGGCGCTCGCAGTCGTCGAGAGCGGGATGTCGTGGGACGGCGCCGTCCGGGCGATGGGCGCGGCCGTGGTCGGCGGCGCGGCGTTCGCGGTGATCGGTGCGGGTGTCGGGGCGGCGCTGGCCAACACACCGGCCGCGCTGACCGGGCTCTACCTGCTGCTGCTGGGCGCGATGTCGGTGCTGTCGACCTTCAAGCCCGACGTCGCGGACAGGATCGACCCGGCCAACGCCGTGCTCCACTTCGCCCACGGCACCGAGACGACCCAGTCGGTCGTGAACCTGGCCGGCTGGCTGGCGGTTACGACCGTGGCCGGCTGGACCCTCACCCACCGCCGCGCGGTGCAGTGACCGCTCGATCAACACACGCTGAGGACCCTCTCCAGTCAGTCGAGAGGGCTCGCAGCGTGGATTCCAGGACGTCATGCTGAGGAGCAGGGCTTAATGCTGCACCACCGACAGGTGGGAGGCGGAGGCAGCGCTCAGCCTTCTCCCGTGGGAACCTGTCGATATCGGAATTATGGCAAGCCCCGCGAAAGCCTCTTGAATCACCCGCTCCGGTACGCCGCTGAACGTCGCCATGTCACGAAGGCTCATCTTCTGCTCGCGAGCGACACTCAGAAGCGAACTGATGAATCGCGACTGTTCTGGGTGAACTCCGTCGGGCTCGCCGCGACGATAACCGCGCGACGACAGGTCCACCATCCATGTTCGATAATGCCAGTCCCCGATGAGCTTGAGATCGAAGAGTCGGCGCACCATGGCCGTGGCGGAAACGCGCCAGGACTTTTTCATGACGAATACGTCGGCTAGACGGATTTCGCCGCTACCGGTCGACGCTTGCGCCAAGAGTCCCGTGGCAGGCATGAGGAACGCCGAAGCGAACTGATTTGCCTGCATCTCGAAGGACCGCTCCCTGGCGGTAGGTACCCCCTTGTGGAGAATGAGGTGTCCCAATTCGTGCGCCAGATCGAAGCGCAAGCGCTCGGCGCTCTTCTCCGGATTCAAGAAGATGAATGGTCGGCCGGCCCTCCAGAAAGAGAAGGCATCGACATCTCGATCCTCGCCAGGCAGCCCGAACACGCGGACGCCCTTGCCCTCCAGGAGCCATAGCATGTTCTTGATGGGTCGGTCGGCCAAGCTCCAGACGTTCCGAAGCATCTTGGAAGCCTGCTCTGGAGAGTAATCATCACTATGTAATGGAGATGTCAGATCGTCCATCGATGGGATGTCCGCGTCGGGCGATTGAAACTCACTGTCGAGCCATTGATTCAACTCAAGGCTGAGTCGCGCGGCGGCGATGACGCGTTTGGTCTTGCGCGCTCCGGCGCTCGAAAGAGCGCGAAAGCTGACATCCATGGTGTCAAGATCCGGCGCGTCGCGCATCCCGAAGAAGTCGGGGGATACGTGGAACAGCTCAGCAAGAGCAAGAAGTGGAGGCGTCGCGACTTGTCCTGACTCCCACCCAGTCACCGCGCGGCGGGTTACGCCGCACTTGGCGGCCAACTCCTCTTTCGTCATCCCTGCTCGTTCGCGCAGGAGCGTAAGTCGGGCAGGGTTGAAGTTGGCCGGCGTCACTTCTTCGTAACGGAGAATGCGTCGCCATCTTCGTCCTCATCGGCAATGGGCGTGACCCCACCGCTGACGGCCAGTTCGGGCAGGATGATCCGCTCACTCCAGCTGGATACAAGACCCGACAGGTCGTGGCCGATCGGCTTCGAAAGCTCCAGCCACAAGCTCTCGTCCGTCGCGCGGATGAGGAAGAACCAAGTCTCCGCGCCGACGCGGGCCGTGGCTCCCCCGATCGAAAAGAGGGGTTCCATCCCGAGGTAGTTGTCGTGGACGCGGCGGGTCGTCATGGGGCCGCGCTTGCGGCGCACCCGCGGCTCCTGTGGTCCGACCCAGCCAGTGAACTCGTCGCCACCTGCAACGGCGATCGCCAAACCGCGGTCGACGTGGGTGACCGTCTCGAAGTTGCCCGTGCGGTCAATGGCCCACCCTTCGGCCAGCCCGAGACACCCCTGTCGCAGACCGGCGGTGGTGTCACTCCACATGCGGTGACCGCGGGACTGGAGAGGGTGCAGAGCAGTGCACTGCTGCCGCCCCTCGTCACCCCGCAGGGCGGCTTCCGTGAAGATCTCGACAGTCAGGCCCATCTGTCGGAGTCGCGCGCTGGCGCGGGCCCCGGTGTAGACCTGCTTGATGGGCGGCTGCAGGTTGGGCTGCGTCACGGCGATCCCCTCTCGACTTCCTCATACAGTACCTCACTTGAGGCCGCGAAAGAGGAAGACGCGCCGCTGGGTCCTATCTCGCGGAACGTCCCAGGCGGTAGCCGATCAGGACGCCGAGCAGCGTCAGTAGGGCGCCGCCGACGGCTCCGAGCGCGAGGGTAAGGACGTCGGCGGACGTTCCCGCGGGAACGCCGGCCTTGCCGGTGAACACCTGCGGCCCAGCCGCGGACGGCTGGGCGCCCGCCACCAACGACGCGTCACTCGCTGCAGCGGCCGAGGGGGCGGCGGCGATGGGCGTGACCTTGCCGGTCAGCTCGTCGTCGATCGCCTTGAAGAACTGGCCGGCCATCCGCTTCGCGACACCGGTGATCATCCGCTGCCCCACACCGGCCACCGGGCCGCCGATCACGGCGTCCGCGGAGTAGGTGAGGTTGGTCTTCCCGTCGCCGGCGTCGTCCAGGTTGATCGTCACCGTCGCCCGCGCGTTCCCCGGCGCACCTGCACCGGACGCGTGCATCACGTAGGACTTCGGCAGGTCCTTGTCGGTCAGGCGGACCTCACCGGCGTACGTCCCGCGGATCGCGCCGACCCCGACGGAGACGTTCATCTTGTACTCGTCGTCCCCGACCTGCTCCAGCGACTCGCAGCCCGGGATGGTCCGCGCCAGCACGGCCGGGTCGGTGATGACCGCCCAGACCTTCTCCGGGGGAGCCGAGAGCACCGCAGAGCCGTCGAGGTTCACGCCAGAACTCCATTCTCGGAACGGCGCGCCGCGGCAGCCGTCCGTTCTGCTGAGGGGTCACGCACCAGGTCGTACAGCTCGGTGGGGGAGATGGGCATCGACGCGATCCGCCGTCCCACCGCGTCCTCGATCGCGGACGCGATCGCCGCGGTCCCCGGGATGACGCCGGCCTCGCCGGCGCCCTTGATGCCCAGCGGGTTCAGCGGCGACGGCGTCTGCTGGTGGTCGATGTCGATGTCGGGCACCTCGGAGGCGTACGGCATCAGGAAGTCCATGAACGACGCGTTCTGCAGCTGCCCGTCGCCGTCGTAGGCCATCCGCTCGTACAGCGCACCGCCCACACCCTGCGCGACGCCGCCGTGCACCTGGCCCTCGACGATCATCGGGTTCACCACGTTGCCGCAGTCGTGCACGACGGCGTACTTCACGACGTCGATCTCCCACGTCGCCGGGTCGATCTCCACGATCGCCGCGTGCGCGCCGGACGCGAACGTCGACCGGATCGGCGAGTAGTAGTCGCGGTGCTCCAGGCCGGGGGCATCCCCGACAGCCACCGGCGGCTTCGAGTCGTCGCCCGGGCCGGCGAACTGCGTCGCCTGCTTGGCCGCCTCGTCGAACGCGTACCGCAGCGGGTTCGAGAGCACCGCCACCGTGCGCAGCGGGATCGACGTCCCCGGGACGCCCTTCACCTGCACCAGGCCCTCGTCGATCTCCAGGTCCTCCGGCGACGCCTCGAGCACGTCGGCCGCGATCCGCAGCGCCTTCTCCCGCACCCCGCGTGCGGCCAGCGCGATCGCGTTGCCGCTCATCACCGCGGCCCGCGAGGCGAACGTGCCGACGGCGTAGCCGAAGCGCCGGGTGTCGCCCGTGGTCACCTCGACGTCCTCGATCGGCACGCCGAGCTCGGAGGCCACGATCTGCGCGAACGCCGTCTCGTGGCCCTGCCCCTGCGAGGTCAGGCCGGTCGAGACCAGCACCTTGCCGCTGCCGAGCACCTGCACGTGCCCGCCCTCGTAGGGCCCGGGCCCGGTGCCCTCCACGTACATGGCCATGCCGACGCCGAGCAGCTTGCCTCGCGCGGCGGCCTCCTCACGGAGCCGCGAAGCCTCCGACCAGCCCACCAGCGCACGCAGCTTGTCGAGCAGCCCCGGGTAGTCGCCCGAGTCGTAGATGACCGGCCGGCCGTCCTGGAACGTCAGGTGGTGGTCGTACGGGAACTGGTCGGGCGTGATCAGGTTCCGCTCGCGGACGACGGCCCGGTCCAGCCCGAGCTCGTCGGCGATGCGGTCCATCGTCCGCTCCATCGCGTAGCAGCCCTGCGGCCGCCCGGCGCCGCGGTACGGCGTCACGATCACGGTGTTCGTGTAGACGCTCTCCACGACCACCCGGTAGGTCGGGATCACGTACGGCCCGACCAGCTGGGTCGCCGTCACGATCGGCACGATGATCCCGTAGGGCGTGTACGCGCCGTTGTCGTGCCAGATGTGGACGTCGAGGGCGGTGATCCGGCCCTCGTCGTCGTACCCGACGGTGATCTCCTGCCGCTGCTGGCGCTCGTGGGCCGAGCCGATGAAGTGCTCCCGGCGGTCCTCGGTCCACTTCACCTCCTGGCCCAGCGCGATCGCCGCCATCGGGATCAGCAGCTCCTCGGGCCACGGGTGCACGATCTTCACGCCGAAGCCGCCGCCGACGTCGGGCGCGATCACCTCGACCTTGTCCAGCGACAGGTCGAGCTTCGCCGCGATCGCCGCGCGCACCGACGTCGACGCCTGGGTGCTCGTGTAGACCCGCAGCGACTGGTCGTCGGCGTCCCAGCGCGCGTGCACGCCCTTGCCCTCCATCGGCGTGCAGGCGCTGCGCTCGATGTACTGGGTGAAGCTGAGCGTCCGCTTGGACGACGACAGCGCGGCCTCGACGTCGCCGGTCTCCTGGTGGTGCCGGGCGGCGACGTTGTCCGGGATCTCCTCGTGCACCGCGTGCGCGGCCTCGCGCGCGGCGTCCACGCCCACGACCACCGGCAGTTCCTCGTACGTGACGACGATCCGCTCGGCGACGTCCTCGGCGACGTACCGGTCGGTCGCGACGACCATCACCACCGGCTCGCCGACGTGGTTCACCTCGCCGTTGGCCAGCGGGAAGCCGGTGCGCGGCGCGTGCAGCTGCGGGTGCGGGATCAGCACCGGGAGCGGCTCGGCCATCGGGCCGGTCAGGTCCTCGTAGGTGTAGATCGCCACCAGGTCCTCGACGTCGAAGCAGGCGTCGACGTCGATGTCCACGATCCGGGCGTGCGCGTGCGGCGAGCGCACGAACGCCGCGGCCAGGGCTTGCGAGCCGATGTCGTCGAGGTAGCGGCCCTTGCCCGTGATGAGGCGGGCGTCCTCGCGCCGGCGGACCGGCTCGCCGAACAGCTTGGTGGTCATGCGCCGTCCTTCATCGCGGCGGCGGCGTGGTGCACCGCCTTCTTGATGTTGGCGTAGCCGGTGCACCGGCAGAGGTTGCCGCCGACCATGTCGTCGACCTCCTCCTCGGTGAGCTCGGCCGAGCGGTCCCGGTTCTCCAGCCCCGCGGCGATCGTCATGAGGAAGCCCGGCGTGCAGAACCCGCACTGCAGGGCGTGGCACTCGCGGAACGCCTCCTGCACCGGGTGCAGGACCTGGCCGCCCTGGTGGTCGTCGCGGGCCAGCCCCTCGACCGTCGTCACCTCGCGACCGTCCACCTGGACGGCGAGCAGCAGGCAGGAGCGCACCGGGTCGCCGTCCACCAGCACCGTGCAGGCGCCGCAGACGCCGTGCTCGCAGCCGACGTGCGTGCCGGTCAGCCCCAGGTCGTGCCGCAGCGCGTCGGACAGCAGCCGGCGCACCGGCACGGTCGCCTCCCGAGGCACCCCGTTGACCGTGACCGTGATCGTCCGCTCGGTGTCGACGCTCATGCCGTCCTCCCCGCCGCTTCCGCGGCAGCCTCCGCCAGGGTGCGCTCGGTCAGGACGCCGACCAGCAGTCGGCGGTAGTCGGCGCTGGCGTGGATGTCGGTGTCCGGGTCGACCAGGCTGCGCGCCAGCTCACCGGCGGCGGCCCAGTCGGCCTTCTCCACGGTCGAGCCGGCGACGGCGTCGGTCAGGTCGTGCACCTCGGGGGTCAGTCCCACCGAGACGTAGGAGGCCTTCGCCGACTCGACCAGCCCGTCGGCGGACAGGGTGACGACGACGCCGGCGCCGCAGACCGCGTAGTCGCCCTTGCGGCGGGCCACCTCGGCGAAGGCGGTGCCCGAGCGCTCCGGCAGCGCCGGGAAGAAGGCGGAGGTGACGACGGCGGGGCCGTGCACCGACGTCTCGAGGGGGCCGACGAAGAAGTCGCGCCACGCGACGGTCTCGACACCCGAGGGAGTGGCCACCGTGACGTGCCCGTCGGTGAGCGCGAGGACCGACGTCATCTCGCCCGAGGGGTCGGCATGCGCGATCGAGCCGACGGTGGTGCCCCGGTTGCGGATCGCCGGGTGGGCGACGTTCGCCGTCGCCCGCGCCAGCAGCGGCTGGACCGAGGCGGCGACCCGGTCGGTCAGCAGGGCGTTGTGCCGTACGAGAGCGCCCACCCGGACGCCGGCGTCGTCCACCTCGATGGCCGACAGCCCCGCCACCCGGTTGATGTCCACCAGCGTGGTCGGCGCCGCCAGGCGCATCGAGAGCAGCGGCAGCAGCGACTGGCCGCCGGCGAGCACCTTGGCGCCCTCGCCCTCGGCCGCGAGGACCCCGAGGGCCTCGTCGAGCGTGCCGGGGTCGGCGTAGCGGAACGGTGCGGGCTTCACCGGCTGCGGTCACCTCCGAACGAGTGGAGCGGGAGAAGTCACTCTGTCACCGCGCGGAGGGCGGCGAAAGTACCTCAGCGCTAAATCTTTACGGCCTCGACACCTGTGCCCGAGACGCCGCACGCCGCCCCCGGCGAGCGGGGACGGCGTGCGGTGCGGAGCTGCGGGCAGGGCTACCGGTTCGTGCCCGGCACGCCCGGTCGGCCGACCTCGTCCACGGACGACGGGTCGGGGCTGACCTCGGCGCCGTGCACGTCGCCGAACGTCGTCCCGGCGGCCGGGTGCGCACCCTCGCGGGTGAGCGCGGCCTTCATGTCCGCCGGGGCGAGCGCCCGGGCGATGTGCCAGCCGACGACCGCGACGATCGAGCCGAGCGCGATGCCGCTCAGCGAGAAGTCGTCGGTGATCTGCAGGTTGACCGGGCCGATGCCGATGATGATCCCGGCCGCGAGCGGCACCAGGTTGATCGGGTTGGCGAAGTCGACCCGGTTCTCCTTCCAGATCTTGGCGCCGAGCAGGCCGATCATCCCGTAGAGGACGACGGTGATGCCGCCGAGCACACCGCCGGGGACGATGTTGATCAGCGCGCCGAACTTCGGGACGAGGCCCAGCAGGATCGCCACGAGCGCGGCCACGTAGTAGGCCGCCGTCGAGTAGACGCGGGTGGCGGCCATGACGCCGATGTTCTCGGCGTACGTGGTGGTCGGCGAACCGCCGACAGCGCTGGCGACGACGGTGGCGAGACCGTCGGCGGCCACCGCGCGGCCCATGTAGGGGTCGAGGTCGCGCTTGGTCATCTCGGCCACGGCCTTCACGTGCCCGACGTTCTCCGCGACCAGCGCGATCACGGCGGGGAGCACCAGGAGGCTGAAGTTGAGCGAGAAGCTCGGGGCGATGAAGTCCGGCAGGCCGAACCAGTCGGCGTCACCGACCGAGTCGAAGTTGATCCGGTCGCGGGTGGTCACCGTACCGGTGCCGTCCGGCGAGGTGATCTGGCCGGCGGTGGCGTCGAGCAGGACCGACAGCAGGTAGCCGAAGATCAGGCCCAGCAGGATGGAGATGCGGGCGAGGAAGCCGCGCAGCGCCAGCGAGCAGACGATGACGAAGGCCATCACGGCCAGGGCGACCCACTGGTCCTGCGGCCAGTAGGTGGACGCGGCGACCGGGGCCAGGTTGAAGCCGATGAGCATGACCACCGCGCCGGTGACGGCCGGCGGCAGCACCTTGTTGATCAGGCCGAGGCCGGCGAAGTGGATCAGCAGGCCGACGAGGCCCAGCACCACACCGGCGACCAGGATCGCGCCGACGACGTCGCTCGAGTCACCGCCGTTGGCCCGGATCGCCGCGACGCCGCCGACGAAGGCGGCGCTGGTGCCCAGGTAGCTGGGTACGCGGTTCTTGACCAGCAGCAGGAACAGGATCGTCGCGACGCCGCTCATCATGATCGCGAGGTTCGCGTCCAGGCCCATGATGAGCGGGAAGACGAACGTCGCGCCGAACATGGCGACCACGTGCTGGGCGCCGATGCCGACGGTGAGCGGCCAGGAGAGCCGCTCGTCAGGAGCCACCGCCTCACCCAGCGGCGGGGTCTTGCCGTCCCCGTAGAGCTTCCAACCGAACGCCATCCGAGTGCCTCCTCGATGTGCACTTCCGACCCGATTCGGTGCCGGTCGACGGGCCTGCCTGCGACCCTGCCGCCACCGGGAGGCGCCACTGTTGCACCGCGGAGCGCCGCGCGGAAGTACCTCAGTGCTAAATCGTTATTGCAGGTGAACACGCGAGAAACGGGTGTTGCTGGGGCCGCTGCTGGGACTTCGGCACATCTCTTACCGCTAAGGCAGTTGTGCGGTAGCGTCCGCCGGGTGAGCGCTCCCGCGGGTGTCCGGCACGTCTCCCTGCGCAGCGGCGTGTACGCCGACTCGGTCCGCCTCATGCAGGTGAGCCGGGACGTCGCGGCCCGCGACGGCGTCACCGCCGTCGTGGTCGCCATGGCCACGCCGCTCAACCTCGAGCTGGCCGCGAACATGGGGCTCGCCCCGGACGGCCCGACCTCTCCCGACCAGCTGCTGATCGCCGTTCGGGCCGAGGACGACGACGCGCTGGCCGCCGCGGTCGCCGCCGTCGACGCCGCCCTGGCCGAGCGCGAGCGGACCACCGGTTCGGCGCAGGCCATCCCGCAGCGCACCATCGGCGCGGGCCTCGAGGAGCTCGGCGCCGACGGCGCGGCGCTGGCCATCATCAGCGTCCCCGGGCAGTACGCCGTCGCCGAGGCCGCCGACGCCATCGCCGCCGGCCGCAGCGTGCTGGTGTTCTCCGACGGCGTCCCGGTCGAGCACGAGGTCGCGCTCAAGCGCGCCGCCCACGACGCGGGCGTGCTGGTGATGGGCCCCGACTGCGGGACGGCGATCGTCTCCGGCGTCGCGCTCGGCTTCGCCAACGTCGTCCGGCCCGGCCCGGTGGGGCTGGTCGCGGCGTCGGGCACCGGCGCTCAGCAGATCTCCTGCCTGCTCGACATGGCCGGCGTCGGCGTCTCGCACGTCCTCGGCGTCGGTGGCCGCGACCTGAAGGAGGAGGTCGGCGGGCTGGCCACGCTCGACGCCCTCGCCGCGCTCGACGCCGACCCCGCCACGGAGCGGGTGCTGCTGGTGTCCAAGCCCCCGGCGCCCGCGGTGGCCGCCTCGGTGGAGGCCGCGGCCGCGGAGCTCTCGGTGCCCGTCCGCTCGGCGATCCTCTCCCCGGAGACCCCCGACCTGACCGTCGCCGTCGAGGGGTTGCTCACCGACATGGGTCTCGACGTCCCGGTGTGGCCGTCGCGCCCCGGCCCGGCCGAGTCGGCGTCGCCCGGCGCGGTGCTCAAGGGCCTGTACTCCGGCGGCACGCTCGCCGACGAGGCGATGCTGATCGCCGCGCCCGCTCTCGGCGACATCCGCTCCAACATCCCGCTGCGGCCGGAGCTCGACCTCGGGACGGACCTGTCCGCCTCCGGTCACGTCGTCGTCGACTTCGGGGACGACGCCCTGACCGTCGGCCGCGCGCACCCGATGATCGACCCGACGCTGCGGCTCGAGGCGATCGCGAACCTGGCGGCCGGCGGCGAGCCCGCCGTCCTGCTCCTCGACGTCGTCCTCGGCTACGGGGCGGACCCCGATCCGGCCGGTGCGCTGGTCCCGGCGCTGACCGCCGCGCGCGAGCGCGCCGGGAACCTGCCGGTGGTGATCGCGCTGGTCGGGACCGAGGGCGACCCGCAGGGCTGGTCGCGCCAGGCCGACGCCCTCGCCGCCGCCGGTGCGGCCGTCTTCGCCTCCAACGCCGCGGCCACGCGGTACGCCCTCGACCTGCTGGGAGCCTCGCGATGACCCTGGGCGGAATGCTCGACGGACCTCCGGCGATCGTGGCCGCGGGGGTCGACGTCTTCTCCGACGCGCTGCGCGCCCAGGGCGCCGACGTCCACGACGTCGACTGGCGCCCGCCGGGCTTCGGTGACCCGGCCGACCTCGCGGCGCTCGCCCTCGACCCTCGCCGCAACGCGGCCAACCGGGTCGCCGTCGAGCGGATCCTCGCCGCCGGCTCGCAGCTGGTCGACGTCCGGCCGGCCCGGGAGGTCATCGGCCTCGCCGACCGCACCCTGCTGCACTCCGGGCCGCCGCTGACGTGGGAGACGGCGTCGGGCCCCATGCGCGGGGCGTTCATCGGCGCCTGCCTGTTCGAGGGCTGGGCGTCGACGGTCGAGGAGGCCGAGCGGATCCTCGCCGCCGGCGAGATCGCCTTCGACCCGTGCCACCACCACCGTGCGGTCGGCCCGATGGCCGGGGTGACGTCGCCGTCCATGTGGATGTGGTGCCTCAAGGACCCGGTCCACGGCGGCCAGGCGTTCTGCAACCTCAACGAGGGCCTCGGCAAGGTGCTGCGGATGGGCGCCTTCAACGACGAGGTGCAGACCCGGCTGGCCTGGATGCGCGACGTGCTCGGCCCGGTGCTCCAGAAGGCCGTGCGGTCGATGGCCGAGCCGCTGGACGTGAAGTCCGTGCTCGCGCAGATGCTGCAGATGGGCGACGAGGGGCACAACCGCAACCGCGCCGGCTCGCTGATGACCCTGCGCGAGCTCTCCCCGGCCATTGTCGCCACAAAGGCCCCCTCGTCCGACATCGCCGAGGTGCTGCGCTTCATCGGCGGCAACGAGCACTTCTTCCTCAACCTCGGCATGCCGACGGCGAAGCTCGCGATGGACGCCGCCCGCGACGTCCCCGGCTCGTCGATGGTCACCGTGATGAGCCGCAACGGCACCGAGTTCGGCATCCAGACCGCGGGCACGGGCGACCGCTGGTTCACCGGCCCGGCGCAGACGCCGGTCGGCCTCTTCCTCGGCGACTACGGGCCCGAGGACGCCAACCCCGACATCGGTGACTCCGCGATCATGGAGACCTACGGCGTCGGTGGGTTCTCGATGGCCGCCGCCCCCGCGATCGTCCGGTTCGTCGGCGGCACCGTGCCCGACGCCCTGGCCACGACCGAGCGGATGTACCAGGTCACGCTCGCCGAGAACCCGGCGATGGCGATCCCGATCATGGGTTTCCGCGGCTCGCCGACCGGCATCGACGTGCTCAAGGTGGCGCGCACCGGCTGGCTGCCGCAGATCAACACCGGCATGGCCGGCAAGGTCGCCGGCACCGGCCAGGTCGGCGCGGGCCTGGTGCAGCCGCCGCAGGAGTGCTTCGAGAAGGCGCTGGCCGCCCTCGCCGAAGAGGCGCGTTCCGGGGTCTGACCGCGGGGGGTCACGGGTACAGCCTCGGCCACCGACGGCGAGGAAGGACCCCCATGGCCACCTGCGAGGTCTGCGGCAACGACTACCGGCTCAGCTTCGAGGTGCACGCCGGCGGCGCGGTGCACACGTTCGACAGCTTCGAGTGCGCCATCCACGCGATGGCGCCGGTGTGCGAGCACTGCGGCGTGAAGGTCGTCGGGCACGGCGTCGAGGCCGACGGCGTCTTCTACTGCTGCGCCTCGTGCGCGCGGATGGCCGGCCGGTCGGAGAGCGCCGGGGAGCTGGTCGACCACGCCGGCCGCGCCCCGGACGAGCGCTGACCCCCGCGGTCAGGGGCCGCAGGTGAGCAGGGTGTCCAGGGCGCCCGCGAAGCCGTCCGGGCCGTCGAGCGGCGCGGCGAACGGCACCCGCAGGTCGTAGCAGCCGCGCGAGCCCTGCACCCGGAACCGGACGCCGAAGCGGTCCAGCCCCAGCAGCCGCACGTCGTCGGACCGCCCGGCCCAGTGCTGCACCCGGCCGGTGAGCCGGGCGAGGGGCCGGCGCTGCGCCGCCATCAGCTCCGTCTCCGTCGCCGAGACCGGGTCGGGGCTCGCCGCGGCGAAGTCCTCCGGGTCGACGTCGGTGGAGACGCCGGCCTCCTCCAGCAGCACCTCGGCCAGGTCCATCCGCACCAGCGTCGCGCTCAGGCCGACGTCGAACAGGCTGTCGCACGGGTACGCCTCGGCGAAGTCGAGCAGCAGCGCCGCGACGTCGTCCTCGGGAACGGGTGCCAGCCAGCCGGTCAGCTCGACCAGCGCCCGCACCGGGTGGCGCAGCGGCAGCGCGCAGCGGTCGGTGACGGTGAGCCGGGCCGGGATGTCGCCCAGCGGTGAGGCCTCCAGCGCGCCGGTCACCACGCCGTCGGCGGGGACGACGAGCAGCACGTCGCCGGCGGACGTCGTCGTCGCGCCCCAGAGCTGGCTGAGGCCGAGGCCCGAGCAGAACAGCGAGGCGGCGGGGCGCGCGGCGACCGTGCGGGCCCGCTCGGCGGCCGGGGGCTGCGGAGCGGTGGTCGCGGACGAGGAGGGCGAACCGGCCGTCATGGACCACCTCTGCTTCAGTGCGGACGGGTTGTAAGGTGAGCCTAACCAAACTCGGAGGTCCCGTGAACACGCCCCGTCCCAAGGTCCGCCTCAGCCGCGCGCTGGGCATCCCGCTCACCCCGAAGTGTGTCCAGTACTTCGAGCGCCGCCCGTACCCGCCGGGCGAGCACGGGCGGAAGCGCCGCAAGGACAGCGACTACTCCACCCGGCTCAAGGAGAAGCAGCGGCTGCGCGCGCAGTACGACATCAGCGAGACCCAGCTGCGCGCCGCCTTCGACCGGGCCAAGCGCTCCGGCGGCAAGACCGGCGAGGCGCTGATCCAGGACCTCGAGTCGCGGCTGGACGCCACGGTTCTCCGGGCCGGCTTCGCTCGGACCATCTACCAGGCCCGCCAGTTCGTCACCCACCAGCACGTGCTGGTCAACGGCAAGCGCGTCGACCGCCCCTCCTACCGGCTCAAGCCCGGCGACTTCATCGAGGTCGCCGAGAAGTCGAAGAAGAAGGAGCCCTTCCAGGTCGCGGCCTCCGGTGCGCACGCCGAGGCGCCGAAGTACCTGGAGGTCCGGCTGGCCGACCTGGTCGCCCGCGTCGAGCGGACGCCGGGCCGTGACGAGGTGCCGGTGATCTGCGAGGAGCAGCTGGTCGTGGAGTACTACTCCCGCTGATCCCGGCTTGTCGGTCAGGGCCGGAACCGACAGGCTCCGCCCCATGTGGAGCCACGCGTTCGCCGACGGCGAGCCCGATCCGGACCTGGTCCGGCGGATGAACAAGCCGGAGAACGAGCTGCCGGTGGCGCTGCCGATGAACCGGCTGCTCGCCCGGACCCCCGACCTCGCCGTCGCGATCCTCGGCGTCCAGGCGTACACGACCGGCGTCGCCTTCGAGCTGGTCGCCCGGGCGCGCGGCCTCGAGGATCCCGAGGCCGGCAACCGGCTGGGCAGCATCTTCTGGGAGCGGCGGCTCGGTACCCCGCAGTTCCTGTTCGGCGTGGAGTTCGCCGACGGCCGGCGCGCCGCCAGCCTGCCGTTCCCCGGCCGCAGCGGCGACATGGTGTTCCACCAGGGGAGCGGGAGCGGCGGGGACACCGCGGTCGAGCAGGAGTGGTGGCTCAGTCCCCTGCCGCCGGACGGCCCGCTGCTCGTGGTGGTCCGCTGCCCGGAGATCGGGGTCGAGGAGACGGTCGTGGAGCTCGACGGGACGGCGATCCGCCGGGCCGGCGAGAGCGCGACCGTCCTGTGGCCCTACGAGCCGCCGGTCGACCGCACCCACGAGCCGCCTCCGCCGCCCGCCGTCCCGGCGGACAGCTGGTTCGCCCGCTGAGCGCCGTCGACGCGGTACGGCTGAGCAAGCGGCTCTCCTACGTCCTGCGCCACCGGCCGGGCAGCGTCGGGCTCGCACTGGACGAGGCGGGCTGGGTGGACGTCGGCGACCTCCTGGCCGCGCTCGGGATCTCCCGCGCCGAGCTCGACCACGTCGTCGCGACCGACGACAAGCGCCGCTTCGCCTACGACCCGACCGGCACGCGGATCCGGGCGAGCCAGGGTCACAGCCACCCCGTGGCGCTCGGCTACGAGCCGCTGGAGCCACCGGCCGAGCTGTTCCACGGCACGGTCGACCGGTTCCTGCCGTCGATCCTGGCGGAGGGGCTGCGGCCGGGGAACCGGCACGCGGTGCACCTCAGCACCGACGTGGCGACCGCGCGGACGGTCGGCGGACGGCGCGGGCGGCCGGTGGTCCTGCGGGTCGACGCCGCGGCCATGGCGGCCGACGGCGTGGAGTTCACCCGCTCGGCGAACGGCGTGTGGCTGGTGGCCGCAGTGCCCCCGAGGTACCTGACCGTCGTCGGTCAGGAGGGCATCGCGTCGAGCGGGATGCCGACGTAGAGCATCCCGATCAGGCTGCCGTCGGCCGAGCGGAGCCCCGCGTACGCGGTGAAGAACGGCCGGTCGGCGACGGTCGCCGCCCCCGTGTAGGTCTCCCCGGCGTGCACGGCCGCGAGCACCGGGTTCGGCGTGCCGTCGGGGCCGGTGCGGGCCAGGTAGGTGCCCACGTTCCGCCGTCCCTCCGGCGTGATCACGGTCGTGGCCGCGCGGACCATGCCGCCCTCGACGTCGAGGCGCTGGAACAGCGTGCAGGTGCCCCCCACCCGGGCGACCACGTCGTCGACCAGGGCCGACGGCCGCCGGGGGTCGTCGTTGCGCACGAGGGGGGTGCCACCGAGCAGCAGGTCCGGTAGCTGCGCGGCATGCGTCCGGCCCGTGGCCTGGTCGCGGACGCTCACGGTCTGCTGCGTCCGGCCGAGCTGGACCCCGCCGGCCTCGGCCAGCAGCTGCTGGGCGACGTCGAGCGCCCGGCGGACGTAGGCCACCCGCTGGCTCTCGGCCAGCCGCGCGACGGCGTCGGTGATCCGCGCGGAGCCGCCGGCGGCCCGGTCGACGTTGTCGACGACGCGCTCGGTGGCCACCCGCTGCTGCTCGACGGCGGCGGCGATGGAGTCCTGCGCCTCGGAGATGGCGGCGAGCGTGCCGCCGATCCGCCGGATGGCGGTCACCGCGAGGTCGGTCTCCTGCTGCACCGCGGAGACCTGGGCGCCGATGTCCTCGGCGGCCTGGGCGGTGCGGGCCGCGAGCTGCTTGACTTCCTGCGCGACGACGGCGAACCCGCGCCCCACCTCGCCGGCGCGGGCGGCCTCGACGAACGCGTTGAGGGAGAGGATCTTGCTCTGCTGGCTTATCGCGGTGATCAGCCGGACGAGGTCGGTGATGGCGCCGCTGGCCGTCTGCAGGGCGAGGATCCGGGCGTCCGCCGTCTCGGCGTCGCGCACGGCCTCCTGGGCCACCGCGGAGGCGCGGCCGGTGCTCGCGGAGATCTCGCCGATCGCCTCGCGCAGCTCCTGCAGCGATGCGGCGGCCTCGCGGGAGGTGTCGGACACCTCCCGGCTGGCGTGGGCCAGCACGCCGGCCTGCGCAGCGGCGACCTCGAGGCTGTCGTCGCGCACCACGTTCCCCCGTCTCCAGACCGGCGGTCGCACGGCCCGGGACGACGGTAGATCGAGTTCCGCAACGTTCCGGAAGGCGCGCCGCCCCCTCGGGAAGTGCTCCGCCCGGCGGACGAGTGCGGGGAACGAGGGCCCTGGACGGCGTCCGGGAGCCCTCGTTCCCCGCGGAAGGGTCAGGCCTTGATGATCGCGGCGACCGGGCCGCCGCCCGACGGGCCCTGGTGCACGGCGGCCACGGAGACGAACACCGCCGGGTCGCCGGTCACCGACGCCGTCACGCCGCCGACGCAGGCCTTGATCTGGCGGTGCCACGAGACGTCGGAGTCGTCGAGCATCGCGTTGCGCCGCCCGCGCACCTTGCCGTCGGGCGAGGCCTCGCACTTGAGGAAGACGTTGACCAGCCGGTCGCCCAGGTCGGTGTGGTGCGGGCGGTCGGGCAGCTCGAGGCCGGCGTCGCGGATCGCGGCCCAGATGCCGTCCTGGTCCAGGGCGTCCTTCATGACCGAGTGCCCGACGCGGTAGTTGCCGCCGTGCCCGCGGGCGTTGCCGACGACGACGATCTGGGCCCGGTCGAGCTCGACGCCCGACGAGCAGGACGCCACCGACGAGTAGAGCGAGAGGTCACGCATGATCTGCTCCTGCGTCGGCATCTCGATCTCGCCGAGCGCCACGGCGATGCCCAGCGCCGTCGTGCCGTTGGAGATGTCCATCGAGCCGTGCGGCTCCTCCAGGATGGTCGTCTGGCCGCGCTCGTGGGCGTCGCGGATGGTGTCGATCGTGAGCAGCGGCGTCTTGGTCTGGACGTAGTGGACGTCGGCCGGGTCGGTGATGCCCGCGGCCTCCATCGCCTTCTTCACGCCCTCGGCGACCTTCTCGACCATCGCGACGCGGCCGATGTCCTCGGGGAGCAGGACGTCGCTCATCGCATAACCGACGGTCAGCCGGGGCTCGTCGGTCTTCTCGACCGCTTCCTCGGGGAGGGTTGCGAAGACGGTGGCGTGCGGGCTGATGACCCCGTCCGTGCCGCCCGACCACACGATCGGGATCTGCTTGACCTCGTCGAGCGAACGGGTGCCCTTCTCGAGCAGCACCTCACGGAACGCGCGGTCGGCGATGATCCGGGTGTAGTCGTTGATCCCGCCGTTGCCCTCGGTCTTGCCGATCACCGCGACGACCCGGTCGGCCTCCATGACGCCGTCGTCGATGAGCTTGGCGAGCTCGGAGGCGTCGCTGACGTTGTGCAGCGGGACCTTGCGGACCTCGATCGGTGCGGGCATGGGCTGCTCCTTCTACGAGTGGGTGAGGACGGTGCCGGCGTCGTCACCGCTGACGGCGTCGGCGATGTGCTCGAGAGAGGTGATGACGGCGCGGGAGCCGCCTCCCTCGACGAAACGGAGTGCGGCCTCGACCTTCGGGCCCATGCTGCCGCGGGCGAACTCGCCCTCTGCGGCGTGCGCCCGCAGCTCGGCGACGGTCACCCGGCCCAGCGGGCGCTGGGCCGGCGTCCCGAAGCCGACCATGACGTTCGGGACGTCGGTGGCGATGACCAGGGTGTCGGCGTCCACCTCGCGGGCGAGGATCGCCGCCGTCAGGTCCTTGTCGATGACGGCCTCGACGCCGCGCAGAGCCGCGCCGTCCCGGCCGTCGTCCGTGACGGGGATGCCCCCGCCGCCGGCGCAGACGACGACGAACCCGGCCGCGGCCAGGGCGTGGATGGCGGGGGAGTCGACGACCGAGCGGGGCTCGGGCGAGGCGACGACGCGCCGCCAGCCCTTCTCGCCGCGGTCCTCCCAGACCTGCCCGTGCGAGACGAACCGTTCCGCCTCTTCGCGCGGGAGGAATCGGCCGACCGGCTTGGACGGCTCCCGGAACCCCGGGTCGTCGGCGTCGACGAGCGTGCGGGTGACCAGGCCGGCGGTGCGCTGCGACAGCCCGCGCGCGGCCAGGGCGGCGTCGAGCTCGTCGGCCACCGTGAAGGCGATCGTGCCCTGGGTCTGGGCGACGTTCCAGTCCAGCGGCACCGGCGGGACGACGTGCGCGGCCATCTCGTTCTTGACGAGCAGGTTGCCGACCTGCGGCCCGTTGCCGTGCGTGAGCACGACCTCGGCCCCGGCCGCGACGACGTCAGCGATGTGCCCGGACGCCTCGCGGATCGCGTCGCGCTGGGCCTGCGGTGTCGCCGAGCCGTCGGGCCCGGTCATGGCATTGCCGCCCAGGGCGATCACCACGCGGCGCGACGTCATGCCCGGACCCTAGCGGGAGATTCCTTAGCGGTGAAGTACCTGTTCGGAGGTCAGCGGCGCCAGAAGTCGTAGGGGTCGCGGCCCGGCCGGAACCCGGCCGCCTCGACGACGTCGACGGCGAGGTCGAACTTCTGACCGACGGCCATGGGCGCGTGCGCGTCGCTGCCGAAGCTGACCGCCTCGCCGCCCTCCTCGTGGAACCAGCGGACCTGGTCGGCCGAGGCCAGCGGGCTGCTCGTGTTCACCTCGAGCGCGCGGCCGGAGCGGGCCAGCGCCCGGAACACCGCCCGGTACTCCTCCTCGTAGTCCTTCTCCACGTACCGGTGGGAGCCGCCCGGCCAGTACCGCCGGGGGAAGTCGACGTGCGCGAGGACCTGGAAGACGTCGCTGCTCTCGATCATGCCGACCATCTCGCCGAGGTAGCGGCGCATCGTGGCGTCGGCGTCCACGTGGAGGAGACGCCCCACGCCGACCAGCCGGCCCTGGTCCGACAGCGAGTGCAGCGAGCCGAGCACCCGGTCGACCGGGGAATCGCGCAGGTGGGCGGCGATGCTGGCGGCGAACAGGTGCGGCTCGCCGGTCTCCACGCCGGACAGGATCCGGAGCTCGGGAAACCGGTCGCGGACCTCGGCGAGCTCGGCGACGTACCCCTCGACGTCGATCGGCAGCTGCTGGGCGGGGTGACGGTCGACCAGCCCCTCGGCGGTGGCGCGGTCCTCGGCCTGCCACACGGTGAAGTCCAGGTGCTCGGTGAAGGCGATCGCCGGCAGCCCCAGCTCGACGGCGCGCTCGCAGGCGGCCCGCATGGTCGAGGAGTCCGCCGTGTCCCACGACCAGTGGGTGTGGACGTGATTGTCTGCCGGCCGCTGCCCCTGGTGTGCCATCGCCTGTGGATTGTCCACCGTCGTCCACCGGTGACGCCGGGTGGCCCGTTCTGTCGCCGTCCCTGCCTACTGTCGAGGCATGAGCGTTCCCGCACCGCCGTCCGAGCTCAGCGTCTCCTTCGCCGAGGAGGCCCTCGGCGTGCTGCGCGAGCTCACCGGCCGGCCCGACGCGGTCTTCCGGGAAGGGCAGGACGCGGCGGTCGCCGCGCTGGTGGAGCGCTCGGAGCGGGCGCTGGTCGTGCAGCGCACCGGATGGGGCAAGTCGGCCGTCTACTTCGTGTCCACCGCCCTGCTGCGCCGCCGCGGGGGCGGGCCCACCTTGCTCGTCAGCCCGCTGCTGGCGCTGATGCGCGACCAGGTGGCCGCCGCCGCCCGGGCCGGCATCCGGGCCGTGGAGATCTCCAGCGCCAACATGACCGAGTGGGACGACATCGCGGCCCGCCTGGCCGCGGACGACGTCGACGTCCTGCTGGTCTCCCCCGAGCGGCTGACCAACCCGCGGTTCCGCGAGGAGCAGCTGCCGGGACTGGTGGCGCGCTGCGGGCTGGTCGTGGTCGACGAGGCGCACTGCGTCTCCGACTGGGGTCACGACTTCCGCCCCGACTACCGCCGCATCCGCGACCTGCTGGCCGCCCTGCCCGCCGGAACGCCCGTGCTGGCCACCACCGCGACGGCCAACGAGCGGGTGGTGGCCGACGTCGCCGAGCAGCTCGGCGCCGGCGGCGTCGGGGTGACGACGGTCCGCGGGCCGCTGTCCCGCGACTCGTTGCGCCTCGGCGTGCTCCGTCTGCCCAGCGACCGTGCGCGCCTGGCCTGGCTCGCCGCGCACCTCGGCGACCTGCCGGGCAGCGGCATCGTCTACACCCTCACCGTCGCGGCGGCCGAGGAGACGGCGAACCTCCTCCGCGACGCCGGGCACACGGTGCGCGCCTACACGGGCCGGCTCGACGACGCCGACCGGAAGGACGCCGAGGAGGCGCTGCGCACCAACGAGGTGAAGGCCCTGGTGGCCACGTCGGCGCTGGGCATGGGCTTCGACAAGCCCGACCTGGGCTTCGTCGTCCACCTCGGAGCCCCGTCGTCGCCGGTGAGCTACTACCAGCAGGTCGGTCGCGCCGGTCGCGCGGTCGAGCACGCCGACGTCCTGCTGCTCCCCGGCCCCGAGGACCTCGCGATCTGGCAGTGGTTCGCGACGTCGTCCATGCCGCGGGAGGACCATGCGGCCGCCGTGCTGACGGCCATGGCGGACGGGAAGGCCTGGTCGGTGGCGCGGCTGGAGACGGTCGCCGACGTCCGTCGCTCACGGCTCGAGCTGCTGCTCAAGGTGCTCGCCGTCGACGGCGCGGTGGAGCGGGTGCAGGGCGGCTGGCGGTCCACCGGGCAGCCATGGGTCTACGACGCCGACCGGTACGCCCGGGTGACCCGTACCCGCGAGGCCGAGCAGCGGTCGATGATCGCCTACGCCCGGCCGGTGGACGAGGCGATGTGCCGGATGGCGTTCCTGCAGGAGGCGCTCGACGACCCGACCGCCGCGCCCTGCGGCCGCTGCGACGTCTGCGCCGGCCCCTGGTACGCCACCGACGTCCCGGAGGCCGCCGCCGAGGCCGCCTCCGCCGCGCTCGACCGACCGGGTGTCGAGCTGGCGCCGCGCGCGCAGTGGCCCACCGGTGCCGACCGGCTCGGGGTCGACGTGAAGGGCAAGATCGCCCCGTCCGACCAGATCGAGCCGGGTCGGGCCGTCGCCCGGCTCACCGACCTCGGCTGGGGTCAGCGCCTGCGCACCCTGCTCGGCGACGACGGCGTCGGGGGCGTGGTCGACCTCGAGGCGCCGCCCCTCGAGGAGGACCCGGACGCCCAGTTCGACGTCCCGGTGCAGCGGACCGTCTCCGACGTGCCGCCGGACGACGAACTGCTCCGGGCGTGCGCACGGGTGCTGGCCGCCTGGGACTGGAAGGAGCGCCCCGGCGCGGTGGTGGCCATCCCGTCCCGGCGGCGTCCGCGGCTGGTGAGCGGCCTGGCACAGGGCCTCGCAAACCTGGGCCGGCTCCCGTACCTGGGGGAGATGTCGCTGCAGCACGGCGGCCCGACCGGTCAGCCCGGCGGGAACAGCGCCTTCCGGTTGGCCGCCGTGTGGGACCGGATCGTGGTGGGGCCCGAGCTGCGCGAGCGGCTGGCCGAGGCCGGCTCCGCGCCGATCCTGCTGGTCGACGACCTCGCCGACTCCCGTTGGACGATGACCGTGGCCGGGCGCGAGCTCCGCCGGGCCGGGGCCGCTGCCGTCCTGCCCTTCGCCCTCGCGCTGACCGCGTAGGTATCCACAGCTTTTCGCACACATGTGCGAAAAGTCGGAGTAGCGTCTCCGCCATGTCGCTCGCGCACCAGCCCTCCATGTGGGATCTGGCCGAGGAGGCCACGCTCACGCCCCTGGCCGGCAACGTGGTCCGGCACGAGCTGAGCGACGGCGCCTGGGTGGACCACCTGCCCGGGTGGGTGGACGGCTCCGACCAGGTGCTCGACGTCCTGCTCGGCGACATCGGCTGGCGCGAGGACCGCCGGCAGATGTACGAGCGCGAGGTGACGGTCCCCCGCCTGCTCCGCTGGTACGGCGGGAACGAGGCGCTGCCGCACCCGCTGCTCACCGAGGCCCGCGAGTCGCTGAACCGGTACTACGGGCCCGAGCTGGGTGAGCCTTTCGTCAGCGCCGGCATGTGCCTGTACCGGGACGGGCGCGACAGCGTCGCCTGGCACGGCGACCGGCTGGGCCGTGCCCGCTCCACCGACACGATGGTCGCGATCGTCTCGTTCGGCTCTCCCCGACCCCTGATGCTGCGACCGGTCGGCGGCGGGCAGAGCCTCCGGTTCCCGTCCGGGCATGGGGACCTCATCGTGATGGGTGGCTCCTGCCAGCGGACGTGGGAGCACTGCATCCCCAAGACCGCGAAGCCCGTCGGGCCCCGCGTGAGCGTCCAGTTCCGGCCCACCGGTGTGGCCTGACGCGCCTGCGGTCCGGATCACGGGGACCCCCCTGCAGGCCCCCTCCGGAGGCGTGTATGGTTCTCCATGCGCCGCGCGGACCGGGAGGTCCGCCGGGCCAGCTGCCCCGCTGTGGCGGGGGCTGGAAACCGGCGTAGTGTTGGACATCCAGCCAGACACGGAGCCCGTGAGGGTCGAGTTTCTGCGCGTCCGCTCTTTGAGAACTCAACAGCGTGCCGAAAGTCAGTGCCAAGTAATACCCCGTGCCGGCCTTGTGGGTCGGCTGGGATTCCTTTGGTTGATTGATATCGAGAGTGCTAGCTCTCGGTTCTCAGCCGCGATCGAATTCATCTACGGAGAGTTTGATCCTGGCTCAGGACGAACGCTGGCGGCGTGCTTAAC
>SPQJ01000044.1 GCA_004570425.1 Bacillus sp. AZ43
TGCCTGTCGGCGCTCGGCACCGGCTGGGGCGGCGCCGCCGGCCAGCGCGGCGACCTGCTGCGCGAGCTGCTGCCGGTGCTGCGGGAGGCCGCCGCGGAGCACGGCTTCGACGTCGCCCTGGTGCTCCGCGGGCCCAGCGACCTCGCCGCGGCGCAGCGGGTACGGCGCGGCGAGGACGGCGGCTGGGACCTGCCCGACGACCTGCGCGCCCTGGCCGAGCAGCTGGGCGAGAAGGCGCGGCGCGGCCAGCTGGCGGTGTTCTTCGGCGCGGGGGTGAGCGCCGCGGTCGGGCTGCCGACCTGGGAGGCGCTGGTCGACGAGCTGGCCGAGGCGTCGGGCCTGGCCGGCGAGCTGCGCGAGGGGCTGTCCCGGCTGCCGCCGCAGGACTCCGCGGCGCTGCTGGCCCGCGAGCTGGGCCGCGATCGGCTGGAGACCTTCGTCAAGGAGCGCTTCGGCCCGGGGCCATACGCCCTCGCGCACGCGCTGGTCGCCGACCTGCCGGTGCAGGAGTACGTGACCACCAACTACGACCCGCTGGTCGAGCAGGCCGCCCGTGACGTCGGCCGCGACCTGCGGGTGCTGCCGTTCGAGGAGGCCACCCCCGGGGCGCCGTGGCTGCTCAAGCTGCACGGTGACGCGGCCCAACCGGCCAGCGTGGTGCTGACCCGCGAGGAGTACCTGCGCTCCGGCGACACCCGCGCCGCGCTGGCGGGGGTCCTGCACTCGCTGCTGCTCACCCGGCACGTGCTGTTCGTCGGCACCTCGATGCTCGACGACGACCTCATCCGGATCGCCCACCAGGTGCGCAGCGCGCTGCAGCTGCAGGGCCCGGAGTCGGGACGGCGCACCGGCACGGTGCTCGCGTTGCGCGAGGACCCGGCGCGCGCCCGGCTGTGGGAGCGCGACGTCGAGACGGTGGCGATGGCACCGGCCGACGTCCCGGCCGCGGAGGCGGCCCGCCGGCTGGAGGTCTTCCTCGACCTGGTCTGCTGCCTGTCCACGCCGCCCACCGGCTACCTGCTCGACCCGGCCTACCGCGGCCTGCTCGACGCCGAGGAGTGCGCGGTGGCCGACGCGCTGGCCGAGGCCGCCGGGGTGGTGCGCGCGGACTCCACCTCCAGCGCCGCGCGGGAGGTCGCCGCCCTGCTGCGGCGGCTGGGCCACGGGGGAGATGGCGGGGGCGAGCCGCCGGCCGACGGGGCCACGAGCCGGCGCGACGACCGCGTGCAGGAGCAACGGCCCGGGTGAGGCGTGGTTGCCCGGCGGGCGACCTGGGCATCCGGCCCGCATGCCTGGACGGAAGCCGCGCCGCCCCGAGAACGCCCTGCAGCTGCTGACCCGCGGGTACGGCTGGCTGCCCGACCGCCGTCGCGCCACGGGCGCCCGGACGGTCGGCGCGCGTCTCGGCGGGCTGCCGGTGACCGCGATCGAGGGGCCGGACGCCGCCCGGTTCCTCTACGACGAGGACCACGTCCGCCGGGCGCACGCCATCCCGGAGCCGGTGCAGGGGACGCTGTTCGGCAAGGGAGCGGTGCACACCCTCGACGGCGAGGAGCACCGCGTCCGCAAGGCGATGTTCGTCGGCCTGCTGATGCGCGAGGACGGCATCGCCTCGCTCGTGGAGGATGCCACGCGCGCGTGGGACCGCGCGGCCGGGGAGTGGGCCGGCCGGCGGATCGTGCTGTTCGACGAGGCCGCGCGCGTCATCGCCGGGGCGGTGACCCGCTGGGCCGGAATCCCGGTCGCCGACGACGAGGTGCCCGGGTTGGCCCGCGACCTGGTCGCCATGGTCGACGGCTTCGCCACCGGCGGGCCGCGGCACTTCCGGGCCCGGCGGGCCCGCGGCCGGCGGGAGGCGTGGCTGTCCCAGCTCGTGCAGGACGTGCGGGCGGGCCGGCCGGGCGTGCCCGCCGGGTCGGCGCTGGCCGTCGTCGCGCAGCACCGGGACGCCGACGGCGAGCGCCTCGACCCGCGGGTGGCGGCCGTCGAGCTGCTCAACATCATCCGGCCGACGACGGCGGTGGCGTGGTTCACGGCGTTCTCCGGGCACGCGCTGATCCGCTGGCCGCACTACCGGGAGCGGCTGGCCGACGCCGAGCCCCGGTTCGCCGAGGCGTGGGCGCACGAGGTGCGCCGCTTCTACCCGTTCGCGCCGTTCATCGGCGGCCGCGCGCCCCGCGAGGTGGAGTGGGACGGCGTCCGCATCCCGAAGAACTCGATGGTGCTGCTCGACCTGTACGGCCAGAACCACGACGCCGACCTGTGGGGCGATCCGTACGTCTTCCGGCCCGAGCGGTTCCTCGACCGCGAGATCGGTGCCTTCGAGCTCGTGCCGCAGGGCGCCGGCGACCCGCGGAGCAACCACCGCTGCCCGGGGGAGCAGCTCACGGTGGCGCTGCTGTCCGCGCTCGCCGTCCGGCTGGCCCGACTGGGGTTCGACGTCCCCGACCAGGACCTCACGATCGCGCTGCACCGCATCCCGGCGAAGCCGGCGAGCGGCGTCGTCCTGCAGGTCGGCTAGGGGGGCGCGTCAGCGCGGCTGCAGACCGGAGAGCATCGCCGGCAGCTCGCCCTGGTGGACGACGCCGAGCCGCTGGGTGGCGCGGGTGAGGGCGACGTAGAGGTCGTTGTGCCCGCGCACCCCCTCGTCGACGATCCGCGCCGGGTCGACGACGACGACCGAGTCGAACTCCAGCCCCTTCGCCGCGCCGGCGGTGAGCACGGAGACGCCCGCGGTGAGGTCGTCGGAGACCCCGGGCAGCCGGGCCGCGACCGCCTCGGTGACGTCGGCCAGGCGCGAGCCCGGGACGACGACGGCCAGGGTGCCGTCCTCCTTCTCGAACTCCGCCGCGGCCTCGGCGACGGCCTGGGGGAGGTCGTCGCCGTCCACCCGCCAGGACCACGGGTCGATGCCGGTGGAGCGCACCGCCTCGGCCGCCGTCCCGCCGGTGCCGCCCGCGGCGAGCACCCGGTCGGCGACGGCCATGATCTCGGCCGGCGTGCGGTAGTTGACGGTCAGCTGCTCGAGCCGCCAGGAGCTGCCCAGGTGCGGGGTGAGCACCTCCGCCCAGCTGCTGGCGCCGGCGGCCGACCCGGTCTGCGCCACGTCGCCGACCAGCGTCATCGACCGCAACGGGCAGCGCCGCAGCAGCAGCCGCCAGGCCATCGCGGAGAGCTCCTGCGCCTCGTCGACGATCACGTGCCCGTAGGTCCAGGTCCGGTCGGCGGCGGCCCGCTCGGCGAGGCTGCGGGTGTCGGACTCCTGGTGCCGCCGCGCCAGCCCCTCGGCGTCGAGCAGGTCGCCGGCGAGCAGCTCCTCGGACTCGTCCTCGGTCTCGGCGTCGGTCGACCGCGAGCCGTGCAGCAGGTCGAGGGTCTCCTGCGCCTGCCGCAGCCGACGGTCCTCGGCGCGCCGGTCGGCGGCCTGCTGGGCGGAGTCGTCGACACCGAGCAGCTCGTCGGCCTCGTCGAGCAGCGGGACGTCGGCCGGCGTCCACGGGGCGGTCGCCGCCCGGTGCAGCAGCACGCGGTCGGCGTCGTCCCAGCCGGGGGTCGCCGAGGCCAGCCGGTCCGGGGAGGCGAAGAGGTCGGAGATCAGCTGCTCGGCGGTCAGCCGCGGCCAGAGCCGCTCGATCAGCCGGTGGACGGCGGGCTCCGCGGCGACCTCGCGGCGCAGCGCGCGCACGTCGCCCTCGCCGAGCAGGTTGGCCCCGCCCAGCACGTTCTCGCCGAGCTTGTCGGCGTACTTGCGGGTGACCAGGTCGACGACGGTCCGCGCGGCCGCCGGGCGGGCCTCGTTGTGCAGCCGGGAGGAGGCACGGGCCCGGGAGCGGACGCGCGCGGCGTCGGCCTTGGTGAACCGCAGCGGGGTGCCGTCGATCTCCAGCGTGACCGGCCCGTCGAGCACGGCCTGCCGGTCCCGGACGGCGGCCGCGACGACGTCGGCCATCGCCAGGCGGCCCTTGAGCTCGGCGACCTCGGGGCGCTCCAGGGCGTCGGCCCGCATGCCGGGGCGCAGCCCGCCGAGGTCGGCGAGCACCACGCCGGTCTCGCCCAGCGAGGGCAGCACGTCGGCGATGTAGCGCAGGAAGGTCGGCGTCGGGCCGACGACGAGCAGGCCGCTGCGGGCCAGCCGCTCGCGGTGGGTGTAGAGCAGGTAGGCGGCGCGGTGCAGGGCGACGGCGGTCTTGCCGGTGCCCGGCCCGCCCTGGACGACGAGCACGCCGCGGACGTCGGCGCGGATGATCCGGTCCTGCTCGGCCTGGATGGTGCGGACGATGTCGGTCATCCGGCCGGTGCGGGTGGCGTTGAGCGCGGCCAGCAGCACCGACTCGCTGGCGGGACCGGCGCGGTCGACGGCGGCGGCGTCGGTGAGGTCGAGGGTCTCGTCGGCGATGGAGACGACCGTGCGCAGCTGGGTGCGGATGTGCCGGCGGCGGCGCACGCCGAGGTCGTGCAGGGGGGTGGCGGTGTAGAAGGGCTGGGCGGCCGGCGCCCGCCAGTCGACGAGCAGCGGCTCCTCGGCGCCGTCCTCGGCCGACAGCCCGATGCGGCCGACGTAGCGGGGGACGTCGGCGTCGCGGCGGTCCAGCCGGCCGAAGCAGAGACCGCTCTCGGCGGCGTCGAGCGCGACCAGCCGCTGGGTGTGCAGCTCGACCTGGGCCTCGCGCTCGCCGATGGCCTGCGGGTTGTGCGGCACGGTGGCCAGCTGCTCGTCGAGGCGGGTGACGGTGCGCCGGCGGAGCTCGTCCAGGCGCGTGTAGAGGCCGCTCACGTACCGCTGTTCGGCGGCCAGTTCCGAGGCGTCGTCAACCGGGGGGCGAACCGTCGACAAGCTTGTCTCTTCCCGCTGGAATGGTCATAAATTGCTTCCCGCCGCTTTTGCGGCAAACGTCCATTGTGCACGCGCGCAACGGCTCGTGTCACGTCGCCGGGACCACGGTGTGGGCATGGCCGCCGGTGGGGTGGCCTACCTCGACGTCAGGTAACTCTCCAGGCGGTCGGCGAGCTCGGCGGGCCGGCTGAGCGCGACGCAGTGCCCGCCCGGGATCTCGTCGACCTCGAGGCCGAGCCGCTCGGCCGCCAGCTTCCGCTGGAACTCGAGCGGGAACAGCCGGTCGTCCCGCCCGGCGAGCACCCGCGTCGGGACGTCGGGCCAGCGGTGCAGCGGCCAGGGGTCCTCGAACGGCCGGCCGGACTGGGCGAAGGGCTCGTCGAGCACCCGGGCCTCGGGCGGCACGTCGTGGAGGAACGTCGTCTCCTCGTCCGCGTCGGCGGGCAGGCCGAGGGAGGCCAGGTAGGCCGCCTGGGCCTCGCCCTGCCCGGTGGTGGTCCACCACTCGCCGCCGGTCTCGCCGGGGCGGGGCACCATCGCGTTGAGCAGCACCAGCAGGTCGACCGGCACCCGCTCGCACACCAGCGGCGCGGTGAGGCCGCCCATCGACTGGGCGACGAGCACGACCGGCGCCCGGTCGCCGATCGCCGCCACGACGGTGTCGGCGTAGGCGGTCAGGCCCGCGGTGTCGTCGTCGGCGGGCAGGTCGACGGCGAGCGCGGTGTGGCCGCGGCGCTCCAGCTCGCCGGCCAGCAGCCGGAAGAACGAGGCCCGTCCACCGGCTCCGGGGATCAGCACGAAGGTGGTCATGCGGGTCCGACTGCCGCGGACGGCCGGAATCATCGCCGGACGGCAACTCGCGGGACACGCCCATGACACACCGGCTGCCTACCGTCGCCGGCATGAGCACCAGCACCACGGAGCGGACCACCTGGATCTGCGACAACTGCCACGCGGAGACGTCGGCCCTGCGCAAGCGCTGCACCGACTGCGGGACGTCCCGCTACTGAGCTCCGCGTCAGGCGGCCGGCGGGGCGCCGCGCAGCCGCACGACCGCGGACCGGTAGCGGCGGGCGCCGTACACCCGCCACGCGGCTCGGGCCGACCACGGCAGCCCCTCGAGCAGCCGTGCCCGGTCGCCGGCGCAGGAGTCCTCCAGCGCCAGGCCGAGCACGAACAGCTGCTCGGGACCCGACAGCCGGCACTGCGAGGAGGCGGCGATGGCCGTCCAGTCGGCGGCGGCCAGGTGCTCGGCCAGCAGGGGGAGCAGCGTGGTCTCCTCCTCGGCCGTCTGCTCGTCCACGGCGTCGGCCACGGCGCGGCAGGCCGCGGCGAAGGCGTCGCGCGCGGGGGCCGTCCGGACCACCTGCCACTGGCGCGCGGCGGTCGCGACGTCGCGCAGCATGTGGTCGATGCGGGCGCACCGGGTCGTCCACGCGTCGACGGCGGGGGCCGCGGCCGGTGCCGCGCGCAGCAGCGCCGGCCACACGGCGTCGCGCTCCACGCAGTGGTGGTGCAGCAGCACCCGGCCGAGCAGATCGGCGTGCCGGGTGAGTGCCGCGGTGCGGGCCTCCTCGTCGGCCGGTGCCCAGCCGGCGAGGTCGCCGAGCAGCCGCAGCTCGCGCCGGACCAGCGTGTGCAGCACCCGCTGGTAGGCGACGGCCCGGCAGGCGGCGGGCTCCCGGGGCGCCGCCGGGTCGGGGAGGTCGTCCCCCGCGGCGCGGGGGGCGGGGACCAGGCCGGTCGGCCGGACCGCGGTTGCGGTCATGAGGGCACCTCGTTCAGCAGGCGGGTGATGCGCGGAGGGTAGGACCGGACGCGCCGGTTCCACAGGGGTCGAAGGGCACGGAGCGTGATGCCCGGGCGCCCCGGCCCGGCGCGTCGTCCCGGCGCGTGCGCGGCCGGTACCGAGCCGTTTCCGTGGCGCGGGACGGCGACACCCGGCCCGGACTCGCCTAGGGTCGAGCAGTGGCCGACGTCCTCGCCCGGAACTGCGTCCGTGTCATCGGCGCGGACGGCGGTCGGCCGATCGTCTTCGTGCACGGCTTCGGCTGCGACCAGGAGATGTGGCGGTTCGTGGCGCCGGACTTCGCCGTCGACCACCGCGTCGTCCTGCTCGACCTGGTGGGCTCGGGCAGGTCCGACCTGAGCGCCTACGACCCGCAGAAGTACGGCTCGCTGAGCGGGTACGCGGCCGACGTCGTCGAGGTCTGCCGGGCGCTCGACCTGTGCGACGTCGTCCTGGTCGGGCACTCGGTCAGCGCGATGATCGGCGTCCTCGCGGTCCAGGAGGCCCCGGAGCTGTTCGGCGCGCTGGTCATGGTCGGCCCGAACCCGCGCTACGTCGACGACGGCGACTACGTGGGCGGCTTCAGCCGCAGCGACATCGCCGGCCTGCTCGACGCGCTGGACGCCAACCACCTGGGCTGGTCGGCCCAGATGGCGCCGGTGATCATGGGCAACCCCGACCGGCCGGAGCTGGCCGCGGAGCTGACCAACAGCTTCTGCCGGACCGACCCCGACATCGCGCGGCAGTTCGCGCGGGTGACGTTCCTGTCCGACAACCGGGCCGACCTGCCGGGGGTGCGCGTGCCGACCCTGGTGCTGCAGTGCGACCAGGACGTCATCGCCCCGGAGGTCGTCGGCCGCTACGTGCACGAGCAGGTCCCCGGGAGCACGTTCGTCCAGCTGCGCGCGACCGGCCACGTGCCGCACCTGAGCGCGCCCGAGGAGACGACGGCCGCCATCCGGGGGTTCCTCGCGGGGTGAGCACCACGGATCCGGTCGGCAACCCGGGCCAGGACCCCCGGGCGCAGCTCGGGCGGCTGCTGGAGGAGGACCCCGCCGACCTGTACGAGAACGCGCCGATGGGCTACCTGTCGACGCTGCCCGACGGGCGGATCGTGAAGGTCAACCGCACGTTCTGCGCCTGGACCGGGCGGACTCCCGAGGAGCTGATCGGCACCCGGTTCCAGGACGCGCTCAGCATGGGCGGGCGGGTCTACCACGAGACGCACCTGGCCCCGCTGCTGCGGATGCAGGGGGCGGTGCGCGAGATCGCCCTGGACGTCGTCCGCGTCGACGGGTCGCTGCTGCCCTGCCTCCTCAACGCCGTCGAGCTCCGGGACGACGAGGGTCGGCCGGTCATGGTGCGGGCGACGCTGTTCGAGGCGACCGCCCGGCGCCGCTACGAGCGCGAGCTGCTCGCGGCGCAGCGGGCGGCCGAGGAGTCGGAGGCGCGGTCGCGCACGCTGCAGCAGGTGGTGTCCGACCTGGCCGCCGCCACGACGGTGGCCGACGTCGCGACGGTCATCGTCGAGCGCAGCCGGGAGGCGCTGCGGGCGGCCGGCGCGGCGCTGGCGGTGGTGGTGCCCCGGGACGGGGCGGATCCCGAGGGCGAGCCGGACCTGCGGACGGTCCGCGCCGAGGGGCTGCCCCTGGAGGTGCTGCGGGCGGTCCGGGAGGCCGTCGCCGGCCAGTTCGCGCTCGAGCTGGCCGAGGGGGTGCGGACCGTCGCGCTCGACGACCGGCTGCGCTCGGTGCAGCCGGGGCTCGCCGCCGCACTGGCCGAGGCGGGGCTCAGCGCGCTGGTCGCGGTTCCGGTGTCGGCCGACAGCCGCCGGCTCGGCGTGATCATCATCGGCATCGACGGCCGCGCGGGCCTGATCCGGCTCGACGACGACGAGGCGCTGCCGGCGACCGCGCCGGCCGAGGTGGAGCTGCTCTGGACGCTGGGCCGGCAGGCCGGGCAGGCGCTGGAGCGCGCGCAGTTGCACGAGGAGACCGCCCGGCAGGCCGAGCGGGCGGGCTTCCTGCTGGAGGCGGCGCGGCTGCTGGCCGGGGCTGCGGATCTCGGCGAGACCGTGGAGCGGCTGGCGGAGCTGGCCGTGGGGTCGCTGGCCGACCTGTGCGTGATCGACCTGGTGACGGAGAAGGGGCTGGTGCGAGCCGGCGCCCGGCACCGCGACCCGGCGCTGCAGCACCTCGCCGACGAGCTGCGGCAGCACCCGCTGACCGGCCGCCGCGACACCCACCCCGGCGTGCGGGCCCTGCGGGAGGGGCGGACGCAGTGGCGGCGTTCGCTGCCGCCGCAGTTCCTGGCCGAGATCACCGTCGACGCCGCGCACAGCCGCGCGGCCACCGAGCTCGACCTCGCGGCCGTCGTCGCGGTGCCGCTGATCGCCGACGGCCGCCGGCTGGGGGTGCTCACCGTGTGCGCCGACCGCGAGCGCGGCCGGTTCACCCCGGCCGACGTCGAGGTCGCCGAGCAGCTCGCGCTGCAGCTGGCGCTGGTCGTCGCGAAGGCGCAGCGCTACGAGCTCGACGTCGCCACGTCGCACACGCTGCAGGCCAACCTGCTGCCGCCAGACCCGCCGCCGCTGCCCGGTCTGGCGACGGCGGTGCGCTACCTGGCCGCCACCCACGGCGTGGAGGTCGGCGGCGACTTCTACGACGTGGTCCGGCTGCCCGACGACACGGTGGCGCTGGCCGTGGGTGACGTCGTCGGCCACGACATCACCGCCGCGGCCACGATGGGCCAGCTCCACTCGGTGTACCGGGCGCTGCTGGTCGACCGGCCCGCACCCAGCGCGGTCATCGACCGGTTGCAGGCCAGCTGGCCGCTGCTCGGGCTGCAGCGCATGGCGACGGCGCTGTTCGCGACCCTCGACCCGGCCGGCGGGCAGCTGCGGATCGCCTCGGCCGGCCACCTGCCGCCGTTGCTGCTGGTCGACGGGCGGGCGGAGTACCTGCCGGTCGCGCCGAGCCGGATGCTCGGTGCGCCACCGGCCCCCGCGCCGGCCCGCGAGTGGGCGGCGGTGCTGCCGCCCGGGGGGACGCTGGTGCTGTTCACCGACGGGCTGGTGGAGAGCCGGTCGGCCGACATCGACGAGGGCCTGGCCGAGCTGCTGGTCGCCGCGTCGGCGGCCGGGACGTCGGACCCGGACGAGCTCTGCGACCGGCTGCTGGCCGACCTCACGCAGGAGCACCGGGCCGACGACATCGCGCTGCTGGTGCTGACCCGCTCTTCCGCGAACCCGCCCACGGGGTGACCATGGGGGTGCACCCCTGCGCAGGAGGCGACCATGGATCCTTCGCCGAACCCCGTGGTGACGTCCATCGACGGAGCCACCGGTGACTGGTCGATGTCCGGCGACGCGATGCGCTGGTCCCCGGAGCTGGCCGAGCGGCCGCGGGCCGACGGCGAGCTGGGCGGGATGGACGTCGCCGCCGGCATCGGCGCCGGACTGGGCCTGGACATCGGCGGCGTGCGCCGGCTGGTGTCGGGGGCGCTGACCTCGCTCGGCGCGGTGGCCAGCGACGTCGTCACCGAGTTCCGCCAGCTCACGCGCGGTGGCGCCGAGGGGGACGACGCGGCGACGTGACGCCCGATGGGCGGCGGCACCCGGCCACCGGGTAGAACCGTCGCATGAGCAGCACCTCGTTGAGCCTGGCGCCCGCGCCGCGCTCGGATGCGGCCGAGAAGGTGCGGGCGGAGGTGCGGGAGTTCCTCGCCGCCGAACTGGCCGCCGGCACCTTCACCACGCACGTCGACACCTGGCTGTCCGGCGTCGACCCCGCCTTCTCGAAGAAGCTCGGCGAGCGCGGCTGGCTCGGGATGACCTGGCCGAAGGAGTACGGCGGGCACGAGCGGTCGGCGATGGAGCGCTACGCGGTCACCGAGGAGCTGCTCGCGGCCGGCGCTCCGGTGGCCGCGCACTGGATCGCCGACCGGCAGTCGGGCCCCAACCTGCTGCGCTACGGCACCGAGGAGCAGCGCCGCGACATCCTGCCGCGCATCGCGGCCGGCGAGTGCTTCTTCGTCATCGGGATGAGCGAGCCCGACTCGGGCTCCGACCTCGCCTCGATCCGCACCAGGGCCGCCCGCAACGCCGACGGCGACTGGGTGGTCAACGGCGCCAAGGTGTGGACGTCGAACGCGCACGCCTCGCACTACGGCATCGTGCTGGTGCGCACCTCGCCCGCCGACCCGGCGAACCGGCACGCGGGGCTCTCCCAGTTGCTGGTCGACCTGTCGCTGCCGGGCATCACGATCAACCCGATCCGGATCCTCGACGGCGGCCACCACTTCAACGAGGTGGTGTTCGAGGACGTCGTCGTCCCCGGGAACATGCTGCTCGGCGAGGAGGGCAACGGCTGGCACCAGGTGACCGCCGAGCTCGCCTTCGAGAGGTCGGGTCCGGAACGGTTCCTGTCGACCTATCCACTCGTCGCCGAGTTCGCTCGCCGGGTCGCCGACTCGGGCGACCCGGCGGCGCTGGCCACCCTCGGGCGGCTGTCGGCGCGGCTTCTCGCGCTGCGGCAGATGTCGCTGCGGATCGCGGCGGCGCTGGACCGGGGCGAGCTGCCCAACATCCCCGCGGCGCTGGTCAAGGACGTGGGGACGACGTTCGAGGGGGACGTGATCGAGGAGATCCGGAAGGTGGTCGACGTGACGCCGTCACTGGACTCGCCCGATCCGCTGGGCCGGGCGCTGGCCGAGGCGCAACTGCACGCGCCGGGCTACACGCTGCGTGGCGGGACCAACGAGATCCTGCGGGGGATCGTGGCGCGCGGGCTGGGGCTGCGATGAGCGACCAGGACCTCGTCGTCGAGACCGTCCGCGACATCCTCGGCGGCTTCGAGCCGTTCGTCCTGACCGCGGAGCGGCGGTGGGACGCGGGCCTGTGGTCGGCGCTGGCCGACGCCGGCCTCACCGGGGTGGGGCTGCCGGAGGAAGCGGGTGGCTCGGGCGGGGAGCTGGCCGACGCGGTCGCGATCGTGCGGACGCTGGCCTCGGGCGCGGCCGCGGTCCCGGTGGCCGAGCAGCTGCTGGTCGCCGGGCCGGCGCTGGTGGCCGCGGACCTCGAGCTGCCGTCGCCGGCCGAGCCGCTGACGATCGCGCTGGCCGACGCGGTGAGCGTGCACCCGGTGGACAACGGCGACGGCCCCGGGCGGTTCACGCTGACCGGGACGGTCACGGACGTCGCGTGGGCGGGGGTCTGCCCGCGCGTCGTCGTCCTGGCGCCGGCGCCGGCGGGGATCGAGGGCGCGGTGCTGGCGCTGCTCGACGTCTCGTCGCTGGCGGCCACCGACGCGTCCAACCTGGCCGGTGAGCCGCGCGGCTCGCTCGTGCTGGACGGCGTGCCGGCCTCCGGCGCGCTGCTTCCGCCGGCCCGGGCCGCCGACGTGCGGGCGCGGTACGCGCTGGCGCGGGCGGTGCAGCTGGGTGCGGCGCTGGAGACGGTGCTGGCCTGGACGGTGCAGTACGCGGGGGAGCGGCAGCAGTTCGGCCGCCCGCTCGGCAAGTTCCAGGCGATCCAGATGGAACTCGCCGAGATGGCCGGCGAGGTGACCGCGGTGACGGCGCTGACCGACGCCGCGGTGCAGTCGCTGGAGCACGGCGACCCCGGGTTCGAGCTGGCCGCGGCCGCGGCGAAGGTGCGCGCCGGTGCCGCTGTCGAGGTCGTCGCGCGACTGGCCCACCAGGTGCACGGCGCGATCGGGTTCACCCAGGAGCACAAGCTGCACCACCTGACCCGGCGCCTGTGGTCATGGCGGGACGAGGCCGGCAGCGACCTGGCGTGGTCGCGGGTGCTGGGCGCGGGCCTGCTGGCCGACGGTCCCGACGGGCTGTGGCCGGCGCTCACCCGGGTGGTCTGATCAGCCGCTGACCTCCTGCGCGGTGCACCCGGGCACGGCGTTGGCGGTGCACCAGGCCTGCGCCGCGGCCTGGTCGGCGAAGCTGATGCCGGCGAGGGTGAGCCAGGTGCGGTCGTCGGCGATCCCGACGTCGTCGCCGCGCGCCAGCACCGCCGGGAAGCGGGTGGTCGCGTCGCGGTGCGCCGCCGAGAAGGCGGTGGCCGCGGCGTCGTCGTCCCCGACCTCGGCGGCAGCGACCTGGGCGACCCAGCCGCCGCGCAGGTCGTCGAGCGCCGGGGCGTCGGCCGACCGCACGCTGAGCAGGCCGGCCACGTCCTGCGGCGGGCCGGGCGGGCCGAGGCCGCTCTCCTGGACGTTGGCGATGGTGGCGCCACCGATGAGGATCAGCAGGGCAAGCACCCACCCGCCGACGACGACGCCCGCCGCCCCGCCGGCTCCGCGGCCCTTGCCGTCCTCGTCGGGGGAACGCCATCGGGCGGCACCGCTGATCGCCAGGCCGAAGGCCAACAGGCAGATCAGGCAGACCGGCAGCAGGTGCCACAGGCGGGAGTTGACGACGGCGAGGGTGGCCCACGCGGCACGCGCCGTCGCGACCGCCAGGACGACCCCGAGGGCGAGGACGGCGAGGTCGGGCAGCCGGACGCCGGTGAACCCCAGCACCAGCAGCACGACGGCGACGACCGCGGCCAGCAGCGCCACCCACGAGGGCCAGAACCACGGCTCGCCGCCGCCGGGCCAGGAGGCGGCGGCGCTGCGCGCGGTGTCGGCGGCGCGCTCGGCGATGCGGAAGTCGAGCTGGTCGAAGACGACCGGCGCGAGCGCGAGCCCGGTGAGGAGCGCGGCGCTCATCAGGAGGGAGACGCCGGCCGGGTGGTGGCCGAGCGGGTGGAGCGCGTGGCCGCCGAGCCGGAACCGGGAGCGCCGACGGGCCGGGCGTTCGGCGGTTGCGGGTGGCGGCGGCGTCTCGGACTGCTGCGGCTCGTCCGCGGTGCCGGACGCCGGATCGCCCGCGTCGTCGGCGGCCTCCGCGTCGTCATCGGCGGCCTGGCCGGCCGTGGCGTTCCCGTCCTCGGT
Organism: Bacillus sp. AZ43; assembly: GCA_004570425.1. GTDB lineage: Bacteria > Actinomycetota > Actinomycetes > Mycobacteriales > Geodermatophilaceae > Blastococcus_B. The sequence goes on from SPQJ01000044.1 coordinate 13,571, forward strand.
CGGGCGCTCCTCCGAATCGGCTCTCGCGTCCGCCGCGGCGTCGTCGGGGACGTCGTCCTCGGACCGGGCGTGCCGGCCGCGCTTCTCGGTCGTCGGGCTCTGATCAGACGTCGTCACGGGTGACCGTCCTGGGCTGGGGGAGGACCTCGCAGGGATAGAGGATCCTCCGGGTCACGGGTAATCGCTCGGTCGAACGACACATGACGGACCCGGAACGTCCACCTGGACGTCACGAGGCGGTGGTCGGATGGGTGCATGACCGCCAGCCCCGATCTCCGTCAGACCCGCGCCGAGGCTCGCGTCGTCGAGGTGTACGGCTCGAAGTTCCTGCTCGAGTGGCTGGATCCGGCCGTGCTCGCCGCCGCCGCGTCGCAGCGGGACGCCCGCGGGGAGCCCGTGCGGCGGGCCGCCTGACACCAGGGGCGGGTGTCCGTTCCCGGGCGCGGACACCCGCCCGTGGTGGCGGGTCGCCGTCAGACCGTCTCGGGCACCCGCAGGTGGGCGAGCGCGATGTCGAAGGCTGCCACGTCGGTGATGCGCAGACCCATCTCGTCGGCGAACTGCTGGCGCATCGCCATGCCGGGGCGTTCCGCCTCGGCCATCGACTGACGGCTGTCGTAGCTGACCGCCGTCGCCGATCGACCGTTCTCGCGGTCGACCATCACGCTGACGCTGCAGAAGCCCGGCAGTTCCTCGATGCGGGGCAGCATCGCCATGCGGAACGTGTCGATCATGCGGTCCATCCCGTCCGGGGCGCCGTCGCCCCAGATGACCCGCGCGCACGCGCCGTTGTGGGTGGTGTGCATCCGATGCAGGACGGCGATCTCCCACTCCTGGACCTCGGCCTCGCCGTCCATGATCTCGGCGGCGCGGCGGCGCATCGCCCGGACGCCGTCGGCGCTGGCGCGCATGGCGTCGGGCTGCGACCAGGCGGCCGTCACGATGCACCGGCCGCTGTCCCGGTCGGCGAGCATCGACAGCCCGACGAAGCCGTCCATGCCCTGGACGGCCGGCATGACCTTGTCCCGTACGTAGGCGATCCCGGCGTCCACCTTCTGCGGGTTCCCTCGAATGGTGGTGGAACGGGCGTACATGCCACCACTCCTCTCCAGAGCGGGCGGCACCCCTGCGGCACCGCCGCATGCCTGACTGTCCTCGGGGACGGTCGGCAGGGTCAACGGTTACCGGCGGGTCTCGGCTCAGCAGCGCAGCCGGTCGGGGGGCAGCTGTTCTTCCAGCCACGGGGGGTCTGGTTCGGGGTCGTCGCACCAGGGAGTGGGGCGGGTGACGCGCGTGACGCCGCTGGGGGTGCGCACGACCAGCCGTCCGTCGGCGAGGAGCTCGATGTGCCAGCCCGGAGCGAACGTCTTGATCCGGTGGTGGCGGCGGCACAGGCAGCACAAGTTCCAGCAGTCGGTCGGCCCGCCGTCGCCGTAGGCGGTGCCGTGGTCGATGTCGCACCTGCCGGGCGCGCGGCGGCACCCGGGCCAGCGGCACTGCCGGTCGCGGGTGCGGACGAAGCGCCGCTGACCCGCGGTGGGCTCGTAGGCGGCCGTGGGTGCGGGCGGGCGCAGACCCGGGCCGTCCTCCGGTGCGCCCGCACCACGGCTCGAACGCACCCGACGTCGCCCGGTGGCCCGCTGCAGTTCGCTCGGGGTGCCGACGGCGATCAGGCGGCCCGTCCCTGGGTCGTGGACCGCCACCTGGACGCACCCGCCCGCGGGTGCGGATCGCACGCCCAGCATGTCGAGCTGCGCCAGCAGCTCCCGGCACTGGGCGGCGGAGACCACCTCACCGTTCACCTCGGTGGCCGGCCGTGCCGCGCCCGGCTCCGCCGGTGAGAGCGAGGGCAGCGGTGCGTGGATGGTCAGCAGCGCCGTCACCGCCGGCCGCGAGGTGTCCCAGGGGCGGAGCAGGAGGTCCGCGGCGATCTCGGCCCGGATGACCCCGATCGGTCGCCGGTCGCCGCCGGAGCGCTGCTGCTCGGCGAGCCGGCGCACGGCATCGACGCAGGCGGCGGACTTCCACACCGGCAGGTCGATGACGACCCTGCCCATCCCGTCGCCCATCGCCTGGTGGGTCGCGTCCGCCTGGCGGGCGCGTTCCTGCCTGCGCCGTTCCAGCGCCTCCGCGTCCAGCCTGGCGAGGGCACGCCGGACGCGTAGCCGCAGCTGCGGGACGGTCATGCCCTCGGCGTTCCGGAGGACCTGCTCCTCGATCGCTTCGACGGCGGCGGGCTTGGCGGTGCCGAGCAGGTCGACCAGGGCCCGCATCTTGGGCACGCTGATGCGCCCCTGGTGGAGCGCGCTCCACGTTCCCCGCAGCGAGGTGGTGAGGACGAGCGACTCCACCAGGAGGCGCTCGGCCTCGGACTCCGAGCAGCTGCGCAGCAGCGCCAGCTCGGGGACGAGGGTCTCGGAGAAGTCGGCCAGCCAGTCGGGCTGGCGGTACCGCGAGTCCAGCCCCGGTCCGCCGCGCTGCCCGAACTCCTGGAGCCGCTCACGGCGCCTGCGGCGGGCGAAGCACGCGACGGACACGGCGCGCTCGGCGACGTAGCGGGCCTCGCGGGCATCGGCCGCCCAGATGTCGGCGACCAGTTCGATCTCGGAGAGGGCGGGCGCGAGGTCCTCCGGGAGCACCGGAATCGGCACGCCGTCCTCCGGCGCGCAGTCCGGCTCCCTCTCCATGGCCGGACGCTAACCAGCACCTCTGACAGTTTTCGGTCCACTCGCGGCAGCTGGCCCTGTCGTCGTCCGGCCCCGGGACGGCAGCATGCGGACGTGACCATCGAGACCGACCAGCACGGCCACACCCACCGGCTCGACCTCCTGGACGCGACGGTCCGGGAGTGGGACGCGACGGTGCTCTCGTCCGACCCGGAGCAGGGCATCGTGCTCGACCGGTCGGCCTTCTACCCGGGCGGCGGCGGGCAGCCGCCGGACGAGGGGGTGCTGCTGTGGGGCGGGGTGCGCACCCGGATCGCCGGCACGCGCAAGGGCGACGAGCTCTACCTGATCCCGGTCGAGGGCGACCCGGTGCCGCCGGTGGGGACGGCGGTGCGCGGGGCGCTCGACGACGAGCGGCGCACCCAGCTGATGCGGACCCACTCGGGGCTGCACGTGCTGACCGGCGTCGTCTTCCGCGACTTCGGGGCGCTGGTGACCGGCGGCAACATGGAGCCGCTCACCGCGCGCATGGACTTCGACCTCGCCGAGGTGCCGCCGGACTTCAAGGAGCGCGTGGCCGAGTCGGTGAACGCCGAGATCGCCGCGAACCGGCCGATCGAGGTGAAGACGTTGCCGCGCGAGGAGGCGTTCGCGATCCCCGACATCATCCGGACGGCGACCAACCTGCTCCCGCCCGACATCGAGGTGGTGCGGATCGTCGACATCGTCGGTCTCGACACCCAGGCCGACGGCGGCACCCACGTGGCCTCGACGTCGATGGTGGGCCGGGTCGAGGTCACGAAGATGGAGAACAAGGGGCGCGGGTTCCGCCGACTGCGGATCCGGATCGTCTGACTCGGCATCTCATGCTCCGGGTCCGCAGGCCCGGAGTTCGCCGTGCTCCTCGAGTACGAGGAGCCGGCCGTTCTCCGTCGACTCCCCGCTGGCCCACTCGGTCGTGAGAGTGAAGGGGACACGGAATGCGGGTCCTGTCGCACCCGGGACGGCGGTGGCACTCTCGAACTCGAGGTCGACATCCAGCGGTCGCCCGTTCCACTGCGCCATCCACTCGCCGTTCTCGACGAAGCCGGCGTAGTCGCCGTAGAGCTCCCGTCCCGGTTCGCACAGCAGGGCCCAGGCGGTCGACCAGTTCTCTCCGTGGAAGGCCTCGAGGAAGGCTTTCGCGGTGTGCTGAGGGGTGCCCAGCTCCGGTAGCAGCGCCGAACAGGCCAGGAAACCCGCGGCGACGAACGCGCCGGTGGTGGCCGCGCAGGCGGATGTGCTCGACCGACCCGTTTCGGAAGGCGCCGATGGACGCGGTACTCCGCCGGCGAGAACGGGCGGGTCGGCAAGGGCATAGGGACCCCGCTCCCCGAAGGCCGACAGCCCGATGGGCATCACCTGCTGCGCGTCCTCTGTCCGCGTGCGCCTCGGCATGCCCGTCACACTGGCAGTTCGCCGCGGTGGTCCGGGACGTTGTCCACAGGCCGGCGCTCTTCCGATCGACCGCGAGAAGTCGCGCCGTTCTGGTAGCAATACGCGTGCGCATTCGCCTCGCCGGCCGGGTCCGGAATCTGACCGTCGCTCTTGCCGCCGTTTCCTGCGTCGTCCTCACGTCGTCGTGCTCCTCGGACGACGGCTCGTCGGACGCCGCCTCGTCGAGCAGCACGCCGACGGCCGCGGAGGAGAGCGGCGGTGCCTACCTGGCCCTGGGTGACTCGGTGCCGTTCGGCTACCGCGGCGGGGCGACGGCGGAGTTCTCCGACGAGGACAACTTCATCGGCTACCCCGAACTGCTCGGCGAGGAGCTCGGGCTGGAGGTGCTGAACGCGTCGTGCCCGGGCGAGACGACGGCGAGCTTCCTCGACGCGACGGCGCAGAGCAACGGCTGCCAGAACACGCTGCAGTCCGACTTCGGGTACCGGAAGGCCTACCCGGTGCACGTGCAGTACCAGGGCTTCGACCAGTCGCAGATGAACTTCGCGGTGCGGACGCTCCAGGAGAACGACGACGTCGAGCTGGTCACCGTGCAGATCGGTGCCAACGACCTGTTCGTCTGCCAGCAGACGTCGCCGACCCGGTGCTCGGACCCCGCCGAGCTGCAGACGCTGGCCCAGACGGTGCAGACCAATCTGGCCACGATCTTGTCGACGCTGCGTGGCGAGGCCGGGTACGACGGGCAGATCGTGGTGGTCACCTACTACGCCCTGAACTACGCCGACGCGCTCGGTCAGGCGACCGGTGCCCTGGGATCGGGGCTCGCGCAGGTGGCGGCGGCGCACGACGCGGACGTCGCGGACGGCTACCAGGCCTTCCAGGCTCCGGCGGGCGCGGCCGGCGGCGACTCGATCGCCGCGGGGCTGGTGCTGCCGAACGACGTGCACCCGACCGAGCAGGGCCAGCAGTTGCTCGCCGACGCCGTGGCGGCGGTCGTCGAGGACTGACCTAGTCGTACGGGTTGGTCAGGACCGGCCGGGCCTGGAGGACGTCGAAGGTCACCGGCGGGCCGTCGGTGGTGGTCGTCCCCGGGACGTCGGCCGGCGCGCTGCCGTCGACGCTGAACGTCGCGCCCCACGTCACCGTCAGGTAGGCCGTGTAGGTGCCTGACCGGTAGGAGTGCTCGATCGTGTGGTCGGGATAGGGGCGGCCCGGGTCGGTCGTGATGATCTGGCCGGTCGCGTCGCCGGTGTGCCAGGTGAACTGCTCGGCGGTGGCCTCGATCGTGACGGTGAACCCACGGATGTCGACGGTGAACGTCTGCGTGGTGGGGGAGTCGGTGTAGAAGATCGTCGGCAGGCCGGAGAGACCGTCGCCCGGCGGCTGGTGCTGAGTCGTGAGCTGGGGGAGCGGCAGCCGCTGGAAGTACGAGAAGACTTCCCCTGGTGACGGCGGCGGATTCAGCGGCGTGATGTCGTAGCAACCTTCGCTGAAGTAGCTCCAGTCGCCGATCGGGTCACCGGCTTCGAAACCCTCGGGAACTGGCTCGGCAGCGGGTCCTTCGCTCGGCACAATCGCTCGCCGCTCGACGACGAAGTAGGCGACTACCTGACCTTCTTCCGCGGTCGGACACTCGCGGACGTCGGTGGGCGAGCAGTAACTCTCGCTACCCGCGGCGGCCAAGCATCGATCGATCAGTCGGTAGGCGTACTGGAGGTATTCGGCACCGCCCACGCCCACGACATCAGCTACCGCCGACCCTTCGTAGCTAAGTGTCACCGCACCATCGCTGACTTCCCCGCAGCCACCCCTGAATGGACATGCGCTAGCGGGTGAATGGTTGATTACCAGGGAAGCCAAGACAACACACCCCGCCACCAAGGTGCGAATCGTAAGGCGACTCATCCCAGAGTCAAACTTTTCACTTGCCAGGAGTGCCTTTCCTCTGACCAGACTAAGGTGATTCCCGAGCTGAGGTTTGCCTGAAGCGGAAGGCTGCCAAGTTCGGCGCCGGTTGCATCGACTAGACGGACGGCCTCCTGGCGGGCTCCGAAATTGATGGAGACTTCGTCGCCGTTCAGTTGGGGCTCGGTGACGTCATTCAAGGTGAGTTCGCCGCCTTCGTACCGCTGACCTGCAGCGGCCGCATCGTCAAAGTTCTGGGCGATACGTAGGCACTCGCGGCATTCAGGCCCGAGGTCGCGCAAGGGTTGACCGTCCAGCAAGGCCTGCTGACGGTCGGAAAGCTCGATGTAGTAGCGCAGGAAGGCTTCGGCGCCGGCGGCGTCCTTCGTGCGGGCCTCGTCGGGGACGGGGAAGTCGGCCGGGCCGATCTCGGGCAGAGACTCGCTCGTCTCGGCCGCGCTCGGCGAAGGCAGGGTGTCGTTCGCTTCCTGCTTCTCCGAGCAGCCCGTCAGGAGCGCCAGCCCGAGGGCAGCGGCGATCACGGTGCGACGCAGTCCCCGAAGATCACGCACGTTCGGAGACTAGCCAGGTCAGCACAACACCGTCTCCGCATCTGTGGACAGCGCCGCACCCGCCGCCAGATCGGGTGAACCGTTCCGCGCTAGCGGGGCCAGATCCAAGGCGGGGCCTCGACCAGCGTCGTGACCTCGCCACCCGCGGCCAGGTGCAGGCTCCACGATCCGCCGTCCATAGCTGCTCGTAGCGCGTCGACCCAGCCCTCGTCGTCCCCGCGGACGACCGGTTCGCCCGGCCGGCAGAGCGCCAGCGCGAGGTGCCCCACCCCGCCGAGCTGCTCGGCGACGATCGAGTCGTGCACCTGCCGCAGGTTCGCGAGCATCTCGGGCTCCGGGGCCAGCGGGATGCCGTCGACCGGGATCACGATCGGCAGCATGCGGTTGTCCGTGCCGAACCAGGACAGCCAGAGGCTGCGGACGGCGAACTCCAGCGGGTCGAGCAGCGTCCGCCAGCGGGTGGTCAGCTCGTCGGCGGAGCGGATCGGGACATCGGCGAGGGGAGGCATCGTCATGCCGCTCACCGTGGCAGGGCGGGACGACCGGCGACGGCGTTGTCCACAGGTGCCGGTCAGCGGTGCGGGATGCCTCCGGGGCCGTGTTCGGCCGGGACCTCCTCGCCGGCGAACACCGGCCCGGGTGGGGTGCCGTCGCCGAACGGCCGGTCGCCCAGCTGCTCGCGGTCGTGCGGCATCAGCCAGTTGGACGTGTCCGGTCCCGACGGGATGATCTGCGTCGGGTTGATGTCGGCGTGGACGACGTAGTAGTGCTCCTTGATCTGCGGGAAGTCGATCGTGTCGCCGAACCCGGGCGTCTGGAACAGGTCGCGCGCGTAGGCCCACAGCACCGGCATCTCCGACAGCTTCTGCCGGTTGCACTTGAAGTGGCCGTGGTAGACGGTGTCGAACCGCGCCAGCGTCGTGAACAGCCGGACGTCGGCCTCGGAGATCTGCCCGCCCATGAGGAACCGCTGGTGCTCCAGCCGCTCGCTCAGCCAGTCGAGCGCGGTGAACAGCCGCTGGTAGGCCTTGTCGTAGGCGCGCTGCGACCCGGAGAAGCCGCAGCGGTACACCCCGTTGTTGACCTCCTGGTAGATGCGCTCCATCACCTCGTCCATCTCGTCCCGCAGGTGCTCGGGGTAGAGATCGGGCGCCCCCTCGCGGTGGTGGGCGGTCCACTGCGTGGAGAAGTCGAGGGTGATCTGCGGGAAGTCGTTGGTGACGACGGCGCCGGTCGGGACGTCGACGACGGCCGGCACCGTGATGCCGCGCGAGTAGTTCGGGTCGCGGGCGAAGAACGCCTCCTGCAACCGCTCGTAGCCGAGCACCGGGTCGCGGCCGCCGGGGTCGAGGTCGAAGGTCCAGCTGCGCTCGTCGTGGGTCGGACCGCACAGGCCGAGCGAGATGACCGGCTCCAGGCCCAGCAGGCGCCGCACGATGATCGTGCGGTTCGCCCACGGACAGGCCCGCGCCGCGATCAGCCGGTAGCGGCCCGGCTCCACGGGCCAGCCGCTGGACCCGTCGGCGGTGATCCGGTCGGAGATGTACTTGGCGTCACGCTTGTACTCGGACTCGACGTAGCCGGAACCGCTGTTCTGCTCGCTCACCAGCCCAGCGTTCCCGATGTGCTCGCCGCTCACACAAGCGGCTCGGAACCGTTCCGTCAGGCGGCCGGCGGAGCTCCCCGCAGCCGGACGACGGTGGCGCGGTAGTTGCGCCGGCCGACGACCCGCCACGCCGTGCGGGTCGCCGGGGCGAGGCCGGCCATCAGGCGGGCCCGGTCGATGGCGGAGGCGTCCTCGAGCGCGAGGCCCAGCAGGATCAGCTGCTCGCGGCCGGTGAGCGTCGACGTCGCCGACCGGCAGATCGCCGTCCACTCGCCGTGGGTCAGGTAGCGGGCGACCAGCGGCAGCAGGTCGCGCTCCTCGGCGGTGAGGTGCGCGTCGACGTTGGCGGCCAGCCGGGCGCAGGCGCGGGCGAAGGCGTTGCGGGTCGCGATGGTGCCGACGACGGTCCACTGCCGGGCCACCGTGGAGAGGTCGCGCAGCAGGTGGTCGAGCAGCGCGGCGCGGCTGGTCCAGTAGCCGATCGCCTCGCGGGCGTCGTCCCGCAGGCGCTCCGGCAGGCTCCGGTGGAGGGCCGGCCACAGCAGCTCCCGCTCGGTCGCCTGGTGCTGCATGAGGATGCGGGCCAGCAGGTCGGCGTGCCCGGTGAGGTCGGCGGTGCGGACGGCGTCGTCGGCCGGCGCCCAGCTCGCCAGCTCCGCGAGCAGCCGGAACTCCCGGCGGACCGCCTGGTGCAGTACCCGCTGGTAGGCGACGGCGGCGGTGTTGCGGGGCGCTGCCTCCTCGGAAACGCGCGGCATCGGGATGGTCGGGCGGGCCAGGGCGGCGGTCATGCGGGCACCTCGGGCTTCGGCGTGCGGCGACAACGGCGACGCTAGGAAGAGGCGTGTCCCGGCCGACAGGTACAGATGTCCCGGAATTTCCAGGACGTCGACCTAGAGGCGTGCGGTCGTGGCGTCGTCCTCCCTGCCCTCGAAGAAGTGGTCGAGGACGGCGCGGAAGACCGGCTCGTCGGGCGCGGCGTGGGCGAACAGCGTCATCGACGAGCGCAGCTTCTGGGCGTCGACCGCGCCCAGCACCCGCACGGGGTCGTCGGTGTCGAGGTCGGTGAGCGCCCGGGCGCACTCGACCAGCCGCCGGCCCAGGGTGGGGTGGGCCAGGTACGCCCGCGCCTCCTCGAGCCCGGAGATCGCGAAGCGCTGCGCCATTCCGCTGCGGCCGAGCCCGGCGATCTGCGGGAAGACGAACCACATCCAGTGCGTGCGCTTCTCGCCGGCCCGCAGCTCGGCGAGCGCCTGGTCGTAGGTCCGCGACTGTGCGTCGAGGAAGCGGCGGAGGTCGAAGGGGTCGCTCACCCCGCCAGCCTGCCCGATGAGTTCCGAATCGCCGGCACGTCGTAGGAGGCATGCAGACGACGACGCTCGACCTGGGCCCGCAGACCGCCGAGACCGCCCGCATCGTGGCCGGCGTCCGCGACCACCACCTGTGCGACCCGACGCCGTGCGAGGGGATGTCGGTCGCGGCCCTGCTCGACCACCTGGTCGGCCTGACGCTCGCCTTCCGGTTCGCCGCGGAGAAGACGGCGTTCGACGGCGGCCCGTCGGCCGACGCCGCGCACCTGGCCCCGGACTGGCGGACGAGGCTGCCCGTGCAGCTCGACGCCCTCGCCGCGGCGTGGCGGGAGCCGGCCGCCTGGGAGGGGGAAGCTGAGGTCGCCGGGGTGCGGATGCCGGCGGCGGCGATGGCCCTCGTCGCGCTGAACGAGGTGCTGATCCACGGGTGGGACCTCGCCGTCGCCACCGGGCAGGCCTACCGACCCGACGAGGCGTCCGTGGAGGCGTGCCTGGACATGGTCGGCGACCGCAGCGACCCGACGGCGGAGCCCGAGGGACTGTTCGGCCCGGTCGTGTCGGTGCCGGACGACGCCCCGGTCTTCGACCGGCTGCTCGGCCGGACGGGCCGGGACCCGGGCTGGGGCGCCGGCTGAACCGTCGGTTCCTCCCGGCGTGCCGGTCGGGCCCTCAGGCCGTGACCGGCCGCCGCGGTGCCGACATCGCGTGGGCCAGGCCCGCGGCGAGCACGAAGGCGGCGGTGAGCGCGGGCAGCACGAGCGCGGTGCCGGAGCCGAGCCGGTCGACGACGGCGCCGGTGACCGCGGACGACACCGCCTGGCCGACGACGACCGCCGAGCCGAGCATCGTCATGGTGGTCGCCGAGCGGCCGGCCGGGCTGAGCTTCGCGGCGAGGCTGTACTGGGTGACCAGCGTCGGCCCGATGCCGCACCCGAGCAGCGCGAGGGCGAACACGAGCCCCGGCACCGACCGCGCGCACGCGTAGGCGACCGCCGCGGCGACCAGCAGCGATCCGAAGGCGAGCCACCGCGCCCGCAGGCTGAAGCGGGCCGGCAACGCCGCCGACCCCAGGGCCAGCACCGCCGACCCGACGCCCATCACGCCGTAGAGCAGGCCGGCCCGCCCGCCGTCGCCGTCGTCGGCCAGGAAGCCGGTGAGCGAGGTGAGCGTCGCGCCGAAGAAGAAGCCGATGCCCAGGGCCCCGGCGACCACGGTGAGCAGCGGGAACCGCGCGAGCTCCCGGGCGGGTGCCTGCGCCTCCGCCGCGGAGGAGGCGGCGGGCACGAGCCGGCCGGTCGGGTGCAGCGCGAACCACGTGACGAAGACGAGGGTCAGGAGCGCGGCGCCGGCGATGGCCAGCCAGGGCGCCAGCGCCGTCGCGAGCAGCCCGACGAGGAACGGCCCGACGACGAAGACCGTCTCGTCGGCCGCGGACTCGTACGCCATCGTCCCGTCGAGCACCTTGTCGCGCCGGTCGGCGCGCACCGCCCGGCGGACGATCCCGACCAGCCGGGTGCGCGACATCGGTGAGATCTGCGGCGCCGTGACGCCGATCAGCACCGACAGGGCGAGGACGGCGAGGTCCGGTGCCGAGCTGCCGACCACGAACGGGAAGGCGCCGAGCAGGGCGGCGTTGGCCAGCCCCACCGGCACGAGGACTCGGCGCTGCCCGAGCCGGTCGGCGGCCGCGCCGAGCAGCGGCCCGGCCAGGGCGGTGCCGATGCCGGCGCAGGCCGAGTTGAGGCCGCCGAGGGTGACCGAGCCGCGCTCGGCGACGACAAGGGTGAGCACGCCGACGGTCATCATCGCGAACGGCAGCCGTGCGACGAAGGCCAGCGGGAAGTAGGAGAGCCCGGCGTGCCGGACGAGCTCGCTGCGGGGCGGACGCGCGTGGAACATGACCTCAGCTGCGGATGTCGAGCGTGCCGCCTTGCGCACGCCGGACGACCGGCCGCAGGTTGTTACACACGGGTTACGGGAACGTCCCCGACCCTAACCGACGGCGAGCCGGCGGCGCCCGACCCACGCGCGGACATCACCCGTGACCCACCCCACCGGACCCGGGCGGTGCCGCTCCGCTGGTCGGACTGCCGATAACTCCCGAGGCGACGGACATTCGCGAGACCCGCCGCCAGGGGAGTTGCGCTGCATGAGGGGTCGACCAGGGCGGATCGGCAACGGCATGGCCGTGCTCGCCGGAGCCCGTCCCGACCTGCTGGGGGCGGCGCCCGGTGCCCGCGCGCGGTTCGTGGCGCTGGGCGGCGTCCTGCTCAGCACCGGCGGGCTCGCCGCGGTCTCGGCGGCGTTCGCCGTGCACATGGCCCTGGGCGTCTGGTGGCCCTTCGCCCTGCTCGTCGGCCTGGGCTGGGGCGCCGTCGTCGTCAACCTCGACCGGATGCTGCTGGTCGGGATGGCGCACGACTCCTCGCTCAAGCGGAACATCGCCCTCGCTGTCCCCCGCCTGGGGCTGGCGATCATCCTCGGCGTCGTCATCTCGACGCCGCTGACGCTGCAGGTCTTCCACAAGGAGATCGACACCGAGATCGTCACCATGCAGGCCGAGGCCGCCGACGCCTACCGGGCGGAGCTCGAGACCGACACCCGGTTCGCCGGGCTGCCCGAGCTGCGCGAGCGGATCGCCAGCCAGGAGGCGATCGTCGCCAGCGGCGGTCGCAGCGACGAGGGCCTGGCGGTCGTGCGGGCGGAGGTGACCACGCAGCAGGCGGCGCTGGACCAGGCGCTCGCCCTCTCCCAGCAGCTCGAGGCCAAGGCGCAGTGCGAGCTCGACGGCACCTGCGGGACGGGTGACGCCGGGACGGGCGCGGCCTACCTGCAGGCGCGGGCCGCCGCCGACGCGCAGGCCGACGTCGTCAGGACCGCCCGGGCTGACCTGGAGGCCGCCGTCGCCGCGGCCACGGCCGCCGAGGCGCGCAGCGCCCAGCTGGCCGGCTCGTCGCTGGGCACCGACAAGGCCGAGCTCGAGCGGCTGACCGCCGAGCAGGACCGGCTGCAGGCCGCGTTCGACACGGAGAACGAGGGCTCCGGCGGGATCCTGCTGCGGCTGGAGGCGCTCGACCGGCTCGGCGACGAGAACGCGACCCTGGCCGCGGCCCAGTTCATGCTCTCGCTGCTGTTCATGAGCGTGGAGATCCTGCCGGTGCTCATGAAGCTGATGCTCAACTTCAGCCCGAAGACGTCGTACGACCGGCTGGCGGAGCTCCGCGACACCGGCGACATCGAGGTCGAGGAGCTGGCGCAGCAGTCGCGGCTCACCGTGGCCCAGGCCAAGGAGGAGCTGCTGGTCATGGCCGAGCGGGAGCGGATCGAGCGGCAGAAGGCCGTGATCCAGGAGCGCCGGCGGGCCGCGATCGCCGAGCTGGCGCGCCGCCGGGCGGAGCCCGCGCCGGCCCCGGTGGAGGAGCCCGCCGAGCCGTCGCGGCCGCTGTGGGACACCGGCCCGATCCTCGAGCTGGCCCGCAACGCCGCCGTCCGCACGGTGCGCAGCGTCCGCCGTCGTCCCTCCGACCGCGTGCCGACCGCGGTCTGATCAGTCCGACCCGGCGACCTCGTCGGCGGTGGCGGCGACGCTGCGCGGAGGGCGCAGGGTGGTCGCCGCGCGGACCGGCCGGCGCGCCTGCCGGTTGGCGACGAACGCCGTCGTCGCCCGCGACATGAGCGACGCGTTCTGCCGGGGCAGGGGATAGGTGGCCAGGGCGGCGGCGAGCTCGCGGAAGTAGCCGAAGCCGCTGCCCGGGCTGTACCGCTCGGTGTTCCAGCCCTCGACCTGCGCCAGGTACCAGGTGACGTGCCGGTTGGCGTGCAGCCGGACGGTCGCGTAGCCGAGCGTGGTCGGGGCGATGTCCCGCAGGTCGACGGCACCGCGGTGCCAGGCGTGGCCGAGCAGGTTCAGCAGGTCGAGCAGGCGGACCAGCGCCAGCTCCTTCTGGTTGCCGAGGTCCTTCTCGGAGAAGACGAACCGGCCCCGGTCGACGTCCATGAGCAGGCCCGTGAGCCGCTGGTCGCTGAAGAAGTCGTCGGTGTAGGTGCGCAGCAGGTCGGCCTGCCCGAGCAGGTGGGTGCGCCGCACGTGCCAGGCGAACACGAGCAGCCCGACGGCGAGCAGCACCAGCCCGACGACCGCCTCCGCGCTCACCCGACCTCCCTCCGCAGGCGCGCACGTTAGCGCCGGATCGCGGTCCGTGACGGGCTCGCGCGCGTGGCAACCCGAAGGGGACGGCAGAGTGCCGCAATCCGTGGTGCGACGTGTTCCCAGGTGGGGGGCGAGCGGCTAGCGTCGCCGCGCGTGACACGCGCCCTCCGGCCGCCCGATCTCCCCGATCCCCGCCCCCTCGTCGCCGATCCCGCGCGCCTCGCCGCGCTCGACAGCTACCGCCTCGGTGGCCACGCCGGCGACGCCGACCTGGACGCCGTCGTCGGCTACATGGCGCGCGTGGTGGGCGCCCCGATCGCGGTGATCAACCTGGTCGGCCCGGACGAGCAGTGCTTCCCCGCGGAGATCGGCGTGGGCGCGCCGTACTCGAACGTGCCCGACGAGCTGTCGTTCTGCGCGTACGTCGTCGCCCTGCGGGCGCCGCTGCAGGTGAGCGACGCGACCACGCACCCGGTGTTCCGCGAGAACCCCGCGGTGGTGGCCGGCGCCATCCGCTCGTACCTGGGCGTGCCGCTGATCGACGCGGACGGCTTCGTCCTCGGGTCGCTCGGCGTCTTCGACGACTCCGCGCGCGAATTCACGGCGACCGACCAGGAGGTCCTCGAGATCCAGGTCCGCCTGGTGCGCACTGTGCTCGCGCTGCGCCGCCAGGTGGCCGAGCACCGGTGGGACGCCTGCCTGCTGGAGGCGCAGGGCGAGGCGCTGGAGGCGGTCGCGACCGGCCGGCCGCTCGACGACGTCCTCGACCTGCTCACCTGCGCGGTGGAGGAGCTCTCGCCGGGAGCGCTCCCCGCGCAGCAGCGGCTGCTGCGGGAGACGGTCGACCGGCTGACCGCCGTGGCGACCAAGGCCGACCGCTGGCGGCGGGCGATGCTGCGCACCGCGCGGTCGGACCCGCTGACCGGGCTGGCCAACCGCGGGCACCTGGTCGAGCGCGGGCGGGCGGCGCTGGCCGGAGGGGGTGCGGTGCTGTTCGTCGACGTCGACCGGTTCAAGGAGGTCAACGACCGCGGCGGCCACGCCGTCGGCGACCAGCTGCTGGTGCGGCTGGCCGACCGGCTGCGCGACCACGTCGAGGAGGCCGTGCCCGACGCCGTCGTCGGCCGGCTCGGCGGCGACGAGTTCGCCGTCGTCCTGCCGGGCGTGCAGCGGCCGCAGGCCGTCGACCTCGGCCACCGCCTCACCGCCGCGCTGGTGGACGAGGTGGAGGTCGGACGGCGCAGCGTGCGCGTCTCGGCCAGCATCGGGCTGGCGCTGGCCGGGCCCGGGACGACGTTCGAGGAGGTCCTCTCGGTGGCCGACCGCGCCATGTACGGGGCCAAGGAGCGCGGCCGCGGCGTGCTGCACGTCGTCGCCGACGACGACCTTTCGGCGTAGTCCGGCGGCCGACCCGCGGGGTCATGGGTTAGACAGTCCTCATGACCGAGCTCTCGACGGCGACCGGTGGCGGCATGCTCTCCCGCGAGGAGATGGATGCCGCACGGGAGCGGCTGCCCATCGTGTACGTCGACGTGGTCCCGGTGCGGGTGGACGACCAGGGCGTCGTCACCGCCGTCGGGCTGCTGCTGCGCGCCGGTGAGGACGGGCAGATCAAGCGGGCGCTGGTCTCCGGCCGGGTGCTCTACCACGAGCGGATCCGCGCGGCGCTGCTCCGCCACATGGAGAAGGACCTCGGCCCGCTGGCGCTGCCGCGGATCCCGCCGGCGCCCCAGCCGTTCACCGTCGCCGAGTACTTCCCGACGCCGGGGGTGACGCCGTTCCACGACCCGCGGCAGCACGCGGTGTCGCTGGCCTACGTCGTGCCGGTCGAGGGCGACTGCGAGCCGCAGCAGGACGCGCTCGAGCTGACCTGGTTCTCCCCGCTCGAGGCGCGCGACCCGGCGGTGCTCGCAGAGCTGATGAACGGCCAGGCGACGCTGCTGCTGCAGGCCCTGGCGCACCTCGGCGTCTGATGGTCGACCTCCGTCGGTCCGTCGTCTCCGTCGAGGCGGCGAGGGACGCCGTCCCGGCCGAGCCCGGGCTCTACGCGTGGTGGTCACTCCCAGGCGCATTGCCGGGGATCACCGGCCCGCGGCATCCGGACGGCGGACACGAGCTGGTGTACGTCGGCCTCGCCCGCAGCGGGCCGTCGTCGCGGGCGACGCTGCGCAGCAGGGTCGTGGGCAACCACATCCGGGGGACGACGGGCCAGTCGACGCTGCGCCGGTCCCTGGCGTCGCTGCTGGTGGAGCGGGAGGGCTGGCGCAGCCGCTTCACCGACCGCCCGCTGCTCGTGCCCGATGACGAGGTGCGGCTGGACGCGTGGATGCAGCAGCACCTGGCCCTGACGTGGGCGGTGCACGAGGAACCGTGGACCGTCGAGGCGCAGGTGATCGCGGAGCTCACCCCGCCGCTGAACCAGTCGGCCAACGCGTCGCACCCGCTGTACCGGCACGTGCGCGACGCCCGCAGCAGGTGGCGGACGGCGGCACGCGCAGCCCGAGACTCAGCGGACGACTGAGAGAGCCGGCCTGCGCTCACCGTCCCGCCGACGGGCGACCAGCCGCGGGAGCAGCTCGGCGCCTGCGGCCCCGGCCGCGGCCGAGCCGAGCACCACGCCCCACGACAGCGGGTCCAGCGGCGTGCAGCCGAAGAACCGGCTCACGCCCGGGGTCTGCACGATCGCGACCAGGAACAGGAGCGAGCCGGCCACGGTGCCCAGCACCAGCGGGCTGCGCCGCCCCATCCAGGCGGTCTGCGCCAGCTGGGTGCTGATCAGCGCGGCCAGGCCCATCGTGCTCGCCCGGCCGGGCAGGATCGGGGTGGCCTTGCCGAACGCCCAGGCGCCGGTCGCGCCGGCCGTCGTCGCCGCGCCCCGGACCAGCACCATGCGCCGGACCGCGTCGGTGAAGCCGCGGTGCGGCCCGGCCCGCAGCACCGCCGCGAGCGGATGGCCGGCCAGCGGCCCGTCGTCGTCCTCGTCCTCCGCCCGCCGGGGCGCGGCGACCGCGACCGCCAGCGCCGGGAACATGTCGGTGAGCAGGTTGACCAGCAGCAGCTGACGGGTGCCCAGCGGTGCCCGGCCGCCGACGGCGGTGCCGAGCACCGTGAACGCGATCTCGCCCGCGTTGCCGCCGACGAGGATGGACACCGCGTCGCGGACGCGCGACCACATGGCCCGGCCCTCGGCGATGGCGTCGACCAGCCGGGTGAGGTCGAGGTCGGTGAGCACCAGGTCGGCCGCGGTGCGCGCGGCCGGGGACTCGGCGCCCTCGACGCCGACGCCGACGTCGGCCAGCCGGATGGCCGCCGCGTCGTTCACGCCGTCGCCGGTCATGGCCAGCGTGGCCCCGGCCTTCCGCAGCGCCTGGACCAGCGTCACCTTCTGCTCGGGTGAGAGCCGGGCGAAGACGGCGGTCTCGGCCACCATCCGGGCCCGCTCGGCGTCCGAGGCCTTCGCCAGCCGGGCGCCGGTGACCACCCGGTCGGCGTCGGGGACGCCGGCCTCGGCGGCGATGGCGCTCGCCGTCTCGGGGTGGTCGCCGGTGGCGACGACGACCCGCACCCCGGCGGCCCGCAGCTGCTCGACCGCGCGCACCGACGACTCGCGCAGCGTGTCGGCCAGCCCGACCAGCCCGCGGAAGGTCAGCCCGTCGGCCGCCGCGTCGAGGTCGTCGGGGACACCGTCCACCTCCCGGTCGGCCACGGCGAGCACCCGGAGCCCCTCGCCGGCGAGGTCGCGGACGGAGACCGCGGGGGCGCCGGCACAGCGGCGGAGCACCACCTCCGGCGCGCCCTTGACCACCAGCCGGCCGTCGCGGACGGCGACGGAGAAGCCGCGGCCGGCGGCGAAGGCCAGGCTCGCGGCCGGTGGGCCGTCCCAGGCGTCTCCGGCGGCGTCGAGGACGGCGCGGTCGGTCTCGTGCGCGCCGTCGTCGCCGTTGCCCATGCCGGCGGCGGCCAGCCGCAGCAGCTCGTCGTCCGCGATGCCGTCGGGCAGCAGCCGGGCGACTCGCAGCCGGTTCTCCGTCAGCGTGCCGGTCTTGTCGAAGCACACCGTGTCGACGCGGCCGAGCGCCTCCAGCACCCGGGCGCTGCGCACCACCGCGCCCCGTCGGGAGAGCCGGCGGGCCGCCGCCTGCTGGGCGACCGTCGCGACCAGCGGCAGCCCCTCGGGGACGGCGGCGACCGCGATCGCCAC
>SPQJ01000045.1 GCA_004570425.1 Bacillus sp. AZ43
GGCCGGGTACGACCTGGAGGAGCTGACGGTCACGCCGGCCGGGCGCCGCAGCGTCGTCCGCGTGGTCGTCGACCGCGACGAGGGCGTGACCCTCGACGACATCGCCGAGGTCAGCCGCGCGGTCTCCTCGTCGAGACCCGGGGCGTCGAACGGGTTGCGCCGGCGGCGGTGCGGCAGGGCCAGCCGGGCGGCCACCCGCACGTCGTCCTCGGTCACCGCGTCGCGGCCGGACCAGGCGGCGTGCGCGATCGCCGCCCGGGCGGTGACCAGGTCGGCGCGCAGTCCGTCGACGTCGAAGGCGGCGCACACGGCGGTCACCTGCCGCAGCGCGGCGTCGGACAGGACGACGTGCGGCAGGCGGGCGCGGGCGTCGGCGATGCGGGCGGCGAGCCCGCTCTCCTCCGCGGCCCAGGCGGCGGCGAACCCCGCCGGGTCGGCGTCGGAGGCGAACCGCCGGCGCACCACCTCGGCGCGCTCCGCCGGATCGCGCGGCGCGGCGACCTCGACGGTCAGCCCGAACCGGTCCAGCAGCTGCGGCCGGAGCTCGCCCTCCTCCGGGTTCATCGTGCCGACCAGCAGGAACCGGGCCGCGTGCCGCACCGAGACGCCCTCCCGCTCCACGTAGGCGGTGCCCATCGCCGCGGCGTCCAGCAGCAGGTCGACCAGGTGGTCGTGCAGCAGGTTGACCTCGTCGACGTAGAGCACCCCGCGGTGGGCGGCGGCCAGCAGGCCGGGCTCGAACGCCTTCACGCCCTCGGTGAGCGCACGCTCCAGGTCCAGCGAGCCCACGACCCGGTCCTCCGAGGCGCCGACGGGCAGCTCGACCAGCCGCGCGGGGCGGGCCGGCCCACCGGCGGTGGGCTCGTGCGGGCCGTCGGGGCAGGCCGGGTCAGGGGCGGCGGGATCGCAGGCGAAGCGGCAGCCGGGGACCACGGCGACCGGCGGCAGCACCGCGGCCAGGGCACGGACCGTCGTCGACTTCGCCGTGCCCTTCTCGCCGCGCACCAGCACCCCGCCGACGGCGGGGGAGACGGCGTTGAGCAGCAGGGCCAGCCGCATGTCGTCCATGCCGACGACGGCGCTGAAGGGGTAGGTCATGCGCGAGCACGGCGCACGGATCACGCGTCCTCTCCCCGGGTGTCCACGCCCGGAGGTGGCAGGAGCGCGACGGCGGGAGTTCCTGACTAACCGGAGAACCGGCTCACAGTGGCGGGACCGCGCCGGAATCTCACCGGGCTTCCTCCACTGCCGTCGCGTGTGGCGGCGTCATGCAACCACACCCGGCCCCGGACCGACAGCCGCGGGTCAGCCGGCGGACGACCCCGGTGGCAGCAGCGGCAGGTCCGCCGGGGCGCCGGCCTCGATCAACCGCCACAGCGCCGCGGTGTCGGCGTGCTCCTCGACGAGGTCACCGAGGCGGTCCAGCCGGGCCTCGCGGACGGCGGCGAAGTCGGTGTCGGGGGCCGGGACGAACCGGCGGCCGGTGGTCGCGGCCACGTCCGCGAGGAACGCGCGCCGGAACCCGTCGTTCTCCAGCGCCCCGTGCCAGGTGGTGCCGGCGACCGACCCGGCACGGGCGCCGTCCAGGAACGGCTCGGCGCCGTCGTCGACGGTGACCACGCCGTGGTGGATCTCGTAGCCGCGGACGGGGTGGCCGAGCGCCGTGCCCGCGGGGCGGCCCAGGGTCTTCTCCGGGGCGAAGCGCACGTCGGCGGGCAGCAGGCCGAGCCCGTCGACCGTCCCGGCCCGGGACTCGACGGTGTCGGTGATCGTGCGCGCCAGCATCTGGTGCCCGCCGCAGATGCCCAGGACGGGACCGCCCGCGGCGGCGTGCCGGCGCACCGCGTCCGCCAGCCCGGTCTCCCGCAGCCAGGCCAGGTCGGCGACCGTCGACCGGGTTCCGGGCAGGACCACCAGGTCGGCGTCGGCGAGCTCCTCGGGGCGCGTGACGTAGCGGACCAGGACGCCGGGCTCCGCGGCCAGCGCGTCGAGATCGGTGAAGTTCGACAGCCGGGGGAGCCGGGCGACCGCGACACGGAGGACGTCCTCGCCGTGCGGGGGTGCGGTGAGGGTGCCGCCGGTCGGCACACCGAGCGAGTCCTCGACGTCCAGGTCCAGGCCGCCGAGCCACGGCAGCACGCCCAGCGTCGGCCGGCCGGTGAGCCGTTCGAGCTCGACCAGCCCGGGGTCGAGCAGGCGGACGTCGCCGCGGAACTTGTTGACCAGGAACCCGGCGACCAGGCGCTGGTCGGCCGGCGGCATCAGCGCGACGGTGCCGTAGAGCGCGGGGAACAGCCCGCCCCGGTCGATGTCGCCGACCACCAGCACGGGCAGCTCGGCCGCGGTGGCCAGGCCCATGTTGGCGATGTCGTCGGCGCGCAGGTTGATCTCGGTGGGCGAGCCCGCGCCCTCGCACACCACGACGTCGAAGCGGGCGCGCAGGTCGGCCAGGCTGGTGAGCACCTGCTCGAGCAGCGCGGCCTTCATCGGCCGGTAGGACAGGGCGGTGACGTCGGCGACCGGCCGGCCGAGGACGACGACCTGGCTCGAGTCGTCGCCGCCCGGCTTCAGCAGCACCGGGTTCATCGCCGCCTCGGGCTCCACCCGCGCGGCGGCCGCCTGCATGACCTGCGCCCGGCCGATCTCGGCGCCGTCGGGGGCGACCATCGAGTTGTTGCTCATGTTCTGCGCCTTGAAGGGCGCCACCGAGACGCCCTGGCGGGCCAGCCAGCGGCAGATGCCCGCGGTCACCACCGACTTGCCGGCGTCCGAGGTGGTGCCGGCGACCAGCAGCGCGCCGCTCACGACCGCGACCTCGTCAGCCGTGCGGCCACCGCGAGGGCGGCGGCGGTGACCCAGACCGCCCGGGAGAGCCGGACGGCCGCGCCGATGTCGGCGGGGGCGGGCGGACGCCCGGACCCCAGGGTCGGGCGGACCTCGACCCGGGAGCCGTAGACGTTGCGCCCACCCAGCCGCAGGCCCAGCGCGCCGGCCGTCGCCGCCTCGCACCGGCCGGAGTTCGGGCTCGGGTGGGAGGCGCCGTCCCGGAGCCAGGTGCGCAGCGCTCCCGTGGCCGAGCCACCGGCGGCCGGCGCGCACGCGACGGTGAGCGCCGCGGTCAGCCGGGCCGGCAGCCAGTTGGCGACGTCGTCGAGGCGGGCCGCCGCCCAGCCGAAGCGCTCGTACCGCGGCGAGCGATGGCCGACCATGGCGTCGAGGGTGTTCACGGCGCGGTAGCCGAGCAGCCCCGGCAGCCCGCCGATCGCGCCCCAGAACAGCGGGGCGACGGCGGCGTCCGAGGTGTTCTCGGCGACCGACTCGACGGTGGCCCGGCTCAGCCCGTCCACCCCGAGGGCGCTCGGGTCGCGACCGGCCAGGGCCGGCAGCGCCGCACGGCCGGCCGCCACGTCGCCGGCGTCCAGGGCGCGCTGCATGCGCCCGGCGGCCCGGCCGAGCGAGGTGCCGCCGAGCACCGCCCAGGTGGCCGCGGCGGTGGCGAGCGTCCGGGCGAACGGGCGGTGCCGCGTGCCCCGGTCGACCAGCGCGCCGAGCCCGGTGGTCGCGGCGACCAGGACCGCCGCGAAGCCGCTGCCGACGGCCCGGGAGTCTCGCCAGACCACCCGCTCGAGCGCGGCGGCGACCGTGCCGAACCCGGCCACCGGGTGGGCGCGCCGGGGGTCGGCGAGCAGCAGGTCGGCGGCGGCGCCCAGCGCCAGACCGGTCGCGATCGGGGTGTCCATCGCCGCCCATCGTGTCAACCGGCTCCCGCGGGCCGGTGCCTAGGATCGCCCGTCGTGCGTGCTGAGGAGCGGGACCCGACCGCGCCGGTGACCGTCGTGGGCATCGGCGCCGACGGCTGGGACGGCCTGTCTCCGGCCGCCCGCCGCGCGGTCGAGGAGGCCGACGTGCTGCGCGGCAGCGCCCGCCAGCTGGGCCTCGTGCCCGACGGCGTGCCCGCCGAGCGGGTGCCCTGGCCCTCGCCGCTGGGCCCGGCGCTGGCCGACCTGCCGGAGGCGCACCCCGGCCGGCGGGTGGTGGTGCTGGCCAGCGGCGACCCGATGCTCTCCGGCGTCGGCGCCTCCCTGGTGCGGATGCACGGGCCGGCCGCGGTGCGCGTCGTCCCGCACCCCTCGTCGGTCAGCCTGGCGTGCGCGCGGCTGGGCTGGGCGGTGGAGGAGACCGCCGTCGTCACCGTCGTCGGTCGAGCGCTGGAGCTCGTGACCCCGCACGTGACGCCCGGCCGGCGGCTGCTCGTGCTGGGGTCCGACGGCGGGACGCCGGCCGGGGTCGCCGCGCTGTGCGCGCGGCTCGGCTACGGCGCCAGCCGGGTCACCGCGCTGGCCCAGCTCGGCGGGCCGGCGGAGCACGTGCTCACCGGCACGGCGGCGGGGTGGCCGCACGGGGTGGTCGACCCGCTGGTCGTCACCGCCGTCGAGGCCGTCGCCGACCCCGGCACGGTGCCGCTGCCGACCGTCCCGGGTCTGCCCGACGACGCGTTCGAGGACGACGGCCAGCTGACCAAGCGCGAGGTCCGCGCGGTCACCCTGGCCCGGCTCGCCCCGCTGCCCGGTCAGCTGCTCTGGGACGTCGGGGCCGGCGCCGGCTCGATCGGGATCGAGTGGATGCGCGCCCACCCCTCCTGCCGTGCGGTCGCGGTCGAGTCGCACCCCGACCGGGCCGCCCGCATCGCGCGCAACGCCGCCCGCCTCGGGGTCCCGGGCCTCGCGGTGGTCCGGGGCCGGGCACCGGAGGCGCTGGCGGACCTGCCGGCTCCGGACGCGGTCTTCGTCGGCGGCGGGGCGACGACGCCGGAGCTGCTCGAGACGTGCTGGGCGGCGCTCCCGCCCGGCGGTCGGCTCGTGGCCAACGCGGTCACCGTCGAGAGCGAGGCGGTGCTCGCCGGCTGGTTCGCCCGCGTCGGTGGCGACCTGGTGCGCCTCGCCGTCCAGCGCGCGCAACCGGTCGGCTCCTACACCGGCTGGAAGGCGGCGATGCCGGTCACGATCCTCTCCGTGGTTCGGTAGCGCCATGACCGTGCACTTCATCGGGGCCGGTCCGGGCGCGCCGGACCTGGTCACCGTCCGGGCCGCCCGCCTCATCGCCACCGCCCCGGTCTGCCTGTATGCCGGCGCCCTGGTGCCCCGCGAGCTGCTCGACACCGCCCCGGAGGGCGCGCGGCTGGTCGACACCGCGGATCTCGACCTCGACCAGATCACCGCCGAGCTGCTGGCCGCCCACGAGGCGGGCCTGGACGTCGCCCGCCTGCACTCGGGCGACCCGTCGGTCTACAGCGCGATGGCCGAGCAGATGCGCCGGCTCGACGCGCTCGGTGTGCCCTACGACGTCGTCCCCGGGGTGCCGGCGTTCGCCGCGGCCGCGGCGTCGCTCAAGCGCGAGCTGACCGTGCCCGGGGTCGGCCAGACGGTCGTCCTCACCCGGACGTCGGCCCGCTCCACGCCGATGCCGCCGGGGGAGGACCTCGCGACGCTCGGCGCCTCGCGCGCGACGCTGGTGCTGCACCTCGCGGTGCAGCGGATGGCCGAGCTGGTGCCCGAGCTGCTGCCGCACTACGGCGCCGACTGCCCGGTGGCGGTCGTCGCCCGCGCCAGCCGGGACGACGAGCTGGTCCTGCGCGGCACCCTCGCCGACATCGCCGGGCAGGTCGAGGAGGCGGGCGTGAAGCGCACCGCCGTGGTGATCGTCGGATCCGTGCTCACCGCCGGGCAGTTCCCCGACAGCCACCTGTACTCGACGACCCGATGCCGCTAGGCGCGGCCCACCACCGTGCCGCCGCGGTCGATGACCACGACGTCCACCTCGACCGGGGCGCCGCGGAGCACGCCGAGCGCGGTGTCGCGGGCACCGGCGGCGACCAGGTCGCCGAGCGGCAGCCCGGCGGCCTGGCACTGCTGCAGCGCGTCGAGCGCGGTGTTGGCCGCCCGGACGCCGTCCACGAGTTCCGGCGGGCCACCGGCCGCGCGCACCATGGCGGCCAGCGACTCCGTCGACACCTGGGAGCGGCCCGAGTGCAGGTCGAGGTGCCCGTCGGCGAGCTTGGCCAGCTTGCCGATCCCGCCGGCCACCGTCAGCCGCGGGACCGGGTGGCGGCGCAGGTACTTGAGGACCGCGCCGGCGAAGTCGCCCATGTCCAGCAGCGCGTCCTCGGGCAGCCCGTAGAGCTCGGTGACCACCCGCTCGCTGGTCGAGCCGGTGCACCCGGCCACGTGCTGGTGGCCGGCCGCCCGGGCCACGTCGATGCCGCGGCGGATCGAGTCGATCCACGACGAGCACGAGTATGGGACGACGACCCCGGTCGTGCCGAGGATCGACAGCCCGCCGAGGATGCCCAGCCGGGGGTTCCAGGTCTTCCGCGCCAGCTCCTCGCCGTGCTCGACCGAGATCTCGACGACGACGTCGCCGGTGCCCCCGTGCCGCGCGGCGACCGCGGCGACGTGCTCGCGGATGAACTGCCGCGGCATCGGGTTGATCGCCGGCTCCCCGACCGGCAGCGGCAGGCCGGGCTTGGTCACCGTGCCGACGCCCGCACCGGCGCGGAAGGTGACCCCGGTGCCCGGCTCGCCGTGGGTCACCCGGGCCGAGACCAGCGCGCCGTGCGTGACGTCGGGGTCGTCGCCGGCGTCCTTGACGACGCCGACCGTCGCGGCGTCGCCCGCCAGCGACTCGGTCGCCAGGGCGAACGAGGGGTGCTTGTCGTTCGGGAGGTCGATCCGCACCGGGTCGGGGAACTCGCCGGTCAGCAGCGCGGTGTAGGCCGCGGTGGTGGCGGCGGTCGCGCAGGCGCCCGTCGTCCACCCGTAGCGCAGCCCCGTGGCGCCGTCCCGACTCACGTGATCAGCATGCCTGGCAGGTGCGCGTGATCGGCCGGGTCCTGGTGCTCGGGGGCACGGGGGAGGCCCGCCGGCTGGCCACGGCGCTGGTCGCCGACGGGGTCGACGTGCTCACCTCGCTGGCCGGGCGGGTCGCCGATCCGGTCCTGCCCCCGGGCGAGGTCCGGATCGGCGGGTTCGGCGGCGCCGACGGGCTGGTCGCCTGGCTGCGGGCGCACCCGGTGCGGGCCGTGGTCGACGCGACGCACCCGTTCGCCGAGGTCATGACCGCGTCGGCGGCACGGGCAGCCGACGTCACCGGCGTCCCGCTGCTGCGGCTGCACCGCCCGGGGTGGACGGCGCAGCCCGGGGACGACTGGCGCTGGGTCGGCTCGCTGGAGGAGGCGGCCGACGCCGTCGCCGGGTTCGACTCCGTCTTCCTCACCACGGGCCGGCAGGGGCTGGCGGCCTTCGCGGGCCTCACGGCGCACTGCGTCGTGCGGTCGGTCGACCCGCCGGAGCCGCCACTGCCCGCACGCACCACGGTCGTGCTGGAGCGCGGCCCGTTCACGGTCGAGGAGGAGCTGTCGCTGATGCGGGAGCACCGGGTCGACGTCGTCGTCACCAAGGACTCGGGCGGGCACCTCACCGAGGCCAAGCTGACCGCCGCCCGCGAGCTGCGCCTGCCGGTCGTACTGGTCCGGCGCCCGCCGCTGCCGCCCGGGGTGCCGACGGTCGCGACCGTCGAGGAGGCGCTGAGCTGGGTGCGGGCTCAGCCCGGGTAGGTGCGCGGCGTCCAGACGGCGCCGCCCGCACCCACGCGGGTGCGCGACGAGCCGATGATGAGCAGGCAGCGCATGTCGACGGTCTCGGGGTCCAGGTCGCCCAGCGTCGTCACCGTGAGCTGCTCCTCGGGCCCGCCGACGTCGCGGCCGACGACCACGACCGTGTCGGCCGAGCGGGTCTCGAGCAGCACCTTCTGCGCCTCGCCGAGCTGGTGCGGCCGGTGCTTCGACCGCGGGTTGTAGAGCGCGACGACCAGGTCGGCGGCGGCCGCGTGCCGGAGCCGGTCGACGACGACGTCCCAGGGCTTGAGGACGTCGGACAGCGACATGACGCAGAAGTCGTGGCCGAGCGGCGCCCCGGCCCGGGAGGCGACGGCCTGCGCGGCCGTGAGGCCCGGGACGATCCGCACCGGCACGTCCTCGAACCCGGGCCGGCCGGCCACCTCCAGCACCGCGGCGGCCATGGCGAAGACGCCGGGATCGCCGCTGGAGACGACGGCCACCCGCCGTCCCGACCGGGCGAGCTCCAGCGCGTGGGCGGCGCGCTCGGCCTCGACCCGGTTGTCGGTCGGGAACCGCTCCTGGCGGGGGTTGGCCGGCACCCGGTCCAGGTAGGGCCCGTAGCCGATGAGCACCTCGGCGGTGGCCAGTGCGTCGGCCGCCTCGGGCGTCGTCCAGTGGCGCGCGCCCGGGCCGAGGCCCACGACGACCACCTCACCCGACGCGTCCCCGCCGCCGGCCGGCCGGTCCGCGACGGGCAGCTCGCCGGTGAGCGGGCTGGGCAGGAGCGCGAGGGAGAAGTACGGGACGCTCGCCGGGTCGACGTCGGCCAGGGGCGCCGTGCGCTGGCGGTCGGTCGTGGCCCGCTCCACGTACAGGGCGCGGTCGAGGACGCCGGCGCGGTCGAAGGCCTCCCGGACCTGCGGGAACGTGCGGCCGAGCTTCATCACGACGGCCGAGTCGGTCGTCGCCAGCCGGTCGGCGAGCTCGTCGGCGGGCAGCGTGCCCGGCAGCACGGTGAGCACCTCGTCCCGCTCGACCAGGGGGCGGCCGACGGCCGCGGCGGCGCCGCTGACGCTGGTCACGCCGGGGACGACCTCGGTCGGGTACCGGTGCGCCAGCCGCTTGTGCATGTGCATGTACGAGCCGTAGAAGAACGGGTCGCCCTCGGCCAGGACGACGACGTCGCGCCCGGCGTCGAGGTGCGCGGCCAGCCGCGCGGCCGCGGCCTCGTAGAACTCGTCGATGGCGCCCTGGTACCCGCCGGGGTGGTCGGTGGTCTCGGTGGTCACCGGGTAGACCAGCAGCTCCTCGATCTGCCCCTCGCGCAGGTAGGGCTCGGCGATCCCGCGTGCGACCGACCGGCCGTGCCGGGCGGCGTGGAAGGCGACGACGTCGGCGGCGGCGATGAGCCGGGCGGCCTTCACGGTGACCAGTTCGGGGTCCCCGGGCCCGAGCCCCACCCCGTAGAGACGCCCGGTCACTCGACGTCGCTCGCGATCGCGTTCACCGCGGCGGCCGTGATCGCGCTGCCGCCCCGGCGGCCGCGGACCACGAGGAAGTCGAGGTCGGAGGCGGCGAGGGCGTCCTTGGACTCGGCGGCGCCGATGAACCCGACCGGGATGCCCAGGACGGCGGCCGGACGGGGAGCGCCCGCCGCCACCATCTCCAGCAGGTGGAACAGCGCGGTGGGGGCGTTGCCGATGGCCACGACGGCGCCGTCGAGCCGGTCCCGCCACAGCTCCAGGGCGGCGGCGGTGCGGGTGGTGCCGAGCTCCGCGGCGAGCCCCGGGGTGCGCGGGTCGTTGAGCGTGCAGACGACGTCGTTGTCCTCCGGCAGGCGGCGGCGGGTGATGCCGGAGGCGACCATCTCGGCGTCGCAGAGCACGGGCGCGCCGGCGTCCAGGGCGGCCCGGGCGCGCGCGACCACGGCGGGGGAGAAGGCCAGGTCGTCGACCAGGTCCACCTGGCCGCAGGCGTGGATCATGCGCACCGCGACCCGGGCGACGTCCTCGGGCAGACCGGTCAGGTCGGCCTCGGCCCGGATGGTGGCGAACGACTGCCGGTAGATCGCGGCGCCGTCCTTCTCGTACTCGTACGTCTGCTCGGACATCGGCGAGGAGGCTACGTGCCGGTCCCGATCCGGTATCCCCGGCCGGTGGCGACCACGTCGACGACCTCGCCCGCCGGACGGCCGCAGCGCCGCTCGCAGCCGACCCAGTGCTGCCGGGCGCCGCCCGCCGGGAGGTCGCCCCCGGCCACTGCCCGGACCACGTCGGCGCGGACGTCGGCCAGGGACTTCGCGCAGCCGGGCCGGCCCGCGCACGCGGTCACCCGGAGCCAGGGGCTGGCCGGCTCCAGCACGAGGCCGGCGGCCGAGAGCTCGGCCGCCGCCGCTGCGTCCGGCAGGTCCGGGACGACGACGCTGCGCCACGGGGTGACCTGGACGTCGGTCGGCCCGACCCCGGCGACCACGCCGGCCTGGCTCGCCGTCAGCCGCCCCAGCGGCACGACGGCGACCAGCGCCGTGCGGCCGTCGTCCTGGATCACCGCGCCCGCCGGGCCCACGGCCGGTGGGCCGGGCACCGCGACGCGCGCGGCCCCCGGCTGCCCCAGCGCGCCGGCGATCCGCGCCCGGCCGTCGGTCAGCTCCGCCAGCCGCCATGCCGTGCCGCCCTGGCGCGCCCGCTCGTCGAGGAACGCGCGGGTGGCGGCGAGGGCCAGCGCGACGGCGCCGCCGGGGCCGGTGCGCAGCCCGCTGTCCACCCCGCCGAGGAGCAGGGCGGCGGTGCTCGCGTCGAGCGCCAGCAGGCCGACGTCGGCGCCGAGCCCGGCGACGTCGCCGCGCCCGTCGTCGAAGGCGGCGAGGAAGCGACCGGGGAGCGGGGCGAGGGCCGAGTCGGCGCACAGGGCGGCGTCGAAGCCGGCCACCCACGGGCGGACGTCGACCAGACCGCCGACCCGGCCGGTGAGGGCGCTGGCCAGCACGTTGCGGGCGGTCTCGTGGGTGGCGCTCGGCAGCAGGCCCGCCGCGGCCAGCCGGTCGCCGAGCTCCGGCTCGGACCCCGGCCGGAGGCCCCGGAGCTGGACGTTCCCCCGGCTCGTGAGCTCCAGTGCGCCGTCGCCGAGCTCGTCCGCGGCGGCGGCGAGCACCCGCAGCTGGGCGACGGTGAGCGTGCCCCCGGGGATCCGGACCCGCGCCAGCGCGCCGTCGGCCGCGGCGTGCGTCTGCAGCGCGCCCGGGCAGGCGTCGGCGCGGTCGCGGGGCTGCTGGGCGGTGGTCATGGCGGCACCGAGGCTACGGGCGGCAGCGTGCCGCGCGGGTGCCGCGTCGGGCGCGTGGTTCAGTGGAGGACCGCCGCCTCCCCAGGAGATCCATGTCGCACCGCGCCGCCCTGCTCGCCGTCCCGACCGCCCTGGTCCTGGCCCTCACCGGCTGCGGGGACGAGACCACCGACAGCGGCGCCGCCGCCCCGACCTCCCAGGCGTGCGAGACCCGTGCGGAGACCGCCGACGCCCCCGACGAGGTCTCGACGGACCTCTCCGAGAAGCCGGAGGTGCCGGCCACCGACGCCGCGCCGCCGTGCGGTCTGCAGATCAGCGACGTCGTCGTCGGCGACGGCGCCGAGGCGGTCGAGGGCACCTCGGTCGCCGTGAAGTACGTGGGCGCCTTCTACGAGACCGGGGAGGAGTTCGACTCCTCGTGGAGCCGCGGGGCGGACGAGACGCTGCCGGTGAGGGTCGGGGCGGGTCAGGTCATCCCGGGCTTCGAGCAGGCGATCACCGGCATGCAGGTCGGTGGCCGGCGCATGGTGACGATCCCCAGCGACCTGGGCTACGGCCCGACCGGCCAGGGCCCGATCCCGGGGGACGCCACGCTCGTCTTCGTCCTCGACCTGGTCGAGGTCGCCTGACGTCGGTCGCCCGGACGGGGCCCGGTAGCGTCCGGGCCACTCACGGCAGTCAGCGAGGAAGTCGGTGCGAATCCGACGCGGTCCCGCCACTGTGAGCCCGGGGAACCGGGTCAGCCAGACACTCCGGCTGCCGTGCCCGACGACCCGGGGCGCGGACCCCGAGTGAGGAACGCGCCGTGAGCGACCCCGCCTTCACCCTGCTGTCCACCAGCGACACCGACCTGCTCTCCGCCCGCGCCTCGGGTGCGGGCTGGCGGCTGGGCAACCCGGCCCGCCTCGACGCCGCGGGGATCGCCGCCCTGGTCGAGGGCAGCCCGCTGGTGGTCGTCCGCATCCTGGGCGTCCGGCGGCAGTACGAGGAGATGCTGGCGCCGCTGCTCGCGGGTCCCGCGCCGGTCGTCGTCCTCGGCGGGGAGCAGGTGCCCGACGCCGAGCTGATGGAGCTGTCCACCGTCCCCATGGGCGTGGCCACGGAGGCGCACGGCTACCTGGCGCAGGGCGGGCCGGAGAACCTCGTCCAGCTGCACCGGTTCCTGTCCGACACCGTGCTGCTCACCGGCGAGGGGTTCGCGCCGCCGTCGGTCGCCCCCGACTGGGGGGTGCTCGAGCGGCGGGGCCGGGGGAGCGGCCCGACGGTCGCCGTCCTCTACTACCGGGCCCACCACCTGGCCGGGAACACCGCCTTCGTCGAGGCGCTCTGCACGGCGATCGAGGACGCCGGCGGGCAGGCGCTGCCGGTGTTCGCCTCCTCGCTGCGCTCCGTCGGCCCCGAGCTGCTCGCGACGCTGGAGGGCGCCGACGCCCTGGTGGTCACCGTGCTGGCCGCCGGCGGCTCCCGGCCCGCGACCGCCCAGGCCGGTGGCGACGACGGTGCGTGGGACGTCGGTGCGCTCGCCGAGCTGGACGTGCCGGTGATCCAGGGCCTGTGCCTCACCCGCTCCCGCGACGAGTGGCTCGCCGACGACGACGGGCTCTCGCCGCTGGACGTCGGCAACCAGGTCGCGATCCCCGAGTTCGACGGCCGGCTGATCAGCGTGCCGTTCTCGTTCAAGGAGACCGACGCCGACGGGTTGACGCACTACGTCGCCGACGCCGAGCGCGCGGCCCGCGTGGCCGGCACCGCCGTCGCGCACGCCCGGCTGCGGCACACCGCGCCGGCCGAGCGCCGCATCGTGGTGATGCTCTCGGCCTACCCGACCAAGCACGCCCGCATCGGCAACGCCGTCGGCCTGGACACCCCTGCCTCGGTGGTCCGGCTGCTGGCCGCGATGCAGGGGCAGGGCTACGACATCGGGCCCTTCGACGGCCCCGACGCGCTGCCCGGCGTCGCCGACCTGGACGGCGACGCGCTGGTGCACGCGCTCATCGCCGCCGGTGGCCAGGACGCCGACTGGCTCACCGAGGAGCAGCTCTCGGGCAACCCCGTGCGGATCCGTGCCTCCGAGTACCGGCGGTTCTTCGACACGCTGCCGGAGGACCTGCGCGAGGCGATGGTCGAGCACTGGGGGCAGCCGCCGGGCTCGCTGTTCGTGGACGGGGACGACATCGTCTTCGCCGCGCTGCGCGCCGGCAACGTCGTGGTGATGGTGCAGCCGCCGCGCGGCTTCGGGGAGAACCCGATCGCGATCTACCACGACCCGGACCTGCCGCCGTCCCACCACTACCTGGCCGCGTACTGGTGGCTGCGGTCGGTGTTCGGCGCGCACGCGATCGTGCACGTCGGCAAGCACGGCAACATGGAGTGGCTGCCGGGCAAGACGGTGGGGCTGTCCGCGTCGTGCGGCCCGGACGCCGCGATCGGCGACGTCCCGCTCGTGTACCCGTTCCTCGTCAACGACCCCGGCGAGGGCTCGCAGGCCAAGCGCCGGGCGCACGCCACGCTGGTCGACCACATGGTGCCGCCGATGGCCCGCGCGGAGACCTACGGCGACATCGCCCGGCTGGAGCAGCTGCTCGACGAGCACGCCAACGTCGCCGCCATGGACCCGGCGAAGCTGCCCGCCGTCCGGGCGCAGATCTGGACGCTGCTGCAGGCCGCCAAGCTCGACCACGACCTCGGCCTGAACGAGCGGCCGGAGGACGACCACTTCGACGAGATGATCCTGCACGTCGACGGGTGGCTCTGCGAGATCAAGGACTCGCAGATCCGCGACGGCCTGCACGTTCTCGGCGCGCCACCGGCCGGCCAGGACCGGGTCGATCTCGTGCTCGCCATGCTGCGGGCCCGGCAGATCTGGGGCGGCGCGGTCGCCCTCCCCGGGCTGCGCGAGGCGCTCGGGCTGACCGAGGACGGCACGGCCGGGCTGCGCGCCACGGACGCCGTCGAGGCGCAGGCCCAGGCACTGGTCGAAGGCATGGAGCAGCGCGGCTGGACCGCCGACGCGGTGGCCGACGTGGTGCGCGACGTCCTGGGCAGGGAGCACGAGCAGGTCGCCGCCGTCCTCCGCTTCGCGGTGGACGAGGTGGTGCCGCGCCTGGCCCGCACCACCGACGAGCTGGACGCGACCCTGCACGCCCTGGAGGGCGGCTACGTGCCGGCGGGGCCGTCGGGATCGCCGTTGCGCGGGCTGGTCAACGTGCTGCCGACCGGGCGGAACTTCTACTCCGTCGACCCGCGGGCGGTGCCCTCGCGACTGGCCTGGGAGACCGGGCAGGCGCTCGCCGAGTCGCTGGTCGAGCGGTACCGCGGCGACACGGGGGAGTACCCGCGGTCGGTGGGGCTGTCGGTGTGGGGCACGTCGGCCATGCGCACCAGCGGGGACGACGTGGCCGAGGTGCTCGCCCTGCTCGGCGTCCGCCCCGTGTGGGACGACGCCTCCCGGCGGGTGACGTCGCTGGAGCCGGTGCCGCTCGACGAGCTGGGCCGGCCCCGGATCGACGTCACGGTGCGGATCAGCGGCTTCTTCCGGGACGCCTTCCCGCACGTGGTCACCATGCTCGACGACGCCGTGACCCTGGCCGCCTCGCTGGACGAGCCGGCCGAGCAGAACTTCGTGCGCGCCCACGTGGAGGCCGACGTCGCCACGCACGGGGACCGGCGGCGGGCCACCACCCGGGTGTTCGGCTCGAAGCCCGGCGCGTACGGGGTGGGGCTGCTGTCGCTCATCGACTCCCGCGACTGGCGCGGCGACGCCGACCTCGCCGAGGTCTACGCGGTGTGGGGCGGCTACGCCTACGGTCGCGACCTCGACGGCGTGCAGGCCAGGCACGACATGGAGACGGCGTACAAGCGGATCGCCGTCGCCGCCAAGAACGTCGACACCCGCGAGCACGACATCGCCGACTCCGACGACTACTTCCAGTACCACGGCGGGATGGTCGCCACGGTCCGGGCGCTCACCGGCGCGGAGCCGGCGGCCTACATCGGCGACTCGACGCGCCCGGAGCAGGTGCGCACCCGCTCGCTGACCGAGGAGACCGCCCGGGTGTTCCGGGCCCGCGTGGTGAACCCGAAGTGGCTCGCCGCCATGCGCCGGCACGGGTACAAGGGCGCGTTCGAGCTCGCGGCCACGGTCGACTACCTGTTCGGCTACGACGCCACGACCGGTGTGGTCGCCGACTGGATGTACGAGAAGCTCGCCCAGACCTACGTGCTCGACCCCGAGAACCGCGCGTTCATGGAGCAGTCGAACCCGTGGGCGCTGCACGGCATCGCCGAGCGGCTGCTGGAGGCCGTCGACCGGAAGATGTGGGCCGAGCCCGACCCGGCGCTGCTGGCCGAGCTCCAGCAGGCCTACCTCGACACCGAGGGCGACCTGGAGGGCGGCGAGTCTCCGGCCGAGATCGGTCGCTGAGCACCGCTACGACGCGGAGAGGCCCCGGTCGGTTCCGTGACCGGGGCCTCTCTCGATGGGGTCGGACGGGGCTCTGACCCGCGAGCGAGGCCGATGTCGGGCTGGGTCGCCGTGGGCGTGCACAGCCGGGGCTGCACGGTGGCCACGTACTCGCGGTGGCCGTGGTGTGCCGACGGCGGCTCGACTCCGGGATTGCACACGTGCTGGGGGACCGACTGCCTGCCGCAGTGGTGGCGGCACTCGTGGCGCCACCTGACCGACCGCTGACCGAGCGCGTCGCGGAGCAGGAGCCGAGTGGCTCCCGTATACCCCACGGGGGTACTTGACCGCGGCATGTCGTGGAGCGTACACATACCCCCCACCGGTATCTGAGAGATTCCGGACCGGAGAGGACTGAGTGCGATGCACACGCAAGGACGACGATGGGCTGCACTGGGCGTGATCGCCCTGGCGCAGTTCGTCGTCATCATGGACACCTCGATCATCGGGGTGGCACTGCCGCAGATGGCGGCTGACCTGGGCTTCAGTGCGTCCGGCCTGCAGTGGGTGTTCAACGCCTACGTGGTCGCCTTCGCCGGACTGCTCCTGCTGGGCGGGCGGTTGTCGGACCTGTTCGGCGCGCGACGGGTGTTCGCTGCCGGGTGGGTGCTGCTGCTGGCCGGGTCGGTCGTATCGGCGGTCGCGACCGGCGCGGGCGTGGAGCTGGCCGGCCGGGCGGTGCAAGGTGCCGGGTCGGCACTGATCGCGCCGGCGGCGTTGACCCTGCTCATGGCGCTGTTCGGCGGCACGCCGGCATTGCCCCGGGCACTGGCGCTCTACGGCGCGGCCGCGCCGGCCGGCGGTACCGCCGGCGTGTTCCTCGGTGGCGTGATCACGGAGTGGCTGTCCTGGCCGTGGATCTTCTGGCTGTACGTGCCGATCGCCCTGGCTGCGCTGGCTGTCACCCCGGCGCTGATGCCGAACGTCCCCGGCCGTCGCGGCGGGGTGGACGTCCTCGGCGCGGCCACGGTGACCGGTGGCCTGGCGCTGGCGGTCCTGGGGGTCGTCCGGGCGCCGGAAGTCGGCTGGAGCTCGGGGACGACGCTGGGCACCCTGGCCGGCGCGGTGCTGCTGCTGATCGCGTTCGTCGGCATCCAGGCGCTGCTGCGCACGCCGCTGGTGCGCCTGGGCATCTTCCGCACCCCGCTGCTGGGCACTGCAAACCTCGCCCAGCTGCTGCTGGGCGCGGCGTGGGTGCCGATGTGGTTCTTCCTGAACCTCTACCTGCAGCAGGTGCTCGGCTACGGGGCCTTCGCCTCCGGTGCGGCGCTGCTGCCGATGACCGTCCTGATCATGGTGCTGATGGTCGGGGTCGCTCCGCGGCTGATCGCCCGCTTCGGCACCAAGCCGCTCATCGTCGGAGGTCTCCTGGCGCTGGCCGCAGGGCTGGTCTGGCTGGCCCAGGCACGTGCCACCGGCAACTTCGTCGTGGATGTGCTTCCGGCCTCACTGGTCGCCGCGCTCGGACAGGCGCTGGCGTTCATCCCCTCCCTCGGTACCGCCTTGTCGGCGGCCCGGCCGGAGGAAGGCGGGCTGGCGGCCGGCATCGTGAACACCTCCTACCAGGTCGGATCGGCCTTGGGGCTGGCCGCGATGACCGCGGTCGCGGCCTCCTACGGGGCCGCCGCCGTCGGGGACCCGGTGCAGCTGACCGCCGGGTACGCCGCGGCGTTCTACGGCGCGGCCGGCATCGCCGTCGCCGGTGCGGGGCTGCTGGCGGTCACGTTCCGACCGCAGGCCGCACTGTCCCCGGAGGGTGAAACGGCGCCGACCGAGCCGGCGCCGGTGCGCTGATCGGAGAATCGGTCGGCGCCGCCGGTGGGGGGAGAGCGCGTGTCGCTCGTCCCCTCACCGGCGTCCGGGCGGGTGGAGACGACGCGGGCGTGCACCCACGTACCAACCCGGTGCTGCCCGTGGACGTGGTCACGCCGTCGACGGACTCGACACCCCGTCGGCGGTGTCCACCGAGATGTGCGGCTGTCCGCGGCCGGGAGCACTGCCTGCGGCCGATGCCCGCGCGAGAGTGGCGTCAGGTCGTCGCTGACCCCCGCGATCACGTTGTAGGCGATGCTGACGCCGGCCGGCCACGGGTGCGGCGGCTGACGCGTCGAGGTCGGACGTGAGTGGTCATCGCGTCGCCTCGTCCTGGCACGCCCTGCCTCACGTCGAGGCCCCGCCGCGCGGGGTGCAGGGGCGTGCGCAGGTGCGCAGTGCCTCGACCGCGACGGTCAACACCACGATCCACGGCCCCAGCCGGCGGGTCAGCTGAGCGTTCGCTCGGATCGTCACCGGGTCACCGCCTGGAGCGGCCCAGCTCATCCGCCGGTGCCCGGCGGTGGAGCAGGTCCCTGATCTGATTGACCGCCCGGGCACCACCCACGCCCACGGCCCCCACCAGGCGCTGCTGCTGGTCGAGCAGCGCGACGGCGAACCGGTCGTCCGCCGGCGTGCCGAGCAGCGGCAGTTCCTGGGTCGCCAACTGCGGCCAGCCCAGGATCGTGAGCTTCGTATCGTGCACGTACGTGCTGTAGCTGGGGAGCTCGACCGCCGGCGGATGCTCGTCCGGCTCGCCCAGGCCCAGATCGGCCAGCACTGCGCGAGCCGCAGCCCGGCCCTGCGCGAGCGCTGCTCCCCAGTGCTCGATGCGCACCGGTCGCCCGTCGGGGCCGGGGACGGCGGCCGCGTCACCGGCGGCGTAGAGGCCTGGCCGGCCGATCACCCGCTGCCGGTCGTCCACGGCGACCGCCCCGGCCAGGGCGTCGCCCAGCACGCCGCTGACCGCGAGCCAGTCGGTGTCAGGCCTCACGCCCAGGGCGGGGAGGACCACTGCGGCGGTCAGCTGCGTCCCGTCGGAGAGGGTGGCCCAGAGGCTCTCGTCCGCCTGCGGTCCCAGGCTCTGCACTGTCGTCCCGGCGCGGACGTCGACGCCGGCCGCCCGGTGCTCGCGCACGATCCACTCGGCCACCGTGGGACCGACCAGCGGTGCCATCGGGGTCGCGGCGGCGTCGACGAGCACGACCGGGTGGCCCGCTCGGCGAAGTACGCCGCTCGTCTCGGTGCCGATGAGGCCGGCGCCGACGACGAGCACGGGCGCGCCGGGGGTCAGCTGACGGCGCAGCCGCGCGGTGTCGTCCGCCGACCGCAGCGTCAGCATCCGGTTGGCCCCCCGCGCCTCCACCGGTAGCCGGCGCGGTCGAGCGCCCACTGCAAGCACGACCGCGTCGGCCGCAAGCTGCTCGCCACCGGCCAGACGCACCGAGCGGTTCGCCGGGTCCAGGTGCACGACGCGTTCCCCCAGCCGCCACGTCACCCCGAGGAGGTCCAGGCCGGGCAGGGCGATGCCGGCGTCATCGACCGCGCCGGACAGCAGCCCCTTGTTGACCGTCGTGCGGTTGTACGGCAGGCGATCCTCCGCACCGACGATCACCACCTCGAGCTCGGCCCCGGCCTGCGCCAGCACGGTGGCAGCCGCACTGCCCGCCGCCCCCGCACCCACCACCAGCACTCGTGTCGTCCCCATCACCGATCCCCTTCTTGCGTCTTGTGCAATACCCCCGTAGGGTATCGATACCAGACATACCACCGGGGGGTACCCCTGGTAGCGAGAGGAGAACGTCCGTGAGCAGCACCGACTACACCGTCCGGGGCATGACCTGCGACCACTGCGCCGGATCGGTGACCGCCGAGATCACCAAGATCCCCGGCGTCACCGGGGTCAAGGTCGACGTGGCCGCCGGCCGGGTGACCGTCGAGTCCGCGCAGCCGGTGTCCGCCGACGCGGTTTCCGAGGCGGTCGAAGAGGCCGGCTACGAGGTCGTCGCGGCCTGATCCGTGACCGGGGTGGGCGTCGGCCCCGACCGGCGCCCACCCCGACACCGCCTGCACACGTCCCAGCCCACGAGGAGAACGAGATGGCCGGCTACACCCACGACAAGGACGAGCACGTCACGCGGCTCCGCAAGATCGAGGGTCAGATCCGCGGACTGTCGCGCATGGTCGAGGACGACAAGTACTGCATCGACATCCTGACCCAGGTGTCGGCCGCGACCCGCGCTCTGCAGTCGTTCTCGCTCGGACTGCTCGACGAGCACCTGGGTCACTGCGTGGTCGAGGCGGCGCGGAAGGGCGGCCCCGAAGCCGAGGAGAAGGTCCGCGAGGCCTCCGACGCGGTCGCGCGCCTCGTCCGCTCCTGACCACCCACCTTGCCTGCGCCGTAAGCGGCGCCAGCTCTCGGAAGGCAGTTCAGATGAACACCCCCACCAAGCTCGGGACGTATGCGCTCGGCCTGGTCGTCGTCTTCGGCGCAGCAGCCGGTATCGGCAACGCCGTCGGCCCGGTGGGCCCGGCCGCGACCGCGCACGACACCGCCCCCCACGACGATCCGGACACGGAGTCCCCGATGGACACGACCCAGCAGTCTTCCGCCGCCGGCGGTGCACACATGCCCGGCGGCCTGCAGATCTCCGAGAACGGCTACACCCTCGACCTGGCCGACTCCCTGCCGTCCGGCGCGGCCACTCCGGTGTCGTTCCGGATCCTCGGCCCCGACGGTCAGCCGGTGACCGCCTACGACACCGCCCACGACGAGGACCTGCACCTGATCGCAGTGCGCCGGGACCTGTCCGGCTACCAGCACGTCCACCCGGAGTTGGCGCCCGACGGCACCTGGTCGATCCCGCTGGACCTGTCGCCGGGCACGTGGCGGCTGTTCGCCGACTTCGACCCCGCCGGGGAGGACGCCGCGCTCGTCCTGGGCGCGGACGTCGCCGTCGCCGGTGCCTACACCCCGGTGCCGTTGCCCGAGGCGTCGACGAGGGCCGAGGTCGACGGGTACACCGTCACCCTCGACGGGAGCCTCGTGCCCGGGCAGGAATCGGAGCTGATCCTGTCGGTCAGCCGGGACGGTCAGCCGGTCACCGACCTGCAGCCCTACCTGGGCGCGTACGGGCACCTGGTCGCGCTGCGCGACGGCGACCTGGCCTACCTGCACGTCCACCCGGCCGGCGAACCCGGGGATGGCGCGACGCGGCCCGGCCCGGACATCACGTTCTACGCCACCGCCCCCTCGGCCGGGGACTACCGGCTGTTCCTGGACTTCAAGCACGGCGACGTCGTGCGCACCGCCGAGTTCACCGTTCCCGCAGGTGCCCCCGCCCCGTCCGAGTTCGACGGCGACGAACCGGCCACCGACGGCGCGGGCGAGCACGACGACGGCGGTCACGCCCACGGCTGACCGGCCGCTCCACCCATCGCGAGCATGTTCGAAGGAAGACGATGATGAGCTCCACACCCGACACTGCAGGACCGGCCGCGGCGACCGGGAACCAGATCGAACTGGCGATCGGTGGGATGACCTGCGCCTCGTGCGCCGCCCGCATCGAGAAGAAGCTGAACAAGCTCGACGGCGTGACCGCCACGGTCAACTACTCGACCGAGAAGGCGAAGGTCACCTTCACCGGTGACATCACCCCCGCGGACCTGGTCGCGACGGTGGAGAAGACGGGCTACAGTGCCCGGCTGCCCCAGCCCCCCAAGGCCGACGCCGACGACGGGCAGCCGGAGAGCTCCGAGGCCGACGACCATGTCCACAGCCTGCGCCAGCGGCTGGTCGTCTCCGCGGTCCTGACCGTTCCCGTCATCGCGATGGCCATGATCCCGGCGCTGCAGTTCCAGTACTGGCAATGGCTGTCGCTCACACTGGCAGCGCCGGTGGTCGTCTGGGGTGCTGCGCCGTTCCACAAGGCCGCATGGACCAACCTGCGTCACGGTGCCTCCACGATGGACACCCTCATCTCGATGGGCACCATCGCCGCGCTGGCCTGGTCGCTGTACGCGCTCTTCTGGGGCACCGCCGGCGTCCCCGGCATGACCCACCCGTTCGAGCTGACCATCGCCCGCAGCGACGGGTCGGGCAACATCTACCTCGAGGCCGCCGCCGGGGTGACCACGTTCATCCTCGCCGGCCGGTACTTCGAAGCCCGCTCGAAGCGCCGCGCCGGGGCCGCGCTACGCGCCCTGCTCGAGCTCGGCGCGAAAGAGGTAGCGGTGCTGCGCGGCGGTGCGGAGCAGCGGATCCCCGTCGACCAGCTTGCCGCCGACGACCTGTTCGTCGTCCGTCCCGGCGAGAAGATCGCCACCGACGGCACCGTCGTCGAGGGCTCCTCGGCCGTGGACGCCTCGATGCTCACGGGCGAGTCCGTGCCGGTCGAGGTCGGCCCCGGCGACGCCGTCGTCGGTGCCACCGTCAACGCCGGTGGCCGACTGGTCGTCCGCGCCACCCGCATCGGCGGCGACACCCAGCTGGCTCAGATGGCCCGGCTGGTGGAAGACGCCCAGAACGGCAAGGCCCAGGTGCAGCGCCTGGCCGACCAGATCTCGGGCATCTTCGTGCCGATCGTCATCGCGCTGGCCCTGGGCACCCTCGGCTTCTGGCTGGGGACGGGCAGCGGCCTGGCCGCCGCGTTCACCGCCGCGGTCGCGGTGCTGATCATCGCTTGCCCCTGCGCTCTGGGCCTGGCCACGCCGACGGCGCTCATGGTGGGCACCGGCCGCGGCGCCCAGCTGGGCATCCTCATCAAGGGCCCGGAGGTGCTGGAGAGCACCCGCACGGTCGACACCGTCGTCCTGGACAAGACCGGGACCGTCACCACCGGCCGGATGACGCTGCTCGACGTCGTCGTCGCCCCTGGCGACGACCGCGAGCAGCTGCTGCGGCTGGCCGGCGCCCTGGAGGACGCCTCCGAGCACCCCATCGCCCAGGCCATCGCCAAGGGCGCCACCGAGGCCGTCGGCACCCTCCCGCCGGTCGAAGGCTTCACCAACGTCGAGGGCCTCGGTGTGCAAGGCGTCGTCGACGGGCACGCGGTGCTCGTCGGGCGCGCCCGGCTCCTCGCCGAGTGGTCCCAGCACCTGAGTCCCCAGCTGGCGCGCGCCATGGCCGCCGCCGAGGCCGAGGGCAGGACCGCGGTCGCGGTCGGCTGGGACGGCGCCGCACGCGGCGTGCTGGTCGTCGCCGATGCCATCAAGGAGACCTCCGCCGAGGCGATCCGCCAGCTGCGCGGCCTGGGGCTGACCCCGGTGCTGCTGACCGGCGACAACGAGACCGTCGCCCGCTCGGTGGCCACCGCCGTCGGCATCGACGAGGTCATCGCGGAGGTGCTGCCCGCCGACAAGGTCGACGTGGTGAAGCGGCTGCAGGACCGGGGCAAGGTCGTGGCAATGGTCGGCGACGGCGTCAACGACGCCGCCGCTCTCGCCCAGGCCGACCTCGGCCTGGCCATGGGCACCGGCACCGACGTGGCCATCGAGGCCAGCGACCTGACCCTGGTGCGCGGGGACCTGCGGGCCGCCGCTGACGCCATCCGACTGTCGCGGAAGACGCTGGGCACCATCAAGGGCAACCTGTTCTGGGCCTTCGCCTACAACGTGGCCGCCCTCCCGCTGGCCGCCGCCGGGCTGCTCAACCCGATGCTCGCCGGCGCGGCGATGGCGTTCAGCTCGGTGTTCGTGGTCTCCAACAGCCTGCGGCTGCGCCGCTTCCAGCCGCTGGCCTCCGACCGGGTCGACGGCGGGGCGGGAGCCGGCCAGCTGCCCGCCACCCAGCCGGCCGACGGTGCGCCGAGCGGTAGTACCGCCCGGTGACGCCGGTCCGTCCCGCCCCCCTCGGGGGGAGGGGCCATCCAGCGGTGGTGCCGACCTCCTCGATGGACCAAGGCGAGCCGCGATGTCGATCCGGTCGTGTACGGCCCCCGCTGCGCGACCACACCGGAGAGAAGGGGGCGCCGTGATCGAGTGGTGTGAGATCCCCGACCCGGACGCCTTCGCGCGACGTGTCCTGCAGGCGCCGGAGCCGGTGATCGTCGCCTTCGAGACCGATGATTGCGAGCACTGCCGCCAGCAACGCAGCCTCCTCGCGCTCGCGTGGCGGCAGCTGGGCTGGACCGCGCCCACCCTCCGGGTGAACGCCGCCCGGCTGCCGCAGGCCGCCGCCGCGTACCGCATCGCTGGCTACCCGACCATCGCCGTCTTCGACGCGGGTCGGCTGGTCGAGCGCTTTCCCGGCCGCCGCGACCCGGCGACTCTCACCCGCAGGCTCACCGAGCTGCCGGGAGTGGGGCCGGCTCGCACTCCCACCCCGCCGCCCGTCGTGGACGACGACGGCCCTGCCGCGGAGCAGGTGCACGTGCCCGACAGCAGTGAGGTACCCGCCGACTGCGCCGGCCGCACCGACCGGTTCCTCCCCGGCGCCGACCCCACGGCCTCCTCTGCGGAGAGGACTGCCGTATGAGCGGGGGACACGCGCACCGGCACGCGGACGGTGGCGCGGGCGCCGACCGCCGTCGCCTGCTCATCGTGCTCGCGCTCACCACGACTCTGCTGCTCGTGCAGATCGTCGGCGCGCTGCTGTCGGGCTCCCTGGCCCTGGCGGCTGATGCTGCCCACGCCGGCACCGACGCCGCCGGCCTCGCCATCGCCCTGCTCGCCGCCACCCTGGCCCTGCGCCCGGCCACGGCCGAGCGCACCTGGGGATACCGTCGCGCCGAGGTGCTCGGCGCGACACTGCAGGCCGCGGTGCTCCTGGCAGTCGGTGGCTGGGTCTGCATCGAAGCGATCGGCCGGCTGTTCGAGCCGGCGGAGGTGGCCTCCTCCTCCGTGCTGGTCTTCGGTGCGCTGGGTCTGGCCGCCAACTTCGTCGGCATCCTCGTGCTCACCCGCGCCGGGGCGCGGAACGGCAACGTGAACATGCGCGCGGCG
Organism: Bacillus sp. AZ43; assembly: GCA_004570425.1. Lineage (GTDB taxonomy): Bacteria > Actinomycetota > Actinomycetes > Mycobacteriales > Geodermatophilaceae > Blastococcus_B. Next base: position 24,114 of record SPQJ01000045.1, read on the forward strand.
CTGCTCGAGGTGGTCACCGATGCGCTCGGCTCGGTCGCGGTCCTGCTCGCCGCCGCCATCATCGCGCTCACGGGCTGGCAGCAGGCCGACGCGGTCGCGTCACTCGTCATCGTGGCGCTGATCGTGCCCCGCACACTGAAGCTGCTCTTCGAGACGGTCTCGGTGCTGCTGGAGAGCGCCCCACCGGGACTGGACCTCGACGCGGTCCGCGCACACCTCCTCGCCCAACCGCACGTCCTGGACGTCCACGACCTGCACGCCTCGCAGATCACCACCGGGCTTCCCGTGCTCACAGCACACGTGGTCGTCCAGGACTCGTTCTTCTTCGACGGACACGCCCCGCAGGTTCTCGATCAGCTGCAGGTCTGTCTCGCCGAGCACCTCTCGGTCAGTGTCGAGCACGCCACCTTCCAGCTGGAGATGCGCGCTCACGTCGGCCACGAGGCTGCCGCCCACACCTGACGGCCACCGAGCGCCGGCGCCTCGGCGAGTCGAAGGGAAGCGGACACGGAAGCGTCGCCGGGTCCGACACGTCTCCGACGATGGGGCCGGCGTCCCGACGTCCGCCACGAACGGGGCCGGAACGGAACGGAGGCCCTGGTCAGCGAGCTGACCAGGGCCTCCGCCGCTGGGGTGAGTGACGGGGCTCGAACCCGCGACACCCAGGATCACAACCTGGTGCTCTACCAGCTGAGCTACACCCACCATCGCTCCCCGGCGGGCGCACGCGCCAGGAGGGGAACCGGCGCAACGATACCGGAGCCGGTCAGCTCCCCGACGCAGCCGGGGGTGCGACCTCGTCCACACCGACCCGGGGGGTGGCGTCGCCGGCCGCCAGGACCTCGGCGAAGGAGCCGACGACCTCCTCGGCGGCGCTCTTCGCCTGGTCGCTGCTGGGCCCGGGGGCGGGCACGAACAGCGTCTTCCGGTAGTAGGCCAGCTCCCGGATCGACTCGATGATGTCGGCGAGCGCGCGGTGCGCCAGGCCCTTCTGCGGCTGCGCGAAGTACACCCGGGGGAACCAGCGGCGGGCCAGCTCCTTGATCGAGGAGACGTCGACCATCCGGTAGTGCAGGTGGTCGTCGAGCTCGGGCATGTCGCGGGCCAGGAAGCCGCGGTCGGTGCCGATCGAGTTGCCGCACAGCGGGGCGCCGCGGCGCTCGGGCACGAATCGCTTGATGTAGGCGAGCAGCTGCTGCTCGGCCTCGGCCACGGTGAGCGTCGAGGCGCGGACGGCCTCGGTGAGCCCGGACTTCCGGTGCATCTCGACGACGACCTCGTTCATCCCGTCGAGGTCGGCGTCGTCGGCGCCGATGATCAGGTCCAGCCCGGGGTCGAGCACGTTGAGCTCGGAGTCGGTCACGACGACCGCGACCTCGATCAGCTTGTCCTTGACGATGTCGAGCCCGGTCATCTCGCAGTCGATCCAGACCAGGTGCCCTGCGCTCTCTGCCACGTCGCCCGACAGTACGCACCGTGCGCACCGTCCGCCCCGCGTGCCCGTCCACTAGCGCATGTCGGGCGAGCGCGCCACCGGAGAGGGCCGGAATCGGCGTGCGCGCCGCTAGGGTCGGGCCAGACCCACCGATCCGAGGACGTACCTGTGCCCACTCCTGCTGCTCCCGCCGCCGCCCTCCCGGCGGTTCCGCCGGCGCCGGGCACCCTGCGCGCCGGCCTGGCCCACCCGATCGCCCTGGTGCGCTGGTTCTGGGCGGCCTACATGACGCCGGGCCGCCCTGGCCGCGTCACGACGCAGACCGAGCTGCGCTGGATCTACACCGCGTGGCTCGGGGCGTTCCTGCTCAAGATGCTGGGCTCGACGTGGGACGTCTCCTGGCACTTCAGGTGGCTGCGCGACGACCTGGCGCCTCCGCACCTGCTCAACTCGGCGGGCACGGCCGTCGTCGTCGGCCTGGTGGTCTTCCACAGCTACAGCGGCTACGGGGTCGACCGGCGGGCACTGCGGCTCATGCAGTGGGGGATCGGCACGTTCCTGGTCGCCCTGCCGATCGACATCATCAACCACCGCATCAACGGGCTGGACATCACCAGCTGGAGCCCGAGCCACGCGCTGCTCTACATCGGGACGGCGATCATGCTCGCCGGCGCGATCCGGGGCTGGTGGCTGTACGCCGCGCCCGGCCGCGTCCGCGACCTCGTCTCGCTCGGCCTGTGGCTCTTCTTCGTCGAGAACGTGCTCTTCCCGAACCAGCACCAGGAGTACGGCGTCCTCTCGCTGGCCGCCTACCTGGACGGGCGGACGACGGCCGAGCCGCAGCTGCTCGACTTCGCCGCGTCGCAGGGTCAGACGCCGACCATGTTCATGCTGCCGGTGCCCTCCTGGGTGCACCCCGCCTGGATGATCTGCGCCGGACTGCTCTCGCTGGTCGTGGCCCGCAAGGTCGTCGGGCTGCGCTGGACGGCGACGATCGTGGCCGCCACGTACCTCGCCTACCGCGCCGTCGCCTGGCTGGGGCTCGTCGCGGGCGACTTCCCGCCGTCGGTGCTGCCGCTGGTGCTGATCGTCGGCGCCGTCCTGGTCGACCTCGCCGTCACCTTCCGGGTGCCCGGGTGGCTGGCCGGCCCGGTCGTGACCGGGGTGGTGTACGCCGCGGCCGTCGGGCAGGACGCCGCCGGTCTCCTGCCGCCGTGGAACTGGTGGTCGGCCGTGCCGGTCGCCGTCGGCTTCGGCCTGCTGTGGGCGACCGTCGACGCGCTGGCGCGCAGCAGCTGGCTGGCCCGCTGGAAGGCCGCCGACGACACCGCTGCCCTGCCCGCCTGACCCGTCGTACCGGCGCGGGTGCGACGACTGTTGCGGTTCCATGACGTAGCGTCGTGGGAGCTGCCGGCGCCGGGCCGATCGCCTACGGGCAGTGCGCGTCGGGGGGCGCCCTGCTGACGGCCCTGGCGGCCGCGCCGCCGACCCGAGCCCGAGACCCCGACCGCCCGGAGGACATCCGACGTGCTGGCCCTGACCCCGGCGCCGTTGCAGACCGCGGGAGAGCGAGCGCTCTTCGGTGAGCTGACCCGGTGGGACACCGGCGGATCGGTCCGTGCCGCCGTCGTCGCGGCGCTGCCGCTCATCGACGGGCCGCTGGGGAGGCGGATCTCCGACGCCGTGCTGTTCGTGCCCGAGGGCATCGCCGTCGTCCGGATCGCGGAGGTCCTCCGGCAGTCCGGCACGGTGAAGGCGGTGCCCGAGGGTGCGTGGACCATCGCGCCGGAGGGCGGTCCCGGCCAGGCGCTGCAGCTCTCCGGCGGGGGGTCCAGCCCGCTCGACGGCCTCATGAAGGCCGGTATGGACGTGGCCATGACGCTGCGCCGGGCCGGACTCGAGCCCGGGCGGATCGCCCGGCTCACCGTGCTGGCGGGTGAGGTGACCGGGCTCGTCCCCGCGGACGGGGACCTCGGCGAGGGCGACCTGGTGACCACGCTCGAGACGCGCTCGCTGCTGCTGGGCATCGCTCGCGCCAGCCGCTACTCGGGCGTGGACAACCCCCGGCTGTGGACCACCGCCGACGTGCGGGCCGCGCTGGAGGCCCTGGCGCTGCCGGGCCGCGGGCCGACGGTCGAGGAGCTCAACGGGGAGGGGTTCCCCTACTCGCCCTACGTGCTGCGGCGCCCCGAGCTGCTGGCGCCGGCGGCGATGGCCTCCTCCTCGACGGGCACCGCGCCGGCGCCGGTACAGGGGGCCGCCCCGGCCCCGCCCGCGCGCGAGCAACCCAGCCCCGAGGCGATCGCCGCGGCCGTGGCGGCGTCGGCGGC
>SPQJ01000046.1 GCA_004570425.1 Bacillus sp. AZ43
TCTCGCCCTGCTCGATCGACTCGAGGCGGTTGATCGTCCGGCACAGCGTCGACTTGCCCGACCCCGAGGGGCCGATGACGACGACGACCTCCCCGCGGGCGATCTCCAGGTCGATGTCCTGCAGCACCGTGCGGCCGGCGCCGACGCTCGGGGCGGGGGCGCGCTCCTCGGGCCGCCGGCGCGGCCGCACCGGCTCCACGGCCGCCTCCGGCACCGGCAGCAGCAGCCGCGCCAGGCGTCCCCGAGGCTGGGTGCGCTGCGCCTCGATCGCGGCGGGCTCGGACCGGGCGAAGCGGGCCAGCAGCCCGACGATGAACAGGGTGAGGATGAGCGACGTGCCGCCGGCCGAGATGAGCGGCAGGGTCACGCCGGTCACCGGGAGGAGACCGACCACGTACCCCATGTTCATGGACGCCTGCCCGACCAGCCAGACGGTGATCCCCACCGAGGCCAGCTGGATGAACCGGTCGGCCGAGCGCCAGGCGATGCGGAACCCGGCCCAGGCGAGCACCGCGTACAGGGCGACCACGACCAGGCAGCCGAGGAAGCCGAGCTCCTCGCCGATGATCGCGAAGATGAAGTCGGACTCCGCCTCGGGGAGCAGGTTCCACTTCATCGCGCTGTTGCCCAGGCCGACGCCCCAGAAGCCGCCGGTGGCCAGGGCGTAGAGGCCCCGGACGGCCTGGAAGCCGCCGTCGCTGGCGTCGGCGAACGGGTCGAGGAACGCCGTGATGCGGTCCCGCCGCTCTTCCGACACGGCCACCACCAGGCCCAGCAGCCCCGCTCCGGCGGCGGCGGCACCGGCGAACCACCGCACCGGCATCCCACCGGCCCACAGCAGGCCGACGAGGACCAGGCCCAGGCTGACCACGCCGCCGAAGTCCGGCTCGAGGATGATCAGGAACGACAGGACGCCGAAGACCGGCAGCACCGGTACCAGCAGCGACGTCGTCGTCAGGTAGCGCTCGCGCAGCGCGAGCACGTGGGCGCCCCAGAGGGCGAAGACGAGCTTGGCGATCTCCGAGGGCTGCAGCAGGGCGAACCCGAGGTCGAACCACTGGCGGGCGCCGTTGAGCTTGACCCCGATGCCCGGGATCAGCACCAGCAGCAGCATGGCGGCGACCACCACGAGCGCGATCGGGGACCAGCGCCGGATCAGGCCGACGGGCAGGCGCAGCGCGACCAGCATGGCGCCGATGCCGAGCGTGGCCCACACCAGCTGCTGCACGCCCGGCTGCCAGGCGGACTGCTCGTCGAGCGCCGCCTCGATCGACGACGCCGAGAAGACCATGACCAGGCCGATGGCCAGCAGCAGCCCGGCCGAGCCCAGCACGAGGTGGGAGCTGACCATCGGGCCGTCGAGCCACGCCGGGCCGCGGAACCGGGCGGCGCGCTCCAGCGGGGTGGGGGCGGCCCGCTCGCGGACGCCGCGCTCGGCAGCCGCCGGCCGCTGCCGGGTGCCGGCGGTCACCTGCTCCCGCCCGTCACATGCGCCTCCATGGCCCCATCGTCGCCGGTGGGGACGCCGACCCGGCCGATCCGCGGCGCGTGTCGCGGCACGAGACGAGATCGCACGGGGTGCCGTGACCGCCCGATCACCCCACGTCGTCCGCTCCCGCGGGCCGCTCCGCTCACAGTCCGACGAAGCTCAGCCAGTCGGCGTAGAACAGCCCGATGCCGAAGGCCACGGCCATGGCGGTGACCAGCCAGAAGCGCACGATGACCGTGTTCTCGGTCCAGCCGGCGAGTTCGAAGTGGTGGTGCAGCGGCGCCATCCGGAACACCCGCCGCCGGGTCGCGCGGAAGAACGCCACCTGGATCACCACCGACAGCGTCACCGCGACGAACAGGCCGCCGAGGACGACGAGCAGCAGCTCGGTGCGGGTCACGATCGCCAGACCGGACATCAGCCCGCCCAGCGCCAGCGACCCGGTGTCGCCCATGAAGATGCGGGCCGGGCTGGTGTTCCACCACAGGAAGCCGAGGCAGGCGCCGAGGCCCGCGGCGGCCACCAGCGTCGCGTCGAGCGGGTCGCGCACGGTGTAGCAGCCCTCGATCAGCTCGTTGGCGCAGTCGTGGGTGAACTGCCAGAACGAGATGAACACGTAGGAGGCGAACACCATCGCCGAGGAGCCGGCCGCCAGCCCGTCCAGCCCGTCGGTCAGGTTCACCGCGTTGGAGAACCCGGCGATGAAGAGGTAGGCCAGGATCACGAAGCCGACGGCACCCAGCGCGAACGGCGTGATGTCGCGGACGTAGGACACGAACGTCGAGGCGGGCGTGACGCCGTCGTCGTTCGGGAAGTTGATGGCCATCACCGCGAAGGCGACGCCGACGACGAGCTGTCCCACGAGCTTCGCGGTCTTGTTCAGCCCGAGGCTGCGGCGGTAGCGGATCTTGAGGTAGTCGTCGAGGAAGCCGACGGTGCCCATGCCGACCATGAGGAACAGCAGCATCACGCCGGTGGCGGTGAAGCCCCAGTTGTCCTGGTCGGCGAGGAAGACGTGGGCCATCACGTACCCGCCGACCGTGGCGCCGACGATCACGGTCCCGCCCATCGTGGGCGTGCCCTTCTTCGACAGGTGGCTCTCCGGCCCGTCGTCCCGGATCTCCTGCCCCAGGCCCTGCCGGCGGAAGGCGCGGATGGCCAGCGGGGTCAGCAGGATGGAGATGATCAGGCTGAACCCGGCCGCGATCAGGACCGACCTCATGCGCCGACCCCGTCGGTGAGGAGGTCGGCGGCGAGCAGTTCCAGCCCGTAGGAGCGGCTGGCCTTGACGAGGACGACGTCCCCGGGCCGGAGCACCTCCGACAACAGCTCGCGGGCGGCGGCCCGGTCCGGCACGTGCACCGACTCCTCTCCTGCGCGGCGCCCGGCAGCGGCCGCGCCCTCCGCTATGCCTACCGCATCGGGCCCCACGGCCACGATCAGGTCGACGCCCGCGGCGGCCGCGTCGCGGCCCAGCCGCTCGTGCTCGGCGGCCGCGCCGGGCCCGAGCTCGGCCATGGCGCCGAGGACGGCGATGCGGCGGGTGGCACCCAGCCCGGCCAGCGCGGCCAGCGCGGCCCGCATGGACTCCGGGTTGGCGTTGTAGGCGTCGTTGACGACCGTCACGCCGTCGGCCCGGCGGTCGACCTCCATGCGCCACCGGCTGCGCGCCGTGGCGGCCGACAGCGCGGCCGCGACGTCGGCCGGCGCCATCCCGACGGCCAGCGCGGCGCCGGCGGCGGAGAGCGCGTTGGCGACCTGGTGCTCGCCGGCCACCTGCAGGGCGACGGGGTGCTCCTCCCCCGCCGCGACCAGCGTGAACCGCGGGCGCGCGGCGTCGTCGAGCACGACGTCGACCGCGCGGACGTCGGCGTCGGCGCCGCGGCCGGTGGTGACCACCCGGGCGGCGGTGCGGGGCGCCATGCCGATCACCCGTGGGTCGTCGGCGTTGAGCACGGCGGTGCCGTCCTCCGGCAGCGCCTCGACGAGCTCGCCCTTGGCGCGGGCGGTCCCCTCGGGGCTGCCGAACTCGCCGAGGTGGGCCGAGCCGACGTTGAGGACGACGCCGACCTGGGGCCGGGCGATCCGGCACAGCCGGGCGATGTGCCCGATGCCGCGGGCGCCCATCTCCAGCACGAGGTAGCGGGTGTCCTCGTCGGCGCTGAGCACGGTCAGCGGAAGGCCGATGTCGTTGTTGTACGAGCCGGGCGGGCTGACGGTGGGCCCGGCCGCGGCGAGGACCTGGCCCAGCAGGTCCTTGGTGGAGGTCTTGCCCGAGGACCCGGTGATGCCGAGGGTCCGCAGTCCCCCGGCGGTGAGCCGGGCGTGCACCCCGGCGGCCAGGCGGCCCAGCGCGGCCACCGGGTCGTCGACGACCACGCACGGCAGCGCGTCGTCGGGCCGGGTCGCCAGGGCGGCGACCGCCCCGGCGGCGGCCGCCGCCGGGAGGAAGTCGTGCCCGTCGACCCGCTCGCCCGCGACCGCGACGAACAGGTCGCCGGGTTCCACGGTGCGCGAGTCGAGCGTGACCTTCCCGGTCACGCGCACGTCGGCGGCGCCGTGCGGGGCACCACCGGACAGGTCGGCCACCTCGGCGAGGGTCAGCGGGATCATGCCGACGTCCCCTGGGCGGAGAGGACCTCGCGGAGGACCTCGCGGTCGTCGAAGGGGTGCACGGTGCCCGCGACCTCCTGGCCGGTCTCGTGGCCCTTGCCGGCGACGAGCAAGGTGTCCCCCGGCCGGGCCAGTGCCACGGCGGCGGCGAGCGCCTCCCGGCGCCCGGCGACCTCGTGCACCTCGGCCCGCCGGTCGGCGGGCACGGCCTGCGCGCCGGCCAGCATCGCCGCCCGGATGACCGCCGGGTCCTCCGAGCGCGGGTTGTCGTCGGTGACCACGAGCACGTCGCTGCCCAGGGCGGCGGCCTCGCCCATCGCCGGCCGCTTGCCCGGGTCGCGGTCGCCCCCGCAGCCCAGCACGGTGATCAGCCGCCCGCGGGTGGCCCCGCGCAGGGCGGTCAGGGCGGTGGTGACGGCGTCGGGGGTGTGCGCGTAGTCGACGACGGCGACGAACGGCTGCCCGGCGTCGACCGGCTCCATCCGGCCCGGCACGACGGTGCGCGAGATGCCCTCGAGCGCCGTCGGCACGGGCACGCCGACCGCGTCGAGGAGCGCGACGGCCAGCACCGCGTTGGCCACGTTGAACCGGCCGGGCAGCCGGACCCGGCCGGGCCAGCTGCGCCCGCCCGGCCCGGTCAGCGTGAAGGCCGTGCCGCCGTCGGGGGCCGGCGCCAGGTCGGTGGCCCGCCAGCCGGCCTCGCCGTCCAGGGACACCGTGGCGGCGTCGGGGCGGCGGGCGGCCAGCTTCCGGCCGGCGTCGTCGTCCACGGTGACGACCTCGCGACCGGCCCGGCCGTCGAAGAGCATCGCCTTGGCCTCGAAGTACTCGTCGAGGTCGGCGTGGAAGTCGAGGTGGTCGCGGCCCAGGTTGGTGAAGCCGGCCGCGGCGAACCGGACCCCGCCGACCCGGCCGAGCACGAGGGCGTGGCTGGAGACCTCCATGACGACGGCCGAGACACCCGAGGCGGCCATGGTCGCGAGCAGGGCGTGCACGGCGGGGGCCTCGGGCGTGGTGCGCACGCTGGGGAAGGCGGTCTCGGTGACGCTGCCGTCCGCCGCGCGCCCGCGGGTCCGCGTCTGCACGGTCCCGATCAGGCCGGTGCCCATGCCCGCGGCGGCGAGGCCGGCCTCGACCAGGTAGGCCGTCGTCGTCTTGCCGTTGGTGCCGGTGATCCCGATGACCGCGAGCTGCCGGCTGGGTTCGCCGTACACGCGGTCGGCGACCGGGCCGAGGACCGACCGCGGGTCGTCGACGACGCAGACCGGCAGCCCCGAGCCGGTCGCGGTCTCGAGCCCGGTGGGGTCGGTGAGGACGGCGACCGCTCCGCGCGCGGCGGCGTCGGCGGCGAAGCGGGCCCCGTGGGTGCGGGCCCCGGGCAGCGCCGCGTACAGATCACCGGGCCGCACCTCGTTCGAGGCGAGCGTGGCGCCGGTGATCCGCGGGTCGGCGGCGACGTCCCCCGCGACGGGCGCACCGACCAGGTCGGCCAGGTCGGCGAGCAGGAGGGGTCGGGTCCCCGTGGGCCGGGGCGCCGAACCGGCGTCGGTCGGGGTCACGGGACTCCAATCTACCGGCGGACGATCCCCGACCAGCGGCATGGCGCGAGCATGGGCGTGGTGCTCCGGACCCCGGCGCCGCTGCAGGGGCCCGCCACGAGCCTGCGAGTGGTGGGGGGGGCAGCGGGGTCCTTATCGGGTGAGGACGAATTCCGGCCGCGCGGTCCCGGACGGGACCACGGCGTCGGCCGTCAGGGCGTGGCGCAGGATGTCGGCGAAGACGGGCGCGGCGACCTGGCCGCCCTCGGCGTCGCTGCTCGGCCGCTCCAGGTCGACGGCGACGACGTACTGCGGGTCGTCGGCCGGCGCGAAGCCGACGAAGGTGGTCACGTACCCGCCGCCCTCGTAGCAGTTGCAGTCCGGGTTGGGCCGCTGGGCGGTGCCGGTCTTCCCCGCCACCCGGAAGCCCTCGATCTGCCCCAGCGGGGCGGTGCCGCCGGGGCCGACGACGGCCTCGAGCATGTAGGCCATCTTGTCGGCGGTGGATTCGCTGATGACCCGCGTGCCCTCGGGGGTGGCCGTCTCGGTGACGCGCCCGTCCGGGCCGGTGACCGAATCCACGATCCGCGGCGGGATGCGCACGCCGTCGTTGGCGATGGCCTGGTAGATCGACGCCATCTGCAGCGTGGTCACCGACAGGCCCTGGCCGATGGCGATGTTGGCGGCGCGGATGCCGCTCCAGTCGTCGGAGTCCTGGAGGATGCCGGCGCTCTCGCCCGGGAGCTCGATGCCGGTCTTCTCGCCGAGGCCGAAGGCCCGCAGGTAGTGCTCGAGCTTCTCGTCGCCCACCTCGCGCGCCAGCATGATCGTGCCCACGTTGCTCGACTTGGCCAGGATCCCGGTGACGGTCCAGTCGATCGGCGCGTGGTCGTGCGCGTCGGTGACGACGCGGTCGCCCGCCTGGATGTGCCCGTTCACGGTGAGGACGTCGTCGGGCTCGGCCACGCCCTCCTCGATCGCGGCGGAGAGGGTGACCGCCTTCATGACGGAGCCGGGCTCGAAGACGCTCGAGACGAGCGGGTTGCCCAGCAGGTCGGGGTCGGTCTTCGAGTAGTTGCCGGGGTCGTAGCCGGGGCAGGAGCCCATGGCCACGACCTCGCCGGTCTTCACGTCCAGGACGACGGCCGACGCCCGCGTGGTGGCGCCGTCGTCGCAGGCCTCGCCGAGGCGCTGCTCGGTGACGTACTGCAGGTCCTGGTCGAGCGTGAGGGTGACCGAGTCGCCGTCGGTAGCCGGGGTGGACTCGTCGATCCCGGACGGGATCGGGTTGCCGCCGCTGCCCACCTCCACCCGTCGCTCGCCCGGGGTGCCGGCCAGCTCGTCCTGGAAGGTCTGCTCGATCCCGGCCAGGCCCTCGCCGTCGCGCCCCACGAAGCCGATCACCTGACCGCCGACGGTGCCGGCCGGGTACAGCCGCACCGGGTCGTCCTCCTTGAGGATGCCGGGCAGCTCCAGCGCGTCGATGGCGTCGGTCGTCTCGGGGGCGACCTGGGTGGCCAGGACGACGTACCGGTTGTCCTGCGACAGCTTCTCGGTCAGCTCAGGCACCGGGACGTCGAGCAGCGTGGTGAGCGCCAGGGCGGTGCGCTCGGGGTCCTCGACGATCGACGGGTCGGCGACGACCTTGTACGCGTCGACGGTGTAGGCGAACGGGTTGCCGTCGCGGTCGAGGACGGCCCCGCGCAGCGCCTCGATCGGGTAGGTGCGCAGGCGGTCCTGCTCCGCGGCGTAGGCGTAGGCGGCGCCGTCCACGCCCTGCAGGACGGCGAGCTTGCACACGACCAGGACCAGCAGGGTGATCATGAAGGCCAGGCCCCACCGGTTGCGCATCCCGCGCTGGCCGACGGACAGGCCCGCGCCGCTGCGCCGGCTGCCGGGAGGGCGCCGGGACGTGAAGGCGCCCGGGCGGGCGGTCGCCCGGGGGCCGGCGCCCGGCCCCCCGGACCGACCCGCCGCTCCCCCACCGCGCACCGGATTCGGCACGGTCAGTCCTCGTCCCCGGAGGCCGGCTCCTCCGCCGGTTCCGGGGTCCCGCGCAGCACCGAACCGCCGTCGGGGTCGAGGACGAGGTAGGCGGCCGGCCCGGCCGGGACCAGGCCGGCGGCCACGGCGGCGCGGGCGATCTCGGCGGGGGTCCCCCCGCTGACCACCTGCCGCTCGAGCTGCTGGACCTCCTGGGCCCGCTCGGCGTTGGCGGCGCGCAGCTTCGTGGCCTCGAGGGAGTCCACGGCGATGGCGGTGTTGAGGATGAGCAGACCCAGCGTCGTGCCGATCAGCATGGCGACGACGAGCAGCACGAACGGCGCCCGGGGGTGGCGCAGCGCGCGCGGCGCCCGCCGAGGGGTGCGCGTGGTCGTGATGCCCGGCACCAGCCGCAGCTCCGGCCGCGAGGCGGTCCGGGTGTGGGTGCGCGGGGCCGGCCGGGGACCGGCCAGGCTCGGGACGCGGGCGGTGGCGCGGCTCATGCGGCCCTCCGGATGCGCTCGGCGGCCCGGACGCGCGCCGACGCCGCCCGCGGGTTCGCGGCCAGCTCCTGCTCGCCGGCCGCCTCCCCACCACGGGTCAGCAGGCGGAGCACCGGGCCCAGTTCGGGGACGGGCACGGGGAACTCGGGCGGGGTCCGGTCGGCCGCCTCGGCGGCCAGGGTCTGCTTGACGATCCGGTCCTCGAGCGAGTGGAAGGTGATGACGACGACGCGCCCGCCGACGGCGAGGGCGTCGATGGCTGCCGGCAGAGCCCGCTCGAGGACGCCGAGCTCGTCGTTGACCTCGATGCGCAGCGCCTGGAAGGTCCGCTTGGCGGGGTGGCCTCCGGTGCGCCGCGTGGCCGCCGGGATGGAGTCGCGGACCAGCTCGGCCAGCCGCCCGGTGGTGGTGAACGGCTCGCGGGCGCGCTCGCGGTCGATCGCGGCGGCGATGCGCGAGGCGAAGCGCTCCTCGCCGTACACGCGGAGGACGCGGGCGAGTTCCCGGGGCGGGTAGGTGTTGACGATCTCGGCGGCGGTGCGCGGGGTCGCCGGGTCCATCCGCATGTCGAGGGGCGCGTCGGCGGAGTAGCTGAAGCCGCGGTCGGGCCGGTCGAGCTGCAGCGAGGAGACGCCAAGGTCGAACAGCACCCCCTGCACCTCGGGGACGCCGAGGCGGGCGAGGACGTCGGGCAGCTCGTCGAAGACGGCGGGCACGAGGGTGACGCGGTCGGCGTGGCCGGCGGCCTGGATGCGGCGGGCGGCCTCGGCGCGGGCGTCCGGGTCGCGGTCGAGCCCGATCACGCGGAGGCCGGGGTGGGCGTCGAGCATCGCGAGGGAGTGGCCGGCGAGGCCGAGGGTGGCGTCGACCAGCACCGCGCCGTCGGCGGCGCAGGCGGGGGCGAGGAGCTCGGTGACCCGCTCGAGGAGGACGGGCACGTGCACCGGGTCGGCTGGGGACTCGGGCCGCCCAGCGTCGGTGCTGCTCATCGTCGGTGCCTCTCGAACGGTCCGGGGTTGCTTCCCGGGATGGTGCCGCGCGCCGGCCCCGGATTGCGGGACGCGGACGTCCGGATCGGGGCGCGTGGGACGGAGGTGGGGCGGAGTGGGGCGAGTGGAGCCCGGTGGGGCGGAGTCCCGCCCCGCGGGGCCGCCTGGCGTCGGGGAAGAGCGTCAGGTGGCTCCCGCGGGGCCGGGTGTGGTCCGCCCACCCGTCGGTGGGTGCTCCGGGGACGGGGACCGAGCCGCGGGGAAGGCGGCTGGGGCCCGGTCCGGTCGAGCCGCGGGGAAGGCGGTTCGAACGGCGTCGTCCTCGACGGCACCCGCGCTCGCGGGTGGAGGCGTTCCCGGGATCACGACAACGTCGGCATCCCCTCGCTCTCCAGGTCGGCGTACGCGGCCTCCAGCTCGGCCACGTAGGCCTCCCAGTTGGCCGCGTCCCAGATCTCGAAGCGGGTGTCGACACCGACGACGACGACGTCGCGGTCCAGGCCCGCGTACTCGCGCAGGCTCGCCGGGATCGTGATGCGGCCGGTCTTGTCCGGCTCGATCTCGACCATCGACCCGAAGCTCATGCGGGCGGCCATGCGCGCCCGGGCGGTGTCGGAGGGGGCCATCGCGGCCATCGCGGCGCTCTGCTCGGCGACCCGGGCCATCGTCAGCCCGTAGATGCAGCGCTCCTGGCCCTTCTTGATCACCATGCCGTCGGCCACCTGGTCGCGGAATCGGACCGGGAGGGCGAGCCGGCCCTTCTCGTCGAGGCGCAGGGGGTAGCTGCCGACGAACACCGGATCACCCCCTGCATCTGTCCTCCCGTGGCCCTCCAGGCGACCCCGGACGGTCCCTGTCTCTCCACCGGGCGACACAGTAACCCACTAGCCCCCACTCGACACCACTCGCCACCGTGTCGTGACCTGCTCCCCCCACCCGGGCGCGAGGCGGCTCCCCCGGCCGTCCGGCCACGTACGGTGGAGAGGTGACGGAGGCGACACGCACCGCCGACGGAGCGGCCGGACCGTCGGTCGACGTCGCCGCGGTCGGGCAGCGCATCGCGGACAACGTGGGCCGCGTGGTGCAGGGCAAGGACGACGTCGTGCGGCTGGCCCTCGTGGTCCTGCTCGCCGAGGGCCATCTGCTCATCGAGGACGTGCCCGGCGTCGGGAAGACCACCCTCGCCAAGGCCCTGGCCGCCTCGGTCGACGCCACGGTCCGGCGGATCCAGTTCACGCCCGACCTGCTCCCCAGCGACGTCACCGGGGTGGCGGTCTACGACCAGGAGACCCGCGCCTTCGAGTTCAAGCCGGGCGCGATCTTCGCCAACGTCGTCGTCGCCGACGAGATCAACCGCGCCTCCCCGAAGACCCAGTCCGCGCTGCTGGAGTGCATGGAGGAGCGGCAGGTGACCGTGGACGGCGTCAGCTACGAGCTGGCCCGGCCGTTCCTGGTGATGGCTACGCAGAACCCCCTCGAGATGGAGGGCACCTACCCCCTCCCCGAGGCCCAGCGCGACAGGTTCACCGCGCGGGTCTCGATGGGCTATCCGGGCCGCGAGGCGGAGCTGGCCATGCTCGACGACCGCGCCACCGCCGATCCGCTGGCCGCCCTCTCCCCCGTCGCGGACGCCGCGACGGTGCGCGACCTCGTGCAGGCGGTGAGCACGCTCTACGTCTCGGACGCCGTGCGCCGCTACGTCGTGGGGCTGGTCGAGGTCTCCCGCCGCTCCCCGCACCTGCGGCTGGGCGCCTCGCCCCGTGCCGGGCTGCAGCTGCTCAAGGCCGCGCGCGCCTCGGCCGCCCTGGCCGGGCGCGACCACGTGCTGCCCGACGACGTGCAGTCCCTCGCCGCGCCGGTCCTCGCCCACCGCCTGCTGCTCACCGCCGACGCCGCCCTCGGCCGGCGCAGCGCGGAGCAGGTCGTCGGTGAGCTGGTGTCCACCGTGCCGGTACCCCGCGGGCGCTGAGCCGCCGTGGCGACACAGGCCGGTCGGGTGCTCTCCTCCCTGACCCTCCGCGGCCGCTGCGTGGTGGCAGCGGCCGCGGCTCTGCTGCTCGTGGGGGCGTTCCTCGGCGAGCGCCCCCTGGTCCAGCTCGCCGTCTTCGTCCTGGCCCTGCCGCTGCTGTCGGCGCTCGCGGTGGCCCGCCAGCGGTTCCGCCTCAGCACCCGGCGCACCGTGACCCCGGCGCGCGTGCCGCGCGGGGAGTCGGCCGACGTCGTGCTCGAGGTCGCCAACACCGACACCCGCACCGGCGGGCTCTGGGTGCTCACCGAGCAGCTGCCCACCGACCTGGGTGTGGCTCCCCGCTTCGTCGTCGAGCGGCTGGCCCCCGGCGCGCGGACGGCGCTGCGCTACCGGGTGCACGGCACCCGGCGGGGGCGCCACGTCCTCGGGCCCCTCCGCCTGCGGCTGGTCGACCCCTTCGGCCTGGTCGAGCGCAGCGCGACGAGCCCCGACAGCGCCCCGCTGCTCGTCGTCCCCCGCGTGCGGCCGCTGGGCGCCGGCGGCCCCGCGGGCGGGCAGGGCGGTGGCGGCGAGGGCTCCCGGCGGTCGATCGCCGTGCACGGCGAGGACGACGTGAGCACCCGCGAGTACCGGCACGGCGACGACCTGCGCAAGGTCCACTGGCGCGCGACGGCCCGGACCGGCGAGCTCATGGTCCGGCTCGAGGAACGCCCGTGGCGGGCGCAGGCCACCCTGCTCCTCGACACGCGCGCCCGCGCCCACCTGGTGGCGCCGCGGCACCGTCCCGGCGACCACGTCGCCGACCACCCCGGGCCGGCCGGCGACGACGCGCCGCCGGCGGACAGCTTCGAGTGGCTCGTGGAGGCCGCCGCCAGCTTCGGCACCGAGCTGGCCCGCCGGGGGGCCGTGCTGCGCGCGGTCACCGACGGCGGCGAGCTCGTCCCGCCGTCGGGGCGCGGCCGGCTCGGAGCCGACGACCTGCTCGACCGGCTGGCCGGCATCGGCCCCTCGCGGGCACCGGGGCTGGGCGTCGGGATCGAGCACCTCGCCCGCGCCGCGGGTGACGGCCCGGTCGTGTGCCTGCTCGGCGCGGTCGGTCCCGACGACGTCGTCGACCTGATCCGCAGCCGCTCGGGCCCCACCACCGACCTCGCCGTGCTGCTCGACATCGAGAGCTGGGTGGAGCCCGGTGGGGGGCGGGGGCGCCGCGGCGTCTCCCCCGCCGCCCGCGGCGTGCTGGCCACGCAGCGGGAGGAGACCGCGACGCTGCTGCGCGCGGCCGGGTGGCGGGTCGCCGTCGCCCGGGCCGACCTCGACGTGGCCGAGGTCTGGGCCGCGCTCGGGGCAGCGGCCCCGACACCGGCCGAGCCGGTGGCGGCGCCGTGAGCGACCCCGACCTGCGCGGCGCGGGGGTGGCCGCCGCGGCCACCCTGCTGGGCTCGGCCGCGCTCACCCCGGTCTTCACCTCCGGTGCCTGGCTCGCCCCGGTGGTGGCGGTGGTGCTCACCGTCCTGGCCGGCGGGCTGGTGCTGCGCGTCGGGGGCGCCGCGCTCTGGTCCGTCGTCGCGCGCGGCCGGCCCGCCGCACGGGTGGCGTCCGGGCTGGGGACCCTGCTGGTGCCGCTCGGTCAGCTCGCCCTGCTGCTCGGCGTCCTCACCGCGCTGTTCGCCCCGGCGGAGGCGATCGGGGGCCTCGTCCCCACCGGCGCGAGCCTCCGGGACCTGGCCGGGGTGCTGGCCGACGGGTCCGCGGAGCTGCGCGAGCAGGCAACGCCCGCACTGGCGCTGACCGGCCTGCTCGCGCTCACGGCGGTGTCCGTCGGTGTGCTCGCCGTCCTGGTGGACCTGGTCACCGTGGCGGGCCGCCAGGCGACCCTCGCCGGGCTCGGCCTGCTGGTCCTCTACTGCATCCCGGTCGCGACCATCACCGGGACGATCGGCCTGGCCGCGTTCGCCGGGCCGGCGGCCGGCCTGGCCCTGCTGATGTGGGCGGACCAGCGCCGGCGGCTCGCCTCGACCGGCCGCACCACCCGCCGCAGCGGCGTCACGGGCGCGTTCACGGCGCTGCGGGTCGGCGCCGTCGCCCTCCTCTGCGGGCTGCTGCTGGGGCCGCTGGTGCCCACGCTGGCGGAGGGGTCGCTGGCGACCGGGCTGGGCGGCGGGTCGGGTGGCGCCACGGGCACCTCCCTGGACCCGGTCACCACGATGCAGGGGCAGCTGACGCTGCCCGAGCCGATCGACCTGCTGTTGCTGGAGTCGTCGGTGGCCGACCCGGGCTACCTGCGGGCGGTCGCCATCGACGAGTACGACAACGAGTCGGGCTGGTCGCTGAGCAACCTGGCGGGCAACGAGTCGATCGCCGACGACGACCGTCTCGCCCCGCTGCCCCCGAGCCAGTCGTTCCGGCCGGTGACGGCCACCGTCCAGGCCCTCGGGCACGACGACCGGTTCCTGCCGACCCCGTTCTCCCCGCTGTCGGTCCGCCTCGACGACGGGGTGCCGGAGGGCTGGCGGTTCGACCCCGACACGAGCACGGTGTACGGCCGCGAGGTGACCAGCGACGGCCTGCGCTGGACGGTCACCGCGGTCGAGCCCCGGCCCACCACGGCCGACCTGGAGGCGGCGGAGCAGCTGCCGCCCGACGACGCGGTGCAGCAGCGGTTCACCGCCCTCCCGCTGCTGGACCCGCGGGTGACCGACCAGGTCGCCGAGGTGACGGCCGGTGCCGGAACGCCCTACGAGCGGGTCCGCGCGATCCAGGACTTCCTCACCGACCGCGCCAACGGTTTCGTCTACAGCCTCTCCACCGCGCCGGGCACCAGCGGTGACGACCTGGTCGACTTCCTCGACCTGCGCCGGGGCTACTGCGAGCAGTACGCGGGCGCGATGGCGGTCATGGTCCGGGCGGCCGGCGTGCCCGCCCGGGTGGCCCTGGGCTACACGCCCGGCACCGAGCAGGACGACGGCACCCGGCTGATCACCAGCGACGACGCGCACGCATGGGTCGAGGTGTACTTCGAGGACCTCGGCTGGGTGCCCTTCGACCCGACGCCCATCGCCCGCGACCGCGCCGTCGACATGCCCTGGGCGCCGCGGGCCGGCGAGGAGGAGCGCGCCGACGACCAGGCCCAGGTCCCCGTCCCGACCGCACCCTCGCAACCCCTCCCCTCCACTCCGCAGGACCGGGCGGCCGGGGGCATGCCCGGCTCGCAGTCGGGAGGTGGGGACGACGGCCTGCTGGGGCAGGTGGCGGCCGGCACGGGGATCGCCCTCCTGGCCGCGGCGCTCGTGGCCGCGCCGGCGGGTCTGCGGACGCTGCAGCGGCGCCGTCGGGTCGCCACCGGGACGGCGGGGGCGCTGTGGGACGAGGTGGCGGCGACGGCGCTGGACGCCGGGGTGCGACTGCACCCCGCGTGGACACCGCGGCAGGCGGCTCGGGAGCTCGGCAGCGTCCTCGACCGGTCCGGTCGTCCGGGAAGCACCGACGCCGTCCGGCGGCTGGCGCTGGCGGAGGAGTCGGCCAGCTACGGACCGGCCGCCGGGCAGCGGGCGCACCCCGGCCTGACCACCGACCTGCAGACCGTCCGGCGCGGACTGCTCGCCGCGGGATCGCGGGGGACGCGGCTGCGGGCCCGGCTGTGGCCGGCCTCCCTCGTCGGCGGCGCGGCCGACCGGCTGGCCGCCGGGACGGCGACCCTGGCGCGGAGGCGGCGCACCCGCACCGTCTGACCGCCGGGAGGGCTACTGGTCGTAGCGGCGGCGGAAGCGCTCCTCGAGGCGGTTCTTCAGCGGCTGGCGGCCCGCGCGGGCTCCGCGACCGGGACGCCCGCGGCCGGCCGGCCCGCGGCCGGCCGCCGGCGAGCTGTCGGCCTCGACGACCCCGGTGGCGGACTTGTAGTTGAGGACGCCGAGCGCCATGCCACCGAAGGCGACCAGCGAACCGAGCGCCCCGATGAGGACGGACTGGGCGACCGCACCGCCGACCAGGACGGCGAGGCCGACCAGGACCAGGGCGGCGCCGAGCTGCAGTCTGCGGCGGGCCTTCAGCCGGCGGTCACCGGTGCGGACCGACGAGGCGAACTTCGGGTCGTCATCGACGAGGGCGCGCTCGATCTGCTCCAGCAGACGCTGCTCGTGCTCGGAGAGCGGCACGTCGACCTCCAGGTGGGCGGAGCCATGGCCGTCGGAGGCTCCCGCCGACGGTGATACCGAGGATACGAGCCCTTCGCTACCGGCGAAAGGCGACCGCGCGGCGACCCGCCGGGATCGTCGCTCGATCACTCCTCCGGGTGGAGAACGGGCGGGCCCGCGCTCCGGTTCCGGCCCCGGTGCGCGGGCGGAACCCTGCTGGTGGGAGGGGTGGTCCCGGGCCGGCCGTCGCGGTGCAGCAGCGTCGCCGGGCGGACGGCGCCGGCGCCGAACCGGCGGGCGGCCCGGTCCGCGGCCAGCTCGGCGTCCCGGCGACCGTGCTCGCGGGCGCCGAGCTCCAGCTGCTGCGACGCGGAGCCGGCGTCGACCAGCCGCTCGGCCCGCACGCCGACCAGACGGATCCGGGCCCGCTCGAGGCCGAGCGCGTCGAAGAGCGCCCGGGCGGTCTCGTAGAGCTCCTGCCCCACGTCGGTGGGCACGCCGAGCGTGCGGCTGCGGGTGATGGTGGTGAAGTCGGCGAAGCGGACCTTGATGCTGACCGTGCGGGCCAGCCACCCGCCGGAGCGCAGCCGGCCCGCCGTCCGCTCGGCGAGCAGCAGCAGCTCGCGGTGGATCACCTCGGGGTCGTCGACGTCGGTGCCGAACGTCTCCTCGTGGCCGGTGGACTTCTCCGGCTCGTCGGGCACCACCCGGCGCGGGTCGCGCCCCCAGGCCAGCTCGTGCAGGTGCGCCCCGGCGGCGGCGCCGAGCGCCCGCTGCAGCGTCTTCGCGGGCACGTGCGCGAGATCGCCGACGGTCCGCAGCCCCAGCCGCAGCAGCACCTCCTCGGTCTTGGCCCCCACTCCCCAGAGCGCCCCCACCGGCAGGGGGTGCAGGAAGTCCATGACCTCGTGCGGTCGGACGACCCGCAGCCCGTCGGGCTTGGCGCTGGTCGAGGCGAGCTTGGCGACGAACTTGGTGCCGGCCACCCCCACCGAGCAGGTGATGCCCTGCTCGTCGAACACCCGGGCGCGGATGTACTCGCCGATCTCGGCGGCGTCGCCCAGCCGGCGCCCCGCCCCCGACACGTCGAGGAACGCCTCGTCCAGGGAGAGCGGCTCGACCAGCGGGGTGATCGAGCGGAACAGCGCCATGACCGACCGGGACACCTCGCCGTAGAGCGCCAGGTCGCCCGGCAGCACCGTCGCCGTCGGGCACAGCCGCAGCGCCCGGGCGGTGGGCATGGCCGCGTGCACCCCGTACCGGCGGGCCTCGTACGTGGCCGAGGTGACCACGCCCCGGTTGCCCGCGCCACCCACGATGACCGGCGTGCCCGCCAGCTCGGGGTGCCGCCGCACCTCGACGCTGGCGAAGAAGGCGTCCATGTCGACGTGCAGGACGCCGCACCCTTCCGCCCGCCCCGGTGCCACCCGCGCCCCCCTCGTGTCGAACAGGTGTTCGATCCCCTGGTGGGAGACGGTACCGCGCCGCCACCGGCCGGGAGTGGTCGACGCGCAGGTGTCAGGCCAGGATGAGGGAGGTAAGCAGCGACGGGAGCCGCCGTCCGGGCGGCTCCGGATCGACCTGGAGGAGGCGCCATGGCGCTCGACGACGACATGACCATGGACGAGCCCGGCGACGGCCTCGCCGACGGCCACGCCGGCAGCGGTGGTGACGGCGGCGCCGACGGCGGCGCGGGCGACGCGGGCGCCGACGGCGGCGCGGACAGCGGCGCCGACGGTGGTGCCGACGGGGGCGCGGGTGACGGTGGCGCGGACGGCGGTGCCGACAGCGGCGCCGACGGGGGCGCGGGTGACTCCGGCGCGGACGGTGGCGCCGACGGTGGTGCCGACGGCGGCGCGGACGGTTCGGCCTGAGCGAGGACCTGACCCGGCAGGGCGGCGCGGAGCGTGAGCTCCGCCCCGCCCTGCGGCGGTGCGCGGACGTCGACCCGGAGGTCTTCGCCGAGCAGTACTGGGCCCGCCGCCCGCTGCTGACCCGGGCAGAGGACACCGGAAACTCCTTCACCGATCTGCTCGACCTGCCCGCGGTCGACGAGCTGCTGTCCCGTCGCGGCCTGCGCACGCCCTTCCTGCGGATCGCGAAGGACGGCGCCGTCGTCGACGCGAAACGCTTCACCACCTCCGGAGGCGCCGGCGCCGAGATCGGCGACCAGGTGTCCTCCGACGCCGTGCTGCGGCTGTTCGCCGACGGCAGCACCGTCGTGCTGCAGGGCCTGCACCGGCTGTGGCCGCCGCTGATCGAGTTCGCCGACCAGCTGGCCGCCGACCTGGGCCACCCGACGCAGGTGAACGCCTACATCACCCCGCCGTCCTCGCGCGGGTTCAGCCCGCACTACGACGTCCACGACGTCTTCGTGCTGCAGGTCGCCGGCGAGAAGCACTGGACCATCCACGAGCCGGTGCTGCGCGACCCGCTGCGCACCCAGCCGTGGAACGACCGGGCCGCCGAGGTGGCCGCGGCCGCCGAGCGCGAGCCGGTGATCGACGCGGTGCTGCGCCCCGGCGACGCGCTCTACCTGCCCCGCGGGTACCTGCACTCGGCCCGCGCGCTCGGCGAGATCAGCGCCCACCTGACCATCGGCGTCCACTCCGTCACCCGCTGGGCCGCCGCGGAGTCGGCCCTGGACCTGGTGCGCACGCTGGCCGCCGACGATCCCCAGCTGCGCGGCTCCCTGCCGCTGGGCCTCGACCTGTCCGACCCGGACGCCGTCCGCGACGACGTCGCCGCGGTCGTCTCCGCCCTGCAGGACTGGCTGGGCCGGGTCGACCCGGCCGAGGTCGCCGACCGGCTGCGCGCCCGCACCTGGGCCCAGGTGCGGCCCGAGCCGGTCGCCCCGCTCGCCCAGTCCGTGGCCGCCGCCGCGCTGACCGACGACACGGTGCTGCGGCTGCGGCGCCGGCTGCGCTGCTCCCTGCGGGAGGGCGCCGACGGCGGGGTCACCCTGCTCGCCGGGCGGCGCTCGCTCGCCTTCCCGGCGGGCCAGCGGGCGGCGCTGGCCGAGCTGCTGGCGGTGGGCGAGCTCAAGGCCGGCGACCTGCCCGGTCTGGAGCCCGCCGAGCGCCTGACCCTGGCCCGACGGCTGGTGACCGAGTCGATCGTCACGGTCCCCGACGCGTCGCTGTGACCGCCGGCGTCCCCGACGACTTCTGCCGCACCGACGTCCCGACCCGGCCGGCGGGCCGGCTCGACCCCGGGCGGTGCTCGGTGCAGGCGCTCGCCCGGGGGGACTCCCCCGTGGCCACCGCATCGCCCGCCCAGCGCTGGCTGCTGATCGAGCAGCCCGGGCCCTGGGGGCGCGACGCACTGGCGGAGTCGAGGTTCGACCCCGCCGTGGTGCCGGGGCTGGCGCGCCGCTCGCGGGCCGAGGGCGTGCGGCTGCTGCTCGTCCGGCGCCCCGGCGACCGGCTGGCCGACTCGGGACGGCGGTGGGCCTACGTCGACAGCCGGCCCGGCCGGGAGGGGCTGTGGTGGTCGGTCCGCGACACCGACGCCGACCTGCTCACCGCGCCCTGGGACGGGTCGGTCGGCCAGCGCGCCGCCGACCCGGTGTACCTGGTCTGCACCCACGGGGGCCACGACGCCTGCTGCGCGCTGCGCGGCCGGCCGCTGGCCCAGGCGATGGGCCCGGCCGACGTCTGGGAGTGCAGCCACCTGGGCGGTGACCGGTTCGCCGCGAACGTGCTCGTGCTCCCGCACGGGATCTACTACGGGCAGGTGCCCGGCGACGGCTCCGAGCTGCTGGCCGCCCACGGCCGCGGCGAGGTGGCCCTGCCGTGGCTGCGGGGCCGCGCCGGGGTGCCGGTGCCGGCCCAGGCCGCGCAGCACTTCGCGCGGGGTGAGCTGGGCCTGCTCGGCATCGGCGACCTGCCCGCGGTGTCCGTCGTCCAACTGACCCCGCCCGGCGCCGAGGTCGAGCGGTGGACGGTCACCCTGGCCGGCCCGGACGGCGACGTCGTCACCTCGGTCGAGAGCCGGCCGTCGGACACGGCGGCCCCGCTCACCTGCCGGGCCGTGCACCCGGCCCACTCGCGGACGTGGCACGTGTCGTTCGCCGCGGTGCCGGCTACCTGAGCGCGCGCCCCCGGGCGAGGAGCAGCGGGATCGCCAGCTCGGGGGCGGTCAGCGAGCCGTGGTAGCCGATCAGGCTGCTGGGCCCGGGCTCCAGGCGCGGGGTGGAGAGCACCCAGGTGCCGCGGGCGAGCGCGACGACGTCGCCGATCCGGTCGGCCACGGCGTCGTCGACGGGGCCGAAGACACCGAGCCCGACCGCCTCCTCCCGGCTGCCCACCCAGGCCCGGTCCCCGAGCACCTCCCGCCAGGCATGGCGGACGTCGTCCTCGGCGCCGGGCTCGGCGTGCACGTATCGGGCGCGCGGCTCCCCCACCAGCTGCCGGACGCCGTCGAGCAGGTCGGGGTGTTCGTCGAGGTCGAAGCGGGTGGCGTCGGGGACGTCGATCATCCCGTGGTCGGCGGTGACCAGGAGCGCCGCGTCGTCGGGGAGGCCGGCGACGAGTTCCTCGACGACGCGGTCGACGAACGACAGCTGCGCCCGCCAGCTCGGCGAGCCGACGCCGCGCACGTGCCCGGTCAGGTCGAGTTCGGGGATGTAGCCGTAGACCAGCGCCCGCGGGGTGGCGGCGAGGGCGTGCCCGACCTGGGCGACGAGGTCGCCGTGGCTGACCGCGCCGGCGTAGGTCGCGCCCCGGTAGACCGCCCGGGTGAGGCCGGAGCCGGCGTAGGTGTAGGGGCCGACGGCGGTGGCCGGCACACCGGCGGCCTGGGCCTGCTCGAAGACGGTCCGGCGGGCCTGCCACGCGTCGGGGTCCGGGTCGTCGCGCCACTGGACGTGGTTGAGGGCGCGCCCCTCCCCGGGCACCTCGGTGACGAAGCCCAGGATGCCGTGGCTGCCCGGGGGCATCCCCGTGGTGAGGGTGGCCAGGCTGACCGGCGTGGTGCTGGGGCACGGCGCGGTGAGCTCGCCGGCCGGGCTGCTCAGGGCGGCGAGGGTGGGCGCCAGGTCGGCGTGCGCCCGGATCAGCTCGGCGCCGAGGCCGTCGACGAGGAGCACCGCCACCCGCCGCGCGCCGCCCAGGGCCTCGGTCAGGCCGAGCGGGTCGGCCGGCAGGTCGCCGCGGGCCACGTCGACGCCGAGCGCGGCGGCCGCGCCGGGCAGGACGTCGACCAGGCCGGCCGCGCCGTACCGGGGCAGCGCCAGCCCGTCGGGAAGGGTCACTTCTGGGCGAGGACGTGCAGGCCGGTGGCGACGTCGCGGAAGGGCGAGGCCTCGGCCAGCGCCAGTTCGAGCGCCCGGACGGCCTGCGGCTCGGCACCGGAGGTGGACTCGAGCAGGTCGGCGACCACCGAGACGCCGCGCCACGGGCCGGGCCGCAGGTCGGCGCCCTCGACGAGGGCGAGCAGGTCGTCGGGGCCGAAGCGGCGGCGCGCGGCGTCGCGCCCCTCGAACAGCGCCAGCGCCTCGACCGGGTGCCCGGCGACGGCCCGGGCCAGGACCGCGCCGGCCCGGTTGGCCGCGGTGATGCTCAGCCGGCCGCCGGGCCGCAGCACGCGGGCGATCTCCCGGAGGGTCACCGCCGGGTCGTCGACGACCTCGAGCACGTAGTGGCAGAGGGCGAGGTCGTAGCCGTCGCTGCCGGCGTCCGCGGCGGGGAGCACCTCGTGCAGCAGGTCGCCGTCGCCCTGGACGGCCCGCACGCGGGCACCGACCCCGGCGGTGTCGGCCCGGCGGCGGAGGGTCGCCAGGGCGTCGGCGCTGGGGTCGACGACGGTGACGTCGTGCCCGAGCCGGGCCAGCGGGACGGCGAACATGCCGCTCCCGCCGCCGACGTCGAGCACCCGCAGCGGGGTGCCGGCGCCGACCACCGGGTCGAGCGCCGCCCACACGGCAGCGGTCCGGGCGGGCAGCTGCTCCGCGGTGGGCGAGGCGGGGGCGGTCGGCACGGTCAGGAGCCTAGTGGCGCTCCGGTCGGGGCACCGGCCCGTCGCAGCGACCCGTTCGCGAGCCAGGCCTGCCAGTGCGGCCGCACGAGCCGGGCCAGGGCGTCGTAGCCCGCGGCCGCCGGGTGCGCGCCGTCCCCGACCGCCACCTCGTCCATCCACGCGGGCTCGTCGAGCAGCGCCGGCAGCACCCGCACGTAGCCGACCCCGCGGGCGGCGCAGACACCGGCGAAGCCCTCGTCGAGGACGGCGGTGCGCTCGTTGTGCGCGCGATCGGCCACGGGGGGCGGACCCACGACGAGCGCCGCCCAGCGGGCCCGCTCGGCACCGGCGAGCATCGCGTCCAGGTGGGCCGCGGAACGCCCGGCGGCCACGCGGGGGCGACCGTCGTCGTCCACCGTCGCGTCGTTCACGCCGAAGGAGACGACCACCCGGCAGTCAGCCCCCTCCGGCAGCCGGCTGCGGCACTCCGCGCGCCACCGCCCGGCGACATCGGCGCTCGTGTCCCGGCGGACCCCGAGGTTGTACGCGGTCAGCGGACGGCCCGCCCGGTGGCTGCCGGCGGCGAGCCGGCCCGCCCAGCCGAGGTGCCGCGGGTCCCCGACCCCGGCGACGAAGGAGTCGCCGACGAAGCAGACGCGGAGGTCATCGGTCACCCCCGCATTCTGGAGGGGCCGGTGGCGAGCTCAGACGGATACGCCGTCGGCGGCCCGCCGCACCTCCGCGACGTCGATGCGGCGCATCTGCAGCATCGCCTGGATGGCACGCTGCGCCCGGGCGGGGTCGGGGTCGTTGGTGAGGCTCAGCAGCTCCTCGGGGAAGACCTGCCAGGAGACGCCGAACCGGTCCTTGAGCCAGCCGCACATGCTCTCCTCGCCGCCCTCGGTGAGCCGGTCCCAGTAGTGGTCGGCCTCCTCCTGGTCCTTGCACACGATCTGGAAGGAGATGGCCTCGCTGAACGGGAACTGCGGCCCGCCGTTGAGGGCGGTGTAGGGCTGCCCGTCGAGGGTGAAGTCGACGGTCAGGACGTCGCCCTCCTTCATGGGCGGCGGCATGTCGGGCCCGTAGCGGGTGACGGCGCCGATGCTCGAGTTGGGGAAGATCGAGGTGTAGTGCCGCGCCGCCTCCTCGGCGGTGCCGTCCATCCAGAGGCACGGGATCTGCCTGGGCATCGCTGCGTCCTCTCTCGCCGCCCGGCCGGGTCGCCGGTCGATGGGTAGACCGTGGGCCGCGTGCGGACTCATCGGTGCCGCCGCGGTGATCGTTTGCCGCCCCTCTCCCCCCGGGCATGTTCTCCCGGACAGCACCTCCAGCGACCGAGGAGAGCCCCCATGACCAGGTCCGCCCGCCCCCGCCCGCTGCGCGCGGTGGCCGCCGCGTTCGCCATCACCGCCGCCTCCCTGACGACCGTCGCCTGCGGTTCCGACGTCGTGGACGACGGTGTCGAGCAGGAGGTCGAGGAGGGCGTGGACGACGCCGAGCGAGAGGTGGAGGACGCGACCGACGGCGAGGACGACGAGGGCTGACCCCGCGGCGCCCGGCCCCGCGGCGCCCGGCCCCGCGGCGTGGAGGCCGCGGGGTCCTCACTAGTGCCCCGAGCTGCCCGGGCTGGAGTGCCAGAGCTTGCGGGGCGGGCCGGACGCCGCGCGGCGGGCGGCGGTCGCCGTGTCGTCGCCCGCGGGCTTGATGTCGGCGTAGGGCGACATGCGGAACCCGGTGGGGTGCACGAGCACCGGACGGACCATGACCGGACGCGAGCCGTGCGAGGCCGCCGCCCCGGCGATGGCCTGGTCGGTGTACTCCCCCGGTGCGGCCATCAGCTCGCGGACGCCGGCGAGGCCGTCGGCCTCCCACGCCTCGTGCAGCGCCGGCAGCTCCCACGCCCCGGTGGCCCGCAGCGACACCCCGCGCGGTCCGGTGCGCCGCAGCACGCCGCGGATCACCAGCAGCCACGAGTGGAACACCGTCGCCGCGTAGGGGCCCTGCGCGTCCTCGAAGAAGGTCGAGTCGGTGCAGCCGGTGCCGTCGTCGAGGGTCACGAACACCACCCGGCGCCCGGACCGGATCGGCGGCGTCTGGGTGGCGACCTTGACGCCGGCCACCAGCACCTCCGCGCCGCTGCGGCAGCCGAGCAGCTCCCCGGCCGGGACCGCGCCGAGCGCGGAGAGGAACGGCCGGTAGAAGTCGACGACGTGCCGGCTGGCGTCCAAACCCAGCACCTCCAGCTCGGCCCGCACCAGCTCGGCGTCGGTGAACTCGGGCAGACCACTGCCCTCCGCCCAGCTCGGGCCGATCTCCTCGGGCTCTCCCTCGCTCAGCTCCAGCCCCATCAGGTCCAGGCTCAGCTGCCCGCTCGAGCTCGCCCGCGCGCCGCTGCGGCTCCACCGGTCCAGCTCCCCGATCTGCAGCAGCAGGTCGCGCCGGGTCACCTGCCGCCGGCGATGGGTGGGCCGCCCGGCCTCCCGGTCGCGCACCCCGAAGCCGTAGAGCGAGTCGAACCCCCCGGCGAGCACCAGCCGCTCGACCACCGGCCGCGACACCGACGCCCGGTGCCAGAAATCCGTCAGTGACCGGTAGGGCTGCCCGGTGACGATCCGGGCCACCTCGTCGTCGGAGATGCCCTTCACGTCGGCCAGCGCCAGCCGGATGCCGTAGCGGGACGGGTCGGCCATGGTCGCCGGCATCCACTCCGGCCGCACCCAACCTTCATCCTCGACCTCAGGGTCAGGGTCGAGCCGTTCGACCCGGTACGTGGCGCCCGAGGCGTTGACGTCGAGGCCCAGCACCCGGACGCCGAAGTTGCGGGCGTCGTCGAGGATCAGCCGCTTCGGGTACATGCCCGGGTCATGGGTGAGCACCCCGGCGAGGAAGGCCGCCGGGTGATGCGTCTTGAGCCAGGCCGACTGGTAGGTGGGCAGCGCGAACGCCGCCGCGTGCGCCTTGCAGAAGCCGAAGGACCCGAAGGAGGCCAGCACCTCCCACACCCGTTCCGCGACCTCGACCGGGTAGCCGGCGTCCAGCGCCCGCGGCACGAACCAGGCGCGCACCTCGGGGTGGGCGTCCTTCTCCCCCAGCGCGCGGCGCACCTCGTCGGCCTCGGCCAGCGTCACCCCGGCCATCCGGGCCACGATCTGCAGCACCTGCTCGTGGAACACCACCACCCCGGCGGTCTCCTCGAGGCAGAACTCGAGATCGGGGTGCGGGTAGACGGTCTCCCGCCAGCCGTTCCGCGCCATGAGGAACGGGGTCACCATGTCGCTCTTCACCGGCCCGGGCCGGAACAGCGAGATGTCGATGATGATGTCCTCGAACGTCCGCGGCCCGAACTTGCCGACCAGCTCCCGCTGCCCCGGCGACTCGATCTGGAACATGCCGAGGGTGCGGGTCGAGCGGATCAGCTCGAACGTCGCCGGGTCGTCGCGCGGAACGGCGTCGATGTCGACCTGCTCGTGGTCCACCCGTTGCACTTCGGAGAGTGCGTGCGCGATCGCCGACTGCATCCGGATGCCCAGCAGGTCGAGCTTGAGCAACCCGAGCTCCTCGACGTCGTCCTTGTCGAACTGGCTCATCGGGTAGCCGAGGTAGCTGTTCTCCACCGGCGTGCGGTCGAGCAGCGTGGCGTCGGACAGCAGCACCCCGCACGGGTGCAGCGCGATGTGCCGGGGCAGGCCGTCGAGCCGGGCGACCAGGTCGAACAGCAGGTCCAGGTCGCCGGAGCCGCCCGACCGCTTGGAGCCCAGCCGGCTGGCCCGCAGCTCGGGGAGGTCCTTGAGCGCGGCGTGCACCTGGTTGGCGCGGATGTGCGGGAAGGCCTTGGCGACGGCGTCGATCTCGGCCGAGGGCAGCCCGAGCGCGGCCCCGACGTCGCGGATGGCGTGCCGCACCCGGTAGGTGTCCATCATCGAGATGCAGCTGACCCGGTCGGCGCCGAAGCGGTCGATGACCGCGTCGTAGACCTCCATGCGCCGGGCGGACTCCACGTCGATGTCGATGTCGGGCAGCTGGCGGCGCAGCGGCGAGAGGAAGCGCTCCATCAGCAGCCCGTAGCGCAGCGGGTCGACGTCGGAGATGCCCAGCAGGTAGGTGACCAGGCTGCCGGCGCCCGACCCGCGCGCCGCCGCCCGGACCCTCAGGCTCTTGATGAGGTCGACGACGTCGGCGACGGTGAGGAAGTAGGACGGGTAGCCGAGGGAGTCGATCACCGACAGCTCCTCGTCCAGCCGCTGCCGCACCCGCTCCGACGGCGCCATGCCGCGCCTACCCATGCCCGCCTCGCAGCGGGCGCGCAGCACCTGCGAGGGACCCATCCCCCGCTCGGCGGGCGTGGTGACGACGTCGAGCTCGGGATAGCGGACGCTGCCGATGCCGAGGTCGGCCCGGACGTCGACGGCGCACTGCTCGGCCAGCCGGGCGGTGCGCTCGAGCAGCGCCAGCGCGGCGTCGCGGTCGGGACCGACGAGGTCCTCGGCCACCTCGGCCATCTCCTTGCCCGACTTCAGGTAGCCCTCGGCGGTGCGCCGGTCGACGTGCCGGACGTCCAGCGGCACCAGCCGGCGGGCGGCGTCGAGGACGTCGGCGGTGGGGGCGTCGAGCGCGTCGACGTACCGGACGGCGTTGCTCAGCACCGCCGGCACGCCCTGCTCGGCGGCGAACCGCAGCATCGCCTGGGCCCGCTGCCGGTCACCGCGGCCGCGGTGGTGGACCACCTCGAGGACCAGCCGGCCCGGGCCGAAGGCGGCCCGCCACGCGTCCAGCTGCGCGGCGGCGTGGTCGGACCGGCCGGTCAGCAGCGCACGGCCGACCGCCGAGTCGGGCCCGAGCAGCGCGATCAGCCCGTTCGCGTGCTCGGCGGCCGTGGCCAGCGAGCTCACCGGTTCTCCCCGCGTGCCGCGCAGATGGGTGGCGCTGGTGAGCCGGCACAGCGACCGCCAGCCGGCGCCGTCCCGGGCGAGGAAGGTGACCCGTGGCAGCCGCGGATCGACGCTCGCCCCGCCCCGGACCGGCACCCGGCGGCCCGGCGTCGCGGTGCGCATGCGCGGCGGGACCCCGCCGTCGAGGGACCGGGCCAGCGGCGGCGGCAGGGAGATGCCGGGGTCGGGGGCGACGGCGAGGTCCACGCCGAAGATCGGCCGCACCCCCGCCGATCGGCAGGCCAGCGCGAACTTCACCGCGCCGTACAGCCCGTCGCGGTCGGTCAGCGCCAGGGCGGTCATGCCGTGCTCGGCGGCACGGGTCACCAGGTCGGCGGGGTGGTTGGCCCCGTACCGCATGGAGTAGCCGGAGGCGACGTGCAGGTGGACGAAGGGGTCGCTCACCGCCTGTGCCCGGAGGCGGTACCACCGACCACCCGCGGCCGGGGGTAGGGCGACGGCTCGGGGCGGCTGCCGTAGGAGGCGGCGAGGCAGTTCTCCACCACGGCGAGGAAGGAGCCCACGTCGCGGACGAGGTCGTCGGCCTCCCGCTCGGTGACCGCACGGGAGAGCCCGGCCTCGGCGGCCGCGCGCTTGGCGGCGCCGGCGGCGAAGAAGGTGGCCCACTCCCCCAGCTCGGGCGCGACCTGCTCGAGCAGCACCCAGGCGCTGCGGGGCCGGCGGCGGGCCGGCTCGGGGCGGGTGCGGGCGGCCAGCACCGCGGCCGCGGCCCGCAGCGCACCCAGGTGGGCGGTGGC
>SPQJ01000047.1 GCA_004570425.1 Bacillus sp. AZ43
CATCAACGTCGCCAGCGTCGACGTGAAGCCGTAGGCGCAGGCCCCGGGCGGCCGCGCTGGCCGCCGCGGCGTGGCTGGCCGGGACGGCGGAGTTCGCGTGGGCCCGCATCGCCCCCGGCCCCCGGACCCCGGCCGAGATCGCCACGATGGCCGCCACCAGCGCGCTCATCCCACCGCTGGCCACCTGGCACTGGCTGCGCGGCGTCGTCCAGCACGTCGGCGTGCGCCCCTGGAAGGGCCTGCCCGACCTCGTGCTGTTCGACCGCGACGGCACGCTGGTGCACGACTTCCCCTACAACGGCGACCCGCACTGGGTGCGCCCGGTCGACGGCGCGAAGGAAGCCCTCGACCGGCTGCGGGCCCGCGGGGTACGCATCGGTGTGGTGAGCAACCAGTCCGGGGTCGCGCGCGGCCTCATCACGCGCGAGCAGGTCGACGCCTGCATGGACCGGCTGGCCGAGCTGCTCGGACCCTTCGACACGGTCCAGTACTGCCCGCACGGCCCCGACGACGGCTGCGCCTGCCGGAAGCCCGCGCCCGGCATGGTCAAGGCGGCCTGCGCCGAGCTCGACGTCGACCCGGCGCGGTGCGTGGTCATCGGCGACATCGGCGCCGACGTCGAGGCCGCGGCGGCCGCCGGTGCCGTCGGGATCATGGTGCCGACCCCGGTCACCCGCCGCGACGAGGTGCAGGCGGCGGCGCACCGCGCGGAGACGCTGACGGCGGCGGTCGAGGACGTGCTGGCGGGCGAGTGGTGACCCGCCCCGGACGCACCGTGCTCGTCGCGCGGCTGGACAACGCCGGCGACGTGCTGCTGCAGGGGCCGATGGTGCGCGCGGTCGCGGCCGGCGCCGACCGGGTGGTGTTCCTCGCCGGCCCCGCCGGCACCGCGGCCGCCGAACTGCTCCCGGGCGTCGACGACGTCTGGACCTGGGCCTGCCCGTGGATCCTCGGCGACCCGCCGCCCGTGGACGCCGCTGACCTGGATGCGTTCACCGCGCGCGTCCGGCAGCTCGCCCCCGACGCGGCGGTGATCTCGACGTCGTTCCACCAGTCACCGCTGCCGCTGGCCCTGCTGCTGCGCGCGGCCGGGGTGCCGCGGATCTCGGCGATCAGCGTCGACTACCCCGGCTCGCTGCTCGACGTCCGGCACCGGGTGGACGACGACCTGCCCGAGCCCGAGCGGGCGCTCTCGCTGGCCCGTGCCGCCGGGTTCGGGCTGCCCGACGGCGACGACGGCCGGCTCGCGGTCCGCCGTCCGCTGCCGGCCGTGGCGCACGAGCCGGGCTACGTCGTCCTGCACCCGGGCGCCTCGGTGCCGGCGCGGGCCTGGCCGACGGAGCGTTGCGCCGAGGCCGTCGAGGCGCTCACCGACGCCGGACACCGCGTGCTGGTCACCGGAGGCCCGGCCGAGCGCGAGCTCACCGCCGCCGTCGCCGGGACCGCCGGCGTCGACCTCGGCGGGGCCACCACGCTGCCGGAGATGGCCGCCCTGCTCGACGGGGCCGCGGCCGTCGTCGTCGGGAACACCGGCCCGGCGCACCTGGCCGCCGCCGTCGGGACACCGGTCGTCTCGCTGTTCGCACCGGTCGTGCCCGCCACCCGGTGGGCGCCCTACGGCGTGCCCAGCGTGCTGCTCGGCGACCAGTCCGCCGCCTGCGCCGGCACCCGCGCGCGCGAGTGCCCGGTGCCCGGCCACCCCTGCCTGACCTCGGTGACGGCGCAGGACGTCGTCGCCGCCGTGGAGAAGCTGGTGAACGCATGAGGGTGCTGCTCTGGCACGTGCACGGCTCGTGGACGACGGCGTTCGTCCAGGGCCGGCACGAGTACCTGCTGCCGGTCGTCCCCGGTCGGGGCCCGGACGGGCTGGGGCGCGCCCGCACCTGGGACTGGCCGGCGTCGGCGGTCGAGGTGACCCCGGAGCAGCTGCGCGAGCAGCCGCCGGACGTCGTCGTCCTGCAGCGGGTGCGGGACCTCGAGCTGGTCCGCGAGTGGCTCGGCATGGAGCCCGGGCGCGACCTGCCCGCGGTCTTCCTGGAGCACAACGCGCCGGGGCTGGAGCCCGACGACGGGCCGGTGCCGCACACCCGCCACCCGATGGCCGACCGCGACGACATCCCGGTCGCCCACGTCACGCACTTCAACCGGCTCTTCTACGACAACGGCCGCGCCCCGACGACGGTGATCGAGCACGGCATCGTCGACCCCGGCGAGCGCTGGACCGGTGAGCTGGCCCGCGCCGCCGTCGTCACCAACGAGCCGGTCCGCCGCGGCCGCACGGTGGGCGCCGACCTGCTGCCGGGGCTGGCCGCCGTCGCGCCGGTCGACGTCTTCGGCATGGGGCTGTCCGGCCTGCACGAGCGCTACGGCCTCGACCCCGACCGGGTCGCGCTGTTCGACGACCCGCCGCAGGCGGAGATGCACGCCGAGCTGGCCCGCCGCCGGGTCTACGTCCACCCGGTCCGGTGGACGTCGCTGGGCCTCTCGCTGCTGGAGGCGATGCACCTGGGCATGCCGGTGGTCGCGCTGGCCACGACCGAGGTGGTCGAGGCGGTGCCCGCCGAGGCCGGCGTGATCTCCACCCGGCCGGAGCGGCTGTGGGAGGCGGTCGGCGCCTTCCTGCGCGACGACGACGCCGCCCGGCTGGCCGGCAAGGCGGCCCGCGCCGCCGCCCTGGAGCGCTACGGGCTGGACCGGTTCCTGCGCGACTGGGACCTGCTGCTGGGAGAGGTGACCCGATGAAGATCGACCTGGTCAGCGAGCACGCCAGCCCGCTCGCCGCCATCGGCGGCGTCGACGCCGGCGGGCAGAACGTGCACGTCGCCGCCCTCGCCGCCGGGCTGGCGATGCGCGGGCACGACGTCACCGTGCACACCCGCCGCGACGACGAGGCGCTGCCCGAGCGGGTGGTCACCCAGGACGGCTACAACGTGGTGCACGTCCCCGCAGGGCCGCCGCGCGAGCTGCCCAAGGACGACCTGCTGCGGCACATGCCCGAGTTCGCGGCGAACCTGCGCCGCGGCTGGGCCGAGTACGCCCCCGACCTCGTGCACGCGCACTTCTGGATGAGCGGGCTCGCCGCGGTCGCCGCCGCCGGCGCGGTGCCGGTGCTGCAGACCTTCCACGCGCTGGGCTCGGTGAAGCGGCGCCACCAGGGCGCGGCCGACACCTCGCCGCCGACCCGCATCGAGCTCGAGCGCTCGCTGTGCCGCACGGTCACCCACGTCGTCGCCACCTGCTCCGACGAGGTCTTCGAGCTGCGGCGGCTGGGGCTGACCACCGACCGCGTCTCGGTGGTGCCCTGCGGCGTGGACACCGCCGTGTTCACCCCGCGCGGTCCGGTGGCGCCGCGCGGCCAGCGGAAGCGGCTGCTGGTGCTCGGCCGGCTGGTCGAGCGCAAGGGCCAGGACGACGCGGTCCGCGCCCTGCGCGCGGTCCCCGACGCCGAGTTGGTCGTGGTCGGGGGGCCGCGCGCGGACGCCGTCGACGCCGACCCCGAGGTGCGCCGGCTGCGGGCGATCGCCGCCGAGGCCGGCGTCGCCGACCGGTTGGTGTTCGCCGGGTCCGTGGCCCGCGACGACGTACCCGCGTGGATCCGCTCGGCCGACGTCGTCCTCGCCGTTCCCTGGTACGAGCCGTTCGGCATCACCCCGCTCGAGGCCATGGCCTGCGGGCGCCCGGTGGTGGCCACCGCGGTCGGCGGCCTGCAGGACTCCGTCGTCGACGGCGTCACCGGCGACCTCGTGCCGCCACGCGACCCGGAGCGGCTCGGCGAGGTCCTCGCCGCGCTGCTCGCCGACGACGACCGCCGCGCCGCGTACGGCGCCGCCGGGGTGCGGCGCGCCCGGTCCCGCTACCGGTGGAGCCGCGTCGTCGCGGACACCGAATCCGTCTACCGGCAGGTGCTCACCAGCCGCCGTCCCGTGGAGGTCGCCCGATGAGCGCGCCGCACTCCTTCTTCGAGAACGTGGTCGCCGACGTGACCACGTGCACCCACCTGACCGGGGCCGACCACGTCGCCTCCCTGACCGCCGCGCTGGGCTCGCTGAACGAGCAGCTCGACGCGCTGGACCGCTGGGGGACGCTGCTGGCCGACGTCCTGTGCTCGGAGTCCCGTGGCCGGCTCCTGGCCGCCGGCAACGGGGGCAGCGCCGCGCAGGCCCAGCACCTGACCGCCGAGCTGGTGGGCCGCTACCGCGCCGACCGGCCGCCGTTCTCGGCGATCTGCCTGACCGCCGAGACCTCGTCGCTGACCGCGATCGCCAACGACTACCCGGCCGACGAGCTGTTCGCCCGCCAGGTGGAGGCGCACGGCCGCCCCGGCGACGTGCTGATCCTGCTGTCGACGTCGGGCCGTTCGCCGAACGCCGTCGCCGCCGCCCGCCGGGCGCGTGAGTGCGGCCTCACCGTGCTGGCCCTGACCGGGCCGGGCCCGAACCCCCTCGCCGCCGCGGCGGACGACGCCGTCTGCATCGACTCCCCGTGGACGGCGACCGTGCAGGAGTGCCACCTGGTCGCGCTGCACCTGGTCTGCGCCGCCTTCGACGCCGCGGTGCTCGCCGAGCCGTCGCGGGTGCCGTCCGGCCCGACGCTCGGCGCCGCCCGGTGAAGGGGCCGCTCGTCGTCGTCGGCGACGCGCTGCTGGACGTCGACCTGGTCGGGTCGGCGTCACGGCTGACGCCCGACGCCCCCGTGCCGGTGGTCGAGGACGTCGAGCGGCGCGAGCGCCCCGGCGGCGCCGCGCTGGCCGCGGTCATCGCCGCGTCGGCCACCGCCCGCGAGGTGGTGCTGGTGACGCCGCTCGACATCGACGAGGGGGCCACCCGGCTCCGCGAGCTGCTGGCCGGCCGGGTGCGACTGGTGCCGATCCCGGCGACGGGGGGCACCGCGGTCAAGCAGCGGATCCGGGTGGGCGACCACTCCGTGGCCCGGCTCGACTCCGGCGCCCCGGTGGCCGCCCTGGGGGCGCTGCCGGCCGAGGCCGCCGCGGTGATCCGGGACGCCGCGGCCGTGCTCGTGGCCGACTACGGCCGGGGGACGACGGCGGCGCCCGACGTGCGGGACGCGCTGGCGTTCGCCGGTGGGCCGGTGGTCTGGGACCCGCACCCGCGCGGCGCCGACCCGGTGCGCGGCGTGCGGCTGGTCACCCCGAACGGCGCCGAGGCCGCCCGGGTGGCCGGTCCGGTCGAGGGGGAGGGGCTGGCGGCCGCGGGCGCCCGGGCCGAGGCGCTCATCGCGCACTGGGGCGTGGGGGCGGTGGCCGTCACCCTCGGCTCGCGCGGGGCGCTGCTCTCCTACGGCTCGGGCGCGCCCATGGTGGTGCCCGCCGTGCCGGTGACCGGGGGCGACCCGTGCGGGGCCGGGGACTCGTTCGCCGCCGCGGCGGCGATCGCGCTGGCCGACGGCGCGGTGACCGGCGAGGCGGTGGCCGCGGCGGTCGCGTTCGCCTCGGCGTTCGTCGCGCGGGGCGGCGCCTCGGCGTGGGACGCGGCCGACGAGCCGCCGAACGTGGTCGCGGAGCCCGGGGCCGAGGGCGTGATCGCCCGCGTGCGCGCGGCCGGCGGCACCGTCGTGGCCACCGGCGGCTGCTTCGACCTGCTGCACCCCGGGCACGTCGCCACCCTGCGGGCCGCCCGCGGGCTGGGCGACTGCCTGGTGGTCTGCATCAACTCCGACGACTCGGTGCGCCGGCTCAAGGGACCCACGCGCCCGCTGGTCACGGCCACCGATCGGGCGCGGGTGCTGGAGGCGCTGGAGTTCGTCGACGCCGTCGTGGTGTTCGACGAGGACACCCCGTCCGCGGTGCTGGAGCGGCTGCGACCCGACATCTGGGCCAAGGGCGGCGACTACGCCGGTGCCGACCTGCCGGAGGCCGCCGTGCTGCGGTCGTGGGGCGGGCAGGCCGTCGTCCTGCCCTACCTCGACGGGCACTCCACGACGGCGCTGGTCGAGAAGTCCCGCGTGTGAGGACCGCGGTCGTGCTGCGGCCGCTGGGGCTGGGGGACCTGCTCACCGGCGTGCCCGCGATCCGGGCGGTCCGCGCCGCGGTGCCCGACCACCGTCTCGTGCTGGCCACCACCGAGGCGCTGCGCCCGCTGGCCGAGCTGATCGACGCCGTCGACGAGGTGCTGCCGGCCCGCGAGCTGGAGCCGCTGGACTGGACCGGCCCGCCGCCCGAGCTCGCCGTCGACCTGCACGGCAAGGGCCCGGCGTCGCACGTGGTCGTCGCCGACCTGCACCCCGACCGGCTGCTCACCTTCGCCAGCCCCGGCTACCCCGGCCCCACCTGGTACCCCGACGAGCACGAGGTGCGGCGCTGGTGCCGGCTCGTCTCGGAGGGGCTGGGCGTCGACGCCGACCCCGACGCGCTCGACCTGGCCGTCCCGCCGGTGCCGCCGCCGGCCGCCGGCGCCACCGTGGTGCACCCCGGCGCGGCCTACCCCGGCCGGCGCTGGCCCCCGGATCGGTTCGCCGCCGTCGCCCGCCACCTCGCCGACGCCGGGCACGACGTGCGGATCACGGGCGGTCCGGCCGAGGTGGAGCTGGCGCGCTCGGTCGCGACCGCCGCCGGCCTCCCGGACGACGCCGTGCTGGCCGGGCGGACGTCGTCGCTGGAGCTGGCCGCCGTCGTGGCCGCCGCGCGCCTGGTGGTGTGCGGCGACACCGGCGTCGCGCACCTGGCGACCGCCTACCGCCGTCCGTCGGTCGTGCTCTTCGGGCCGGTGTCCCCGGCGCTGTGGGGACCGCCGCCCCGTCCGCAGCACGTCGTCCTCTGGCACGGCGACGGCACCGGCGACCCGTGGGGGACCGAGCTCGATCCGGCCCTGGCCAGGATCACGGTCGACGAGGTGATCGGGGCCGTCGCCGGCACCTGACTCCCGCGACGCTCGTGCTCTGCCCCGGCCGGCGGGGCAGAGCACGAGCGTCGGGAAGCCCTACCCGCGCTGGCGGAGGGCGTCGAACAGGACCGTCTGCAGGTCGGCCGGGTCGACGGCCGAGTAGGCCGCGCCGTTGGTCGCCTCGGCGATGCGCTCCAGGGACTCCAGGTCGGCGTCCGGACCCAGCGCCACGCCGATCACCTTGATCGGCCGCTCCGGGTTGGCCTCGTCCCGCAGGGTCTGCAGGAGCGCGTCGAGGCCGATGCCCTCGGCGTCGTCCTCGTTGGTCCCGTCGGTCAGCACCAGGATGCTGTTGACGGCGGTGGGGTCGTAGTCGTCCCGCGCCGCCCGCACCGCGGCCAGCGTGGTGTCGTACAGCCCCGTGCCGCCCGGGGTGAGCCGGCCCGGGATGCTGTCGAGCTGCAGGGAGAGGGCCTCGCGCTGGGGCCGTCCGTCGGCGTCGGCGTCGAGCTCCCGCGTCGGCACCAGCTCCGTCCAGTCCTGCCCGTCCTCCAGCTGGTAGGCGAACACCCACAGCCCGAGGGCGTAGTTGCCGGGCACCAGCGAGAGGGTCGCCTTGGCGGCGTCCCGGGCCAGCGTGGCGCGGGTGCCGTCCCCGACGGGTGCCTCCATGGACGTCGAGACGTCGAACACCGCGAGGATCCGCGAGGGCGTGGCGAGGCTCGACAGCCGGGTGAGCAGCGACTGCACCCCGGCGGGGTCGAGCGGGATCGCCGTCGGCGCCTCGGCGCGGATGCCGGCGTCCTCGCTGCCGGCGGGGGTGGTGCCGTCGGCGTCCCGGAAACCGGCCTCGAGCGCGGTCGTGCGGGCGGTGTCCGAGGTCAGCCGGCCGATCACCGCGTCGACGGCGGCGTCGGCGTCGCCGACCCGGACGACGGGGTAGTCCAGCGACGGGCTGCCCTCCGACGGGTACACCGCGACCAGGGCGGAGTCCTCGGCGTCGCGGTTGGTCGCGAGCACCTCCTGCTCGCTGATCGGAACCAGCGGGGCGTCGGCGCCGCCCTCGCGGCCGGCGGTCAGGGCGTCGGCGGGGGAGAGGGTGGACCCGCGCTGCGCGGCGAGGACGGCCTGGACGACGGCGTTGTCGGCGTCCTCGTCGGCGCCGAGCGCGGTCCGGACGGCGCTGAGCGCGGCCAGTCCCTCGGCGCTCGTCGCGAGGTCGGGGACGGCGAGCGGCTGCTCGCCGGCCAGCGCCTCGCCCCAGCCCGGGGGCTCCTCGCCCCAGCCCAGCGAGACGACCGCGTCGCGGCTGGTGGCCAGCACCACCGGCGAGGTCGCCATGGAGCCAGCGGTCTCGATGAGCGAGCCGCCCGCCCGCGACACCCACAGGGACGAGTCGGGCACCCACACGTCGGGCAGCGCTCCGGCCTCGAGCACGGCCAGGTCGCCCACGGTCTGCAGCGGCTGCTGGGTGCTCACCTCGGCGAGGGCGCAGACGTCGTCGTCCAGCTCCAGCGGCTCGGCCAGCAGCTCCTCGGCGACCGCGCCCATCTCGGGCGTCACCGTGACCGCGACGGTCCGCGGGTCGTCGCAGGGATCGCTCCCGCCGGCCACCCACCAGACCAGGCCCCCGACGACCAGGAGCAGGGCGACGCCGGCGGCGATCAGGACGAGGGGCGCGGGACGGCGCGCGGGGGCGGTGGGATCGGCGTGGCGGCCCATGCTCGCTCTCTGTGGTCGACTCGGGGTCCTGCGGCTCCCCCCGAGTCCGCGCACCACAGACTAACGGCCGCCCGGCGGAACTCTCTGTGGCGTATCGCTCACCCCACGCGCAGAGGCCTCCCCGCCCGCTGCGCGGCGAACCACTCGACGGTCCGCTGCAGGCCCTCCGCGGAGGGGACCGAGGGCCGCCAGTCCAGCAGCTGCTCGGCGCGGGTCGTGTCGGGACGGCGGACCTTCGGGTCGTCGACGGGCAGGTCGACGAAGCCGATCTCCGACGACGAGCCGGTCATCGCCACGATGCGCTCGGCCAGCTCGAGCATGGACAGCTCGTCGGGGTTGCCGATGTTCACCGGCCCGGCGTGCGCGGAGTACGCCATCGCCAGGATGCCGCGCACCGTGTCGTCCACGTAGCAGATCGACCGGGTCTGCGACCCGTCGCCGGCCACCGTGATCCGCCGGCCCTCCAGGGCCTGGCCGATGAACGCCGGGATGGCGCGCCCGTCGTCGGGGCGCATCCGCGGACCGTAGGTGTTGAAGATCCGCACGATGCCGGTGTCGGTGCCCTTCGACGTCCGGTACGCCGTGGTCATCGCCTCGCTGAACCGCTTGGCCTCGTCGTACACGCCCCGGGGGCCGACGGGGTTGACGTTGCCCCAGTACTCCTCGCGCTGCGGGTGCTCCAGCGGGTCGCCGTAGACCTCGGAGGTGGAGGCGAGCACGTACCGGGCGCCCTTCTCGTGGGCCAGGCCGAGCGTGTGCAGGGTGCCCAGGCTGCCGACCTTGAGCGTCTCGATCGGCATCTTCAGGTAGTCCAGCGGGCTGGCCGGCGAGGCGAAGTGCAGGACCAGGTCGACCGGGCCGGGCACGTGGACGAAGTCGGTGACGTCGCAGCGCACCAGCCGGAACCCGGGGTCCTCCATCAGGTGGGCGACGTTCTCCGGGGAGCCGGTGAGGAAGTTGTCCAGGCAGACGACCTCCACGCCGCGGCCGAGCAACTGCTCGCACAGGTGGGACCCGAGGAACCCGGCCCCACCGGTGACCACGGCCCGCCGGATCGGCCGCGACTCGGACACGACGTTCGGTTCGTCCACCTGCTCCATGCGCTGCTCCTCACCGGATGTGTGCTCTCCGGCGCGGCCTACCCGCGTGCGTCGCCATGCATGCGGCGGGCCGCCGGCCTCCCGGAGGAGACCGACGGCCCTGGTGCCCTGCAGGGGGTGTTTCCGTTAGTCGACGACGGACTCCTCGTCGGGGATGCCGTTCTCCGGGGGAGACGCCGGCTCGCCGTCGTACTCCTCGATCTCGGCGTCACCGATGTCGGTGACCCGGATCCCCTGGACCTCCTCGGACGAGGTGCCCACGAGGCGGCTGATGGACATGCCGCTCGTGCCCATGTGGCTGTCCTCGGAGTAGCGGAACGGTGCGAGGACCGGACCCTCCCAGTCGCCACCGGCGGTCTCGATGGCCTCGATCAGGCCGTCGCGCGTCGGGTTCTGGCCGGCGGCCTGCAGCGCCTGGATCGTCGTGTAGGCCATCGACATGCCGTAGATCCGGTAGTTGGTGAGCTCGCCCTCCTGACCGGAGGCGTCCCAGATCTCCTGGAAGAGCTGGACCCACGGGTTGTCCGGCTCGTCCACGGTCGGCAGGTAGTCGGTGGTGAACGCGCCGTCGAGCAGGCTGGCGTCGCTCACGCGACCCTCGGAGAAGCGGGCCAGCAGCTGGCCGACCAGCGTCGGGTCGGACCCGACGTTGGAGTAGAACCAGTTCTCCGGCTGGTAGCCCAGCTGCAGCGCGGTCAGCTGCGACAGGGCGGTGTAGCTGGGCACGTTGAACCCGACGACGAAGTCGGCACCGGCGGCCTGCAGCTCGGAGATCTGCGGGGCGACGTTGGTGTTGCCCGGCGTGTAGCGGACCGCCGCGACGATCTGGTCGTCGATGTACTGGCGGATGCCGGCCTCGCCGTCCTCGCCGAAGTCGTCGTCCTGGAGGAAGAGCCCGACCTTGGCGTCGGGGAACTCGTTGGCGATGTACTCGCCGATGATCTTCCCCTCGCTCTCGTAGTCGGTCTGCCAGCCGAAGGTGTACGGGTTGGCCTCGGGGTCTTCACCCCAGAGCAGCGAGCCCGAGGAGACGAAGAGGTCCGGCACGCCCTCGCTGTTGAGGAAGTCCAGGACGGCGCTGTGGGTCGGGGTGCCCAGGCCGCCGACGATCGCGAAGACCTCGTCCTCCAGCACCAGCTGGTTGACGACCTGCGTCGTGTTGGTCGGGTTGTAGGCGTCGTCCCGGTAGATGTACTCGATCTGCCGGCCGTTGACCCCGCCGTTCTCGTTGACGTAGTCGAAGTACGCCTGGACGCCGGTCGGGATCTCGCTGTAGCCGGGCGCGGCCACACCGGTCAGGGGGTAGTGGGCACCGAGCTTGATGGTGTCCTCGGTGATGCCGATGTCGGAAGCCTCGTTCTCGCCTCCGCCACCGCCGCCCCCACCGTCGTCGTTGTTACCGCCGCCGCAGGCGGCGACGGTGGAGACGACGGCAGCAGCGGCCACGAAGGACACGAGACGTCGGGAGGATCTGGACAACAGTTCTCCTCTGGTGCGGCCCGGGCGTCTGTGCCCGGGAGTCTGATGGGTGAGGGGCGGTGCGACTCGCCGGATCGATCGGGTCGTCCTCACCCCCCGCTCGAGGCGCGGGCGGCCGCCGCTGCGCGCTGCTTCGCCCGGTAGGTGAGCCAGCGGAGGCGGATGGTGCCGACGAAGCCGGCCGGGGCGAAGATCATCGCCACGATCAGGACGACGCCGTAGACGAACGGCGCCAGCTGGGCGGACTCGGTGCTGTTCAGCCCGAAGTCGTTGCCCAGGTCGGTGACGAACGGCGGCAGGAAGACCAGCAGCGCCGACCCGAGCAGGGCGCCCAGCAGGCTGCCCAGCCCGCCCAGCACGATCGCCGTCAGCAGCGACAGCGAGAGCACCAGGGTGAAGCCGCTCGGCGCGGCCAGGCGGACCACCAGGGCCAGCACCCCGCCGGCCAGCCCCGCCGCCGCCGCGCTGACGGTGAAGGCGAGCACCCGCCAGGCGCCCAGGTTGATCCCGGCCAGCTCGGCCGCGACGTCCTGGTCGCGGATGGCCCGCCAGGTGCGGCCGATCCGGCTGCGGACCAGGTTGGCCAGCAGGAAGTAGGTGATGATCAGGCACATCGCGCCGACGTAGGCCAGCCACTTGGTGCCGGTGGGGGAGTTGCCCGAGACCCAGCCGAGGAAGTCGCCGAAGACGTCCGGGGGCTGCGGGGCGCGCACCCGCATGCCCTGCTCGCCGCCGAACGTGTCGTGGAAGTAGATGGCCAGTCCGGGCAGACCCACGGCCAGCGCCAGCGTGGCGCCGGCGAGGTAGGGGCCGTGCAGACGGGCGGCGGCCACCCCGACCAGGGCGCCGACGGCGGTCGCCGTCACCACCGAGACCAGCAGGATGAGCGCGAGCGGCGGCGGCTCGTCGGCCTGGAGGAACAGCGCCGTCGTGTAGGCGCCGACCGCCATCAGGGCGCCGTGGCCGAGCGAGATCTGCCCGTTGAGCCCGGTGAGGACGGTGAGGCCGCCCGCCGCGATCGCGTAGTAGCTCAGCTGGGCCAGCTGCGAGTTCGTGAACGGGTCGGTGATCTCGAGGATCACCACCGCCGCGACGATCGCGAGCAGCACCATCAGCAGGTGGCGCAGGAGCGTCGACTTCGGCAGGAAGGTGCGCCCGCCGACCGCGGCCTGGGCCGAGGGGGCGTTCGCTGCGGCGGTGGCCTCGACGGGAGCCTCGTCGGTGGCCGCGCCGGCGGCGGAGGAGGGGGTCTGCGGCTGGGTCATCGTCATGCCCTCCGGGCGACGCTGCTGGAGAACAGGCCGCCCGGTCGCACCAGGAGGACGACCATGAGGATCACGAGGGCGGAGACGTTGACCAGCGCGCTGCCGCGCTCGACGTACCCGCTGACGTAGCTGAGCGCCAGGCCGAGGAGCAGGCCGCCGACGACGGCGCCGATCGGGGAGTCCAGGCCGCCGAGCACCGCGGCGACGAAGCCGTAGACGATCAGGCTGTCCATGTAGGCGGGGTAGACGAACTCGCCACCGGCGATCAGCAGGCCGGCGAGCGAGCCGACGACGGCCGCCAGCGCCCAGCCGAGCGTGAGCATGCGGCCGACCCGGACGCCGAGCAGCCGGGCGACCTCCTGGCCGAAGGCGGCGGCGCGCATCGCCAGGCCCACGCGGGTGAACCGGAAGAGCGCGACCAGCAGGCCCATCGTCACCAGGACGGCGCCGAAGATGTAGAGGCTGGTCGGGGTGAGGGCGATCGTGGTGTCGCCGATCTCGAAGCCGCGGACGCCGAAGGGCGTCGGGAACGACTGGAACTCCGAGCCGAAGATGATCGCGATCATCGCCTGGATGGCGATGAACAGACCCAGGGTGACGATCACCGCGTTGAGCTCGGGGCCGCCCTCGACCGGCCGGACGATGACCCGCTCGACGACGGCGCCGAGGAGGAAACCGCTGACCAGGGCGACGATCAGGGCCACCCAGTAGGACTGGCCGGCGTCGATGAGCGCGAGGGCGATGAACGCGGTGGCGGCGGCCATCGAGCCCTGCGCGAAGTTCACGATCCGGGTGGACCGCCAGATCAGCACCAGGGCCAGGGCGAAGGCGGCGTAGATCATGCCCTCGACCAGCCCCGAGAGGGTGATGTTCACGAACTGCTGCACGAAGAGGTGCCTTCCTGGAGCGGAGGGGGCGGGTCAGAAACCGAGGTAGGCGTGCCGGAGGCCTTCGTCGGCCATCAACGTGCGGGCCTGGTCGGTGACGACGACCTTCCCGAGGTTGAGGACGACGCCGACGTCGGCCACGGACAGGGCGCTGCGGGCGTTCTGCTCGACGAGCAGCACCGACAGACCCTCGCGGTCGACCAGCTGCCGCAGCAGGCCGAAGATCTGCGCGACGATCCGCGGGGCCAGGCCCAGCGACGGCTCGTCGAGCAGCAGGATGCGCGGCTGGGCGAGCAGCGCGCGGCCGATGACGAGCATCTGCCGCTCGCCGCCGGAGAGCGTGTGCGCGTGGTTGTCCCTGCGCTCGGCGATGCGCGGGAAGATGTCGTAGACGCGGTCGAACTCGTCCTTGCCCACCTTGCCGCGGAACAGCGAGCCGACGCGCAGGTTCTCGTCGACGGTGAGCTCGGCGATGACGCCGCGCCCCTCGGGGACGTGCGCCATGCCCTTGCCGACCATGGCCTCGACCGGGGCGCGGGTGATGTCCTCGCCGCCGAGCCGGACGGTGCCTGCCTGCGGGCGGACCAGCCCGCTGATGGTGCGCAGCAGCGTGGTCTTCCCGGCCCCGTTGGCGCCGAGGACGGCGGTGATCTTGCCGGCCTCGGCGGACAGCGTGACGCCGTCCAGAGCCCGGACCGGGCCGTAGGCCGACGTCAGGCCCTCGACCTCGAGGAGCGCGCCCCCGGGGGCGGTGGCGGTGCCGGCGCCCGCGGAGACGGCGGTGCTGCCGTGCGGCTCAGACATCGGATCCTCCGTCGGTCCGGGCGAGGGCGGCGGCGTCCGCCTCGACGTCGACGTCGTCCCCGAGGTAGGCCTCGGTGACCGCCGGGTCGGCCTGCACCTCCGCGGGCGTGCCCGCGGCGATCTGCTTGCCGGAGTCGAGCACGGTGATGCGGTCGCAGACCCGCATGACCAGGTCCATGTGGTGCTCGACGAGCAGCACGCTCATCCGCCCGCTCAGCGCGCGG
Organism: Bacillus sp. AZ43; assembly: GCA_004570425.1. Classification (GTDB taxonomy): domain Bacteria; phylum Actinomycetota; class Actinomycetes; order Mycobacteriales; family Geodermatophilaceae; genus Blastococcus_B. Next base: position 14,321 of record SPQJ01000047.1, read on the forward strand.
ATGAGGTCGCCCAGCTCGTGCATCTCGTCCTCGCCCAGACCGCTGGCCGGCTCGTCGAGCAGCAGCAGGTCGGGGTCGGCGACCAGGGCGCGGGCGAGCGCGACGCGCTTCTGCACCGGGTAGGGGAGGCTGCCCGGGTAGCGGGCGGCGTAGCTCTCGGCGCCGAGCTCGACCAGCGCCCGCATGGCCCGCTCGCGCAGCCGCTTCTCGTCGGCGTCGGAGGTCGGCAGCGCGAGGAGGGCGGAGAAGAACCCGGCCTTCGCGTGCCGGTGCGCCCCGACCATGACGTTCTCGAGCACGGTCATCATGGGGAACAGGCCCACGCCCTGCAGCGTGCGGGAGATGCCCAGCGTGCTCAGCTGGCTCGGGCGCAGCCGGCGCAACTGCTCGCCGCGCCAGGTGATCGTGCCGGCCGAGGGGCGGACGAGGCCGCACGCGACGTTGAACAGCGTGGTCTTGCCCGCGCCGTTCGGGCCGATCAGCCCGTGCACCTGGCCCGGCTCGACCGTGAGCGAGACGTCGCTGAGCGCGGCCACGCCGCCGAAAGCGACGCTGATCCCGCTCATCTCGAGCCGTGCGGTGGGCGTTCTGTCCTGTGAAGGCTGGCTGCCGGAGTGCGGAGGCGGCTGCGCCAAGGGGCCCACGGCTCCTCTTCGTCGGGGAGGGTCGTCGGCCGGCCGCGGAGCGGTCGGCGACGATTGGGTCACGAGTACGTCCCGCTGAGCCTGCCGCCTCGTGTCGGCGGTCACAATGGGCTGACCGCACAGTCATGGGTGAGGCGTATTGTGCTGTGTGCGGCGCGTCACGAGGAGGTGATCGAGTGCAACCGTTCCGGCCCGAGGTCGCCGCGCGGCTGACCGAGCTCGCTCCGCTCCTGCTCGACCAGCTCGACGCGATGACCGACCGGATGGTCGACGTCCTCCAGCGCACCGAGCCCGTCTACCGCGAACTGCTCGCCGACCCGGCGTCCGGGATGCGCGCGAGCACCCGCGCCAACCTCGACCGTGGGATGCGCGCCCTGATCGGGATCGCCACGGGCGGCCCGGGGAGCTCCCAACGGCACGCCCGGGAGGTGGGACGGCGGCGCGCGGCCCAGGGCATCCCGCTGGAGGCCGCGCTGCGCGCCTACCGGCTGGGCGGGCAGGTGATCTGGGAGGCGCTGCTGGACGTCTCGCGGCGCAGCAGCGGCGCGCACGACACCCTCCTCCTCGAGGTCGCGGGCTCGGTCTGGCGCACCAACGACGCCGAGTGCGCCGCGGTGGCCGAGGGCTACCGGGAGGAGCAGCGCAGGCTGGCCGGCGTCGACGACTCCGCCCGGCAGCAGATCCTCGACGGGCTGCTGGAGGGCCGCGGGGGCGACCCCGCGTTCGTGCGGACGGCCTCGGAGCTGCTCGCCCTCCCGCTGGACGGGCGGCTGGTCGCGGTCGTGGCCCTTCCCGAGCCGGACGGTTCGCCGTCGCTGGACGCGCCCACGTCGCGGCTGCTCAAGCGCGGTGTGCGGTCGGTGTGGGGCACCCGCAACGGGGCCCAGGTCGGGGTGGTCGCGCTCGGGCACCTGGACGGCTGCGACGTCACGGCCTGGCTGCAGGCGATGACCTCCGGCCCGGTCGGGGTCTCCCCGGTGGTGGAGGGCGCCGCGGCGGCGGGGTCGGCCTACCGGCTGGCCGAGACGGCGGCGCGCACCCTGCCGACCGACAGCGCGCGGGTGGTCACCATCGACGAGCGGCTGCCCGAGGCGCTGCTCAGCAACTCACCGGAGATCAGCTCGCGGCTGGTCGGCCAGTCGCTGGGCGGGCTGCTCGAGCTTCCCGGCGACGAGCGCGAGGTGCTGCTGGACACGCTCCAGGCGTTCCTCGCCTCCGACGGCTCGCCCACCCGCGCGGCCGACGAGCTGTACTGCCACCGCAACACCGTCATGCACCGGCTGCGCCGGATCGAGGCGGTGACCGGCCGCAAGGTCACCGACCCGCGCAACCGGCTCATGTGGCAGCTCGCCCTGCTGGGCACCCAGCACCGCCGCCCGGCCCGCACCTCCGCCTAGCGCCGCGACCCCGCGGGTTACTGGAGGTAGTTCTCGACGGTCGACTCGGGGCGGACCTGCGCCTCGTCGGGGTTCTCGTCGTACTGCCGCTTCGCGCGTCGCTGGCGGAGCAGGTCCCAGCACTGGTCCAGGTCCGCCTCGATCTTCGCCATCCGGGCGCGCTGGTCCTCGGTGTGCTCGGCGCCCTCCCGGAGCTTGTGCTCCTCGTCGACCAGCGAGTGGATGCGGCTCAGGATGTCGGTCTCGTCCATGCCCGTCACCCTGCCCCTCGGCGGGCGCGCGAAACAGGGGGCCGGTCACCCCTGTTCGGGGACCCACCCCTCGACGAACGCGGCCAGCCGCCGCGTCACCGCGCCGCCGGCCCGGCCGAGCGACAGGAGCGCGGCCCGCTCCAGGGGGACGCGCACGGTCCGCCGTCCCGGCTGCCGGGTGGCGACGGCGTGCCCGCCGGCCACCAGCTCGGGCCACGGCCGGGCGAGCTGCTCCTGGACCCGGGTCAGGGCCGCCGCGGTCGGGCCGGCGTTGCCCTCGACCATCGCGGTGACGAACGCCGGGTCGCTTGCGATGACCCGGGTGCCGCTGCGGAAGCTGCCGGCGGCCAGGGCGAGCGCCAGCGGGCCGGCCTGCCCGGCGGCGGCGGCCAGGGCGGCGGCGAGCAGGTGCGGCACGTGGCTGATCGCGGCGACGGCGTCGTCGTGCTCGGCGGCGGTGACCGGCACCACCTCGGCGCCCACCGCGAGCGCCACCTCGGCGACCCGCAGCCAGCGCGGCAGCTCCGTGCCCGGCTCGACGCAGAGCGCCCAGCGCGCGCCGGAGAAGAGCGTCGGGTCGGTGGCGGCGTGACCGGAGCGCTCGGTGCCGCACATCGGGTGCCCCCCGACGAAGCGGCCGCCGAACCTCTGCCCCAGGGCTTCGAGGACGGGTCGCTTGACCGAGCCGAGGTCGGTGATCGTCGCGTCCGGGTCGAGGTCGAGGTCGTCGAGCGCGGTGGCCATGGCCGGTAGCGGCACGGCGAGGACGACGACGCCGGAGAGCTCCCGGGTGATGGTCACACCGCGGGCCGCGGCGGCGTCGCGGGCGGCCGGGTCGACGTCCCAGCCGCTCACCGTCCGGCCTCCGGCGGCCAGCGCGGCGGCGAGCGAACCGCCCAGCTGGCCGAGGCCCACGACCGCCACGGGGGGAGCGGGCATGGTGGGCACCGGGAACCTTTCCGCCATGATCAGAGGCTATGACCCCGCGCTCGTTCCTCCTCACGCCGGAGCTGGGCGACTACGTGCGCGCCGGCTCGGAGCCCGCGGACGACGTCGTCGCCGACCTGCTGCGGGAGACCGCCGAGCTGGCCGAGCGGGGCGAGGCGTCGCCGACGTACCAGATCGCGCCGGAGCAGGGCACGTTCATGCAGCTGCTCACCCGCGCGGTCGGCGCGCGGCGGGCGATCGAGATCGGCACCTTCACCGGCTACTCCGCGCTGTGCATCGCCCGCGGCCTGCCCGAGGACGGCTCGCTGATCTGCCTGGACCGCAGCGCCGAGTGGACCGGGATCGCGCGCCGCCACTGGGAGCGGGCCGGGGTGGCCGACCGGATCGAGGTCCGCCTCGGCGAGGCGCTGCCGACGCTGCGGGAACTGCCCGCCACCGGGACCTTCGACCTGGCCTTCGTCGACGCCGACAAGACCGGGTACGCCGCCTACGTCGAGGAGCTGCACCCCCGGATGACGCCGAACGGGCTGGTCCTGCTGGACAACACGCTGCGCGGCGGGCGCGTGCTCGACCCGAGGGACGACGACGACGCGGCGCTCGCCGCGCTGAACGCGGCGCTCGCCGCCGACCCGCGCTGGGAGACGGTGCTGCTGCCGCTCTCGGACGGCCTGACCGTGCTGCGCAAGCGATGAGCGACGTGCGCCCGAGCTACGCCGTCCGCGTGAGCCGGCCCGGCGGCCGGTGGCGGGTGGAGCTGCTGGCCGAGGACGCCGGCGACGAGCTGCCGGTGCTGGAGCGGGCGCTGGGCGAGCCCGGCGCCGACGGCTGGCCGCCGCCGTTCGTGGTCGTCGTCGACTCGCGGCTGTACTTCGTCGTCCTGCGGCACGGTCCCGGCGGCATGGTGCGGGCGCTGATCTCGGACGCCACGATGCTGGAGTGGGTGCTGGCCGCCGAGGTGGTGGAGCGGTACGGCATCGGGGTGGACACCGACGGCGCGTTCGACGACGACGAGACCGGGTGGCCCGGAGGTGACCTGGACGTCTTCGCCGACGACGGGCTGACGCACGAGGAGCTGCGCGCGATCGTGACCGCCGACGACCTGTGGGCCGACGAGATGGTGGAGCGCATCGCCGCCCGTCTCGGCTTCGCCGACGAGCTGGCCGCGGCGGTGGCCCCGTGAACGTCTCGGCCGTCGTCTTCGACCTGGGCGGGGTCATCACCGAGAGCCCCATGACCGCCTTCGCCGCCTACGAGCGGGAGGCCGGACTGCCCGAGGGCCTGATCCGGCAGCTCAACTCGACCGACCCGGACACCAACGCGTGGGCGCGGTTCGAGCGCAACGAGCTCGACGTCGCCGGGTTCTCCGCGGCGTTCGAGGCCGAGGCGGCGGCGCTCGGGCACCGGATCGAGGCGGCGCGGGTCCTGGCGGCGCTGCAGGGGGAGCTGCGGCCGTCGATGATCGCGGCGCTGCACCGGCTCCGGGAGGCGGGTCTGCCCCTGGCGCTGCTGTCGAACAACGTCGCGCCGATGGAGCGCACCGGCCGGCTGGGCGAGCTGCTCGGGCTCTTCGACGCCATCGTGGAGTCGTCGGTCGAAGGCGTCCGCAAGCCGGAGCCGGAGATCTACCGCCGCGCGCTGGACCGGCTGTCCGAGGCGGTCGGCCGGCGGATCGAGGCCACCGACTGCGCCTACCTCGACGACCTCGGCATCAACCTCAAGCCGGCGCGGGCCCTGGGCTTCTCGACGATCAAGGTCGTCGACCCCGCCGTCGCGCTGGCCGAGCTGACCGAGCTGGTCGGCTTCCCGCTGGACGGGCCGGCGTCGTGACGCGCACGAGTGGTACCGCGGACGCTCGTGCTCTGAGTGCACCACGCACTCAGAGCACGAGTTCCCGCAAGGCTTTCTCGTGACGGCCGACGTCGACGCGGCGATGGGTCGGGCGCTCGAGCTCGCGGCCGCCGCGCAGAGGTGGGGTGACACGCCGATCGGCGCCGTCGTCCTCGGGCCGGACGGCGCCGTGCTCGCCGAGGCGGCCAACGAGCGGGAGAAGCGGGGCGACCCGACGGCCCACGCCGAGGTGCTGGCGCTGCGGGCCGCCGCGGCGGTGCACGGCGACGGCTGGCGGCTGACCGGCTGCACGCTGGTGGTCACCCTCGAGCCCTGCACGATGTGCGCCGGCGCCACCGTGCTGTCGCGGGTCGACCGCGTCGTCTACGGCGCCGACGACCCGAAGGCCGGGGCCGCCGGGTCGCTCTGGGACGTCGTCCGGGACCGGCGGCTCAACCACCGGCCCGAGGTCACGGCGGGTGTTCGGGCCGAGGAGTCCGCCACGCTGCTACGTGCGTTCTTCCGCGCGAAGAGGGGCCTGTAGTCTCTTCGGCGGTGGCGTGTCCGAGCGGCCGAAGGAGCACGCCTCGAAAGCGTGTGAGGGCAACCCCCTCCGTGGGTTCAAATCCCACCGCCACCGCCAGCACGATGCCGACGGCGGCGCCCCTCGAGGGCGCCGCCGTCGCGCGTTTCCGTGGGTGGCCACCTCTACCGTGCGCTCGTGCGCGATGCCGCGGAGCCCGCTGATCTCGACGCCGTCCGGACCTCGTACGACCGGGTGGCCGACAACTACGTCGCGATGGACGTCGGCAGCCTCGCCGCGGTGCCGTGGCTGCGCGCGGCCCTCGCGGCCTTCGCCGACGACGTGCGCGAGCTCGGTCCGGTGCTCGACGTCGGTTGCGGGCCCGGCATCGTGACCGCGCACCTCGCGGACCTCGGCCTCGACGCGCGCGGCGTGGACCTGTCCCCTCGGATGGTCGCGCACGCCCGCCGCCTCCATCCCGGCCTGCGGTTCGCGGTGGCCTCGGCGACCGACCTCCGCCTCGACGACGACTCGCTCGGCGGCGTCCTGGGGTGGTGGTCGCTGTTCAACCTGCCCCGCGACGTGCTGCCCGGTGTGCTCGGCGGGTTCGCCCGCGCGCTGGTCCCGGGCGGGCAGGTGCTCCTGGGCACGCACGTGGGCGACGGGGACCTCGTGCGCACGGAGGCCTACGGCGGGGTGCCGGTGACGTGGACGACGCACCTCTGGCAGCCCGAGCGGCTCACCGCCCTGCTGGCCGGCGCCGGCCTGGAGCCGGTCGCCGAGCTGCGGCTGCCGGTCGACGCGTCGGGCAACCCCCAGGTCCTGCTCGCCGCCCGCCGGCCGCGCTGACGGCTAGGCGATCACGTCCCGGTCCAGCAGCAGCCGCCCGTCGTCGTCCGCGACGAAGGTGATGAGGTGGCGCTCGGTCTCGCTGGAGCCGCCGGGACGCACGTAGGTGATGTCGACGAGCGCCGACGTCTCGTCCTGGGTCTGGATGTTGCTGACCTGCACCGACTCGAAGTCGTCCCAGAAGCCCGAGAACCGTTCGAACGGGAACTCGGCCTGGAATCCCGGACTGGTGAGCTGGTGCGCGGCCGCGAGGTCGTCGGGGATCAGGGCGAAGAAGTTGCTCACCGCCGCGGAGGGATCGCGCGCCGGCTCGCCGTCGGCAGGGGCCTCCTCCTCGTCGCCCGCCGCGGTGGTCTCGTCGGCGTCGTCCTCGGCCGGCGGGTCGGACGTCTCCGGCGCGGCCGAGGTGGTGGCCGCCGGCGACTCCTGGGCGGTGGATCCCTGCTCGTCGTCGCCCAGCGGGTCGGTCAGCAGGAAGGCGACCAGACCGGCGAGCGCGACCGCGACCAGGGCCGCGGCCACCCACGGGCCACGGCGCCGCTTGCGGGGCCCCACCGACGGCGCCGGCCGGGGTGGGGCCGGCGGCCGATCGGCGACGACGACCGGGGACGGCGCGGGGGAGGTGAGCGTCGGCGGGGGAGCGGGCACGGGGGCCGGCGTCGGCTCACCGGCCGGGAACGCCGCCGTCCGGGCGCGCCGCGGATCGGAGGACCCCACGTCGGTCCGGGCGAGCAGCACCGTGGTCGTGTCGCCGTCCCGTCCGGCCGCGAGCTTGGCGAGCTCGTCGCGGACCTCCGGCATCGTCGGCCGGTCGGCCGGGTCGGCGGCGAGCATCCGCAGCAGCGGCTCGGTCAGGGATCCGGCGCGGCGGGGCGGCACGATGGTCCCGCCCGCCACGCGGTGCAGCATGGCGAGGGCGTTGTCCTCCATGCCGAACGGAGGCTGGCCCTCGATGCAGGTGTAGAGGGTCGCGCCCAGCGAGTAGACGTCGCTGGCCTCGGTCATCTGCCGCCCCTGCGCGACCTCGGGCGCGAGGAATGCGGGGGTGCCGGTGATCTGCCCGGTCTGCGTCAGCGTGACGTCGCCGCTGGCGTGCGAGATCCCGAAGTCGGTGATCTTCACCAGGCCCTCGACGCGGCCGCCCTCGCCGATGAGGACGTTGGCCGGCTTCACGTCGCGGTGCACGATGCCCGCCGCGTGGGTGGCGGCCAGGGCGTCGGCCACCTGCGCGCCGATCTGCGCCACCTGGTCGACCCGCAGCACGCCGTCCTCGGTCAGGACGGCGGCGAGGCTGCGCGAGGGCAGGTACTCCATCACCAGCCAGGGCTGGCCGTTCTCCAGGGCGACGTCGTAGACGGAGATGGCGTGCGGATGGCTCAGCCGCGCGGCGATCCGCCCTTCGCGGAGGGCGCGCTGGCGCTGCTGGTCGGCGTCGGCATCGCTGATCCCGGCCGGCGTCAGCACCTGCTTGATGGCCACCTGCCGGCCGAGCAGCTCGTCGCGGGCCAGCCACACCGTGCCCATGCCGCCGCCGCCGAGCTGCGACTGCAGGCGGTAGCGGCCCGCCACGAGGCGGCCGGGCGTGGTCACGGGACGGGTCATCGGTCGGTCGGGAGGGAGTCGGTGAGGTCGGCGGTCACACCGTCGACGGGACGCCGAACCGGCGTGCGTACTCCTCCTGGGCGCCGGCCGGGAGGGCGTCGTAGAGCTCGCCCAGCTCGGCGTGCACCTCGGGGGACAGGTCGTCGAAGATCTGCTGCCACGTGGGCGGCTCGTCGTAGCTGCGGGTCAGCAGCAGCTCCCAGGCGTGCGACTGGCGGTCGCGCTTGCCGCGCTCGGCCAGGAACTCCGAGAGGTAGGTGTCCTTCGCCGCCGCCTTCTCCGCGGCGGTCGCTCCCGGGGGGAGCGACGCCGGGTCGCCGCCCTTGAGGACACCGACGATGGCCTCGACCACTTCCGGCCGCACCTCGCTGGACTCGCTCATCGTCTGCGCCCCCTCTCTGCTCGCGTCTGGCCCTTCCCCGGTGGCCCGGCGGTCAACCACCTGCGGTGCAGGATGCCGCACACACCGCCGTCCGTCGCGCCGGGACCGGACCGCGCCGTGGAACTCCGGACGGCGCCCGGTAGCATCGCCGGTGCACTGGAGGATTCGCCTAGTGGCCTATGGCGCTCGCTTGGAAAGCGGGTTGGGGGCAACCCCTCGGGAGTTCGAATCTCCCATCCTCCGCAGACGAAGGGTCTCTGGCAGCATCGTGCCGATGCTGTCGCAGGAGTTCCGCTGGCGCGGTCGCTCGGTCCGCTGGGAGCGCATGGGCGCCGGCCGCGACGTCGTCTTCTGCCACGGCACGCCGTGGTCGGCCGAGCTCTGGCGGCCCCACGCGGAGGCGCTGGCCCGCTGGTTCACCGTGCATCTCTGGGACATGCCGGGCTACGGCTCGTCGTCGAAGGATCCCGACCACCGCGTCTCACTGGACGTGCAGGGCGAGCTGTTCGCCGACCTCCTGGACCACTGGGGGCTCGACGCACCGCACGTCGTCGCGCACGACTTCGGCGGCGCCGTCTCGCTCCGCGCCGCCCTGCTGCACGGCCGCCGCTACGCGTCGCTGGCGCTCGTCGACGTCGTCGCCCTGGCCCCGTGGGGGTCGGACTTCTTCCGGCTCGTCCGCGACCACGCCGACGTGTTCTCCGCCCTGCCAGGCCCGGTGCACGAGGGAGCCCTGCGCGCCTACGTCTCCGGGGCCAGCCACGCCGGCCTGGACGGAAGGGCGCTGGACTCCCTCGTCGCGCCGTGGCTCGGCGCGGACGGGCAGGCCGCCTTCTACCGGCAGATCGCCCAGGCCGACGAGGCGTACACGGACGAGATCGAGCCCCGCTACGGCGAGCTCGACCTCCCCGTCCTCGTGGTCTGGGGGAGCGAGGACACCTGGCTCCCGCTCGACCGCGCCCGGCGGCTGCAGGAGGCCATCCCGGGTGCGGAGCTCGCGGTGATCGACGGCGCGGGCCACCTCGTCCAGCTCGACCGGCCGGCAGCCCTCGCGACCACGCTCACGTCGTGGCTGTCGCGGGTGTCGGCGCGCTGACCGCTCGCCGCAGGTAGAGCCCGGCGACGGCGGCGAGCACGAGCACCCCTCCGGCCAGCGCGCCGGGGGAGAGCTGCTCGTCCAGGAACGCCGTCGCCAGCGCCGTCGCCGTCAGCGGCTCCAGCAGCGTGACGATCGAGGCGACCGCGCCCGGCACGCTGCGCAGGCCCGCGAAGAACATGGCGTAGGCCAGCGCGCTGGGCACGACGCCCAGGTAGAGCAGCACACCCAGCGCCACCGGGTCGACGGTGAACCGCAGCCCCGCCACCAGGGCGACCGGCGTGAGCAGCAGCGCCCCGCCGGCGAAACCGACCAGCGTCACCGGGATGCCCGCGGGCACGCCGCCGCCGGCCAGGGTGACGACGGCGTAGCCGAGCGCCGAGCCCACCGCCATGAGGGCGCCCAGGACGACGGTGGTCCCGGTGTCGGCGCCGGCCGAGACGCCGACCAGCAGCACCAGCCCGACCAGCGCGACGACGAGGGCGACCAGCGTGGCGCGGTCGGGCCGGCCGTGGCCGAGCAGCGTGCCGCCGACCGCGATGAGCAGCGGGGCGAGACCGAGGGCGACCAGCGTCGCGATGCTCACGCCGGCGGTCGCGACGGCGGCGAAGTAGGCCAGCTGGTAGGCGGCCAGGCCGGCGCCGACCAGCACGAGCCGGAGGACGGTGCCGCGGGCGAGCGCGATCGGCTCCGCGGGCCGGCGCGACCGGCTGACGAGGAAGCCGAGGACGAGGACGACCGCGCCGATCGCCATGCGGTGCCAGGCGATGTCGAGCGGACCGAGGTCGGTGCGGTCGGCGACGATCTTGCCGCTCGCGCCGGAGGTGCCCCAGCACAGCGCGGCCAGGACGACGAGCAGGAAACCGCGGGGGGACGCCGCGGTGAGGAGGGGGGAGGACATGACGCTCCTGGATCGGTTCCGGGTGGAGGAGTCGGATCCGGAGCCCGCGTCGGCGCGGCAGGCCGGGAGGGCCTGCCGGGCGGGGAGTCAGCCCGCGGTGCTCCGGGTCAGGAGCGCGGCGGGGGGAGGACGAGAGCGTACGGGTGCGTCATGGGACGGGAGGCTAGCGGGAGCCCGCGCCGGGGCGCCCGCGCATTCCACTACAGTGGCTTCCAGACCCCTCGTGTGGCGTCATCCTGTGAACCTCCCCAGGGCCGGAAGGCAGCAAGGATAAGCGGGCTCTGGCGGGTGCGCGGGGGGTCCTTTCATGCTCCGGCGCGGCCCGGGTGGACGACGCGCCCGCACCGTCAGCCCCGCCACGTAACCTCGCCCCGTGGCTCTGGCTCTCTACCGCAAGTACCGCCCGGCGACCTTCGCCGAGGTGGTCGGGCAGGAGCACGTCACCACCCCGCTGATGAACGCCGTGGACGGCGGCCGGATCAACCACGCCTACCTGTTCAGCGGCCCCCGCGGCTGCGGCAAGACGTCGTCGGCGCGGATCCTGGCCCGCTCGCTCAACTGCGAGCAGGGGCCGACCTCCACCCCGTGCGGGGTCTGCGAGTCCTGCATCGCCCTGGCGCCCGACGGCCCCGGCTCGCTGGACGTCATGGAGATCGACGCGGCCAGCCACGGTGGTGTCGACGACGCCCGCGACCTGCGCGAGCGCGCGTTCTTCGCGCCGGTGAACAGCCGCTACAAGGTCTACATCGTCGACGAGGCGCACATGGTCACCACGCAGGGCTTCAACGCCCTGCTGAAGGTGGTCGAGGAGCCGCCGGACTTCCTCGTCTTCGTCTTCGCCACGACCGAGCCGGAGAAGGTCCTCCCGACCATCCGCTCGCGCACGCACCACTACCCGTTCCGGCTCGTCCCGCCGACGACGCTGCGCGGCCTGCTGGAGAAGACCTGCGCGGCCGAGGGCGTCACCGTCGAGCCGACCGTCTTCCCGCTCGTCGTCCGGGCCGGGGGCGGCTCGGTTCGTGACTCGCTGTCGATCCTCGACCAGCTGCTGGCCGGTGCCGGTCCCGAGGGCGTCACCTACAAGAGCGCCGTCGGGCTGCTCGGCGTCACCGACGACGCGCTGCTCGACGAGACCATCGACGCCCTGGCCGCCCACGACGCCCCGGCGGTGTTCCGCGCCGTCGACCGCGTCGTCGAGGCCGGGCACGACCCGCGCCGCTTCGCCACCGACCTGCTCGACCGGCTGCGCGACCTGATCGTGCTCGACGCCGTCCCCGACGCCGGCGGCAACGGCCTGCTCGACTGCCCACCCGACCGGCTCGACCTGATGAACCAGCAGGCCGCCGCCCTGGGCTCGGCGACGCTCTCCCGGATGGCCGACACCGTCCACGAGGGCCTGACCGAGATGCGCGGGACGACGGCGCCGCGGCTGCTGCTCGAGCTCGTCTGCGCCCGGATGCTGCTGCCGGCCACCGACGGCTCCGCCGCCGCGACCCTGCAGCGGCTGGAGCGCCTCGAGCGGCGGATGTCCATCGCCGGCGAGCACGCCGGTCGCCCCGAGGCTCCGGTCCGCGAGGCGGCTCCGGTCCGCGAGGCGCCGCGCCCCGCGGTCGCTGCGCCGGCCCCCGCGCCCGC